>NZ_JAODNM010000112.1 GCF_025464955.1 Amycolatopsis sp. | reverse complement strand
CCGGGTCGAAGGTGTTCAGGAGCCGGTCGCCGGCTTTGCGGACTTCGAGGGGTTTCGCCTGCCGGGCGAGGTCGACCAGGATCTTCTCCGCACCCGCCCGATCCCGAGCAGACACCGTCGCGGGCATGTTGATCATCGTCGCCACGATCTCATCCACATGCGCCGGAGTGATCTCGCCTGCACGTGCCGCAGCACCGGCCAGTGGCGCGATCGCGGGGATCTCCGTGCCGTCCAGGTTACTGGAGGAGTTCACGGCCTTACCCCGAATCACGATCCGCTTCGTCGCCGCCGGGCCGATCTGGGTGACATCATCCAGCCACAGTGCCGTGTTCAGGTACTGGTAGACGACCTTCACACCCTCGGTCTCCACCTTCGCCGCCAACACACCAAACAGCGCGTCACACTCACTGTAAATCCGCGCCAGTTGGCGAGCGATCTCAGCAGCTTCCACCGGATTCGCACGCCGAATCTCGGCGAGCGAGGGGAACCGGATCAGTGAGCTGGACACCCCTTTATCCTACCGCGATTCGAACGACCATTCGATACCCTTTCAGGTGATCCTCCTTATCGCTGCGCGTGATCATTGATTGGACGTGAAGGCCACCTTCACGGCGCATTACGTCCTGAAGGTGGCCTTCACGTCCAACTGCATATCGCGGGTGTCACTCACAGATGCACCAAGCCCGCGAGGCTGGTTGCTTAACGTGAGTGGCGAACTGCGAACGGCACTATCCGTGCATCCAATGCAAGGAAAGTCCCTTTCAGTCGCTCACGAAACGCAGCCACCGGCACAGCGGAACGGGCCAAGATCCGCCACTCCGGAACCCCAGTCCGCCCCGGTCCTTGCCGCAGTAGAGCGGACCTGACGGCGGAACCGACCCAGCGCCGTCAGCCGGCGAGGGTGACCGGCAGAATCCTCGCGTCCAGATCCGGAAAACCACTGGCACACCCGACGTGAAACCCACCTCAAGATCCACAACGATATCCATCGGTGGATCCAGGTTGGACCCACTGCGAGGGTCGCCATGTCGTGGACTTGAGGGGTCCTCGAAGCGACGTGCGTGCGCCGCCTACAGCTTCGACAGGTCGACGGCGGCGGCCATCGCCCGGTAGCCGGCGTCGCCGGGGTGGAGGTGGTCGCCGGAGTCGTACGCGGGCAGCATGCGCAGGGGGTCCTGCGGATCACGCACGGCCTTGTCGAAGTCGACCACGCCGTCGAACTCGCCGCTGGTGCGGATGAACGTGTTCGCGGCCTGCCGGGTGGCTTCCAGCGTGCTGTCGTAGACCTGCCAGCCCTTGAACGGCGTGATCGTGGCACCGAGCACGCGGATCCCGCGCGCGTGTGCCCGGGCGATGAGCTGCCGGTAGGCCGCGATCAGCAGGGCCGGGTCGGTCTGGTGGGGATCCTGCTGGATGTCGTTGATGCCTTCGAGGACGATCAGCGTGCGCGCGTCGCCGACCCGCAACACGTCGTCGTCGAGCCTGGCGAGCGCGTTCGGGCCGTTGCCGCTGCCTGGCGCGTCGAGCAGGAGCCGGTTGGCGCTGATGCCCGCGTTGAGCACGCCGAGCGGCCGGTTCGCGGCGGCGAGCCGGTCGCTGAGGTAGTCGGGCCAGCGGTGGTCGGCGCCGACGGTGGACTGGTAGCCGTCGGTGATCGAGTCGCCCAGCGTCACCACCGAGCCGGTGGACCGCGGGTTCTGCACGTCGACCTCGGTGACGTAGTGCCAGACCGAGGTCTGTTCGGTGAACGCCGCGCCGGATGTCTCGGTGCTGTGGTCGCCGGTGCGGGTGAAGAACGACGTCTGCTGCGCGTCCGGGTGGTAGGTCACCGGTCCGGACGCGCTCGGCACGTAGGTGGTGACCAGCAGGTCGCTGTCCTGGGGCACGGTCAGGGGAGCGGGGTCGCTGAGCACGTCGGAGCCGGCAGGCACCATGATCGTGGCCGCTCCGCCGAAGGTGAGCACGCGCATCGTCCCGGGCACAGCGCTGGGGCTGCCCGGCGCGGCGGCCACCGCGACGGTCACATGGCCGAAGACCAGCGGGCCGCTGCCGAACCGGTTCGACAGCCGGACGCGGGCGCCGGTCCCGCCGATACTGGTATGGACCACGTTCCGGATCGAGTAGTTCGGGTAGCCGTCCGGGGTGTTCGGCACCGCCGCGGCGGGCGCGGTGGCCCAGGTGCCGACCCAACCCCCCGGGGTGGCCGGGGCACGTTCGCCCGAGGCAATCGATCCGTTCACCGTGACAAGTGCCAGCACCAGTGCCGCGCCGGTGGTCATGAGCCGCTTCATGCCGCTCACGGTCCGCCTCGGCCGTCGCCGCTGGGACCGCCGTTCAGGTGATGGTGGGTTTTTTACCGGACAGAATTCTGACATCGCCCCGTACTGCCTCTAAGTGGTCCAGACCTCGTTTTCTTAAGTCGTGTAGTCCATTTCGGACCCGCAATTGTCCTGTCTTGTCGGTACTTCGAACATTGACACGTCCCGTTCCCGGCGTGATCCTGGCAGGCGATCGAGGACCTGGCCGGAGGTGACTGGCAGTGGTCCCCCTTTTCCGCCTCCCCTGTGAACCCACTCGAGAAGGAGAGCACCCTTGTCGGTCAAACGAAAACTACTGACGCTTCTCGCCGCGGCGGTGACCGCCACCGCAGGACTGGTCGCGGCGGCGCCGATCGCGGCCGCCGTCCCCACCACTATTCCCCTGCAGATCACGAACAACTCCGGCCGCGGTGACCAGGTCTACCTCTATGACCTCGGGACGCTGCTCTCGACCGGCCAGCAGGGCTGGGCCGATGCGAACGGCACGTTCCACGCCTGGCCCGCCGGCGGCAACCCACCGGTCCCGGCGCCCGACGCGTCGATCCCCGGACCTGCCAACGGCAAGTCCCTGACGATCCAGATGCCGAAGTTCTCCGGCAGGCTCTACTTCTCCTACGGCCAGAAGCTCGTGTTCAAACTCGCGACCGGCGGGCTCGTCCAGCCCGCTGTGCAGAACCCGAGCGACCCCAACGTGAACATCCTCTTCAACTGGTCGGAATACACACTCAACGACTCCGGGCTGTGGATCAACAGCACCCAGGTCGACATGTTCTCCGCGCCTTACGCGGTCGGGGTCAAGGTCGCCAACGGGTCCACGAAGACCACCGGTCACCTGAAGTCCGGCGGTTACAACGGTTTCTTCACCGCGCTCAACGGACAGCCGGGCGGCTGGGCGAGTCTGGTCCGGACCAGGTCCGACGGCACGATCCTGCGTGCGCTCGCTCCCGGCCACGGGATCGAGGCCGGCGGCCTGCCCGCCACCGTCCTGAACGACTACGTCAATCGCGTGTGGACGAAGTACGCGTCTTCGACGTTGACCGTGACGCCGTTCGCAGACCAGCCGAACACGAAGTACTTCGGCAAGGTCTCCGGCAACGTCATGAACTTCACCAACAACTCCGGCGCGGTCGTCACGTCGTTTCAAAAACCCGACTCCGACAGCATCTTCGGCTGCTACAAGCTGTTGGACGCGCCGAACGACCAGGTCCGCGGCCCGATCTCGCGGACACTGTGCGCGGGGTACAACCGCTCGACGCTGCTGACCAATCCGAACCAGCCGGACAGCAGTTCCGCGGGCTTCTACCAGGACACCGTGACCAACCAGTACGCCCGCAAGATCCACGCGCAGATGGCCGACGGCAACGCCTACGCGTTCGCCTTCGACGACGTCGGCCACCACGAGTCGCTGGTGAACGACGGGAACCCGCAGCAGGCGTCCGTCACGCTCGACCCGTTCAGCTGACCGTCAGCGGTGGCTGTGGCCACCGCCGCCGTCGTGTCCGCCGCCACCCACCGGGACCGGAAAGATGATCGTCACGGTGGGTGTCGGCGTTGGGGTGGTGGAGGTGGGCTCGGTAGGCGGCGGAGCCGACACGGTCGACGTGATCACGGTGTTCTCCGGCGGTGCCGCGGGTTCGCTCCCCGTGCCCGGGTCGCGATAGGCAGCGTCGCGGGTCCGAGGCACGCTGGACGTCGTGGTACTCGCCGGAGCGGCGGGCGACGTCGAAGCGGGGGCTGTGGTCGGCGGACGGGTGCCGCTGCTGCTGGCGGGGGCCGGACCGGACAGCCCGTTCGTCGTCGTGCCGGACCGGTCGGCCGGAAAGGTGACGGCGAGGAAGCTGACCAGGCCGACCGCGACCACCAGCCCGATTCCGCCGAGCGAGAGCAGTGCCGGTGGCGACACTCGCCGTCGCCGCGCCCTCGGCTTGATCGTCCGGCGGTACCTGCGGTCCATTCGAGACATCCTCTTCACCAGTTGGCGGCCCGCGGCCGGAGCCGGGGTTGGGGTGCGGCGCCGGCGATCGCCGGTACCGGAAGTTGTGCGGTCAGCTTCTCGGTGAGGATCAGCATCGCCCGAGGCTGATCCACGCAGACGACGGCGATCTGGACCCCGTCGCGGAAATAGGCCACGGTGGGCTTGCTCCGGGGGCTCCGGTCGCCACTGGCATAGAACGAGGTCTCGGCGAGCGCGGGTATTCCCGCGCCCTGGACCCGTTTCCCGTGCTGTTCGGACCAGAACCGCGGAATCGGGACGAACGGCCTCGCGAAATCGCGTCCGGCCATCAGGTTTTCCGCTGCCGCGCGGCCCATCTCGATCGCGTTGAGCCAGTGCTCGCAGCGGCGCGCGGTTTCGGTGAACCGCAGGTTCGGCCACCGCGCCACGTCACCGGCCGCCACGACGTCGTCGATCCCGGCGACGTGGCAGGTAGCCTCGCAGAGCACACCGTCGACGGTGTCGATGTCGGCCGCGGCCAGCCACTCGGTGTTGGGCACGCTGCCGACCGCCAGCACCACACAGGACGCCGTGAGCAGCCGGCCGTCGGCCAGCGCGAGCGCGATGTGCTCGGGGGTGGCGTGCCAGCTGACGGGTTTCGCGCCGAGTTCGAGGTCGACGCCATTGGCGAGGTGCAGCTCGTTCATCATCATGCCGAGTTCTTCGCCGAGGACACCGCCGAGCAGCGTCGACCCGCGGCCGATCAGGGTGACTTCGCGTTTCATCTCGCGCAGGCTGGACGCCAGCTCGCAGCCGGTGAATCCGGTGCCGATCACCACCACGCGGCCCTTGGTCTTGGCCAGGTTCGCTTTGATGGCTTCGGCGTCTTCGACCGTGCGCAAGACGTGGATCCGCGGGTCGTGGCGGGGGACGCCCGGGAGATGGCGCGGCTGGACGCCGCTGGCGATGATCAGGCCGTCATAGGTGAGCTCCTCGCGGCCGGGCAGCATGAGGACCCGGTTCTTCGGGTCCAGCTGCAGCACCCGGGTGCCGGGCCGCCAGCCGCAGTCGAGTTCGGAATAGGTCGCGAAGGCGAGGTCGTCGGCTTGGAGCTTGCCGGTGAGCAGTTGCTTGGACAGCGCCGGGCGGTGGTAAGGCCGCCGCCGCTCTTCGCCGATCATGATGATCTCGCCGGTGAACCCGAGCTCGCGCAACCGTTCCGCGGCGCGGAGCCCGGCCAGCCCGGTTCCGACGACGACCACCCGGTCCCTGGCGCCGTCCGTGGTCATTCGGTGACCTGCCCGGACAGCCGGATGGCTTGCATCGGGCACTGTCGCGCGGCGTCACGGGCCTGCGGCTCGTGGTCTTCGGTGACATGGCTGACGTAGCGCAGCCGCTCACCGGCGGTCAGTTCGAACAGGTTCGGCGCCGCCACCTGGCAGAAACCGTAGAGGTGGCAGCGTTCGTTGTCGACACTCACGGTCGTGCTCGTGGGGAGCAGTGTCCGGCGAGGGCTCATCGTCTTCCTCTCGCTTCAACTAGTCGGTTCGGTCACCGAGTGGTTCAGTCGCCGAGCAAGCCCAAGGAGACAAGTTTTCGAGGACTCACGAAACGCAGCACGGTGACCAGAATCGTCGGTACCAGCACGGTGACGCCGGCCAGCCACAGCAGGGAAAGATTGCCGTTGGCGAAGGCGCCCAGCCAGGAATGCACAACGATGAGCGCCACCGCGACATAGGCGACGCGGTGCACGTTCAGCCAGCGCCGGTAAATGAAAAAACGCCGGAGAAGTGAGGTGAGCAGCACCGCTATGACGAGTTCGAGACCGACTATGCCGAGTGACCATCTGAGCTTTCCGGCGGAACTTACCGGATTGAGCAGGGTCGACGGAACGAATACTTCGTCCGGATCGGTCAAGAAGACGAAAGCGGCCGCGTGCAGGGTGCCCAGCACGATCGCGAACAGGGCCAAGGTGATGTGCCCGACCCGGGTGGCGCGACGTCCGGACAACCGTCCGATCCACCCTGTGGCAGCGAAAACACCCCAGGCGAGGGCGAGGCACATCGCGACGTACGCGGTCCGTGCGGAAGCCTGGGCCATCGCCCGAATCGACGAATCGTGCGGTGAATGGACGGCCGCCAGCAGAAAATCGGAAAGCCCCACTTGAAAACCTCCACCGGTCTGTCCGCTGGTGTGCGGCCGACGAAAATTGAGCCGAGAAGTTCGGGAACTTCCGAGCCTGATCAGTGAAAGGCCAGTCTCAACCAGGAGAGGGATGCTTCTTGTGTTCGCGCATTTTCTTACCCTTTTCCTGCCTGGAACGGGTAGGGGACCGTTGTTGCTACCAACTGATTACTAACGGTTAACTGCTGGCGGGAGCCTATCAGTTGTGTCGGGAACTGACCAGAACTTTGTCCGGATCGTGGAAGAAGAACCCAGCCGGCCGTCGAGTCGGACAAAATGGGCATTCTTCTTGCCGATCGGAAGTTGCAGGGATGACCAGGTTTCGACCTGTCCGGTAGTCCGGTGAGTGGTCGCAGTCGCGTGTGGACCGGATAGCTCGTTAGGGGAAACCGGGTCCGTGGTTGAGTGGGTGCGTGATCATCACGTCGATGACGACGTTTCGACGGTGGACAGTGGAGGTCGCGGGCGAGACCGCGTCCTTCCGCTGCGCGCCCTCGGTGGAAGATCACACCGCTGTCTGCGCTTTACCCAGGGTGTGGGCGGGGCGCGGGATCGGACTGCCGGAGTACGACCTGCCCGGGTTCACCGCCGTGGTGGCCGAGGTGATGAAGACCCACGCCTACTGGGCGGCCCGGTCTCGCCGGGACGGCCGGGGGATCGCCGAGCACTGGTCGATGCCGCGGCGGGACGACGATGACGGCTTTGTCTACGTCACCGGTCCCGCAGGGCGCCCGAACGGCGACGCCGGATACCGCCCGGCGAGCGTCTTTACGCTGTCACTCGCCGACGTGCGCGGCCTCCGCATCCGGCTCTCGGCGTACCTCGAAAGCAACCAGCGTTAACCGAGTTCCTTGCGCACCTGCGGCAGGACCTCCGTGCCGAGCAATTCGATCGCGGTCATCACCTGGGCGTGCGGCACGCCGGCCCAGTCCATCTGCAGGCCGTACCGGTCGGCGCCGACGAGCTTGCCGACGGAGATGAGCCGGTCGGCGACCTCGTTCGGGCTGCCCGCGAAGATCGACTGCGAACCGCGCGCGTAGTTGTCGTAGTCGGCGCGGCTGGGCACGGACCACCCGCGGGCGCGGGCACCGTACTTCATCGTCTCCAGCCAGTACGGATAGAACGATTCCTTGGCGTCCTGGGAGTTGCGGGCGATCAGGCCGATCGCACTCATGGTCACGTGCAGGTCTTCGGGCGCGTGTTCGCCCGACTCGCCGGCCTGGCGGTACAGGTCCACCAGTGGCGCGAAACGTTCGGGCAGGCCGCCGATGATGGCGTACACGATGGGCAGGCCCAGCAGTCCCGCGCGGATCGACGACTCGGGGTTCCCGCCGGTGCCTACCGAAACCCGCAACCGCCGGCCGTGCGGACGCGGCAGGATGTGTGCGTGGTCCAGTGGCGGCCGGAACCGGCCGGACCAGGTGATCGGGTCCTCGCGGTCGATCTTCAGCAACAGGGCGAGTTTTTCCTCGTACAGGTCGTCGTAGTCGGCCAGGTCGGCGCCGAACAGCGGGAACGACTCGGTGAACGAACCCCGGCCCGCCAGCAGTTCGGCGCGGCCGCGGCTGAGTTGGTCGAGGGTGGTGAACTGCTGGTACAGCCGAACAGGATCTTCGGTGCTGAGGACGGTGACGGCGGTACTGAGCGTGATCTGCTCGGTGATGCTCGCCGCGGCCGCGAGTACCGTGCCCGGGTTCGAGATCGCGTAGGTGTCGAGGTGGTGTTCGCCGAGGCCGTAGAACGACAGGCCCAGTTCGTCGGCGAGCTTGATCCGCTCGAGGGTCTGGGCCAGCTTGTCCGCGACCGAGACCTGCTCGCCGGTCAGTGGGTCGGGATGGCGATCCCCGAAGCTGTAGAGGCCGAGTTCCATGCTGTCCTTCTTACCCTTCCGCAACTGGTTGACGTGTCATCAATTTACCCACAGATACTTGACGTGTCAACCAAGCTGGCGCGGTCTGCCGAGCCTTGGCGTCGTCCGTAAGCTCGGTCTCGGCAGCGTTGGTCGACGTCACCGTTAAGGGGCAGGCATGTCCGGGCACGAGATCACCAACCGCATCAGCGATCTGATCGACGAGGAGCACGCCCTGCGCAAGGGTGCGCTGGCCCACGGCGGCCTCACCGCCGCCGACCGGGCCCGGCTCAAGGAACTCGAACATCACCTCGACGAGTGCCTCGACCTGCTGCACCGCCGTCAGGCACTCGCCGCCTTCGACGACGACCAAACCCCGAAGCGCTAGGTACCCGATTTGCGCAGGGGTTGCCAGGCGCGGGAGAGGGCGGGCTGGGCGTCGAGTCTGTTGTGGATGGTGAACGAGATGATGTCCGGCTTGTAGCGGTCGTCGGAGTACTCGAACGCCTCGCCGTCGATGGTGCTGGCCAGCCGCCGCTCGCGGAGCAACGGCACCCCGGGGGTCAGACCGAGCAGTTCGGCGTCGGTTTCGTCGGCGCCCACCGCGTCGATGACGTGCCTGGCGTCGCCGACTTCCAGCCCGCGGCTGGTCAGGTACGCGTAGATCGATCCAGAGTCGCAGTCGTAGTCGAACAAGCTTCGGCCGACGTGCTCGACGAACGTGGTGCGCTCGATCATCGTGGGGACATCGTCGAGCAGCCGCAGCCGGAGCAGCTGGACGACCATCTCGCCCGGATCGATGTCCAGTGCGTCGGCGATCTCGGTCGGCGCGGGCCGTAGCGCGACCTCGAGGGTCCGCTGGCCGGGGACGTGTCCCAGCTCCTCCGCCCAACTGCTGAAGGACATGAACGAGTCGAACGGCTGACTCAGTGACTGCCGCCGCACCACCGGTGGTTTGCCGCGGCCGCCGCCGATCAAGCCTTCCGCGCGCAGGGTCGCCAGCGCCTGCCTGATCGGCGCGCGCGAGCTGTGCCACTGCTCGCAGAGCTGCGCTTCGGACGGCAGGGGAGCGCCGACAGTCAGCTCGCCGAGGGTGATCCGACGGCGCAACTCGGCGGCGACTTGTTCGTGCAGGGGGCGATCCACGGTAGTTGACAGTACATGTCCAAGTGATCACACACCGAGAAAACTGGCACCCGGGCACGTATCTGACCAGCCCTGTGAACAATGCGTGAACGCTCTATGGTGATTAATCGCAAGCTGTTGACCGTTGACGGGCGGGCTCCGCAGACTCTTGTCATGACAAGTCGGTCGTCGCCATGGCGGCCGCCTTCGGCCTGGCTCCCAAGGAGAACAGCAATGCACACCACTCTTCGATCAACGACGCGCCCACGCGCCTGGGGTCTGGCCCTGGTGGCGGGCGCGCTGGTCATGAGCGTGGCGGCGTGCTCGAGCAGCACCGGCGCCGCGACCGGTAGTGGCGGCAGCGGCCCGGCCGACTGGAAGACCGCGAACTCGGCCGCGGCCGGCGGCGGGCTGGACGCGCTGGTGGCGGCGGCCAAGAAGGAAGGCACGCTCAACGTCATCACCCTGCCCCGCGACTGGGCCGGCTACGGCGCCCT
Source organism: Amycolatopsis sp. (assembly GCF_025464955.1). Classification (GTDB taxonomy): domain Bacteria; phylum Actinomycetota; class Actinomycetes; order Mycobacteriales; family Pseudonocardiaceae; genus Amycolatopsis. The sequence continues at coordinate 16,063 of NZ_JAODNM010000112.1, read as the reverse complement.
CCTCGACGGCTTCCACGCCAAGTACGGCATCACGATCAACAGCGAGAACCCGGACGGCTCCAGCGGCGACGAGATCAACGCGGTGAAGTCGACCAAGGGTCAGCCGACCGCGCCGGACACCCTCGACGTCGGCCTGTCCTACGCGCTGAGCGGAGCCCAAGACGGGCTTTACGCGCCGTACAAGGTCGCGACCTGGGACAACATCCCGGTCGGACAGAAGGACGAAGGCGGCCTGTGGTGGAGCGACTACGGCGGCTACATTTCGATCGGCTGCAACGCGGCCAAGGTCGGCGGCACCTGCCCGAAGACCATCAAGGACCTCGACAACCCCGCGTACGCCGGCAAGGTCGCCCTGAACGGTGACCCGACCAGCGCCAACGCCGCCTTCCAGGCGGTCTGGGCCGCGTCGCTCGCCAACGGCGGTTCGGCGACGAACATCCAGCCCGGCATCGACTTCTTCGGCAAGCTCAAGAAGGACGGCGCGTTCATCCCGGTCAAGGCGACGGCCGCGACCGTCCAGTCCGGTGAGACCCCGATCGTGCTCGACTGGGACTACCTCAACCTCGCGAACGCCGCGAAGCTGAAGACCCAGGGCGTGACCTGGGAGGTCAACGTTCCCACCGACGGCCTGGTCTCGGGCTATTACGCCCAGGCGATCAGCATCAACGCCGCGCACCCCGCGGCGGCCCGGCTCTGGGAGGAATACCTCTACAGCACCGAAGGCCAGAACGGCTGGCTGAAGGGCTACGGCCGCCCGATCGAACTGGACGCGCTGGCGAAGGCCGGCACTGCCGACAAGGCCGCGCTCGCGCTGGTCCCGGCGGTCACCGACGCCAAGCCGTTCCTGCCGACGCAGGACCAGACGACGGCCGCCAAAGCGGTCGTCACCCAGAAATGGGCGAACGCGGTCAAGTAGATGACCTCAGCGAAGATCGACACGAGTGGGGCCGGCGCACGTCGCCGGCCCCGCCGCCGTAACTATGCCTGGACGGGGTTGCTCCCCTTTTTCGCTTTCGTCGGCCTGTTTTTCGTGCTGCCGATCGTCGTCATCCTGTTCACCGCGTTCCGCAAGACCGTGCGGGCGCGCAACCCGGTCACCCAGCAGTTCGAGCCGAAGACGACGTTCACCTTCGACAACGTCGCCAACTCGGTCCACGGGGTCTATCTGACCGCGTTGGGCAACAGCCTGCTGCTGTCGGCCATCACCGCGGTGGTCGGCGCGGTCGCCGGCTTGCTGCTCGCGTACGCGGTCGTGACTTCGCGTAGTGCCGGACTTCGTCGAGTGGTCACCGCGGCGGCTGCCGTGCTCGCGCAGTCGGGCGGGGTCCAGCTGGCGTTCCTGTTCATCGCCACCATCGGCGGATCCGGTCTGGTGACGAACTTCCTGCAGGAGCAGTTCGGCTTTTCGCTCATCCGCGACGCCGGGTTCAGCCTCGAATCGGTCGACGGTATCGCACTGATCTACCTGTACTTCCTGGTGCCGCTGATGGTGCTGGTGATGGCCCCGGCACTCGAAGGGCTCAAGCCGCAGTGGAGTGAGGCTGCCGAGAGCCTGGGCGCGAAGCGTTGGCAGTTCTGGCGCTATGTAGCCGGTCCGGTCCTGCTGCCGAGTTTCCTGGGCTCGCTGCTGCTGTTGTTCTGCTCGGCGTTTTCGGCTTATGCCACGGCGGACGCGCTGACGTCGGGGTCGTTCCCGCTCGTGCCGATCCAGATCGCGAGCGTGCTCTCGGGCAATGTCCTTTCCGGACAGGAGAACCTCGGTGCGGCGCTCGCGCTCGACATGGTCGTGCTGATCATCCCGCTGACGTTCCTGTACCAATATCTCCAGCGACGGACCACGAGGTGGGTGTCATGACCGTGATCGACGCGCCGATCCTCCCGGTCGAACCGCCGCCCGCACGGGCGCGCCGGGGGCCGCAACGCGGGAGCAGAAGCCGTTGGGTCGTCCTGTTCTTCGCCGCGGTCTACTTTCTGGGCCCGCTGCTCGCCGCGTTCCTGTTCACCATCCAGGACAAGGCGAAGGGCGGGATCAACTTCCACGCCTACGCAGACGTGTTCGCCGCTCCGCCGAACGGGCAGGAGAGCATCCAGACCGCTCTGCTGCTTTCGGTCGAGCTGTCGGTGATCACGATCGCGGTGACGCTCGCGCTGCTGCTGCCGACGATGTTGCTGCTGCACCTGCGTTTCCCGCGGGTCAAGCCGGTCGTCGAGATGCTGTGCCTGCTACCGCTGGTGTTCCCGCCGGTGGTACTGGTCGTCGGGGTTTCCGACACGCTCGTGTGGACACCGGATCACCTGGGCGGGTTCGCGCTCGACCTCGTCAACGGCATCCGCTCGCCCGGGCTGCCGCTGATCCTGGCGTTCATCTACGTGATCCTGTGCCTGCCCTACACCTACCGCGCGCTGGACGCGGGCATCCGGTCGGTCGACGTCCGGACGCTCGTGGAAGCGTCGCGCAACCTGGGGTCGGGCTGGGGGACCGTGCTGTACCGGGTGCTGTTGCCGAGTCTGCGGACTTCGGTGGTCAGCGCGGCGTTCCTGTGCTTCGCTCTGGTGATGGGGGAGTACACGATCGCGAAGATCCTGCTGTACAAGCCGTTCTCGATCTGGCTCGTCGAGCTGCCGGCGAATTCGGGACAGCTGCAGGTGGCGGCCTCGATGCTGAGCCTGTTGATCATCAACCTGCTGCTGCTGTTGATCGGCGCGCTGAACACGCGCCGGGTGAAGAAGGCGAAGGGTGCTGCCGCATGAGTGAGCTCGAACCGTTGACCCAGACCGCCGAACCGGTGGCCGTGCTCGACGAACAGCGCCCGCCCTCGGTCGGCGCGATGACCGGGACGGCCGTCGAGTTCGCCGGCGTCCACCGCACCTTCGGTGCCACCCATGCGCTCGATGGGCTGGACCTCGCGATCGAGCCAGGGGAGCTGCTGGCGTTGCTCGGACCGTCGGGCTGCGGCAAAACCACGGCGCTGCGCATCCTGGCCGGGTTCGACCGCCCGGACTCCGGAGAGGTGCGTCTCGACGGGCGCGACATCTCACGGACGCCGGTGAACAAGCGGGACATGGGCATGGTTTTCCAGTCCTACAGTCTCTTTCCGACGATGAGCGCGCTCGACAACGTCGCGTTCGGACTGCGGCTGCGTAAGCAGAACGCGTCGGCCCGCCGGTCGCGTGCGGGGGAGCTGCTCGACCTCGTCGGGCTCGCCGAGCACGTCACGAAGTTCCCGCACCAGCTCTCGGGCGGGCAGCAGCAGCGGGTCGCGCTCGCGAGGGCGTTGGCGATCTCACCGCGCGTGCTGCTGCTCGACGAACCGCTGTCCGCGCTCGACGCGAAGGTCCGCGAGCAGCTGCGTGACGAGATCCGGCGCATCCAGCTTGAGCTGGGTGTGACCACGGTTTTCGTGACGCACGACCAGGAAGAGGCGCTGTCGATGGCCGACCGCGTCGGTGTCATGCGCGCGGGACGGCTCGAGCAGTGTGCCGCTCCGGCGGAGCTGTACGACCGCCCGGCGACGCCGTTCGTGGCCGAGTTCGTCGGCACGATGAACCACCTGTCGGGCACCACCGAGGCCGGTGGCCGGGTGCGGGTCGGTCAGCAGGTCCTGCCGGTCAGTGGTGAGGTGTCGGCGGGCAACCTGGTGACCGTGCTCGTCCGGCCGGAAGCCGTCGTCATCGAGCCGGACGACCGGGGTGACTCGGTGGTCGTCGTCGCGAACTTTCGCGGCGCGACGGTCCGGGTGCGGCTGCTGCGCTCGGACGGCACCGAGCTGCTGGCCGACGTCCCGTCCCACCGGTCGGCGGAGTACGGCCCCGGCGCCCGTGTCAGCGTCAAGCTCCTCGACAAGCCCGTCCTCCTCGCCTGACCCGCACGCTAACTACCGCAAGTCGCCGTCGAGTTGCGGTAGTTAGCTTCCGCAAGGGCCGCAAGTCGCCGTCGAGTTGCGGTTAGGTGGGGTGGGTGGTGGGTGCGGGTTTTCGGGGCGAGTCCCAGCCGAGCTGACGGGAGACTTCGAGGGCGGCGCGGGCGGTGACGCGACCGGCGTCGTCGAGCCGGTGGCCGAGCCGCTCGGTCGGCGCCGAGATGTTGAGCGCGGCGATCACCCGGCCGCGGAAGTCCCGGACCGGCGCCGACACCCCGCACAGCCCGTCCTCGAACTCGTCGAGCACCCGCGCGTAGCCGGTGCGGCGGCTCTCCTGGATGCGCGTCCACAGCTCCGGCAACGACCGCGCTGTCGACCGCGGGTAGCCCTCCGCGAGGTTGCCGTCGACGCCGAACCGCACGTACAGCTCGTCCGGGGTGGACTCCTGCAGCAGCACACGCCCGGCCGAGGTGCAGGCGACCGGGACGCCGCGTCCCTCCCAGCCGTGTACCCGGAACGAGTGACCGGACACCGACAGCAGCGTCAGCACGTCGGTGTCCCGCAGCACGCAGAGGTGGCTCGTCTCCTCGATCTCGGCCGACAGCGAGTGCATGATCGGTTCGGCAACCCGCACAAGCCGGTTCTCGACGGTGGCCGCGACCAGCGAAAACAGCCGCCAACCGAGCCGGTACTCGAGGGTGTCGGGATCGCGCTCGACGATTCCTTCCTCGGCCAGCGCCTTGAGCGCGCGCGAAACCTGGCTCTTCTCCCGGCCGACCAGCTGCGCCAGCCGCACGACGCCCAGCCCGCCGGCATCCTGCGCCTCCGTCGACGCCAGCGACTCCAGCAGGCCCAGATCACGGCGCAGGCCGTGCCCGACCGCCCGAAGCGAACTCATGTCGCGCAGCGTACGGCGAGTCCCACGCCCAAACCCGCGTGTCCCACACTCGCCCGCGCCGAGTCCCCCGTTCGGAGTCCGGGTTGGCAGGGGAGCAACTCGGATTGCGATCACCGCCGGGACCTTGCGGCCGTGCCACGGCGCGATTTTAGATCGCGTCATGACTTTCGCGCGCACGACGCTGATCGGTGAATCGTTCGTCGGCGACGGTCCCAACGCGGCGCACACCAACCTCGTCCTCGGCCGCAAGGGCGGCCCGGTGGAGACGGCGTGGGCGACGGCGCTGGCCACGCCGAGCGCCGGCCACGTCCCGTTTGTCACCGTGCTGCGCCCGTCGGTCCCGGTGAAGCCGCTGACGCTGTTCGTCACCAAAGCCGCGGCCTCCGGCGACCTGCACGAACGCGCCACCTGGGGCTCGGCGCAGGCCGGTCTCGCCCAGGGCGTCGCCGACGCGCTCGGGGACGGCCTGATCCCGGCCGCCGACGCCGACGACCTGCTGATCATCGCCGCGATCTGGGTCAACCCGGCCGTCGACGACCTCGACGAGTCGTTCGGCAACCAGCGCGCGGCGGCCTACCGCTCGATCGAGGCGGCGGTCCAGGCGGCGCCGAGCGTCGACGACGTCCTCGCCGCGGCCCGCCAAGGCGCCGCGAACCCGTTCTACCAGCCCACCGAAGAGGCGCTCGTCCGATGAAGATCACCGACATCACGCTCGACCGGCTACGCCTGGAGCTCGACCCGCCCCTGCGCGCCGCCTGGGACCCCGAACCCCGGCGCCACTTCGACGCCACGATCGTCCGCGTCCACACCGACGACGGCGTCACCGGCATCGGTTCGGGTGACACCATGGACGGGTTCGACGCTTTCAAGAACCTCTTCCTCGGTGAAGACCCGCTCGACATCGTCCGCCACGTCAAGGCGATCGAGACGGCGAACTTCCACGGCGGCAGCTATTGGCCGCTGGAGGTCGCGCTCTGGGACATCATCGGCAAGGTCGCCGGGCTGCCGGTCGCGACGTTGTTCGGCAACGCTGCCCGCGCTCTGCCCGCCTACGCGTCTTTCGCCGAGCTCAAGTCGCCCGAAGAGCGCGTCGAGACCGCCCTGCGTGCCCGCGCCGCCGGGTTCCGCGCCGGCAAGATCCGGATCGACCGCGACCGCGTGTCCGAAGGGATCGCCGCCGTCGCCGCGGTCCGCGAGGCGCTCGGCGACGAGTTCGAGATCATGGTCGACCTGAACCAGTCATGGCGCATGGCCGGCGACACCGCCGACGCGTCGGACTTGGTCAAGACGAGCAAGATCGTCCGGCAGCTCGCCGAACTCGACGTCTTCTGGGTCGAGGAACCGTTGCCCTACAGCGATGTCGACGGCTTCAGGAGGTTGCGCGCGGACAACCCCGGCGTCCGGATCGCCGCCGGCGAGATGCACCACTCGGTGCCCGAGTTGCTGCGCTACCTCGAGCAGGACGTCCTGGACGTCTACCAGATGGACGTCGTGCTGGCCGTCGGCATGCACCGCGCCCGCACGCTGGCCGAGCTCGCGCACCTCAAGCACCGGCAGTTCACGCCGCACAGCTGGACCAACGGCATCGGCGTGCTGGCCAACCTGCACGTGTCCGCCGGGGTCGGCGGGGGACCGTTCTTCGAATTCCCGTACGACCCGCCCGGTTGGACGCCCGAGCGCCGCGACTTCATGCTGAGCGAGCCCGTCATGATCAACAATCGCGGCGAGCTCGAGGTCCCGCAGCGGCCGGGGCTCGGTGTCGAGCTGGACGAGGAAGCGGTGGAACGGTGGCGGATCGAGTGACTCGGACCTACCAGGACTGGCTGGCCGCGGCAGCCGCGCTCAGTCCCGAGACCAGGCTGTTCATCGACGGCCGGTTCACCGAAGCGGCCTCGGGTGAGACGTTCGAGACGACATCGCCCCGGGACGGTTCCGTGCTCGCGCGAGTCGCCGCAGCCGGCGTTGACGATGTCGACCGTGCCGTGCAGGCGGCTCGCGCGGCGTTCGACGACGGCCGCTGGCGCGAGCTGTCGCCCAAGGAGCGCAAGCGCATCATGCTGCGCTGGGCCGAGTTGATCCGCGCCCACGCCGAGGAGTTGGCCCTGCTCGACACCCTGGAGATGGGTAAGCCGATCGCCGAGTCGCTCCGCGTCGACGCGGGCGGAACCGCGGACACGATCGCTTGGTACGCCGAGGCGATCGACAAGAGCTACGGCGAACTCGCGCCCGCTCCGCCCGACGCGCTCGCCATGATCACCCGGGAACCGCTGGGCGTCATCGGCGCTGTCGTGCCATGGAACTACGCCCTGCTCATCGCTTCCTGGAAGCTCGCCCCGGCGATCGCCACCGGCAACTCGGTCGTGCTCAAACCCGCCGAGCAGACGTCGTTGGCGGCCTTGGTCCTCGCCCGGCTGGCGACGGAGGCCGGTCTGCCAGACGGGGTGCTCAACGTCGTCCCCGGGCTCGGCGAAGTCGCCGGGCAGGCACTCGGGCGGCACGCGGACGTCGACAAGATCGCCTTCACCGGGTCGGCGGCGGTTGCCCGGCTGTTCCAGGTGTACGCGGGGGAGTCCAACGGCAAGCAGATCGCCGTCGAAGCCGGTGGCAAGTCGCCGCAGCTCGTGCTGCCGGACGCCGACATCCCCGCGGCCGCGTCCGCCGTCGCGTGGGGCATCTTCTACAACGCCGGGCAGACGTGCAACGCGGGCTCGCGGCTGATCGTGCACGCGTCGGTCAAGGACCGGCTGCTGGCCGAGATCGTCAAGGTCACCGGGGAGACGTTCCGGCTCGGCGACCCGCTGGACCCGGCCACCGTGCTCGGCCCGATCGTCGACCGCGCGCAGCACGAGAAGGTCCTCGGCTACATCGCGACCGGCGTCGCCGCGGGCGCAAAGGTCGTGCTCGGTGGTGACGTTGGTGACGCAGCGGCGACGTTCGTCCAGCCGACGATCCTGGACGTCGTCAGCAACGACGACGTCGTCGCACGTGAGGAAATCTTCGGCCCGGTGCTGGCCGTGATCACCTACGACGGCGATGTGGACGAAGGTGTGCGCCTCGCGAACGACACCGAGTACGGCTTGGTCGCTTCGGTGTGGACGCGGGACATCACCGTCGCGCACCAGACCGCGCGGCGGCTTCGCGCGGGCACGGTCTGGATCAACACCTTCGACGCCAGCGACGTCATCACCCCGTTCGGCGGCTTCAAAGCCACCGGCGCCGGACGTGACAAGTCGTTGCACGCACTGGATTCCTACACCGCTTTGAAGACCACGTGGATCGACCTCACCTGAAACGAGGCTGGTTATGAGAATCGGTTTCATCGGACTGGGCAATATGGGCAGACCCATGGCCCGCAACCTGATCTCGGCGGGCCACGTGCTCACCGTGCATGACGTCCATGAGGCGGCCGCGGCCGAGCATGTCGCGCTCGGTGCGCGCTGGGCGGCGAGCGCGGCCGAATGCGCGTCCGAAGTGGACGTGCTCATCACGATGTTGCCCAACCCTCGCATCGTCGAGGACGTGCTGGTGCGGGAAGGTGCCGCGCGGGCCTTGCCGCCTGGCGCGCTGTGGATCGACATGTCCACCTCGACGCCTGCCGCGGCGGAGCGGGTGGCCGAGGTGTTCGACATCCGGCGGTTGGACGCGCCGGTCAGCGGTATGGCCAAGGGCGCCGAGACCGGGACGCTGCAGATCTTTGTCGGCGGGCACCCGGCGGACTTCGGGCAGGCGCTGCCGCTGCTGATGGCGATGGGCGAGGCGGACAAGATCCTGCACGTCGGAGCGCACGGTTCCGGCTACACCGTCAAACTGATGATCAACCTGCTGTGGTTCTGCCACCTCGTGGCCACTTCCGAGGTGCTGGCGGTGGGTGTCAAAGCCGGGGTCGACCTGGGCGTGCTGCGCGCAGCCCTGCTCACCAGCCCGGCGGCTTCGAACTTTCTCGAGAACGACATGATGTCCGTCCTCGCCTCCGGTGACTACGACGATTCCTTCGCGATGGCGTTGGCCTGCAAGGACTTGGGCCTTGCGGTGGACCTCGGCCGCGACGTCGGGGTGTCCACCGAACTGTCCGCGATGGTAGAGCAGATCTACCGGCGCGCGAAGGCCCAGTACGGCGACCACGCCGGTGAGATGACCCCGGTGCGGCTGTACGAATCCCTTGCCGGAAAACAGTTCCGCCTGCCCGAGCCGACCTTGGAGGTGGCGTAGTGAGCGGCCTCGAACCCCTGACCATCGACCCGACCTGCCGGATCGAGTTCGGTCCCGGCGTCGTCGGGCGGTTGCCGGACTTCGTCACCGCGACCGGGTTCGACCGCGCTTTTGTTGTCACGGACAAGGGTCTGCGCGCGGCCGGACTGGTCGACAAAGTCCTTAAAGGACTCGAAGTGGCGGGAATGGAGTACGACGTCTACGACGGGGTCAGCCCCAACCCGTCCACGGAGAACGTCGACGAGGGCGCCGCCGCCGTGCGGTCCTTCGGTGCCGCTGCGGTGGTCGCGCTGGGCGGAGGCTCGGCGCTCGACGCCGCCAAGGGCATAGCGCTGCTGGCGGGCAACCGGGCCGCGGCGGCCGCGGACGCGGACGCCCTGTGGGACGCGGCCGACGGGCTGCCGCTCGTCGCCGTGCCCACGACGTCCGGGACAGGAGCCGAAACCAACGGCTTCGGCGTCATCGAGGACGCGTGCGCGCGCCGCAAGATCTACTTAGGACACGCCTCGGTGAAGCCGCGGATCGCGGTGCTGGACCCCGAGCTGACCCTCGGCCTGCCGTCTCGGGTGACCGCCGCGACCGGGTTCGACGCGCTCGTGCACGGGATCGAATCGCTCGCGTCGCGGGGTGCCAACCCGGTGTCGGCTGCCTACGCGACGCAGGCGGTGGCGATGGTCAGCAGGTGGCTGCCCGTGGCGTACGCCGACGGCGCCGACCTCGAAGCGCGAGCACAGCTGATGCTCGGCGCGCATTTGGCCGGGCAGGCGCTGACCATCTCGGGACTCGGCCTGGTGCACGGGATCGCCCACGCCGTGACCGCGCACACCGGCACCCCGCACGGCATCGCTCTCGCGGCGGTGTGCGAGGAGGTCATGGACTTCAGCGCCGAGGCCGCGGTGGGAGCGTACGAACAGGCCGCGCAAGCCATGCATGTGCGCGGCGGGACCGCGATCGACGCCGTGCGGCGGATTTCGGGCGGGATCGACGTCAAACGTCCGCTGCGCGAGCTGGGCGTCGAGCGTGCCATGTTGCCGTCCATCGCGGCCGTCGCCCTCGCCGACCCCGTCACCCGCAACACGCCGCTGCTCCCTACCGAGCCCGACATCCTGCGCATCCTCGCCGCCGTCTACTGACTCGTGAGTGTTCGCGCCGGTTCTAAGCGGCCGGAACACTCACGAGCCCTCGAGCCCGCGGTCAGAAGATGGACCAGCCGGTCATGGTGGTGAAGCGGGCCAGGGCGGTGGCGCCGGCGACCGAGTTGCCGCGTTTGTCCAGACCGGGACTCCAAACGCAGACCGCGCAACGGCCGGGCACGATCGCGAGGATGCCGCCGCCCACGCCGCTCTTGGCGGGCAGCCCGACGCGGTAGGCGAACTGTCCGGCGGCGTCGTAGGTTCCGCAGGTCAGCATCACGGCGTTGATGCGCTTGGCCTCGCTCTGGCCGATGAACCTGCTGCCGTCGTTGCGGATTCCGTGTCTGGCAAGGAAAAGCGCGGACCGGGCGAGGTCGCCGCAGCTCATCGCGATCGAGCACTGCCGGACATACTGGTCGAGGACCTCGGGCACCGGGTGGCGGATGTTGCCGTAGGCGGCCATGAAGTAAGCCAGTGCGCGATTCCGGTCGGCATGCTCGGCTTCGGAGGCCGCGACCTCGGCGTCGACGGTCAATCCGGGGTCGCCGCTTTCGGTGCGCAGGAATGTGAGCAGCTCGTCGGCCGCGTCGCCGTACCGGGCGAGCTCGTCGGTGACGACCAGCGCCCCCGCGTTGATGAACGGGTTGCGCGGGATGCCGTCCTCGTGTTCCAACTGCACCAGCGAGTTGAACGGATCGCCCGAAGGTTCGCGGCCCACCCGCCGCCAGACGTCCGCGCCGTCGGCCTGGGCCAGCACCAGCGCGAGCGTGAAGACCTTCGACATGCTCTGGATGGAGAACGGATGCTGCCAATCGCCGACGCCGTGGACGGTTCCGTCCAGCTCGGCGATGGCCATCCCGAAGTGGCTGGGATCCACCCTGGCCAGCGCGGGAATGTAGTCCGCCACCGTGCCTCGGGCACCCTTGTCCTCGACGTCGAGGATGATCTTGTCCAGCAGCAGCGTCAGGTCCACAGCCTCAGCGTAGAAGGCCTCCGGCCTGCACCCTTCGGCCGCCTAGCCAGCCTCCGGATCCGCCTCCGAATCCGCTTGAAGGTCGGCGAAAGCGGCGGTGACGGCGGCCGCCAGGGTGTCGCCGCGGTCGGCGCCGTCGACCGTCGACGTCACGCACACGGTGAACCGGTCCGCCCAGGTCATCACACCGACGGCCACCGGGACTCCGGGGGCCAGTGACAGCACCGGGTACACCGTGCAGAGGATGGCATCGTCGACACGGACCGCGGAGCGTGCGCCCGGCAGGACCGAGGCGATAACGCTGAACCAAGTCCCCCGGTACACCAGGCGCGCGAGGCGCCGGTGCAGCCAGTTCGGCAGCACACCGATCGCCCGGATGACGGCGTGCCCCGCGCGCGGGGCACCGGCGGAGACCTGGTCGTGCAGCGACTCGTGGGTGCCGGTGACGCGGTCGCGCAGGGACATCGGCCCGAGGGGCAGGTCCACCGAAGCCGCGCCAGTGTGGTTTCCCAGCTGACGGAAGGTGTCCGTGCCACGCATGGACATCGGGATCATCACCCGTAGCCGGTCGGGGGCGTCCGGGCCGAAGCCGCGGTGCAGCGCCTCGGCCACTACGGCGAGCACGACGTCCGTCGTCGGGGTACTCAGCCGCCGCGCGACCGCCCGGACGTCGGCGGCCCCGAGATGAGCGCGGCTGTAATGGCGTTGCGGGCCAGGTATTTCGGTGTTCCAAGGAGGTCGCGGGGCACGGCCCGCGCGCGCCAGCGCCCACGTCCCACGAGCGAGTTCGGCGGCCGATGCCAGACTCCGGCGCGAGAGCCGTGTCTTGCCCGACGTCGGCGCGTCGAGCGGTCGCTGCCCGCGCATGCGGCCGACGAGCGCGCCGATGACCGCCATTCCGTCGCTGGCCGCGTGGTGCAGCTTGATCAGCAACGCCGCTTGGCCGCCTTCGATCCCCACCACCAGCCGGCCCTGGCATGGCTCGGCCGGGTCGACCCCGATCGAAAAGAACTCGTCCATCGCCTGGTCCATCGCCGTGTCGAACTCCACGGCGACGCCGCCGTGGGAGACGTCGACTTCGGTAAGGACGTCTTCGGCACTGACGGTGCGCTCCTGCCACTTCGGCCGCCGCCACACGCCTCCCGGCATCAGGCGCATGTTCAGCCCGGGTGTCGCGGCGAACAGGTACGCCGCGTCCTCGCGGGTGAGCACCGAGCCGTCGGGCTTCGGGCTGAACACCAGGACCGCGCCGACCTGTTGCGGCACTTCGGGCGTGTGCACCTGCAGGAACAACGCGTCCTCCGGGCGCAGCGGCCGCGCTGGGGTGCGGTGGGGACGGGACGCGAGTGCCCGCAGCCCGTCTTCGAGGCTGGTCGCCGACTCGCAGTGCCGGGTCGCCGCCTCGGCCATCGCCTTCAGCCGCCCCGGCTCGAGGATCAGGGCGCGGACAGCGTCGGCGAGTTCACCGTCCCGCTCGCAGACCAAGGCCAGCCCGGCCTTCGCCATCAGCCGCGCGTTCGCTTTGCCGTGCGCCGCGATCGGCCGGTGCATCACCACCGGCCGCCCGCAGGCCAGCGCCTCGAGCCCGGTCGCACCGCCGGCGTTGGTCACCACGACGTCGGCGGCGAGGGTGAACTCGGGCATCCGGTCGGTCCAGCCCAGCACGTGGAGCCGCGGCTCGTGCTCCGCGAACTGGCGCAGTTTCCGTTGCAGCGCCTCGTTGCGTCCGCAGACCACCACGGGCACGACGGCCGGATGCGCGGCGAGCAGCTCCGCGGCGGTCGTCCCCGCATCGCCGAACCCGAGCGAACCGCAAGACACCAGCGCGACGAACGCGTCGAGCGGTAGGCCGAGGCGCTGCCGGGCGGTATCCCGGTCGCCGGGCCGGAACGCGGCGCGGACCGGTGGCGCGGATACCTTGACCGTCGCGCGCGGCACGGACCGTAGCGCCGGGGTCACCGCGACGGAGTGCATGACCAGGTTCAGGTCGATCCGGTCGTACACCCAGAACGGATGCGGCGCGAAGTCCGAGACCCACGCGCCGATCGGCGCGTCCAGCCTGCCCCGCCGGCGCAGCCACTCCAATCCGGCGGTGGCCATCGGATAGGTGGAGAGCACGAGGTCCGGCTGGAACTCCGCGACGCGCTGGGCCAGCAGCCGTCCGCACCACGCGCCCGAAAACCGCTTCGCCGCCACGGCGAACCAGCCGAAGCGCCAGACAAGCCGGTAGAAGAACTCGTACAGCAACGGCGTCTTTTGCACGTTGGCGACGTAGATCCGGCGGAACAGCGGCCCGATTCCCGGACCCATCACCTCCAGGGCGTCGATCCAGCCGACAGTGGCCTGTGGCCAGAGCCGCTTGACCGCGTCCTCGAGGGCACGCCCGGTCGCGTTGTGTCCTTCGCCCATGTCGGCGGAGACGATCAGCACGCGGTCCATAGCGCCCCTTGGCCGTCGTAACGAAGTGTGTTCAGCGTGATTGTCGACCAGGACGGCGTTCTCGGCACGTCAGCAGGGCATGGACCCGGCCAAGCCGAGCCCGTCCTCCCGGCCGTGCCGCTGCTCCCCGGCCTGGGAACTGGCGAGGTGCGACGCGCGGTTGGCCAGCAGCACGATCCCGACGATCACTACGATGCCGGCGACCGCTTCACCGGCCAGTGCCAGCGGCGAGTCGTTCGCCGTCTCGCCCATCCATGACAGCCCGATGGCAACGCCGACCAGCGGGTCGAGCGCGGTGATGACGGCCAGCGCGGGGGTCAGGAACCGGCCCTGCTGAAAGGTGTTCTGGCTGAGCAGGAAGCCCAGTGGCCCGATCACGCATACGACGTACAACGTCCAGTGCCGGAACGGTTCCAAGATCCCGCCGCGCGCCTGGCCTGCCACCACTTTCATCAGGCCCGCGGTGAGGCCGTAGAGGACGCCGGTGGCCAGCGCCAGCCCCAGCACGCGCACGGACGCCGTGTCGACCGTGGAAAGCCCGAGCCCGAGCAGGGTGAGCGCGGCGAGGGTGATCCCCAGTGGCAGCAGTTTGCTACCCGACGTCAGCACGTCCGCGTTCCCACTGGGCCGCGCGAGCACGAGGAAGGCGGACAAACCGGCCACGCAGGTCAGGGCTCCGGCTGTCATCACCCGGTCGACGCGGCGGCGGTCCAGCCTGGCCGACAGCACCCCGGCGAACATCAGGGAGGTGATCAGCAGGGGCTGGACCAGCAACAACGGCGCGTACGCCAGCGCGATCAGCTGCATGACCAGGCCCAGGATCGTCGCCGCCATGCCTACCAGCCACAGCCGCTGCCCGACGAGCCGGCGGAACAACCGGGGGTCGAGCGGTTTGCTTGTTTCGACCGCTTTGGTGGCCCTGGCCTGGGCCGCGCTCGCCAGTCCCATGCAGGCGGCGCCCACCACCGCGGCCGGTACGGCTATTATCAGCGAGACGCCGGTCACACTCATGTCGACCCCTTCGGGTCCGGCACCTCACACGGCACCCATAACCGGGCCTTTATGCTCGTCGGGTTCTCAACCGGTTCGGGCGGGCCGGCGTAACTCAACACAGGAAGCGCACCAGCTGTATGCGACATCATGTGACGATCGACCTCCCCTCACTCCGGGTGCTCGCTTGGGGTGGAGGCCGGCACCTGTTGGAGTCGACGCTGGTCCCGGCGGGCCTGTTCTATCTCCTGCTCACCGTGGTGAGCTTCGACAGCGGGCTGTTCGCCGCACTTGGCTGGTCGGTCACGGTGATCGTCTGTCGGCTGGTCCTGCGCAAGCCTGTTCCCGCGGTGCTGCTGCTCACCACGACGCTGCTGGTCGCGCGGACCGTCTTGGGCCTGGTGACCGGCAGTGTCTTTTTGTACTTCCTGCAGCCGACTTTACAGAATTTTTTGGTTTCCAGCCTGTTCTTAATCTCCGCGCCGCTCAATAGGCCGTTCCTCGCGCGCCTCGCGGGTGATTTCTGCGCCTTCCCCGCGACGTTGTCCGGACATCCTGGTATGAAGCGCTTCTTCCAGCGGGTATCGCTGCTCTGGGCGCTGGTGTTCGCCATCAACGGCGCCGGCACGCTGGTGATGCTCGCGAAGGCGACTGTCGGTAACTTCCTGATGGTGAGCACGGCCGGGTCGTACACGCTGGTGGGCCTGGCGATCGTGTTGTCGCTGTACTGGTTCCGCCGTTCGCTGCGCGACCAGGGGATCGTGCTCCGGATGGGACACACCCCCGCCGCTGCGTAACCCCTGCTGCGGCGTTCCCCCACCGCTATTTCGGGCGGCTCCTCGTGCAGGGCTCCGGTCTACCGCAGCGACGCTCCTTGCATCCAACTTGAACTCGCCGGTAGGTCATGTTGACGATCTCGCATCGGCTTTGGTGATCTTGGTGGTGGGCGTGCTGGGGCAGGTGCGGCTCGAGTGGTGCCAGGTGTGAGGTGCTGTGGTGAAGACCAGCATCAGCGGCACCAGGCCGGGGCTCGTGGCGCTGGGCTTCCGTCGACTGAAGCAACGACCGGGGCGGTGACGGGCACGCAGTACGGATCCGAGCGTCGCGTCCGTCACGCGGTGGTAGCACCGGTGCCGATGTGGCCACTTGAGGCTGCTGCGGCTTGCTGCGTCCGCTGCCATTCGTATCGGGGACCCCTGGTACGAATGATTCGTACCAGGGGTCCCCTGATTCAGTAGTGCTGTGGGCGTTAGCAACTCGACGGCGAGTTGCGAAAGCCGGGGAATGCAGTCAGGGCTCGTCAGTGTCGCGGCCGGATGATCCGGTCGCGGCACTCACGAGCCCTGGGGTGGGTTTTCTGTTACACGTGAACGGTGTTGCGCCTGGGTCTTCGAAGCGGATCGAGATAAGCGGGCGGGATGAAGTCCGGTCTCGCGTCACCACCCATCCGCACTTCCCAACCACCGCAATGGACAAGACGGTGGTGGCGTTCACAGAGGAGGGTCAGGTTGTCCAGGTCGGTTGGCCCGCCGAGGATCCAGAAAATAATGTGGTGACCCTC
>NZ_JAODNM010000106.1 GCF_025464955.1 Amycolatopsis sp. | reverse complement strand
GATCCGGCGACACTGGTCGAGTACGCGCGTGCGATCACTCGGGAGATGAACCGGTACACCGCGCTGCTGGGTCTGGTGGTCACCAAAACCGAAACCGACGGTATCAAGGCGACTCATCAGTACAACTCGACGGTGCAGTGGCTGATGCATACAACGGGGTTGTCCGAGCCCGCGGCGCGTCAGATCGTGGTCCGTGCCCGCGGCACCAACTCCTTGTACGCCATCGACGGGACAGAGATTCCCGCAGTCGCGCCCCTGACCGGTCTTGCGGCATTGGCCGGTGCCCTGACCCCCGCGCATGTGGACGTGATCGTGAAAATCATGACCGCGATTCCCGCGACCGTGTCCGACGAAGATCGGGTGGCGGCGGAGAAAATCCTGGTCAACCTTGCCGTTAACGCGTCCCCGGTCGAGGTGAAGAAAGCCGGAGACCGGATCCTGGACACGGTGGATCCGGATGGGCCGGAGCCGAAGGATCCGCCGGAGAGACCGGAGCGGGAGCTGTCGTTCCAGGAACACCGCGACGGCTCCGCGACCCTCAAAGGCAAGCTCGACAACCTCGCCTACGCCCAACTCCGCGCAGCCCTCGACCCCCTCGCGAAGCCGCACTCGACGAAAGAGGAAGGCCGCGACCCCCGCAGCCAATGGGAACGCCACGCCGACGCTCTCGTCGACCTGATCCGCCTCGCCATGACCGTCGACGAGATCCCGACCCATGGTGGTGACCGGGTCCATGTGGCGGTCACCGTGGACTACGAAACGTTGAAGTCCGGGATCGGGACGGCGATGCTCGACTACGGTGGCGTCATCACGGCAGCGGAAGCGCGGATGTTGGCGTGTGACTGCAAGCTCATTCCCGCTGTTCTCGGGACCGAGAGTGAACAGATGGATCTGGGGCGGTCCAAGCGCATCATCACCACCGGGCAACGGCGACGACTTGTCATGAGAGACCGCGGTTGCGCGTTTCCCGGTTGTAAGAGCCACGCCAAACACTGCGACGGGCACCATATCGTGTATTGGATCCTTGGCGGGCCAACAAATCTGGACAACTTGACCCTCCTTTGTGAACGGCATCACCGTCTTGTGCATTGTGGTGGTTGGGAAGTGCGGATGGGTGGTGACGGGAGACCGGACTTCATCCCGCCCGCTTATCTTGATCCGCTTCGAAGACCGAGGCGTAACACCGTTCACGTGTAACAGAAAACCCACCCCAGGGCTCGTGAGTGCCGCGACCGGATCATCCGGCCGCGACACTGACGAGCCCTGACTGCGTTCCCGGCACAACAGCAACTCGCCGTCGAGTTGCTAACGCCGTCAGCGGTACTGAATCGGGGGAGCCCTGATACGAATGGGAGCGGGTGCACTGAGCCTCAGCAGCCTCAGCAGCCTCAGTGCCCACATCGACATCGGTGGCACCACCGCGTGACGGATGTGGCGCTCGGATCGTACCGCGCGCCCCTCGCTGCCCCGGTCCTTGCTTCAGTAGACAGGAGCCCAGGCGCTATGGCGTCTGCACCCGCGTTGCATGCCCGACCAGGCCGCAACTCGCCGCCGACTTGCGAAAGGAACGCAGCGGTACGCCGGAGCGGCTCAACCGCCCTACCGAGGAATGGCAACGACCTGCTTGGTGTTCCTCGACGGGGCGAAAAGGTGTTGTGCGGCAACGGCGGCGCCGCCGCGGGCCCATTCTTCGAACGGGAGCGGCCGGACGACGATCTCGCATTCGGCGGCGGCACCGAATGCCTGGGCGGCGAATGTCTGGCGAATCTGCTCGGCGAACAGGTCGTAGGAGGCGACGCCTTCGCCCGAGATGATGATGCGTTCCGGGCCGATCAGGTTCGCCACGGAGGCCAGGGCGAGGCCGAGCGCGTGGCCGGCACGGGTGAAGACTTCACGCACGCCCGGGTCCCCGGCGTGGGCGAGCCGGACGGTTTCCGCCATGGTCAGCCGGGTGTTGCCGGTGGCCTGGCGGGCCTGTTCGACGATGGCGTCCGTGGACGCGACGGCTTCCACACAGCCGGTGTTGCCGCAGGTGCACGTCCGGTCGCTGTCGCCGACCGGGAGGTGGCCGACTTCCCCGGAGACCCCGTGTGCTCCCGAAACGACCCGTCCGTCCAGAGAGATCCCGCACCCTATTCCCGCGCCGACGGTGATCAGCGCGAAGGAGGACAGCCCGGCGCCCGCGCCGAACCATTGCTCGGCGACGGTGAGTGCGCGGACGTCGTTTTCGATGACCGTGGGTATCCCGGTGGCGGTCTCGACCAACTGCGCCAGCGGGACACCATGCCAGTTGAGGAACGGTGACTGGTGAACCGTGCCGGTCTGCCGGTCGACGTCACCGGAGATCGTCACGCCGAGACGGTGGATTTCGCTCGCGCGGCGGATTCCGGGTGCAGTGATCAGACGTTTGACGAGCCGGGCGATGGCCGAGACGACGCTATCGACGTCCCGTGAGTCCAGTTTGGCGCGTCGCGCGGCCATCGGCTTCGCGGTGAGGTCGGTGATCACCCCGATGAGTTCGTCCGCGGTGACCTTGACCCCGAGGAAGCTCGCCCGCTCCGGCCGGACCGCCACCAGTGTCGCCGGCCTGCCGGTGGGCCGGTCTCCCGCCGGCCTGCCGACCTCGACGATCCACCCGTCGTCCAGCAGCGGAGTCGCGGCCTTCGTGACCGCGCCGGAGGACAGACCGGTCCGGCGACCGACCTCGGCCCGGGTGAGCGGGCCGTGGGCGAGCATCGTCTGGAACACCAGGGCGGCCGCGGGGGCCTGATCGGAGAGATCCACGGGAGCAGCCTACCTTTCCAGCGGAAGGTAAAGAAGACGTCACGCTGAGCTGCCGGACGTCGAGGGTCACAGCGCGATGACGAGCCAGAATTCATCGGATCTTATATTGACGTTGGAAGCAAAGTCTGGCTACAGTTCCCGCCAGATCAGCGGAGCAGTACCGCTGGCACCCGGCTGACGACCGTGCCTGACCACGGTGAGCTCGGCCGCCGAGCGGTTCTTCGGCGGCCCGCACTTGTCAATTTCACACAGCAGGCAAGACCCCAGCGTGCCGGGCAGGGCGGCGTGCTGGATCCGTAGAGGTCAGCAACGACGCGACTGAGATGGAGCAGCATCCCATGGCACGTTCAGGTCTATCCGTGCGGCAGAGAACGGCACGGATCCGGAATTCGAGACTCGGACGGGGTGCCCTCGCAGTCTCGTTGTCGATGGCGACCCTGCTGTCCACCGCGGTCGCGGCCTCGCCCGCCGCGGTCGCCGCGCCTGCCGCGCCCTCGGCGGACGCCGGGCAGAACACGGCCCAGTACAGCAATCTCGCGAAGACCCCCTACATGGGTTGGAGCAGCTGGAGCCTGGAATCGACCAACTACCCGGGCGTCAACCCCACTGGCTCGGCGAGTTGGCTCACCGAGCAGCACGTGCTGCAGCAGACGGACGTCCTGGCGGACAAGCTGAAGTCGCACGGCTACAACTTCGTCAACATCGACGCGGGCTGGCTCGGCGGTTACGACGTCAACGGGCTGCCGTTCGCGAAGGCGTCGACCTTCCCCGACGGCATCAAGTACATCGCCGACTACGCGCACAAGAAGGGGCTGAAGCTCGGCATCTATCTCGCCGTCGGCCTCGACCCGCTGGCTTACGGCGGCGGCAAGAACGTCATCAAGGGCGCGACCGGCTGCACGACCAGGGACATCGTCTACCCGGACCTGCGGCTGACCAACGGCTGGGACACCAACTACAAGATCGACTACAGCAGCCCCTGCGCCCAGGCCTACGCGAACTCGATCGCGAACGTCTTCGCCGGCTGGAACGTCGACTTCCTCAAGATGGACGGCGTCGGCCCAGGCTCGTTTAAGGGCGGCGCCAACTACGACAACACGGCCGACATCGCCGCGTGGTCGCAGGCGCTGAAGCAGACCGGACGGTCCATCCAGTTCACGATCTCGTGGGCGCTGAGCCACAACCAGGCCGACACGTGGAAGAAGTACTCCAACGGCTGGCGGATCGACACCGACGTCGAGTGCTACTGCGACACCATCGTGACCTGGGACAACTCGGTCAAGCAGCGCTGGTACGACGTCGTGCAGTGGATCCCCGACGCCGGCCCCGGCCACTGGAACAACCTCGACTCGCTCGACGTCGGCAACGGCCAGATGGACGGCCTCACCGAAGCCGAGCGCCAGAGCTACATGACGCTGTGGGCCATCGAGGCGGCACCGCTGTACGTGGGTGACGACCTGACGAAGCTGGACGACTACGGGGTCAAGCTGCTGACCAACGACGAGGTCATCGCGGTCGACCAGGCCGGCACCCCGGCCAAGCCGGTCAGTCAGACCTCCGACCAGCAGGTTTGGTCCAACCGCAACGCCGACGGCAGCTACACCGTGGCACTGTTCAACAACGGTGCCGCGCCGGCGAACGTCACCGCCAACTGGAGCGACCTCGGCATCAGCGGTGGCGCCGGCGTGCGTGACCTGTGGAGCCGCAGCGACGTCGGCAACGCGTTCGGCAGCTACAGCGCCGACCTGCCTGCCCACGGTTCCAAGCTGCTCCGCATCACCCCGTGGAACAGCTTCACCCCGACGCTGCCGGTGAACGTGCACGGCACCGCGTCGACCCCGTCGAGCGTTTCGCTGGCATGGGACCCGTCGGGTGACCGCATCGGCAAGATCTCCGGCTACGACGTCTACGCGGGCGGCAAGAAGGTCGCGTTCACGAAGGGCACCACCGTTACGGTTTCGGGCCTCAAGCCGGGGACCGGGTACCAGTTCACCGTGGTGGCAACCGATGGCTTCGGGCTGCGCTCGCCGGCCAGCAAGGCAGTCGGCGTCACGACGCCGGCTACCGATGGCGCGGTGTCCTACGAGGCGGAAGCCGCGACGAACACCCTGGACGGCGGCGCGTCTGTCGTCAGCTGTGCCGGGTGCTCCGGCGGCAACAAGGTCGGCAACATCGGTGGCGGCGGTTCGATGACGTTCAACGGCGTCACCGTGCCGGCGGCCGGAACCTACCTGATGACGCTGTCCTATGTGGACGCCGATTCGAGCCGGATCGCCGTCGTCACCGTGAACGGCACACCGTTCAACCTGCCGGTCGCCGGGTCGAACAACAACGACTGGAGTACGGCCCAGTCCGTCACGGTGCCCGTCCAGCTCAAGGCGGGTGCGAACACGCTGAAGTTCGGCAACCCCAACGGATACGTCTACGACGTGGACAAGATCACCCTGTAATCCGCGAGAGGACCAGCGGTGTCCCGACTGTCACGACGGCAGTCGGGACACCGCCCGCTCGGGAACCCCCAGCCCCTACCAGCGGGTTCGAGAAAGTTTTCTACTCAAAGGAGAGTGTGCTGTGGCGACGACGTCTGAGACGGGCCCGCTCGTACCTGTCGGACTCCCGGTCGCCAAAGCCCAAGCCGTTCCCGCCGGCTCACCGGCTCCGTGGCGGCGGAAAAGGCGCAAGAGCCAGCAGCACCAGCGCACGTCCGCGGCCCACCGGCACGACGCCCCCTTGGCCTGGCTGCTCATTTCGCCGGCCATTCTCGGGTTCGCGGTGTTCTTCGCCTATCCGACCATCCGCGGGATCTATCTGAGCTTCACCGATTTCCACGTGCTCAGCCCGCCCAAGTGGATCGGGCTCGCCAACTTCACCGAGTTGATCCACGACGACGTCTTCTGGCATTCGCTCTGGGTGACCGTCTACTTCGTCGTGCTGTCGGTCGTCTTCGGGATCCTGATCTCGCTGGCCACCGCGGTGGTCCTGCACCGGCTCACCAAGTCCACTGTGGTCCGCGGCATGATCATCCTGCCGTTCCTCATCTCCGGCGTGGTCGCGGCGGTCGTCTGGTCCTGGATGCTCGACCCGCAGCTCGGCATCCTCAACGTGCTGATCACCAAGTTGACCGGACACCCGATCCTGTTCTTCGGCAACGGGAACTGGGCGGTGCCGTCGCTCGCGGCGATCAACATCTGGAAGTACATGGGCTACAACGCGGTCCTCATCTTCGCCGGACTGCAGACGATCCCGCCGACGGTCTACGAGGCGGGCCGGATCGACGGCGCCACCGAGATCCAGATGTTCCGCCGGCTCACGGTCCCGTTGCTGCGCCCCATTCTCACCATGGTCGTGATCCTGACCATCATCAACGCCTTCCAGATCTTCGACATCGTCCAGGTGACGACCAAGGGTGGCCCGGCGAACGCGTCCAACGTGCTCCAGATGTACATCTACGACAAGGCGTTCAGCCAGTTCGACTTCGGCTACGCCGCGACGATGTCGCTGGCCCTGTTCGTGGTGATGATCGCGATCACCTTCACGCAGCTGCGGCTCACCCGTGCCAACGAAACCGACACGAACTAAGGAGGCCTGGCTATGGCTGTCACCACAGCGCCCGTGCCTCACACGGCACGGCGTCGGCGGAGCTTCTCAGCAGGGCGAGCCGTCGCCTGGGGGTACATCACCGTCATCGTGGTCGTGACGCTCTTCCCGTTCTACTGGATCCTCCGCACGGCCCTGTCGAACAACTACGCGCTGACGACCGACCCGTCGTCGCCGCTTCCGGTGGGCTTCACCCTCGGAGCGTTCAAACGCGCGCTCGGCTTGGCGAGTACCGCCGAAGCCGCGGCGCAGGGCGGTTCCGGAGCTTCGCTGAACACCGCGCTATACCTGCGGAATTCGATGATCTACGCGACCTCGCTGACTGTTCTCATCGTGTTTTTCTCCGCCGCCGCGGCCTACGCCTTCTCCCGCTTGCAGTGGAAGGGCCGCAACGCGGTGTTCTCGATCCTGCTGACGGCGCTGATGGTGCCGCAGGTGCTCACCCTGCTGCCGAACTTCGTACTGGTGAAGGACCTCGGCCTGACCAACTCGTTCGGCGGCCTGATCCTGCCGGGTGCGTTCTTCTCGGCGTTCAACATCTTCTTCCTGCGCCAGTTCATGTTGGGGTTGAGTACGGAGATCGAGGAAGCCGCGATCATCGACGGCGCGAGTCCGATGCGGATCTTCTTCAGGATGATCCTGCCGATGTCCGCGGCGCCCATGGCGACGCTGTCGCTCCTGACCTTCATCACCACTTGGAACGACTACTTCTGGCCGTTGCTGGTCGCCAACGACGACAGCGTGCGGCCGCTGACGTTGGCACTGGGGGTGTTCAAGCAGTCCTCGCCCCAGGCCTCGCCGGACTGGGCGGGGTTGATGGCGGCGACGCTGATCTCCGCGTTCCCCATGCTGCTGCTCTTCATGATCTTCGGTAAGCGCATCGTCAACTCGATCGGGTTCAGCGGGCTCAAATGACAAACCACCAGGCAGACGCTCCAGACGACCTCCGGCTCGCGTGGCCGGACCCCGCGGCGAGCTGGGTCGAAGCGGCACCGGTCGGCAACGGCAGACTCGGCGCGATGGTCTTCGGCGGCACCGGTCGGAGTCGCTGGCAGCTCAACGACGCGACGGTGTGGTCGGGCACTCCGGACGGCCCGGCCACCGCACTCGCCGACGTCCTCGCCGCCGGGGCCGGACCGGACCGGCTCGGCGAGGTCCGCGCGGCGATCCGGAACGCCGACTACCGGCGCGCCGAATCGCTGCTGATGTCGTTCGAAGGTCCGTACAGCCAGGAATACCTGCCGTTCGCGGACCTCTGGATGTCGCTCGACGCCGAAGGAGAGGCGCACTACGGCGGCCGCACGCTGAACCTCGATAACGGTGTTGTCGCCGAGGACCTCGACTTCGGTGGCCAGGCCGTCCGACGGTCCACCTGGGTCAGCCGTCCGGCGCAGGCGGTCTGCGTGTCCGTAGCGGTGGAAGCCGGGACCGTCGACATGCGACTTGAGCTGTCGTCCCCGCTGAGGATCGCGCACCAGGTAACCGACCGGGCCGGGCTCTCGCTCGGCGTCGATGTCCCCGTCGACGGCGCGCCGAGGCACGAAGAAGGCATCGCCGAGCCGCTGCGCTACGCGGACACTCCGACCGGCTCGTATGACCCGTTCGCCGCGATGGCCCTGCGGATCGACACCGACGGGCGGCTGACCACCGAGGCCGGCGTCGCGACCGTCACCGGGATGACGCATGCGTTGCTGACCTTCTCGACGTCGACCAGCGCCGCGGATGTCTGGGCGGGTTCGGTTGAACCGGTGTCTTCGCGACAAGGGCACCTGGAGGCGGCTGAAGCTCTCGCTGCCGACGCTCTCGCTGTCGGGACGGACGAGCTGCTCCGCTCGCACGAAGCCGATCTCCGTTCGCTGCTCGGCACGACCACCGTCGAGATCGGGACGCGGCGGGCGGGCACTTTCGACGTGGCCGCCGACATCCTGTCCGGCAACGACGAGCTGCTGACCGCGACCGTGATCTTCCAGCTCGGGCGATACCTGCTCGCGTCGTCTTCGCGTCCCGGCTCCGGGCCGCCGGCGAACCTGCAGGGCATCTGGAACGCCGATCTGAGGCCCGCCTGGTCGTCGAACTATACGACCAACATCAACACCGAGATGAACTACTGGGCCGCCGAGACCACCGGCCTCAGCGAGTGCCATGCGCCGCTGTTCGACCTGCTCGACAAGCTCGCGGACAACGGCACTCAGGTGGCGCGTCAACTCTATGGCGCGCGCGGGTGGGTCGGGCACCACAACACCGACATGTGGGGCTGGGCGCTGCCGGTCGGCAGGGGACACGGCAACCCGTCGTGGGCGATCTGGATGATGGGCGGGGTCTGGCTGGTCCAGCACGTCTGGGACCACTACGAGTTCACCCTCGACACCGCGTTCCTGCGCGAGCGGGGCTGGCCACTGCTCCGGGGGTGTGCCGAGTTCTGCCTCGACTGGCTGGTGGACGGCGAAGACGGCTGGTTGGACACCATCCCGTCCACGTCGCCGGAGAACCTCTTCGTGTCGGCCGCGGGCGGGCCGGAGTCGCTCACGTACTCGGTGGCGATGGACATGTCCCTGATCCGGGCCCTGTTCACCCGGTGTCTGAAGGCCGCCGACGTGCTCGGCATCGACGACGCGGTGCGTGCCGAGATCGAGGCGGCACTCCCGCGCCTGCGCCCGCCGGCGATCACCCCGGGTGGCTGGCTCCAGGAGTGGGTCGACGATTTCACCGAGCAGGACCCGACCCACCGGCACATGTCGCAGATGGTCGCGCTCTACCCGCTGGATCAGATCGACCCGGCCGTGACGCCGGAACTCGCCGTGGCCGCAAGGAACCTCCTCGACCGGCGCGGTCCCGGCGCGATGGGCTGGTCGTGGGCGTGGAAGGTCGCGCTGCGCGCCCGGCTCGGCGACGCCGGCACCGCGCGTGAGCTGCTGTTGGAGGCGACGCGGCCGTTGCCGGGCGACCCGACCAGGTACGCGGCTGTCGACGGCTCGGAATGGGGCGGTCTGCTGCCCAACCTCCTCAGCACCCACCCGCCGTTCCAGATCGACGGCAACTACGGGTTCACGGGGGCGCTCGCCGAGATGCTCGTGCAGAGCCACGGCACAGTGCTGCGAGTGCTCCCGGCCCTTCCGGCGGAATGGCCTGACGGGTCGGCCCGCGGGCTTCGCTGCCGAGGTGGGTTGGAGGTCGACCTGGTCTGGCGCGCCGGGGAGCTCACCGACCTCACGATTCGCAGCCTCGGCGCGGACCGCACGACGTCGGTGGCCTACCGCGAGCGGACCGCGGAAGTGTCGGTCGAGGCCGGGCAGGAGGTCCGGCTCGACCCGGCCCTTCGCCGGCACGCCGAGGCGAGGGGATGAGCGACCAGCCATGTTGACCGATATGGACCTGCCCGAGCTCTGGCACTACCGCAGCGATTACGAGGAGCCCGAGGACTTCGACGAGTTCTGGCGCACGACCTGCGCGTCGGCGAGGGAGTTCGACCTCGACGCCCACGTGGTGCCCGTCGAGGCGCACCTGCAGACGATCGACGTCTACGACGTCACGTTCGCCGGCTTCGGCGGACACCCCGTCCGAGCCTGGCTGAGGATGCCGAAGGACCGCGAAGGCCCGTTGCCCGCCATCGTGCAGTTCCACGGCTACGCGAGCGGGCGCGGCGCTCCCATGGAAGACCTGCTGTGGGCGTCGGCCGGCTACGTGCACCTGCTCATGGACACCCGCGGGCAGGGCGGCGACTACGCGGGCGGAGCCACCGGAGACCCGGTCGGCAGCGGCCCGTCGTACCCGGGGTTCCTGACCCGCGGGATCGAGGACAAGGAGACCTACTTCTACCGGCGCGTGTTCACCGACGCGGTCAGGGCGATCGAGGCGGTACGCAGCTTCGACGCCGTCGACCGCGAACGGGTCGCCGTCGTCGGCAACAGCCAGGGCGGCGGGATCGCGCTGGCCGCGGCCGGGCTGGTTCCCGACGTGGCCGCGCTCTACACACAATCTCCGTTCCTGTGCGACATCCGCCGGGCGACCCGCATCACCGGCACCGCGCCCTACTCGGAGATCACCGGTTTCCTCGCCGCGCGGCGGAAGTCGGTGGACAAGGTCTTCGAGACGCTCTCGTACTTCGACGGGATCGGCTTCGCCGGCCGCGGTCGCGCACCGGCGTGGTTCTCAGCCGGGCTGATGGATTACATCTGCCCGCCGTCGACGGCCTTCGGTGCCTACCACCGCTACGCGGGGGAAAAGCGCATCAACGTCTGGGAATACAACGGCCACGACGCCGGCGGAGCCGACGACCTGGCGATCATCCTGCCCGCTTTCCGGTCCCTGCTCCGGCATGACCACCCGATCGGCATCGCGGCGCTCTCTGGCACAACGTGAGGAAACGAGGAAAAATGAGAATTCCCAAGCTGGCAGCCATCGCGCTGGCCACCCTTTCGGTGGCGATCATCTCGGGCTGTTCGTCGAACAGCGGCGCCTCCGGGAACACCGTCAACTGGTGGACCTGGGACGACAAGCAGGCCGCCGCCTACAAGTCGTGCGCGACCGCTTTCGAGAAGGAGAACCCTGGCACCACGGTCACCATCTCGCAGTACGCCGTCGATGACTACTTCACCAAGCTGACCGCGGGCTTCGTCGCCGGCAGTGCGCCGGACGCCTTCCAGAACAGCGTCCAGTACTTCCAGGCCTACGCCAACCAGCACCAGCTGCTGCCGCTCGACGACCAGATCGCCAAGACCAACTTCGACCTCAAGAAGTTCTCCGTCGGCGTCGACGCGTGGAAGTACACCGACGGCAAGCAGTACGGCTTGCCGCTGGACTGGGCCGCGACCGGGCTCTACTACAACACCGACGCGCTGACCAAGGCCGGTTATACCAAGGCCGACGTCGACAACCTCGACTGGAACCCGGACAACGGCGGCACCTTCGACAAGATGGTCGCCCACCTGACCATCGACAAGTTGGGCGTCCGCGGCGACCAGCCCGGTTTCGACAAGACCCAGGTCGCGACCTACGGGATGGGCCTGCTCGGGTCGAAGGACTTCATCGGGCAGACGACGTGGACCTCGTTCGTCTCCACGACGGGCTGGAAGCTGGGTGACAAGGTCACCTGGCCGACCACCTTCGAGTACAACGACCCGCGGTTCATCAAGACCATGGACTACGTGCGTTCGCTGTCCGACCGCGGGTTCGCTCCGAACATCACGCTGGTCGCGAACGGGAGCGGGGCGTCGACCGTCAGCAACACCGACCTGATGGGCACGGGCAAGGTCGCGATGGAGACCGACGGCTCCTGGTCCGCGTCGCAGTACGCGAAGATCCCGGGGGTGAAGGTCGGCATTGCGCCGACCGTGCTCGGACCGGACGGCAAGACCCGCGCGGTGCCGGGCAACTCCAACGGCAACAACATCTGGGCCGGGACGAAGAACCCGGACCTGGCGTTCAAGTGGGTCGCGTACATGGGCTCGGAAGCTTGCCAGACGATGGCGTCGGCCTCGGGGTCGTTCTTCCCGTCGATCCCGGCTTCGATGGACGCCGCGACCAAGGCGCAGGCGGCTCAGGGCGTCGACCTTTCGACGTTCAACAACGCGCTGAAGACCGGCGTAATCCACCCGGCGGTCGTCTACGGCAACGGCGCGGCGGTCCAGGACGCGCTCCAGCCGCTGTTCGAGGCGTACTTCGCCCACGGCCGCAACGACGACGTGTTCCCCGAAATGCAGCAGAAGAGCAAGGACGTGCTGAACAAGACCAACTAGCAGGACACTGGGTACGCCACGCGCGACCGGCTCGGGGATCCCGGGCCGGTCGCACGCGTGCGGACCCTCTGCCGACCTAGGTGCGGGGTGACCGGCTCGAGGTCAGCGGTTTGATCGGCACGGTGTCCTGGACCGACAGCCGGACCGCGCGCTGGGTCGGCAGGTCGAGCCCGGTTTCGCCGGGGACGGGATCGAGCAGCGGCAGGGCCTGGTCGAGTACCTGCTGGCAGTTTTCCAGCTGCGCGGTGAAGCGTGCACGGAGCTCGTTCGCGGCGTTCGCGCGTTGCTTCGCTTCGGCGACGACGCGCTCGCCCTGCTCAGCGGCCTTCAGCAGCAGCGCCTCGGCCTGGGCTCGCGCGGCCGCTTCGCGCTGCGCGATCGCGGCCATCGCCTCGGCGCGGCGGACGGCCATCGCGTCGTCGAAGTCGCTGTCGGCCTGACGGCGGCGCCGCTCGGCGTGCGCGACAGCCTCTTCGGCCTGCTCCCGCAACCGATCAGCGGCGGCCTGCGCCTCAGCCCTGATCTCCACGGCCTCTTCACGGGTGAGCTCGATCATGCGCCTGGACCGCGCCTGCAACGCGTCCGGCTCGATCGGCACGCGGCTGATGCAGTCGATCTTCGTGTGGAGCTCGCCGTTCTCCTCGAGAAGCTCCTCCACCCGGCGTGCCAGCATCCGCGCGTGCGCGGCCGTCGCTTCGAGGTCGGCGGTGAGCGCCCCCATCTCCTCTTCGACGGTCGCGAGATAACTTCTGACTTCTTTCCGGGCGAAGCCACGCCAGCTCAATTCGAAGTCGGTTCGCAAAGACACCGATTCCGGGTGGCTTTCGCTCGTCGTCATTGGTTACCTCCTAAGTGGACATTCAGCGGCAGCCCGGGTGACGCTGGCTGTCTCCGACCATACTCGGTTCGGCTGAATACCCTTACAGCGAAGGGGACTTCCCTCACCCGCTCGAGTCGAGTGCGAGGAAAGTCCCCTTCGCCGTGGCCCAGATGCCCGCTTAGTTCACATCGCGGATATGCGCCCGCAACGCGTGCGGCTCGGTGTCGAGGTCGCCGATCCCGAAGCTGATGATCCGCCGCGGGTGGACGCGGATGATCGGGCCGGCCATTCCGGCGGCCGAGTCTTCCGGCGTCTCGACGGCCTCGCCGACACCGCGGATTTCCAGGCACCGCACCCGCCACGGTTCGATCGACGCGAGGTCGTCGACGACGAAGGCCACCGGACCGCCCGCTTCGACGTTGCGGTATTTCCGGCTGGAGGACATGTTGTAGCCGCCGATATCGATACATCCCAGTTCGGCGTTGTAACCGAAGCCGACCGGGCTGACCTGCAGTGTTCCGTCCGGCTGCGCGGTCGCGAGCCTGCCGAGCCGCTGGGTCGCCAGGTAGTCGATCTCGATCGGGGTGAAGGGTGTCCTGGGGTCGGGCATCGGCTTCCTCTCGGCGGGTCGGTCCGGTCAGTTACCCCAGCCAGTCTCCTACCTCGACCTAACGTGAAGTCAAGGTGGACTCCGGCGGCGGAGGTAGGACATCCTGAGGTGTGCTGTTACGCCAGTTGGAATACCTCGTCGCGCTGGCCAGGGAACGCCATTTCGGCCGGGCGGCGCTGGCGTGTCACGTGTCGCAGCCGTCGTTGTCCGAGGCGATCCGGACGCTGGAGCGCGAACTGGACACACCGCTGGTGCGGCGCGGCCGCCGGTTCGACGGCCTGACGCCCGAAGGCGAGCGGGTCCTGCTGTGGGCGCACCGGATACTGGCCGAGCGCGACGGGCTGAACGACGACCTCGCCGCCATGCGGAAGAGCCTCACCGGCAGCCTGCGGATCGGGGTCATCCCGACGTCGCTGACCGTGGTTTCGCTGCTCACAGCACCTTTCTGTCAGCGGCATCCGCACGCCCGCGTGTCGATGCGGTCGCTGTCCTCGCGGGAGATCGCCCACGGGCTGGCGGAGTTCGAACTCGACATCGCGCTGACGTACCTCGATGACGAGCCGCTGGGGCCGGTGCGTCGACTGCCTGTCTACGAGGAGCACTACCTGCTGCTCGCGCCTGCCGACAGCGACCTCGCTCGCGACGGCAAGGCCACCTGGGCGCAGGCCGCCGCGGTGCCGTTGTGCCTGCTCAGCCAGGAGATGCGCAACCGGCGCATTCTTGACGAAATCTTCGCGGCGACGGGCGTGACGGTGGCCCCGGCGATCGAAACCGATTCCGTGGCCGCGCTGTACGCCCACGTCGCGACCCGCAGCTGGTACAGCGTCATCTCGCACGCGTGGCTGCACATGTTCGGCGTGCCCGCCGGGATGCGGGCGCTGCGGCTGCACGGCGCGCCGTTCGCGCCCCGGATCGGGCTGGTCATCGCCCGTCGCGAGCCGGAGCCGGTCCTTGCCAGGGCGTTGATCGAGATCGCCCGCCAGATCGACGTCCGGGCCACCCTCGACCGGGTCGTCACCGAGCGGGTCCGCTGATAGGCGGAGCCTATGCCGCGACAGGTACAAACGCTTTGACCCGCGTGTTCATCAGCGGAAACGTAGACGTCACCAGGTCAACGCGAACAAGGGAGTGGCGTCATGGCGAAGGTTCTGTGCGTGTTGTACGAAGACCCGATCACGGGGTATCCCCGGTCGTACGCCCGTGACGATCTTCCCGTCATCGAGGGTTACCCCGACGGCCAGACGCTGCCCAGCCCGAAGGCGCAGGACTTCACCTCCGGGCACCTGCTCGGCAGCGTGTCCGGGGAGCTCGGCCTTCGCGCGTTCCTGGAAGGACTCGGCCACACCCTGGTGGTGACCTCGGACAAGGAAGGGCCCGACTCGGTGTTCGAGCGGGAGCTGGTCGACGCCGACATCGTGATCTCGCAGCCGTTCTGGCCCGCCTACCTGACCAAGGAGCGCATCGCCAAGGCCGCCAACCTCAAGCTGGCGATCACCGCGGGCATCGGTTCCGACCACGTCGACCTCGCCGCCGCCATCGACCGCGGGATCACTGTCACCGAGATCACCTACAGCAACAGCAACAGCGTCGTCGAGCACGCGGTGATGATGATCCTCGCGCTGGTCCGCGACTACATCCCGGCGCACAAGATCGCCGTCGAAGGCGGCTGGAACATCGCCGACGCCGTGTCCCGCTCCTACGACCTCGAAGGCATGCACGTCGGCAGTGTCGCGGCAGGCCGCATCGGGTTCGGGATCCTGCGCCGGCTCAAGGCGTTCGACGTGCACCTGCACTACACCGACCGGCACCGCCTGCCCGCGTCGGTCGAGAAGGAGTACGGCCTGACGTATCACCCGGACGCCGCCGACATGGTCCCGCACTGCGACGTCGTCACCATCAACGCGCCGCTGCACCCGGAGACCGAGGGGCTCTTCGACAAGAAGCTGCTCGACACGATGAAGCGCGGCGCTTACCTGGTCAACACCGCGCGCGGAGCGATCTGCGACCGCGACGCCGTGGTGGAGGCGTTGGAGTCGGGGCGGCTGGCCGGTTACGCGGGCGACGTCTGGGCCCCGCAGCCCGCGCCCGCCGACCACCCGTGGCGGACGATGCCGCACAACGGCATGACCACCCACATCTCCGGGTCCTCGCTGTCCGCGCAGACCCGCTATGCCAATGGCACCCGCGAGATCTTGGAGAGTTGGTTCGATGGCACGCCCATCCGCGACGAGTACCTGATCGTCGACGGCGGCAAGCTGGCCGGCACCGGCGCCCACTCGTACTCCACAGCCGAGAGCTGAGCCGGTAGTTCACGAGCTCGCCGTCCTTTCCGTGGCGGCTGGCTCGCGGGCGTACGCTGTCGATCATGCTGGAAGCGGGGAGCCGTAAGCGCGGCCAGCCCGCGCCGCCCCGGGTGGTCTTCGAAGCCCTGACCGAGCCGGACCGGGACCGGGGGCGTCCGTGGCTGAACCTGCGGGACGGCGAGCAGCGCCCCCGTGTCGTCGAAGCCCAGGAGCCCGCCCTCGTCGTGTGGTCGTCGTTGTGGACCGAACGACCGGACGCCCTCGTGCGTTTCGAACTGCCGCCGGATCGGACGGGCCAAGGTACCGAGCTGCGGTGGACGCTGTTCCTCGACGACCCGATGCCTGATCAGGGGCTGCTGGGGCACCCGCGCAAGCGGGTCAACCAGCTGATCAACGCCGACCTGAGGTACTCCTTCGGCCAATAAACCCGTGGCGGGGAGCTGGGGTGGGCGGCAGCATCACCGGGTATGGGTGAGCTGTTCGTTTCCGGTGCGGACCTGTCGCGCCGGTTCTATCATGACGAGGTCCGGCCGCTGCTCGACGAGCGCCACTCGGCCGCGCTGCTCGGGCCGGGGTCGGAGGTGCTCGGGTTCGACACGGCGCGGTCGACGGACCACGACTGGGGACCCCGCGTCCAGCTGTTCTTCACTGCCGGACACCGACACGACTACGACGTCCTCCTGACGGAACGGCTGTCGGCCGACGTCAGGTCCGCCGTCGTCGTGACCGAGCCGGCGAAGTGGTTCACCGGGCAGTTGGGGTTCAGCCCCGACGGCCCGGTCGGCACCTTCGACTGGCTCGCGACGTCGACCCAGTCGCTCGCCGAAGTCACCGCGGGTGCGGTCTTCCACGACGGGCTCGACGTACTCGCCCCGATCCGTCACCGCCTCGACTGGTACCCCGACGACGTCTGGCGGTATGTGCTGGCTTGCCAATGGCAACGCGTCAGCCAGGAGGAGGCGTTCGCCGGGCGCACCCGCGAGGTCGGTGACGAACTCGGGTCGGCGGTCGTCGCGGCGAGGCTCGTCCGGGACCTGATGCGCCTGTGCCTGCTCATGGCGCGCCGATACCCGCCCTACGGCAAGTGGCTCGGCAGCGCGTTCGCGCGGCTGCCCGCCGCCGTCGAACTCGCGCCGGTCTTGCGAAACGTTCTGGTCGCGAGCTCGTGGAGGGATCGCGAACAACGTCTCGCCGATGCCTACGAGATCGTCGCCGGCCTGCACAACGAGCTCGGCCTCACCGAGTTCGTCGACCCGGCGACGCGGCCGTACTACGGCCGCCCGTTCCAGGTCCTGCACGCCGAGCGGTTCGCCGCGGCCCTCCTCCCCACGATCAGCGACGAAACGATCCGGAGCCTTCCGCCGACCGGCGCGGTCGACCAGTTCCTTGACAGCACGGACGTTCTGCAACACGTCACGCGTCGACGTGCGGTGGCGAAGGCACTGTTCGAGCGCTAGACGGCCTGCCAGAGCTCGATGCGGTTGCCCTCGGGGTCGGTGACCCAGCCGAAGCGGCCGACGCCTTCCATCTCCTGGGTCTCGTCGGCGACGTCGGCGCCCTTGCCGCGGAGCTGGGTGAGCATGGCGTCCAGGTCGCGGACCCGGAAGTTGAGCATGGTCTGCTGGGAACGGGAACCGAAGTAGTCGGTCCCGGCCTCGAACGGCGCGAAGACGGTGGGGCCCGGGTCCTGGTTCCACCGGCCGTGCTCATCGGCATCGAGGCCGAGGCAGTTCCGATACCAGGCGCCCAGGGCAGCCGGGTCCGAAGCGCGGATGAAGTAGCCACCGATTCCGAGCACGCGTTCCATGCCGTGATCCTTCCATCTGGACGGAAGGCCGGTCACGCGCGAGAACTGACGACGTCGTCGGAATCCGTGCTGTGGGCGAGATCGTGCTGCGCCCGGAGCGCCTCGAGCTGGTCGCGCAGCGTGGCACCGATAGCGGCATACGCCCCACTGCCGAGGACGATGCGCCGTGGTGCCGGTGAGATCGCGACCGAGTCGATGATCGCTGCGGCGATCTTGACGGGGTCGCCCGGAACGGCTTGCCGCAGGAACTCGGGGTCGGCGGCGCCGCTGAGCATGCCGCGGAGCTGACCGAGGATCCCGTTTTCGTAGGCGGGAATCGGCTCCGCGAGCGCGAGGTTGGCGTTGAAGCCGGTCCGGGTGCCGCCGGGTTCGACCAGGGTGACTTCGATGCCGAAGGGCGCGAGTTCGATCGCGGCCGACTCGTAGAAGCCCTCGATCCCGAACTTGGTCGCGTTGTACAGGCTCATCCCCGGATCTCCGACGCGACCGCCCGAGCTCGACAGCTGCACGATGCGGCCGCCGCCCTGGGCACGCAGGTGGGGGAGGACCGCCCTGGCCAGCTGGATCGAGCCGACGAGGTTGACGTCGAGCTGGCGCCGGAACAGCTCGTCGGAGACCTCTTCGGCCGCGCCGAGCACGCCGAACCCCGCGTTGGACACGACGACGTCGAGCCGGCCGAACCGTGCGGCAGCGCTGTCGACGACCCGGCGGATCGACGGCGTGTCGGTGACGTCCAGCGCGGCCGTCCACAGCCTGTCGCCGTGCTCGTCGGCCAGCGTCTTCAGCGGTTCGCTGTTCCGCGAGGTCGCGGCGACGCGTTCGCCGCGCGCCAGAAGCAGAGAGGTGAGCTGGTAGCCGAGCCCGGCTGCGGCGCCGGTGATGAACCAGGTCTTGGTCATGGCGAGTCCTTGGATGTCCGAGGCCGACCGGGATGATCGGCCACAGTCGCCAATGTAGTCACCGTCTAGATTGTAGTCAATGACTAGATAGGGCTAGGCTGTCTCCCATGGCGGAGACGGTTGCGCGCTACCACCACGGCAATCTGCGCGCCGCGCTGCTCGAATGCGCCGAGCGCAAACTCGAGACGACCGGCGTTGGCGGACTTTCGCTGCGTGAGCTGGCGCGGGAGGTGGGTGTCAGCCATGGCGCGCCACGGCAGCATTTCCCGGACAAGCAGGCGCTGCTCGACGCGTTGGCCGTGTATGGGCTAGAACGGCTGGGACGGCGTCTCGACGACGTACTGGGCGTGCGGAAAGACGACTTCGGCGCGCGCCTGGTCGCCTTCGCGCGCGCCTATGTCGAGTTCGCGACGCGCCATCCGGCGCTGTTGGAGTTGATGTTCGCCAGGAAAGACCGGGCGGACGTGCCCGAGCTCCGCGAGGCGAACGACCGGGCGTTCGCAGCGCCGTCGAAACTGATCGCCGACGCCCAAGCCGAGGGTGAGATCGACAGTGCCGATCCCGACCGGGTCGCGATGGCCGTCCTCGCCACCCTGCAAGGGCTGGCCGCGGTGATCACGAGCGGCATGATCGGCGACCGTGCCGTCGACACCGTCATCACCGGCACCATCGAGACCCTGCTGAACGGCCTGCGCCGGCGCTAGGGCGTCCCCCACTCGTGAAGGCAGTTTCGGCAGGGCAGAGACGTTGTGAAGGCCTAGTTGAGTGCGCCTTACGCCGTGAAGGTGGCCTTCACGACAGGTCACAGCGTCCCTGATACGGCGAGCGCCCTCCTCCGCCTGTGACGCCCGCGGCAGGACCCCCCCTCAGGGCCACCTCTGTGGCGTTCAACGCCACAGGAGTGACCCTGAGGGACCGACAGGGAAGCTAGCGCCGCTAGCGGCCGCCATCCGAGCTGCGCTAGGCGGGGTCGCCGGCGGCATCGCGGACGGACATGTCCAGGACGACCATCATGGCGTCGAGGGGGAGCGAGGTCGCCATCGCGCGGTCCAGGTAGGTCAGGATCCGCCATCCTTCGTCACTGAGCAGGCCGACGTCGTCGCCGACCTCCGAACCCGCCGCTTCGAGCGCGCCGAGGGCCGCCCGGCGACGGGCGTCCTTGACGGCGTTCGCGAGCACCTGGCGTTCGGCCTCTGTCGGTCCGCGTCGCTCGCCGACCAGACGCTCGACGAGGCGCCGTACGCGGGGATCGTGGGCGATGGCCGCCCGGCTGCCGGCGTAGGCCGCGACCATCCGCCCGGCTGTTCGCCCGGTCGGCGGCAGCAGGGCGGGCGCGGCGGGGATTGGGGGGACCGGCGCACCGGGCAGCAGGAGGCTGTCGAGTGCGGCACGGTTCGTGCGGTCCTTCTCGCGGGCATCGGACACCGGGTCTCGCCGCTTGCTCCGTGACTGCTCAAGGGCCTGCTCGCGGGCTTTTCTGCCGGCTTCGGTAAGGACGGGCGCGGTCTTGCGGACCGCGGACCGCTGTTCGTTGCGCCGGGCGATCGTCCACCACTGCCGCATGCTCATCCCGGGCCGCGGCGGGCGGACCACGGTGCCGAGCAGCGCGTCGGGATCGTCTTCGTACCAGGCCCGAAGCCTGCTGCGCAGGTACCGGTGCAGGTCCTCGTTCTTGTCCCGGGGCCGCTGCCGCACGTTGGCGGGGGTGCGATCCAGCGCGACGAGGATCGCGTCGACGGAGTAACCGGCCTCAAACCACTTCCGCAGCTCGGTGCGGATCTCCCGGGTCGGAGCGTCCAGCCAGTGGGCGCGCACGAGCAGCGACTTCATCGCCTGCTCGAACTCGTGGTCCTCTTCGGGCAGCACGTTTCCGGGCCAGGCCTGGTCCTGCACTC
Organism: Amycolatopsis sp.; assembly: GCF_025464955.1. GTDB lineage: Bacteria > Actinomycetota > Actinomycetes > Mycobacteriales > Pseudonocardiaceae > Amycolatopsis. The sequence continues at coordinate 31,617 of NZ_JAODNM010000106.1, read as the reverse complement.
TCACCACGGCGCGCCTCCTCGACAGCGCTCACCCTACGTCGAGGGACCGACAGTTTCAGTGCCCAGTAGCGCTTGAGCAGTGGCGGTCCTAACCGGACAGTCGGCGGGTACCCGGATAGGCTCGGCTCGGTGACCGCCGAAGTGAGTGCCCCGAAATCCACCGACACCCTTGTCGTCGGCCGGTTGCTCCTGGTGCTGACCGTCGTCACCGGCGTAGTGGACGCGGTGAGCTTCCTCGGTCTCGGGCAGGTCTTTGTCGCCAACATGACCGGCAACGTCGTGTTCCTCGGCTTCGCCGTCGCGGGCAGGGTAGGTCTGTCCGTGATCGGGTCGATCACGGCGATCTTTTCGTTCCTGCTCGGCGCACTCCTGGGCGGCCGGCTGGCCGTCCGCGCGCCGGACCGCTGGTTCCGGCTGCTCAAACGGGCCGCGATGATCCAGGTCCCGCTCCTCGTGGTGGCGATCGTGCTCGCGGCGACCGTCGACGTCGCGACGCCCTCGGGTGCGGAGCCGCTGCTTGTCGTGCTCGGTGTGGCCATGGGCCTGCAGAACGCGACGGTCCAAAAGATCGGCCTGCCGGACCTGACCACGACCGTGCTGACGCGGATCGTGACCGGGTTCGCGGCCGATTCGCGGCTGGCCGGCGGCCCCGGCTCGCATCCGTGGCGCAAGCTCGCGGCGATCGGGGCGATGCTGCTGGGCGCGGTCGGCGGCGGGCTGCTCCAGCTGCACGTGGCGATGTGGCCCGCGCTGCTGCTGGCGGCGCTGCTGGCACTGGGCGTTGGTGGAACGGCTTTCCGGTTCGATGCCTTGAACCCGGCAGCGCCCGAGGGCAAGCTGTGAACCATGACGCGTGTGCCCGACCCAGGTGACCCCGTCGGCGAACTGCCGGAGTCCCAGGAATACCAGGAGTACTTGGAGCCGAAGGTGACCCCCGGCTGGAAGACCGGGCTGTTCGCGCTGACGGCGTCCGCGGTGGTGGCCGTCGTGGGCACTTTCCAGCTGTTCTTCACCTACGCCAACCCGGGATTGGGCAGCCCCGCCGCGCCGGAGAGCTACCGGGTCACCACCACGATGTGGCGAAACAGCACCGGGGTCTACGCCATCGTGCCGAAGTTCGGGATCCCGGTCGTCGCCGCGGGCGGGCTCCTGCTGGTGTCGGTCGTCCTGCTGCTCGTCGCGGCCAGGTGGCGGTTGCCCAGGGTCCTCGCGTTCGGGCGCACGTTGTCGTTCGCGACGACGTTCCTGCTCGGCGGGGCGCTGTGGTCCGCGCAGGTCTACGTCAGCGCGATCGAGACCGGCTGGAAGGTGTCCGAGCCGACCCTGCTGTTCGGCCGCGGGCCGGCGTTGTGGCTACTCGTTGTGGCGTGCGCGCTGGGACTGATCGGTTCGGCGCTCGTGCTCGGCCGCGCGCTCGGCGACCGGGTTTCGGTTCCGTCGACGGTCGTCTACCGCGTCCCCTCAGATGACACCGACGACACCGACAACACCGACGACGCTGGCCTCGACGCAGCCTGAAGCGCTACTCGGCGCGCTGCGCGGCGAAGCGGGCTTGAACCTGGGGGAGCGCGGCGATCTTCGCCGGGTAACCGGGCCCCATCCGGTGCTCGACGTCGGCGGCTTCGAGCGGCTGGCGGCATTCAGAGCAGACGACTTCAGCGTGCATGTCGTGCCCGCACGTCCGGTGGTGATGGACGATCGGCGGTCCGTCGCCGTTGTCGAGCCAGCGGTCGCCCCAGGCCGACATCGCGGCGAGCACGGGGTAGAAGTCCTTGCCCTTCTCGGTCAGCAGGTACTCGTGGCGGACCGGGTCGGACTGGTAGGGCTCCTTGGTCATCAGGCCCTGTTCGACCAGGGTGCCGAGCCGGTCGGCGAGGGTGTTCCGCGCGATGCCCAGTTCGCTCTGGAAGCGGTCGAACCGGCGGATGCCGTAGAACGCCTCGCGCAGCACCAGCGGCGTCCACCAGTCGCCGAGCAGGTTCATGGTGCGGGCGACCGAACACGGCCACTTCGCGAACGAGGTGCGTTTCATGTCGGGATCTTATCCTCGGGCCGGGGTCAGAATCCGCTCGGCGATGTGGTCGAGCTGCCGCGCCGGGGTGCCGAGCAGGCTCCGGCGGGCCCGCGCGCGGCGCAGGTAGCGGTGGGCCGACTGTTCCCAGGTGAAGCCGATGCCCCCGTGGGTCTGCAGGTTGTCCGCCGCGGCGGCGAGGGCGGCATCCGAAGCCGCTGCCAGCGCGCCGCGGGCGGCCAGTTCGGCGCCGGGCTGAGGCCCTTCACAAGCCCATGCGGCGTAGTGCACGAGCCCCCGCGCGGCTTCGAGCTGGACGTACCGATCGGCGAGCATATGTTTGAGGGCTTGGAAAGATCCGATGACGCGGCCGAACTGCTCGCGCTGGTTCGCGTAGGCGATGGCGTTGTCGAGGGCTTGACGCCCCGTGCCGAGCAGCTCGCCGGCCAACGCGGTGAGGATGGCGGGCGCCACTCGCCGAATAGCTTTTGCCGTCTGGGCCGGAGTGCTCAGGAACAGCGGCGGAACCCCGTCGAGTCTGATCGAGGCAGTGGGCTCGCTCAGGTCGAACGACGCGGTTCGCGTTCGACGGACACCGGGCGAGGTCAGGTCGAGCAGTGCTGTCGTGTCGTTGACGAAGACGAGCAGGAAGTCGGCGTCCGCGCCGAACGGGATCGCGACCAGTTCGCCGGAGACGGCACCATCGGCCAGTCGGAGGTTCACCGTGCCGGCCGGACTTCCGGTGCGTAGTTCGCCGGGGAACGTCATCCATGCCGTGGTCGACGTCGCTGTGCCATCGACGAGCCGGGAGAGCGCGGCATGCGCTTCAGGCTCCTCGTGCGCGGCCAGGACGAGCGTGCTCACGACGGCGCTCGCGGCGAACGGCACCAAAGGCAGTGCCGCGCCGATTTCCTCGGCGAGGACGACCAGTTCGAGTGTTGTCGCCCCGGCGCCGCCGAGTGCTTCCGGGACGGCCAGGCCGAGGAGGTCGAGCTTGGCCAGGGTGGCGAGAAGGTCGCCGTTGAGCCGGTCGGGGGCCGCTGTGGCGCTGTCGGCGCTGCTGGCGTTGTCGGCGTTGTGAGCGCCGTCGGCGAGGAGCTGCCGCACGGTCGCGGCCACTTGCGCGTGTTCTTCGGTGAGTGAGAACTGCATTCCGGGCTCCAGACACAGGGCGACTCGCTGGCTCCGATGTAGTGACACTGAGCATTGACTATTGAGTCTATCTACGCAACCCTGCACTTCAGGAGCTCATTCTGCGGAGGCGATCATGGACCTTTCCGACGACGTCGACATGCGGCGGTTCCGCGCCGAAGTCCGGGCTTTCGTGGCCGGCCTCGTGCCGGACGGCTGGCGAGGCGTTGGCGCGCTGCCGCCGGCAGAGCGGGAAGAGTTCGCCAAGGGCACTCGGCGCGCCTTGGCCGAGGCCGGCTGGCTGGCGCCGTCCTGGCCGGTCGCCTACGGCGGTGGCGGACTGAGTCCGGCCGCGTTGGTGGTCCTCGTCGAAGAACTGACGGGCGCCGGGGTCCCGTCCGGCTCGGACAACGACTCGTTCGGGATCAGCATGCTGGGCAACACGATGCTCCGCTGTGCCGACGAAAATCTCGTCGCCCGGTTCCTGCCGCGGATCCTGTCCGGCGAATACGTTTTCGCCCAAGGGTTCTCGGAACCGGGAGCAGGTTCCGACCTCGCCTCGCTGGCGCTGCGGGCACGCCGCGACGACGACCGATGGGTCCTCAACGGACAGAAGCTGTGGTCGTCCGGGGCGCACAAAGCGAATTGGATGTTCGTGCTGGCCAGGACGAACCCGGGCGCGGCCCCGCACAAGGGCATCAGCATGCTGCTCGTGCCGCTCGACCAGCCCGGAGTCGAGGTCCGACCGATCCGCAACATCACCGGCGACACCGACTTCAACGAGGTGTTCTTCGACGATGCCGTGACCGACGGGGAACTCGTCGTCGGCGAGGTCAACGGAGGCTGGTCGGTCGCTATGACGCTGCTCGGCTTCGAGCGCGGCGAAACGGCGTTGCACGCGCCGATCCGCTTCCGCAGTGAACTCGACCGCCTCATCGCCTTGATCCGTGAGCGCGGTCTGACCGGCGATCCGGACATTCGCCGCCGGATAGCCTGGTGCCACGTCCAGGTCGAGCAGCTGCGCTGCCAGGGCCTTCGGACCGCGACCGGGCTCATCGCCGGTCGCGCGCCCGGCCCGGAAGCGGCGGTGTTCAAGCTGCTGTGGAGCGAATACCACCGGATCGTCACCGATCTCGCCGTCGACGTGCTGGGCGTCGACGCGCTGGCCCCGACCGGGACGGCCTCACCGAACTGGTTCCATACCGACGATCCCGGCGCGCCGAACTCCTCGGCCTCCTGGACCAGCGTCTACCTCAACGCCCGCGCCGGCACGATCTACGCGGGCACCTCCCAGATCCAGCGCACCATCGTCGGCGAGCTCCTCCTCGGCCTGCCGAAGGAGCCGAAACGTCCCCAGCCCGCCGGATAGCAGCCCGAGATGACAAACCTGCGCACTCGGACTACCCTTCGGCTGTTGGTACCCCCGGGGGGTACCAAGCGGAGGTGGCGAGATGGGTGCGATCGGGCATGCGCTGGGGCTGGCCGGGTCGATGACCTGGGAGATCCTGTGGGCGCTGATCCTGGGCTTCGCCCTGTCCGCGGTGGTGCAGGCCGTGGTCCGGAAGTCCACAGTGGTACGCCTGCTCGGTGACGACCGGCCGCGCACGTTGGCGCTGGCCTCGGTGCTGGGCGCGGCGTCCTCGTCGTGTTCCTACGCCGCGGTGGCGCTCGCCCGGTCGCTGTTCCGGAAGGGGGCGAACTTCACCGCCGCCATGGCGTTCGAGATCGGCTCCACGAACCTGGTGATCGAGCTGGGCGTGATCATGGCGCTGCTGATGGGCTGGCAGTTCACCGCCGCGGAGTTCGTCGGTGGGCCGATCATGATCGTGCTGCTCGCGCTGCTGTTCCGGTTGTTCGTGCGCGGCAAGCTGATCGAGAAGGCCCGCGAGCAGGCGGACAAGGGGGTCGCCGGGTCGATGGAAGGCCACGCCGCGATGGACATGTCGGTCCAGGGCGACGGTTCGTTCCTGCGCCGGCTGTTCTCGGGCGCGGGTTTCACGTCCGTGTCGCACGTCTTCGTGATGGAATGGGCGGCTATCCTGCGTGACCTCGTGATCGGCTTGCTGATCGCCGGAGCTATCGGCGCGTGGGTGCCCGACAGCTTCTGGCATCTCTTCTTCCTCACCGACCATCCCGTGCTGTCCGCGGTGTGGGGGCCGATCATCGGGCCGCTCGTCGCGATCCTGTCGTTCGTGTGTTCCATCGGGAACGTGCCGCTGGCGGCCGTGCTGTGGAACGGGGGCATCAGCTTCGGCGGGGTCGTCGCGTTCATCTTCGCCGACCTGCTGATCCTGCCGATCCTCAACATCTACCGGAAGTACTACGGCGCGAAGATGGCGCTGGTCCTGCTGGGCACGTTCTACGCGGCGATGGTCGGTGCCGGCTACCTCGTCGAGCTCCTGTTCGGCGTCACCGGGCTCATCCCCGGCGAGCGGTCGGCGAAGGTGATGCAGGAAGGTATCTCCTGGAACTACACGACCTGGCTGAACATCGCGTTCCTGGTACTGGCGGCGGTGCTGCTGATCCGGTTCCTGCGCACCGGTGGCCGCGCCATGATGGCGATGATGGGCGGCGCGCCCGACGACACCTCACACGATCACACCGGGCACGACCGCTCAGGGCACGATCACGCAGCGCACGATCACGCAGCGCACGATCATGCGCACCACGAAACGAGTCGCAGCGCACACGAAGACCACTGACTTACCCCACGGGGGTATAAAGGCGGTAGCGCTACTTTCCCGAGGAGACAGACGATGAGCGAAGCGACGTACACAGTCGAGGGCATGACCTGCGGCCATTGCGTCAGCTCGGTGACCGAAGAGGTCGAGAGCATCACCGGCGTCCGCAAGGTCGGAGTCGACCTCGAGACCGGCAGGGTCGTCGTGTCCAGCGACGCGCCGCTGGACACCGCGAGCGTACGCGCCGCAGTGGTCGAGGCCGGCTACCGACTCGTGGGGTAGTTGCTGGAGCCCCGTACGGCGTGCCGTACCCGGCGCCGAGCTGAGCTGTCGGGTGCGCGGCCAAGACCCGTCAGGGCCACCCTTGTGGCGTTGGACGCACTCAGGGTGGCCCTGAGGGATCGGTGGTGGGCAGGACGAGCTCGCCCACCGTGCCGCCGTCCTCGTCGCCGAGCAGCCGGGCGGATCCGCCGTGCAGGTCCGCCACCCAACGGACGATCGCCAGCCCTGTCCCGGCCCCACCGAACATCCGCTCCCGGTCGGCCTCGGGGATGCCGGGACCGTGGTCCTTCACCGTGATCCGGCCTTCGCCGACCACGACCTCGATGGCCGACTCGCCACCGTGCCGGACGGCGTTGTCGAGCAGGTTGCGGATGGCCCGCGAGAGCAGTTCGGGATCGCCCGAGACGACACACGGACTGGCCATCACGCTGACTTCGGCACCCCGGTCCAGGTTTTCGACGAGCTGCTCGACCAGCAGGTCCAGTCGCAACGGCGCGCGTTCGGCCACCTGAGTCAGGAACCGCTCCTGCTGGTCGAGCCTGCTCAGCGCGGTCCGCATGCGCCGACCCGACAAGAAGTGCCCGGCGGCCGCGGCCGACAGCAACAGGATGAAACAGACGAGCGCCAGGTCTCGCAGGAGTGTGGTGTGGTCGGCGGCGCCGTCGGCAGGGTCGCCCGCCGCGATCACCGTCGCCGCGATTTGGCCGCCGTTCCACACCGGCGCCCCGGCCAGTCGCAGCGGGCGCCCGTCGGTCCCGGTTCCGTCCAGTAGAACGGTGTCCTGGTCGTGGCGGGTCTCGTCCGCTGCCTGCCGCAGCGAATCCGGATCGGGCAGCCAGGTGTCCCGCGCGCTGCCGTACCGGGGCACGAGAGCGCCGTTCGCGCCCCACTCAACCACGTACACCTGGGTGGGGTTCGCCGCGAGGACGTCGTCGCGCAGCGACTCCAGATGCAGCGTGCCTTGGTCGTAGTAGACCGCGTGGGACAGCGCCGTCACGGACCGGCCGACCTCGGCGTCGAGCGCCGAGGCACGCGAGTGGGAGTCGACGACCCCAGCGCTGCTCGCCACGACGACGAGGCAGACCGCGGAAACCAACGTGTACAAGGCGGTCAGCCGCCAGCGGAGGAGCCGGAGCCTCGCCGTCGCCGTCGTCAGTGCGGTCACGAAGCCGGGCGCGGTTCGATGACGTAACCGGAGTCGCGGACGGTACCGATCATGATCGGTGGCCCGAGCTTGCGGCGCAGCTGCGCGATCACCTCGTCGACCACAGTGGACAGCGGGTCGGCCGGCTCGTCCCGGCAGTGCTTGAGCAGATCCGCCCGCGACACGACCTGTCCGGCGCGGACGGCCAGCAGTTCGAGCACGGCGAACTCCTTGGCGCCCAACGTGAGCAGCACCCCGCCGCGACGGACTCGTTTGCGCGAGGTGTCGAGCTCGAGGTCGCCGATCCGCACGACGGCCTGCCGCGGGTGCTCGGCCCGGCGGCACAGCGCGCCCACCCGGGCCGCGAGCTCGGCGAAGGCGAACGGCTTGAGGAGATAGTCATCCGCGTCTTCGGCCACCGCGTCGACGGCGGTCAGCATCAGTACCGGCAGGCGGACGCCGGCGGCGCGTTGCCGTCGAAGGAGTTCGAGACCGTCGCCGTCGGGCAGCAGCCTGTCGAGCACCAGGCAGTCGTAGCCGTCGACGCTCAGCTTGAGGCCGGCGTCGGCCAGGTTCGTGGCCAGGTCGACCGCGTAGCCCACGGCCCGCAGGCCGTCGGCGACCTCGGCGCCGAGCCCGGGATCGTCCTCCACCACCAGCACCCGCATGGCTGCGACTCTAGGCCGTGTGGCTTTCGACTGCCGCAGTGCCGTCGGCGAGCGGCAGGAGCGGGACAGGAAATTGTCGGTGGTCGCTGGCATGCTCTGTTTCGAGAGCACGAGGGGGAGAAATGGCCGACCGGCGATGGAGCGTGGAGCAGGTGCTCGCGCTCGCACCCGATCCCGCGTCCGGCAAAGCCGGGCGCAGCCAGGCTTCGGCGGGCAAGTGGCCGTTGCTGGGCGCGTCGCCGGAGGCGGTTTGGGGCGCGTGTCAGGGCAGCGGGAAGACGCCGTACCAGACGGTGGTCGAGCTGTCCGGCCCCGCGTTCCGCTGTTCGTGTCCGAGTCGGAAGTTTCCCTGCAAGCACGCACTGGGGCTGCTTCTGCTGTGGGCAGGTGGTTCCGTGGAAGAAACGGACACACCGGAATCGGTGCGCACCTGGCTCGGCGAGCGGGCCGATCGGGCGCGCCAGGCCGAAGAACGCACGCGGACCCCGGTCCGCCGGGATCCCGCGGCCGCGGCGAAGCGGGCCGAGCAGCGGACGGACAGGGTCGCCGGCGGGGTCGCCGAGCTGTCGGTGTGGCTGGCCGACCAGGTACGCCGGGGACTGAGCGCGCTCGAGCGGGGCGGCAGGACGGAGCTGGGCGGGGTCGCGGCCCGAATGGTCGACGCCCAGGCACCCGGTCCGGCCGGGGTGTTGCGGCGTGCGGCGCGGCTGGTGGGCCGCGGCAAGGAGTGGCCTGCCCGGTTGCTCGAGGAGTTCGCGCTCCTGCATCTGCTGACCGAGGCCTTCTCGCGACTCGCGTCTCACCCGGAGCCGCTCGCGGACACGGTCCGTGCGCGGCTCGGGTTCGTCACCGAGACGGCGGAGGTTCGGGAGAACGGCGAGCGGGTGGCCGATGTGTGGCTTGTCGCCGGGTTGGTCGACGACGAGGGTGATCAGCTGGTTTCACGACGGGTCTGGTTGTGGGGCAAGCATTCCGGGCGTTATGCGCTGGTGCTGTCGTTCGCTCCGCCGGGCCGTCCGCTGGATTTCTCCCTCCTGCCGGGGTCGCAGGTGAGCGCGACAGTGGCGTTCTATCCGGGCGCGCTGCCGTTGCGGGCGCTGGTTCTCGAAAGCGGGGAACCCGTTCCCGCGCCTTGCCCTGCCGGTGACTCGGTCGAGGCGTCCCTTGAGGACTATGCCGCCGCGCTGGCTTCGGATCCCTGGCTCGAAAGGTGGCCCGTCGTGCTCTCCGACGTCGTACCGGCAAGGCTCGGCGAGGGCTGGGGTCTGTCCGATGTGGATGGACTCGCCCTACCACTGGCCGCGGAAACGGATCCGTTCCCGTTGCTCGCCGTGTCGGGTGGGGCGCCGCTGACCGTGGCGGCCGAGTGGTCCGCCGCGGGCCTTCGGCCGTTGTCCTGCTGGGACGGCGAACGGCCGGTTCTGCTGTGAACGGCTGGGAGGAACTGGTCGCCACCGCGTTGCTCGGCACGCAGCGGCGTCCGCTCGACAAGGCGGCGCTGCCCGGCTCGGTCAGGTTTTTGCTCGGTGGTCAGTCCGCTCAGGACGCGGCAGCCGAGTTCCTCGACGTTGCCGCCCTGATGACCGGTTACCGGCGTGCTGGTCTCGCGGTGGGCCGTAAGGCCGAACCCGTCGCCGCCGCGCCGCCCGACGAGCGGCCGCTGATCGCCTCCGCCGCTCGAGCCAGGCTCGCGAGGCTGCTCTCGATGAACGATCCGGACGTGTTCGACGAGTGGTTGCTCGCCGTGCGCGACCGCGGGCTGAGGGTTTCGCCGGAACGCTTACCCGCCTTGGCTTCCGCGGCCGGAGGAAGGGTGGCATCGCGGCCGCTGACCGCGGCGGTGGCCGGGCCGCTGGGGGAGTGGCTGGCCGGACTGAACCCGGAGTGGTCGTTCCTCTCCGCGCACGCGGCGGCCGCAGGGCAGCATGTCTGGCGTTACGGAACGATCCCGCAGCGGGCGAAGTGGCTGGCCGAGTTGCTCGTCACGGAACCGGTCAGGGCCCGCGCCGAGCTGGCCGCCGCATGGCTGGGCGAACCGGCGCCGGCCCGCTTGGAGTTCCTGTCCGTGCTGGGTGAAGCACTCTCGCCCGAGGATGGCGAATTCCTCGAAACGGTGTTGGACGACCGAGCCGAACAGGTCCGCGAGCTCGCCGTGGACCTGCTCCACCGCCTGCCGGACTCGGCGTTCGCCGACCGCATGGCCGGGCGGATCCGGACGCTGGTTTCGGTCCAACCCCGGCCGCTGCGCCGGGACGTGCTCGTGGTGAACCTCCCGGAGGCCTGTGACGAGGAGATGCTGCGTGACGGGGTGCGGCGGGTTCCACCCGGTGGCGCTCGGCGGGCCTGGTGGCTGAAGCAGCTCATCACCGCCGCCCCGATGCGGGTCTGGGCGGAGTTCTCGTCGAGTCCCGCGGCGCTGCTGCGCATGCCGATCGAGGGAGCCGACGAGCGACTGGTGCGGGAGGCACTGACCGGCGCCGTCGCCCGCCAGCAGAACGCAGCCTGGGCCCGCGCACTGCTCGACGCCGATCCCTGGATCACCGGCGCCGCCCTGATGATCACCGCCTTGCCCCGGGAGCAGTGGGCCGGCGCCGTCGTCGAGCTGGCACGCAAGGCCAGCGCCTCGCGCATGGCCGACACGGTCGGCGACCTGCCCCGGCCCTGGCCGGTCGACCTCGGGTTCGCGTTGCTCGACTGGCTGGTGACCGCCCCGGACGAGCGGGTCGTCTCGTCAGCGGCCCGGGTCATCGCGCGCGGCGTGCCACCGTCCTGCTTGAACCATTCGCCGAGCACCGGTCCGCTCCCCGAGGACACGTCACCGTGGCGTCGCGAGCTTGCCGCAACCCTGACCTTCCGCCGCGAGATGTACGAGGAGCTCCGATGACCCGTCCGACACGTCCGGCCCGTCCCGAGTCGCTGCCCGACGAAACGATCCTGCGTCCGCACGCCGAGCAGACCTTTGCCGGCGAGCTGGCCGCGCTCGCCGCGCAGGACGAGCGGGAGCGCCCGCCGTCGTGGCTGCTCTCCCCGTGGTCGGTGGTGCTGTACCTGCTCGGCGGCACGCTGCCCGACGGCACCGTGATCAGCCCGAAGTACGTCGGGCCCCGGCGTTTGGTCGAGGTGGCCGTCGCCACCCTCGCCACCGACCGTGCGTTGCTGCTCCTCGGTGTCCCCGGCACGGCCAAGACCTGGGTTTCCGAGCACCTCGCCGCCGCCGTCAGCGGGGATTCGACGCTGCTGGTGCAGGGCACCGCGGGCACGGCCGAAGAGGCGATCCGGTACGGCTGGAACTACGCGCGCCTGATCGCCGAGGGACCGAGTGAACGGGCGCTCGTCGAGAGCCCTGTCCTGCGGGCGATGCGCGACGGAAAGGTGGCGAGGATCGAGGAACTCACCCGGATCCCGGCCGATGTGCAGGACTCGTTGATCACCATCCTGTCGGAGAAGACGTTGCCGGTGCCCGAACTGGGCTCCGAAGTCCAGGCGCGCCGGGGTTTCACCGTCATCGCGACGGCCAACAACCGGGACAAGGGCGTCAACGAGCTGTCCAGCGCACTGCGACGGCGGTTCAACACCGTCGTCCTGCCGTTGCCGGATTCCGCCGAGGCCGAGGTCGAGATCGTCACGCGCCGGGTCGAGCAGCTGGGCACGTCGCTGTCGCTGCCGGCGCAGGACGTCGAGCTCGCCGAGATCCGGCGCGTGGTCACGGTGTTCCGCGAGCTGCGGTCGGGGCGCACCGAAGACGGCCGGACAGCGGTGAAGTCGCCGTCCGGGACGCTGTCCACGGCCGAAGCCATCAGCGTGCTGACCGGCGGGGTCGCGCTCGCCGCCCACTTCGGAGACGGGGTGCTCCGCCCGCACGATGTCGCCGCCGGGATCCTCGGCGCGGTGGTGAAGGACCCCACCGCCGACGCCGCGGTCTGGAGCGAATACCTGGAGACGGTCGTGCGCGAACGCGACGGCTGGGCCGACTTCTACCGCGCCTGCCGGGAGTTCGCCGGATGACGAGTCCCCCATCCTCGGCCGAAGTGCACCTGCTCGGCATCCGGCACCACGGTCCCGGATCGGCACGGGCCGTCGCCGCGACGCTGGCCGAACTGCGGCCGGACGTCGTGCTCATCGAGGGTCCGCCCGAAGCGGACTCCCTGGTCGACCTGGCCGCGCAGGACACCATGGTGCCTCCGGTCGCGTTGCTCGCCTACGCCGTCGACGACGCGACCAGGGCCGCGTTCTGGCCCTTCGCCGTCTTCAGCCCCGAGTGGCAGGCCATCCGGTATGCCGTGGCGGCCGGAGTGCCGGTGCGGTTCTGCGACCTGCCGGTGGCGCACCAGTTCGCCGAGGAACCTCTCAGCGGTGGCGGGTTGGCGGCCGATCCGCTCGCGGAACTCGCGTCCGCGGGCGGCTATGAGGACCCGGAACGGTGGTGGGACGACGTCATCGAGCACCGGCGAGATGGCGCCTCGCCGTTCGAGGTGATCGCCGAGGCGATGGGCGCACTCCGCGAAACGGAGGAATCCGTTGACACGCCCGCTGGGAAACGAGAGCGCAGGCGCGAGGCCTTCATGCGTCTTTCGTTGCGGCGGGCCAAAAAAGACGGGTTCCAGCGAATCGTGGTGGTGTGCGGGGCGTGGCACGTCCCGGCACTGACCGAGCCGCTCCCACCCGCGTCGCGTGATCAGGCGATCCTCAAAGGATTGCCGAAACGTAAGGTTGCGTGCACCTGGGTGCCCTGGACGCACAGCAGGCTGGCGGCGTCGAGCGGGTACGGCGCCGGGGTGACTTCGCCCGGCTGGTACCGCCACCTGTTCACCGCGGCCGACCATGTGACGGCTCGCTGGCTGACCGACGTCGCCGGGGTGTTGCGGGCCGAGGATCTGCCGGTCTCCAGCGCGCACGTGATCGAGGCGGTTCGCCTCGCCGACACGCTCACAGCGTTGCGGGGCCGGGCGCTGCCGGGGCTGGAGGAGGTCACCGAGGCCACCCGCTCGGTGCTGTGTGACGGCGACGACGTCCGGCTGGATCTCGTCACCCGGCGGCTCGTGGTCGGTGAGCTCCTCGGCGAGGTTCCGCCGGAGACCCCGCAGGCGCCGGTGGCGGCCGACCTGACGGCCGCGGTGAAGCGGTTGCGGCTCAGGCGCGATCCGTTGGTCCGCGAGCTGGACCTCGACCTGCGGAACCCGACCGGGGCGGAGCGTTCCCAACTGTTGCACCGGCTTCGGATTCTCGGCGTCGGCTGGGCCGTACCGGAACCCGCGCGGCGGGGCAAGGGGACCTTCCGCGAGACGTGGACCCTGTGCTGGCGGCCGGAGTTCGAAGTGGACCTGGTGGCCGCGGGGGTGCACGGCACGACCGTCTTCGCGGCCGCTGTTTCGATGGTCCGCGCGGCTGTCGCGGAGGCGACGACCCTGGCCGACATCACCGGCGCGGTCGAGGACTGCCTACTGTCCGAGTTGGACACCGCGCTGCCGGACGTGCTGGCCGCCTTGGACAGGCGTGCCGCCACCGACTCCGACGTCGCGAACCTGATGGCGGCCCTGCCCGCGCTGGCCAGGGCCTCGCGGTACGGCACGGTTCGCGGTACCGACACCGGAGCCCTGCGCACGGTGGGGGAGCGGATGGTGGTCAGGGTTTGCGCGGGCCTGCCCTCCGCGGCGCACGGACTCGACGAGGACGCCGCCGCGCGGCTCTGTGGGCTGGTCGACGGGGTGCACGAGGCTGCCGGGCTGCTCGGCGAAGACACCAGGGAGCGCTGGCTGGTCGCGCTGGAATCGTTGGCACGCAGGGAAACCGTCGCTCCCCGGTTGGGCGGCCGGGTGACCAGGATCCTCTACGACGCCGAGCGCACCAGTGCGTCCGAAGTGGAACTGAGGCTGGGGCGGGCGTTGACGCCGGGGATCGAACCGGCCAACGGTGCCGCGTACATCGAGGGGTTCTTCGACGGGGGCGCGTTGCTGCTGGTCCACGACGACAGGCTCCTGCGGGTGCTGGATGGCTGGCTGTCCGCGGTGCCGCCCGCCTTGTTCACTGAAGTGCTTCCCTTGTTGAGACGGACTTTCGGCGCGTTCGCGGCCCCTGAGCGCCGGACGATCGGAGAGCGCGCCGCGGGCTTGTCCGGGCAGCGGGCCCCGGTCGAGCGGGTGGTCGAGGACTTCGACGAGCGGCGGGCGGAATCCGTCCTGCCCGTGCTGGCGACCTTGCTGGGGGTGGGCCGGTGACCGGGTCGGAGGACGAGCGGTTGCGGCGGTGGCGGCTGGTACTGGGCGGCGAAGGCGACGGCACCGGTCACGCGCTCAGCGGTGAGGATCAGGGCGTCGATGCGGCGCTTTCTGCGCTGTACAGTGGAAAACCCGAGGAGGGCACCGGCCGCCGCCGGAGTTCCGGGCTCGGTGCGTCCGCGCCGAGGGTCGCGCGCTGGCTGGGCGACATCCGCCAGTACTTCCCCAGCAGCGTGGTGCAGGTCATGCAACGCGACGCCGTCGACAGGCTCGGGCTGACCAGGATGCTGCTCGAACCCGAGCTGCTCGCCGCGGTGGAGCCGGACGTGCACCTGGTCGGGACGTTGCTCGCACTCAACGGCGTCATGCCGGAGAAGACCAGGCAGACCGCGCGGGAGGTGGTCCGGCGCGTGGTCGACGAGCTGGAGCGCCGCCTCGCCGACAAGACCCGCGCCGCGGTCAAAGGCGCGCTCGACCGGGCGGCCCGCACCCAGCGGCCGCGGCACGCGGACATCGACTGGCCGCGCACGATCCACGCCAACCTGAAGAACTACTCACCGGAGCTCGGAACGATCATCCCGGACCGGCTGGTCGGGTACGGGCGCAAACAGCACAGCGTCCAGCGTGACGTCATCCTCGCCATCGACCAGTCCGGATCGATGGCGGAGTCGGTGGTCTATTCGAGCATCTTCGGCGCCGTTCTCGCGTCGATGCGGGCGTTGCGCACCCGGCTGGTGGCTTTCGACACCGCCGTCGTCGACCTGACCGACCAGCTCGACGACCCGGTGGACGTGCTGTTCGGGACGCAGCTCGGTGGCGGCACCGACATCAACCGGGCGATCGCGTACTGCCAGGGCCTGATCACCCGTCCGACGGACACGCTGCTCATCCTGATCAGCGACCTGTACGAAGGCGGTGTCCGCGACGAACTCCTGCACCGGGCCCGGACACTGGTCGGCGCGGGCGTCCAGGTGGTCGCGCTGCTCGCCCTGTCGGACTCTGGCACCCCCGCCTACGACCACGAAAACGCCGCCGCGCTCGTCGAGCTCGGGGTACCGGCCTTCGCGTGCACCCCGGACCTGTTCCCGGAGCTGATGGCCGCCGCGATCCGCCGCGACGACCTGTCCCGGTGGGCCGAGACCACCCTCGGAGGTGGTTCCTGACCCCGGCGGCCGATCGGTTCAGGGGCGAGTGGCGCTGAGCCGCAGACGGACATAGTCGATGACCGGCTCGGCGAGGCGTTCGGCGACCGCCTCCACCAGTGGCCGACGTCGCTCGGGCGGCAACTCGCGGAGCTGGGCGCCCAGCAGCACGGTGGCCAGGAACGCCTCGAGCTGTTCGCCGCGTTCCAGGTGGGCCGGGTCCGGCACGAGACCGACTTCGATGTCGACGAAACCGGCGTCCTCGAGGCGCTGGCGGGTTTCGTCAACTCCGGCGAAGTTCCACACCTCGGCTCCATCAGACCCGCTGACGTCGCGCAGGGCAGCGCGGAAGGCCGCGACGTTGCCGGCACCACCGGCCTCGGCGATGAACCGGCCGCCGGGGCGCAGCGCGGCGGCGACGCTCCGGAAGACGACGTCATGGTCGGGGAGCCAGTGCAGCGTCGCGACGCTGATGGCCGCGTCGACGGAATCGTCGAGGGTCAGGGGTTCCCGGATGTCGGCCTCGAGCACCGTGACGCGGTCCAACCGGTCCGCGAGCCGGGACCGCAGCTGGGCCAGCATCTGGGCCGAGCCGTCGACCGCGACCACCCGGCCCTGGGGGAACGCGTCGAGGAGCAACTCGGCGTCTCGGCCCGTTCCGCAGCCGAGGTCGAGCACCGACTCGTCGCCGCTCAGCGCCAGCCGCTCGAGCACTCCCGCGCCCCAGCGCCGATGCGGCAGCGGCAGTGAGTCGTAACTACGCGCGTCCCATTCCAGTAGCTCCATGCCGGACTCTCCCGCCAGTCGGATTTCCCACTGTGCAGGATACTCTTCTCGCCTAGTGAGAATTGCGCCGGTCGATCCCCAGGTGGTCGCGCAGGGTCGTGCCGGTGTATTCGGTCCGGAAGACGCCGCGTTCCTGCAGGAGGGGCACCACCTTGTCGGCGAATTCGTCGAGGCCGCCGGGGGTGACGTGCGGGACGAGGATGAACCCGTCGCTGGCGTCGGCCTGGACCAGGTTGTTCATCGACTCGGCGACCGAGTCGGCCGAGCCGATGAAGTTCTGCCGCGAGGTGACCTCGATCATCAGGTCCCGGATCGACAGGTTCTTGGCCTCCGCCAGCTGCCGCCACTCCTTCGAGGTGGCGAGCGGGTCGCGGTACATCCGGACACTGGCCCGGCCCTTGGCGATCGTGTTCTCACCGAGCTCCGGGTCGACGTCGGGCAGCGGCCCGTCGGGATCGTACGAGCTGAGGTCGCGGTTCCACAGCTGCTCGAGGAACTTGATCGCGGTCTGGCCGCTGACCTGCTGGCGGCGGACGACGTCGGCGCGCTCCTGGGCGTCGGCGTCGGTGTCACCGAGCACGAAGGTGGCGGCCGGCAGGACGACCAGCTGCTCGTGGGTCCGGCCGTAGCGGGCGAGCCGGCTCTTGACGTCGGAGTAGAACGCCTGACCCGCTTCCAAGGTGCCGTGGCGGGTGAAGATGGCGTCCGCGGTCGCCGCGGCGAATTCCCGGCCCTCGTCCGAATCGCCCGCCTGCAGGATGACCGGCCTGCCCTGCGGGGCGCGCGGCACGTCGAACCGGCCCGAAATGTCGAAATGCTCGTCGTGGTGGGAGAACGAGCCCGCGCCGGCGTCACTCAGGAAGACGCCGGTCTCCTTGTTCGCGACGATCTCGTCGCCACGCCAGGAGTCGAACAGCTCCCAAGCCGTGCGCAGGAACGTCTCGGCGCGCTCATACCGCTTGTCCTGCGCCAGGAACCCGCCCCGGCGGAAGTTCTGGCCGGTGAACGCCTCCCACGAGGTGACGACGTTCCAGGCGGCCCGTCCCGCCGACAGGTGGTCGAGCGACGCGAACTGCCGCGCCACCTCGTACGGCTCGTTGAACGTGGAGTTGATCGTGCCGGCCAGTCCCAGCCGCTCGGTGACCGCGGCGAGCGCGGCGAGCACGGTGAACGTGTCCGGCCTGCCGACGACGTCGAGGTCATAGATCTCGCCGCCCTGCTCGCGCAGACGCAGTCCCTCAGCGAGGAAGAAGAAGTCGAACTTCGCCCGTTCCGCGGCCTGCGCGAGGCGGACGAAGGAACTGAACTCGATGTGGCTACCTGCCGCGGGATCGCTCCACACCGTCGTGTTGTTCACGCCGGGGAAGTGGGCGGCGAGGTGGATCTGCTTCAGTGGCTTCGTCATTTTCGCGCCCTCTCAAGCGGCGTAGCGGTTGGCAGGACGGTCGAGGCCGAGCAACCCGCGAAGGGTGCCGGCTTCGTACCCGGTCCGGAACACACCCCGCGACCGCAATTCCGGTACCAGGCCTCGGGTGATGGCGGTCAGATCGTGGGGGAGCGCGGCGGGGCGCAGCCGGAACCCGGTCAAGCCCGCTTCCCGCCAGGCGAGGAGCTGGTCGGCCAACGCCGCCGGGGTGCCGGTGAAGATCGCCGCGTCGGAGGTGTACGCGGCACCTGCGACGTCGTCCAGCCGTGCCTTGCGGTCCGCGGCCGCTCGGGCCGTTTCGTCCAGGAACACGACGAGATCACCGAAGACGTGCAACGGCTCGCCAGTACGCCCGGTTTCGGCCTGCGCGGCCCGCACCTCGGCGGTCACTTTCGCTGCCTGGTCGACGTCGTGCGGCGTGACGAACACCAGATCCGTAGACCGGGCGCCGAAGCGATACGGAAGGGCCTTGTGCGCCAGGGCGGTCACCAAGGGCTGGCCCTGTGGCGGCCGCGGCGTGATGGAAGGTCCCTTGACACTGAACCATTTGCCCTCGAAGTCGATGTAGTGCAGTTTGTCCCGATCGACGAACCGGCCGGTGGCCACGTCGCGGATTTCCGCGTCGTCTTCCCAGCTGTCCCACAACCGCCGCAGCACTTCGACGTAGTCGACGGCTTCCTCGAACAGGTCGGAAACAATGCCATCGTCGGCTTGCGCGGGGAACTCACGTCGCCCGAACTGGCCCGCCGCGCTCGGGCTGCCCGAGACCTTGAGACGCACCCCGGCGCGGCCATTGCTGACGAAGTCCAACGTGGCGATGGCCTTTGAGAGGTGGAACGGTTCGGTGTGGGTGAGGACTGCGGTCGGGACAAGCCCGATATGCGAGGTGAGGGGCGCGACCCGGGAGGCGATCAGCACGGCGTCGAGACGCCCTCGGACCTGGTCGGTGCGTTCGTCGGGACCGTCGGGTGCCGTGGACTGCAGCCCGAGCGAGTCTTCGATGGTGACGAAGTCCAGCCGGCCCCGCTCGGCCTCGCGGACCAGGTCGGTCCAGTACCCGGCGGTGAACAGCTCGTCCGGGCGCGCGTCGTGCTCGCGCCACGCGGCCGGGTGCCAACCCGCCCCGTCCAGCGCGACAGCTACGTGCAGACCCGTCTCGTGTGCCATGCCGGTGCTTCCCTTCCCTTGGCTGTCACCGCATTCTGCTGCAGAACGCGCCGGTGGCGGCAAATTGGCCAAGTGCTGGGAAAGGTGGAGGTTCCCGCCGAAGGCGGGAATATTCGGCGGCGACGGCGGAACGCTGGGGTTGAACGCTGCCCGGTGGGGGCGGGGCAGGCGACTCAGGAGGAGTCGGTGTTACTCGGAATCGATGTCGACACTGCTGGTCACGATCGTCCGGTCCGCCCGGTAAATGGTCCGTGAACGGGCGACCAACTTCGGCTTGTCACCGAGCTGCTTTTCGCTGAACCAGGACCGGTCGACCATCAAGGTCGGCAGGCCGGGCGGCACCTGGAGTAGCTTGGCTTCGCGCGGGGTGGCGAGGATCGACTCGATCCGGTTGTCGACCCGGCTGGCCGTGATGTCGCATTGCTCGAGCAGCCGGCGGCGTACGCTCATCGGCGCGATACGCAGGTTGTCAGCGACCCGGAAAAGGCTGTTCGGAATGTAGGTGGATTCCAGCCCGACGGGGGTATCGGTTTCGGTGAGCAGCTGCTCGATGTGCACGACCGTGGACCGGGCGCGAATGCCCAGATCGTCGGCCAGCGTGCGGTCGGCCACGATGTTCTCGGAAAAGAGAAAACTACGGCTCTTGGCGCCGTGTGACCAGTTGTCGCCGTCGGCCGAGGCCGGGGTGATCGCGTCGGTCACCTTGGGTGGGGCCACGTAGGTGCCGCTACCGTGCTTGCGCAGCAGCTTGCCCTCGACGATGAGCTCCTCGGTGGCATTGCGGATCGTCTCCCGCGCCATGCCGAGGCGGGCGGCGAGGCTACGCTCGGTCGGGATCGGCACCCCGACCCCGAGTTGCCCGATGATCGCGGCGATCAACAGCTTGGCCTGGAAGTACTGCGGAATTCGCCCGTCTTCCGGTATTCCGTTCCGGAACGGCGTATTCGTACTCAGTTCGGCTATCGGCTGGATGGCGTCCCCGACGAATTCGGGATATCTTCGTGAAGAACTTTCGGCGGTCTTCAATTTCTCTGTGCTCATCATCTTCCCGGTCGCTCCCTGAGGTCACTACCTACCGTAGTGGCGCCGCGGGAGCACAGAGTGCCCCCGTTCGAGTGAGTATCACATTCTGGTCGGTAAATCGGCCGTGAGCTGGAAATCTTCCGGTGGCCGGCGGGATGTGTCCTATCTCATAGGGCAGAAAGTCTCGCACTTCGGTACACGTCAAGGGCATTTCGTGAGAAATCTACATATTTCGTCAAGGTTTAGATCTTTATGTGGACTAACTATCGCTGGGTGCCTAATTTCGTTCGGAGTTCACCCGGTGAGGGGTAGTAGGCCTCATCGGGTGAACTGAACTCGACCGTAGGTCACCGGGAGTGCGAGCCTGCTGGGCCTGTCGAGCGCACGGCTGGCCGTCGCGTCGTTGGTCTTGGTGCCGGTCGCGCCCGTGCTCAAGGCACGCCTGCCGCGACGCCGCGACCTGCCGTTGATTGCCTTGTGCGGGCTGACCGGCATGAGCGCTTACCAACTCCTGCTGAACCGGGGTGAGGTTCACGTCCTGGCCGGGACCGCGAGCGTCCTGCTCGCCACCGCGTTCCTCGGCGAGCCCTGGTTGTCGCATTCGTCTGGCTCGGGGAGACTTCGCGCGTCGTCGAACTCATCGGCGGCCTGATCAGCATCGTCGTGGTCGTGGTCGTCAACCGCCGTCCGAAGACTCCCGTCTCCTACTTGTCGCCAGTGCTCAACGCGGCGAGTAAGGCGGTCAACGCGGGCATGGCTTGGTCCAGTTTGCGCCGCTCCGCCGTCGGCAGCGTGTCCAGCGCTTCACGCAGTACCGCGCCGCCCACCTTGTCGTAGCGGTGGAGCAGTGTCCGCGCTTCGGTCGACACCGTCAGTTCGGTCGCGCGGAGGTCAGTGGCCGAGGTGTGCCGCTCGACCAGACCCTTCGCGCTCATCGTGCGGACGAGGTTGCTGACGGTCGACGGTGCCACCCGCAACCGGCGGGCGGTTTCGAGCGTGCCAAGCGGGCCGTGGTCGTCGAGGGTGCGCAGCAGCTCGATCTGCGCCTCCTGGAGGTCGGGCAGAGCCGCCGCGACTCGGGTGCGGCCCAATGCCGACCACCTCGACCGGATGGCGGCCCTGCGCCACGCCGGCCCCACGTACCCGGTCCAGGTGGTGGACGAGTTCGCCGAGATCACCTTCGCCGAGCACCTGAGGGAGGGCGACGAGTCCGTGATCACCTGCTCGCCGGCCGACCTGCCGCCGGGCTACGCGCGGCGGAACTAGGAATCCGTCACCGGCGACGGTCACGTTTTCGACTCGGTTTGAGTTCGGCCCTCAAGTTCTCCGACGGTGGGTTTCCGCAGCGCAACGGCCCGGGCCGCGGTGTCCGGCACGGGTTCGAGGGCACGCCGTCCCGCAGAGTTCAACAGCCTTTCATCTGAGGCGGCCTTTGCGGCTTGCTTACCGAGGCCGTCGTGGACAACGCTGCCGCGTGGCGTTTCGTTCACGAGGAGGCAGTTGATGGCGCAGTCGGATTTCCAGCTCAGACGTCGCACAGTGCTCGGTGGGGCCGTCGCGGCCGCCGGGATCGCCGGCGTGTCCGGCGCGTTGCCGGCCGGGATGGCCGAGGCGTTGGCCGAACCGTCCCGGCGCGGCAGTCTCGACGACGTCAAGCACGTGGTCGTGCTCATGCAGGAGAACCGGTCGTTCGACCACTACTACGGCACGATGGCCGGGGTCCGCGGGTTCGGTGACACCGCGGCGCTGCGGCTGCCGACCGGTAAGGACGTCTTCCACCAGCCGGACCTGCTCCGGGTCGACGGCGGCAACCTGCTCCCGTTCCATGTGGACACCAAGCTCGTCGACGGCCAGGACCTCGGCGACCTCGACCACGGCTGGAACGGCACCCACCAGGCGTGGAACAAGGCCGCCTACGACAACTGGATCCCGTCGAAGTCGGCGATGACCATGTCGTACTTCACCCGCGACGACATCCCGTTCCACCGGGCACTGGCCGGCGCGTTCACCATCTGCGACAACTACTTCTGTTCGATCCAGGGGCCGACCACGCCGAACCGGCTGTACCACTGGACGGGCATGATCGACCCCGCCGGCGAGGCGGGCGGGCCGGCGACCTTCAACCCGGACGACTACAAGCCCGTCTACCAGTGGACGACGTACCCCGAGCGGCTGCAGGCCGCCGGCGTGTCCTGGCAGGTCTATGCCAACGACGAGGTCGGTGACGGCGGCGGCGAGGACGGGTATGTCGGCGACTACGGCGACAACCCGCTGTGGCTGTTCCAGGCCTACCACGACGCGCTGGCCTCCACCGACCCCAAGAAGCGCCAGCTCGCCGAGCGCGCGAGCCTGCGGGCGCAGTGGAAGGCGGGCTCGGGCCAAGGCCGCGACACCGACCACGTGCTCGCGCAGTTCATCGCGGACTGCAAGGCCGACAAGCTGCCGAGCGTCTCGTGGGTCGTCGCGCCTTACGCCTACAGCGAGCACCCGGCGGCGCGTCCGGTCGACGGCGCCGCGTACACACAGCGTGTCCTCGAAGCGCTGTGGGCGAACCCGAAGCTCTGGGAGTCCACGGTCGTCCTGCTCAACTACGACGAGAACGACGGCTTCTTCGACCACGTCGTGCCGCCGACGGCGAACCCGGGCACGCCCGGCGAGCTGCTGTCCGCAACGGGCGGCCTGGCGACCAGTGCCGACGGCTCGGCGCCGATCGGGCTCGGCCCGCGCGTCCCGATGACGGTGATCTCGCCGTGGAGCCGCGGTGGCTGGGTGAACTCCCAGGTCTTCGACCACACGTCGGTCCTGCGCTTCCTCGAGAAGTGGACCGGTGTCCACGAGCCGAACATCTCGGCGTGGCGCCGTGAGATCTGCGGTGACCTGACCAGCTGCTTCGACTTCCGCGAGCACGACACGTCGATCCCGACGCTGCCCGACGCGGACGCCTTGCGCACGCAGGCCGACGCGACGCAGTCGAAGCTGCCGAAGCCGGCTCCGCCCGCCAGCGGCAAGCAGGTCACGCCGGTGAAGGAGCCGGGCACCGCGAAGGCCCGGCCGCTGCCCTACCAGCCCCTTGCCGGGATCACGGCTGGTTCCGGCTCGTTGCAGCTCACGCTCGAGAACCACGGGTCCGCGGCGCTGCAACTGGCGTCGTACGCCTACCACCTCGGCGGCGCCTCGCAGCGTTTCGACGTCCAGGCGGGCGGCAAGGCCACTGGCGAGGTGAGTTTCACCAGCAACTACGACGTCGCGATCCACGGCCCGAACGGCTTCGTGGTCGAGGCCGCGGGCTCCACGCAGACCGCGGGTGTCGAGGCGAAACTGACGTTGTCCGGCTCGGGACCGAAGCTCCAACTGCACGTCACCAACTCGGGCGCGCACGCGGTGTCGGTCGCGGTCTCCGGACGTTCCGGCTGCATCGTGCCCGCGCACGGCTCGCACCAGTTCACGCTCGATCCGCTGTCCGGCGACCACGGCTGGTACGACGTCACGGTCACGATCGCCGGCCAGCGCACCTGGCGGCGGCGGTTCGCCGGGCACCTGGAGAACGGCAAGCCCAGCCGAACCAGCTGACACCCAGGACGGCGGTTCGGCGAAGACCCCTCGGGGCCACCTTTGTGGCGTCCAACGCCACAAAGGTGGCCCCGAGGGTTTGACAGCAGAGCGTGCGCCACACCTCCGGGCCACTATTGCGGTTCACTTGCTCATCTGACTACCGTTGCAGGTGAGCAAGTGAAGGGAGGTTCCCGTGCACGCCACCACAACTTCCGTGGCCCCGGCGAAACTCGGCCGTATCCGCGCCGCGCTCAGCCCGCGGGAATGGGTGTCGTTGGGCGGCATGGTCGGCTTCATCGTGCTGCTTAACGTCCTCGGCTGGGGCGTACTGGCCGTGTTCGTCGTCCCGGCCCATTACGCGCTCG
The DNA here is from genome assembly GCF_025464955.1 of Amycolatopsis sp. Classification (GTDB taxonomy): domain Bacteria; phylum Actinomycetota; class Actinomycetes; order Mycobacteriales; family Pseudonocardiaceae; genus Amycolatopsis. The sequence continues at coordinate 8,024 of NZ_JAODNM010000106.1, read as the reverse complement.
GTACCGGTGGGGTCTTCGGGATCGGGCTCGGGGTCACCGCGTTCACCCTCGGTATGCGGCATGCCTTCGACGCCGACCACATCGCCGCGATCGACAACACCACCCGCAAGCTGATGGCTGAGGGCAAACGTCCGATGTCGGTCGGTTTCTGGTTCTCCCTGGGGCATTCGACGGTGGTTTTCGGCCTCTGCATCCTGCTTTCGCTCGGCGTACGCGCGTTGGCGGGCCAGGTGCAGGACGACTCGTCCTCGTTGCACCGGACGACCGGGCTGATCGGCACCTCGGTGTCCGGTGTGTTCCTCTACCTCATCGGGATCCTCAACCTGGTCGTGCTGGTCGGGATCCTCAAGGTGTTCCGGTCGATGCGCAACGGCGACTTCGACGAAGCCCAGCTGGAGCACCACCTGGCCAACCGCGGGTTCATGAACCGCATCCTCAAAGGTGCCACCAAGGCCGTGCGCAAACCGTGGCACATCTACCCGGTCGGCATCCTGTTCGGACTGGGCTTCGACACCGCGACCGAGGTCGGCCTGCTGGTGCTCGCCGCCGGTGCCGCCGCCTTCTCGCTGCCCTGGTACGCGATTCTGGTGCTGCCGATCCTCTTTGCGGCTGGGATGAGCATGTTCGACACCGCCGACGGCTGTTTCATGAACTTCGCCTACGGCTGGGCGTTCGCCAAACCGGTCCGCAAGATCTTCTACAACCTCACCATCACCGCGCTGTCGGTCGCGGTGGCGCTGATCATCGGCACCATCGAACTGGTGTCGATCCTGGTCGACAAGCTCGGCATCGAATCGGGACCGCTCGCCGCGGTCGCCGGGCTCGACCTCAACTATGTCGGGTTCGCCATCGTCGGGCTGTTCGCGCTCACCTGGGTCATCGCGCTCGCGGTGTGGCGGTTCGGGAAGATCGAAGAGAAGTGGTCCGCCCACCTGGGCACCGGGTCGCCGGGCGATCCGGCTTGATTCTCGCTGGTTATGCTGGCGGGCATGACTGACCCGGGATCATCCGCGCCCCTCCGGCGACGCCGGGTGGTGGCCGCGGCGGTGGCGGTCGTAATCCTCGTGGTGGACCAGTTGACCAAGTATTGGGCCGTTTCGACGCTGACCGCGCACGCGTCGATCCGGGTACTCGGCGACTTCATCTCCTTCCAGCTGCTCTACAACTCCGGCGCGGCTTTCTCGATCGGCGAGAATTCGACGTGGGTGTTCACCGTGGTGGCGGCCGCCGCCGTGGTCGCGCTGGTCTGGCTGGTCGGCAGGGTCCGCTCCCGGGGCTGGGCGATCTCGCTCGGCCTACTACTCGGCGGCGCCGCGACGCACCTCTTGGACCGCCTGTTCCGGGCGCCCGGGTTCGCCCGTGGGCACGTCGTCGACTTCATCGACTACAACGGCTGGTTCGTCGGCAACATCGCGGACATCGTGTTGTTCGTCGGCGCGGTACTGGCCGTTCTGCTCAGCTTGCGCGGGGTCGGGATGGACGGGAAATCCCAGATCTCGCGGTCGAACGAGGGCGCGAAGTAGTCATACTCAGATCCTCCCGAAGGTTGACGACGCGGCGGTTCGGAGTTCCTACTGTGGGACAAGACCGGACGGCAGTCAGAGAGCAAGGGGTGTCATCGTGGACGCAGTCAAGCTGCTTCGGCTGGGAACTGGCCGAAAGCTCGCGTACGAACAGTCCGGTGACCCGCGCGGAACCGTGGTCATCGGCTTCCACAGCACGCCCGGCTCCCGGTTGGAACGCTTCCCCGACGACGAAACCCTGACCCGGCTCGGTGTGCGGTTGATCACCTTCGACCGGCCCGGCTACGGCCTGTCGGACCCCGTCGACGGACGCACCCTCCTCGACTGCGCGGACGACGTCGTCGCACTGGCCGACCACCTCGGCATCGGCGAGTTCGGCGTCCACGGGATGGCAGGCGGAGGCCCGTTCGCGCTGGCCACGGCCTGGGCGCAGCCCGAACGAGTGGTCGCCGCTGCGGTGTCCTGCGGTCTCGGCCCGCTCGACCGCCCGGGGGCGATGGACGGCCTGAGCCCGGGCGTCCTGGCGCAGTTCCACCTCTCACAGCATCACCCGGACCGCCTCGGCGCCGCCCTCGCCGGCGGCATGCTGGCACCGGTCGTCCCCGAGCACGAGATGGCCACCCTGGCGGCGATCCCGGGGCTGACCGAGATGCTCATCGAGTCACTGTCGGCACTCAGCCAGTCCGGCTGGGACGGGGTCGTCGCCGACGACCTGGCCGTCGTCGGTTCCTGGGGATTCCCGTTGGAGGAGATCGCCGTCCCGGCGTCGCTGTGGCACGGGGACAGTGACACGCTGGTCCCGTTCGGGCACTCCGAATACGTCGCGAACCGCATCCCCGGCGCCGAGCTGCACCTGTGTCCCGAGCAGGGACACTATGCGATGTTCGGCCACTCCCAAGCCATTTTCCGCGGTCTGACCAGGCATTTCGCCAGGTCCTGAGCCGAGGGGCTCAGTGCCCGCGGGGCGCGTACATGATCACCGCGACCCCGGCCAGGCACAGGAGCGCGCCGATGACGTCGAACCGGTCGGGCCGGTAGCCGTCGGCAACCATGCCCCAGGCCAGGGACCCGGCGACGAACACGCCTCCGTAGGCGGCGAGGATGCGGCCGAACTGGGCGTCCGGTTGCAAGGTCGCGACGAAACCGTAGATTCCGAGCGCGACGACGCCACCGCCGATCCAGGTCCAGCCTCGGTGCTCGCGGACGCCTTGCCAGACCAGCCACGCGCCGCCGATCTCGAACACGGCCGCCAAGACGAACAGGGCTACGGAACGCAGGGGCACGGATCCTCGCCTCGACTATCGGATGGTGGGGGCATCAGGTTAAGCGCCGAAGATCGATTCCGCTGGGGCTATCCGGCGTTCGCGGTCCAGCTGCGGAAGGACCCGCGAGCCCAGCAGCTCGATCCCGCCGACGTCGGTGAGCCCGTGTGGGGTGCCGAACTCCACCCGCGACACCCCCGCGTCGATCAGCTTCTGCGCCTGTGCGGCGACCTGGTCCGGGGTTCCGGAGAAGGCGAACCGGTCGAGCAGCTCGTCGGTGATGAGATCGCCCGCGCCCTGGTCGTCGCCGAGCCGGACGCGGCGCCCGATCTCGGCGAGCAGCTCCGGGGGAACGTCCACGGTCGGGTCCAGCCCCGCCACCACGTCCAGGTACATCGCCACTTCGGCGCGGGCTCGGCGCCGGGCGGCGGTCGCGTCCGTGTCGACGACGGTGACCGCGCCGACCACGATGCCAACATCGTCAGGCGCGCGACCGGCAGGTCCGGTGCCGACGGACACGCGCTCGCGCAGAAGCCCGACGACCTCCGGGTTGGCCGTGCCGCCGATCTTGATCTCGTCGGCGATCCGACCGGCGACCGCGGCCATCCTCGGCCCCCAGGCGCCGATGAGCAGGTCCACCTTCGGCCTCCGCACCGGGTACCGCAGGCGCGACCCCGGTGCCAGCCGGAACACCACGCCGTCGAATCCGCGGTCGTCACCTGAAAGCAACGCGGCGACCACCCGTGCGGCTTCGGTGACCGCGGCGACCGGGCGTGGCTGCCCGATGCCGACCCTGTCCAGCCAGGACCCCCGAGCGAGCCCAAGATAGGCGCGTCCGTCCGAGGCGAGGTCGAGCGCGGCCACCTGGCCCGCTATCTCGTAGGGATGCAAGGAAAAAGGGTTCCAGCACGCGGCGCCCAAGCGCACCCGCCCGGTCACCGCCGCCATCTCGAGCAACGGGACGAGTGGCGGCTGGAACATCAGGTCGCCGAACACGCTCAGCACGTCGAACCCGTGCGACTCCGCGAGCACGGCCAACCGGGCGTAGTCGCCGGGCCGTTTGTCGCCCTGCAGGCCGAGTCCGATCTCCACCGCATGTTGCGGGCGGTTCACGTCAGCTCGTCCGTGGCGATCCGGCGGCGACCGGTGCGTTCGACGCGCATGATCAGCCGCTCGTCCGGATCCGGGCAGCAGACCAGGGAATCGCGTTCCAGCCAGTCGCTTTCGGGCAGTTGCCGTTGTTTCGCCGGAAGCAGTGGCAGAACCGCTTGCAGTGCGTAGAGACAGAAGTGCTTTCCATCCGGTATCCGCAGCTGTGAGCTCTGCACGAGGTCGAAGTAGTCGCCGACGGCAAGTCCGCAGACGGACCGTCCGTCGATCCGGTCGACGATGACCCGGAGGTCGTACAGTTCCGTCACCGCGTCGGGCTCGGTCATCCGTGTCGTCCTTCCGCCGTTACCGCTACTGGGTCCTTTGTGGATGGTTCGATGCCGACTTCGACGGCTTCCGTCCGCGGCCGCGGCGTCACCAGGCTAACCGCGACGAGCACGACGAGGTTGACGGCCATGGCGATCACGCCGGGTTCCCATTGCGGCAGATGGGCCGCCCAGTAGTCCTTCGCGAACGGCGCGAGCAGGGTGACGAACCCGGCCACGATGCCCGCCAGCACGCCGATCGCCGACGTCCGACGCCAAAGGAAGGCCAGGAACACCCCGGGCGCGAGCATGCCGATCGCCGAATACGCGTACAGCAGGATGTCCACAAGGGACTTCCCGTCGCCGATGGTCAGCCAGACCGCGGCCGCGGCGAACACCACCATCGAAACCCGCGACGCGCGCAGCAGTGTCCGGTCGGACAGCCCCGGTTTGAGCGGCGTGACGACGTTGCGGGCGAAGATGGCCCCCGAAGTCAGCAGCAGGACCGAACCGGGTGCCAGGGCGAGCAGGAAAGCGGTGCCCGCGAAGAGTCCCACGACCCAGGAGGGGTACTTGTCGGAGACGAACTGGAGCAATGCGCCGTTGAGGCTGCCGTCGTGCGGTTTGGTCCCGGCGACCAATGCCGCGAAGCCGAGCAGGATGATGAAGAAGTAGGCCAGCGAATAGAGCGGTTGCCAGATCGCGTTCCGGCGGATCGACGTGCCTGACTTGGCCGCGTAGGAAACCTGGAACAGGTGCGGGAACACCCAGTTCCCGAGGGCGACGTTCAGCGCCGAGGTCATCAGCCACACTGACGTCGTCGGCGACGTCGGATCGAGGCCGGGAAACTTGCCGATCCCCGGGTGCGCGTCCTCGGCCAGACGCAGGACGTCCAGCGGCGACGACGCGCCGACCTTGCCGGCGACCGTGGCCGACAGCAGCACCACCACCACGATCATCAGGATGTCCTTGACTGCGGCCGAAAAAGCCGCCGACCGCAGCCCGGCCAGCACCACGAACGCGAGCATGAGCACCGCGCCGAGGACCACCGCGACGGTCGGGGAGACGGCGTCGCCGAGGGTTAGGCGGACGATCAGGCTGAGGCTGACGAGCTGGATCTGCACGTAGACGACCAGAGCCGCGATGCCGACCACCCCGGTGACCACGCCGAGCCACGGCGCGTCGAAGCGCGCGGCGAAGAAGTCCGGCTGGGTGATCAGCCCGTGCTTACGTCCGGCGCGCCAGATCTTGGGCATCAGCCAGTAGCCGAGGGCGTAGCTGAGCGATACCGAAGTGAAAGCCAGGTACGCCGGCGCCCCCAGCGCCCATGCGTACCCGGAGATACCCAGGACGGCGAAGGTCGTGTACACCTCGCAGGCGTTCATGAACCAGAACAGTGCGGACCCGAACTTGCGGTCGCCCACCGCCCAGTTCGCCAAGGTGGAGTTCCGGGCGCCTCGGCGGCCGAAGCCGACGGCGCCGGCTGCGGTGCCCACCACGATCACGAGTGCCAGTGCGAGGTCCATCAGTGCTCACCTGCGGGCTCGGTACTGGCGAGGAAGTCGGCCTGTTCGGCCTCCACCCCGGCACGGCGGTCCAGCCGGAAGACCACGCCGATCACCACCGAGGTCACCACGACGCCGAGCATCTGCCAGGCCATCGGGAACGGGATGTGCCACGGGGCGAACGCGATGTCGTTGACGACCGGCGCGAGGCCGATCTGCCAGACGAACGGCACCACCAGCAGCCAGCGGTAGGGATGGGAAACCTTCACGGGTGCGGCTGAGCTCATGGGGACTCCCACGGTTCGGCGAGGTTGTGCAGTCACAGTGCACGTTGAGCGGGGACGGTACGGCTTGGCGCCGCGCCGGTCAAGCTGGTGATCGAGGTCTTGAACTGTGTTGATTGGCGCCGGAGCGGCTTTTCCGTACGCTGTTGGCAGGCTGTTGCGGACTGACGACCGTGTGCAGTGAGACTGCAGGAAGGTGGACCATGATCGGGGACCAGCTCCGCGAGCTGCGGATGAAACGGGACCTCAGCCTGCGGGCGCTGGCGGCCGAGGCAGGGGTGTCCGCGACCCTGCTCAGCCAGGTCGAACGCGGGATCACCGAACCAAGCCTGGCCACCCTGCGCAGGCTGGCGGGCGTGTTCGGGGAGTCCGTCGCTTCGCTGTTCGAGGACCGCGCCGCCCCGGCGGTCTGGGTCAGCCGCCCCGGTGAGCGCTCCACCCTGCGCGGCCCGAAGGGGCAGGTCGCCTACGAACGCCTCACCCCGGGAAACGGCCAGCTCGAAGTGCTCCGCGGCGTGCTCGAACCGGGGGAGTCCACCAGCGCCGAGCCGTGGGGCCATCCGTCGCTGGAATGCGCGTTTGTCGTCGCCGGCGTCCTCACCGCCGAGGTCGATGGCGTGCCGCGCCTCGTGCGGACCGGTGAGGCCATCACCTTCGACTCACGCCAGCCGCACCGCTATCTCAACGCCTCCGCCGAGCGCGTCGAATTCCTCCTGTCAGTGAACCCGCCGAGTCCTTAGTGGGTGCCCTGGCGCAATACCCTGGATCCTGTTTTTCTCCGGTTCACCGCAGCAAGGACCGAGGCTGGGCGAGGTTCGCGGAGCGGCCCCGAGGGCCGGTTCCGTTGCGTTGGTGGCTGCGTTTCGTGAGCGATTGAAAAGGCGCTCGCAACTTGCCAACCACGGTAAGCGACTGCGCTGGTTCGTTTGGTGTAGGAGTGAGTGATGCGGCAAGGAGTTGTAGGAGGCGAGTGGGCATAATTCCTTGCTATGGCAGCCTTTCCGAATCATCAATGACTGCATTCTGCGATAATGCGTATCACCTGAACGTGGTCCGAATAAATGTTCGAATCGAGGTAGGATGGAGAAGTGCCCAGCGATTCGATCACCATCCCCGATGCCGCCGATATCCGGCGTGCTGATCCGGCGACGCTGGTCGAGTACGCCCGGGTGATCACCGGGGAGATGAACCGGTACACCGCGTTGCTGGGTCTGGTGGTCACCAAGACCGAGACTGATGGCATCAAGGCGACTCATCAGTACAACTCGGCGGTGCAGTGGTTGATGCATACGACGGGGTTGTCCGAGTCTGCGGCGCGTCAGATCGTGGTCCGTGCCCGTGGCACCAACTCCTTGTACGCCATCGACGGGACAGAGATCCCCGCTGTCGCACCGCTGACCGGTCTTGCGGCACTGGCCGGTGCTCTCACTCCCGCGCATGTCGACGTCATCGTGAAGACGATGACGGCGATGCCCGCGACGGTGTCGGAGGAGGACCGGGTGGCGGCGGAAAAGATCCTGATCGGTGTGGCCCGGGCTGCGTCCCCGGTCGAGGTGAAGAAAGCCGGCGACCGGATCCTCGACACCCTCGACCCGGACGGACCCGAGCCGAAGGATCCGCCGGAGAGGCCGCAGCGGGAGTTGTCGTTCCAGGAGCACCGCGACGGCTCCGCGACGCTGAAAGGCAAGCTCGACAACGTGGCCTACGCCCAGTTGCGGGCCGCGTTGGATCCGTTGGCGAAGCCGCAGTCGACGAAAGAGGAAGGCCGCGACCCCCGCAGTCAATGGGAACGCCACGCCGACGCGTTGGTCGATCTGGTCCGGCTCGCTATGACGGTGGACGAGATCCCGACCCATGGTGGTGACCGGGTGCATGTGGCGGTCACCGTGGACTACGAAACGCTGAAGTCCGGGATCGGGACGGCGATGCTCGACTATGGCGGTGTGATCACGGCAGCGGAAGCGCGGATGTTGGCGTGTGACTGCAAGGTGATTCCCGCTGTTCTCGGGACCGAGAGTGAGCAGATGGATTTGGG
>NZ_JAODNM010000063.1 GCF_025464955.1 Amycolatopsis sp. | reverse complement strand
GCACCCGAGCCCGGTCATCTCGATCCGGACGGCGTCGCCGGGGATGAGCCACTTCGGGGACGCCATCCCCACCGCCGGACCCGCCGGCGTACCGGTCGTGATGATGTCACCCGGCCGAAGGGTGGTGGTGGCGCTCACCCACTCGACGAGCTGGTAAGGGCTGTTCGCCATCTCCTTCGCATACGTGTCCTGCCGGGGTTCGTCGTTGACCCACGTCTGGATGCGAATGTCCTCGTAACCACCTGCCTCGTCGGTGGTGACCAGCCACGGCCCGGTCGGGAGAAACGTGTCCCACCCTTTCATCCGCATTACTTGAAACAGCGGGGCCGCATTCAGCTTCTTGCTCTCGCCTTCGCCGAGATCGCGGGCGCTGACGTCATTCGAAATCATGTAGCCCGCGATGTGCTCCGCGGCGCGGTCCGCGGAGATCCTCCGGCCGCCCTTGCCGATCACGACCGCGAGCTCCGCCTCGTAGTCGAACTGCGCGCACTCGACCGGACGCACGATCGAATCGGCCGGGCCCGACAGCGTCGAAGCGGGCTTGAGGAAGATGACCGGCATGGTGGGCATCTTCGCCGGGTCGATACCTTGCTCTATCAGGTGACCGAAGTAGTTCGCACCGCAGCAGAAGATGTTCGGCGGATCCACGATCGGCGGGCCAAGACGGGTTCGAGCGACCGGGATCAGCTCGTCGCCCCGTTTCAGTGCCGCGTCGACCCCCTCGCCGAGCAGAGCGAGGAACGGCAGCGCACTGCGGAGAGACCCCGCCCTCTCGAGTCCGATATCGGCGAGGACTCGTCCCAACGGCAGTACGGAGTCGCCGATGAGCGCGCCGGGAAGTTCACTGCCACGGGGACCAAAACTGACGAGCCGCATCTTCCTACATCCTTTCGAATGACAAACTGACGGAGACGGCCGGTTACTTGTCCGGCGGAGACCAGGCGATCAGCTCCGCGACGGACTTTCCCTCGCCGAGCCCCTTCAGCAATGCGGCGGGGTCGAACGGGGTGGCGCCGAGGACATAGCTGTCGCCGCCCGCGTAAAACGCGGCCAGGTCCTCCTCGGTGTACCCACTGTCGAGGTACAGCTCGACGGAGTTCTTGTCCGGGTCCTCGTAGTACATCGACATCGTCGCGCCGTGGTTGAGGCAAATCGTCGGCGTCGTCGACAAGGCGGCGAGCCGCACGTACGCCCCGCACAGCGCTTCCAGCGTCGGGTACTCGAACGCGAAATGGTTCAGCCGGGCAACAGAGCCGGTATCGGACCCCGGCAACGCCATCGACGCGGACTCATCGGTCTTCGCGACATTGAACATACCGAACCGATGGTGACTCTCGTCGATCCGCAGGAAAACCGCGCTGTGATCCGACGTCTCAACACCGATCTCGGCCTCGAGCACATCGATATACCACTGCTTCATCACTTCGTAGTTGCTGGTGTTCACAACAAGGTGGGAAAGTTTCGGTGAGGCCATTTCTTTCCTCTTCTCGACAGAAGGCACGTCGACGCGGCGTCTCGGGAATCCGCTGATCCGGCGAGAGCCGGACGGCGTCGTTGCCCTTGAGGCTAACCAGAAACCCAGTCCCAGTCAAGGACGAATTTGTCCTTGATCAGGTGAAGGAAAGGGGGTCGCATGCAAGGACCAAGTAGTCCTTGACTGGTTTCGGGTACGTGACTACGCTCGATTACGAACTGCCGGACAGCTCTTTCGTGCTGCGGCGTCTGACTTTTCCCATCGACGCGCGAGCGCCGAGATACTTACCGCATAATTCGTCTGTTTCTCCCGATCGCCGAGCGACCAGGAGGTCGTCATGTCCCTGTTTCGTCTCGACGCGAGCATCCGAGTCGAAGGCTCACACAGCCGCGAAATCGCCGACATCGTCGAGCAGGAGTGGCGTACCGCCCACCCCCGTTCACCGGTGCTCACGCGGCATATCGGCGTCGACCCGATCCCGGCGACCGCGTGGTCGACCGCGGTGAACGCGACGTACGTGCCGGCGGGCGACCGCTCCCCCGAACAGCGCGAAGCCGTGACCTTGGCAGCGGAGGCCGCTGATCAACTGATCGACGCCGACGCCTTGCTGTTCGCGGTGCCGCTGTACAACTTCGGCGTTTCGCAGCACTTCAAGGCCTGGGTGGACCTGGTGATCTGCGATCCGCGGATGACCGCGGGCGTCGAGCCCGCCACAGCGGGCAAGCAGGCGGTGCTGGTGACCGTTCGCGGCGGCAGCTACGCGCAGGGCACACCGCGCGAAGGATGGGATCATGCCACCGCCTGGATGCACCGCATTCTCGCCGACGTGTGGAAGCTGGAGCTGAAGGTCGTCGAGCTGGAGTTCACCCTGGCCGAGGTGAACCCGGCGTTCAAACCGTTCAAGGAGCTGGCCAAGCAGTTCCGCACCGCCGCCGAGCAGACCGCACACGAGCACGGCCGCAGCCTCGCCGGCACTTTGCGAGTCTGACCCCCACCCCTCGGATTCACCGGGAAGGACAACCATGTCCGTGCAAGCTGGCGCTGATTCCCGACCACTTCGGGAGCGTCTCGTGGGTTCCTGGCGGTTGGTGTCCTATGAGGTCCGGGACGGGGCCGGTGCGCTCGTGGGATACCCGTTGGGAAACGACGCCGTGGGCTACCTCGTCTACACAGTGGACGGCTTCATGTCCGTACAGCTCATGCGGCTCGGCCGCTCCAGGTATCAGGCCGGCGGACTCGGCGACGGTACCGACGCCGAGTCCGCCGAAGCCGCCCGTGGCTATGTGGCGTACGCCGGGCGCTACCACGTCGAGCGCGATTCGATTGTCGTCCACTACCCGGAGGTGAGCCTGTTCCCCAACTGGGTCCACACGCCCGCGGCCCGCGAGGTCGTCCTGGTCGAGCCACGCCTCGAACTGACCAACCCGGAAACCCTGCCGTACGGCGGCCGAGAACTTACCGCTGTCCTGCTCTGGGAACGGTTCGAGTAACCGGGCTTCGACCACCTGACCGGTCAGGGTCAGGTGGTCGATTGGCTGGTCAGGTGGTTGCGGCCAGTGCCAGGATCTCCTTGTTGGTGTGCGTATGTACCCCTGGGTTGTCCAGCTGCAGGGCGGCGATCATCGCCCTCGCCACGACCTCGGACCCGACCGGCCGGAAGCGCCTGAGCGGACCCGCCATCACATGGGCGGCGACGGGTCCGACTGCGTTCGCGATCCCCTGTCCGGAGCGCCGTTTCGTGCGGTCGCCGAGCAGCGTCCCGGGCTGGAAGATCTCGACACTGCCGTAGCCGAGGGCTGCGACGTCACGCTCGGTCTCCCCCTTGACCCGCAACAGCGAGATTCGCGACCGGGCGTTGGCACCGACTGCTGAGACGATCGCGAGTCGCTGCGCTCCGGCGCCATGGGCCAGCCGCGCCGCCTCGACCGGATAGTCGTGATCGACGCGCCGGAACTCCTCTCGGGAGGAGTTCATCGTGGTGCCGAGGCAGCAGTAGACGTCGGTGGCCTTGAAGTCCCATTGCTCGGCGAGCCGATCGAAATCGACAACGCGGACGTCCAGACGCCCCTCGGACTCGTCGAAGCCAGGGAAAGGCCGGCGGGTCAGCACCGTGATCCGGCTGTACCGGTTGTCGGTGACGAGCTGGTCCAGGCAGTGACTGCCGACGAGTCCGGTGCCACCGAGCAGCAGCGCGGTTCGAGACATAGTTGAAGCTCCCAAGGAAAAGTCAGGGCGTGTCGCAGAGTTTTGGCAGGTCGAGTTCCGTCTGGTAGTCGAACGGGACACCGCCCGCCTTGGCCATGATACGGCCGACGACGGCCTGGCCAGCGTCCGTCGACAGCAGGCTTCCCGCGGCAGCACCGATATCGGCCAGGTCTGCCGGAAGTGGAATGGCTTGGCGTTTCGTGAGATAGCTCTTGACCATCGCGATCGCGGCCGGGTTGAAGCTCGCGATGCGACGAGCAAGCCGGTATACGTGGGCGTCGAGCTCCGCGTCCGGAATGGACCGATTCACCAAGCCGTACAACTCCGCGGTATCAGCGTCGAAATCCTCGGAGCTCAGCACGAACTCCATGGCTCGTGCGCGGCCGGCGAGGAGTTGGCTCCATTCGAGTCCGCCCCCGCCTGGCAGCGCGCCGAACCCGACCTCGAGCATGGCGATTCGGGTGTTCTCCTTGCTGGCGAAGCGCATGTCGGCGCTCAGGGCGAACTCGCAGCCAAACCCGCGAGCCCGTCCGCGCAGGGTCGCGATGGTGACCACCGGGCTCGAGCTGAGCCAATGACTGAAGGCGGGCCACTCCTGGTGGATCACCATGGGTTCGGACACTCCCTCGTCGGAGATGTCGAGGCCCACGTGGTTGATGAAGAACTCCGGGTTCGCGCTTGCGAAAACGAGCACCCGAACCCCATTCGCCGAATCCTCGGCGAATGACCTGACCGACTGCAGACCGGCGAACACCGGGGAATCAACCAGGTTGAAGGGTGGATTGTCGATCACCACCGCGAAGCAGCCCGCGGAAACCTCCCGGAGCCGAACCACGTCATTCCGGATCAGCGATACCTCGGACGTACCCGGATTGCTCATGAAACGCTCCTGTCCAGGATTTGCCGCAGCGCGCCGCTCAACGCCCCGGGCTCGTCGTCGTCCCGCCCGGCCGAGCGAAAGCCGACGAACCCGTCCGGCCGGACTAGCAGCGCGCCAGTCGTCCCAAGGCCATAACGCCCCAGGAGGTCGCCGAGGAGCTCATCGACCGGAACCAGGTCGGTGCCCAGGCCGAGCACCTTGACCGGCACGGCAAGTTCGGCACGAACCTGCTCGGCGGCCCGCACCCAGCCGGCGTTGTCCGGGCCGGTAAGCAGGACGAACCCGCCGTCGTAGACGTCGATCGTCGAAATCCGCTCGCCGCCGAGACACACCCAGGAGTGCGGCGCCCGCGCACCCGGCCGGGCGGTCTGCCGGTATTCGGCGACGCTCGACTCGATCAGCTCGGTTCCATCAGGCACAATCGCGGCACTGACATATTGGTATCCGAACTGCTGTCCGTGCGAGGCGAGCTGGTCTCGTTGCGCGGGAATGCCTTCGGCGATCGCGCGGCGCGCGGGTTCTCCGGCGTCGGTCTCGATGACCGAAAGCAGACTCTTGTCCTGCGACAGGAATCCGGTCTTCTCCATCTGACGCGTGTTCTCCATCATCTTTTCACCGTTGAACTCCGCCACCGGGAGCCGCTCGGCCTCGTACGACTCGAGCAGACCGTCGCCGGCACCCCATCGCAAGCTCGCGATCAGTTTCCAGGCCAGGTTGTGCGCGTCCTGTATTCCGCTGTTCATCCCGAATCCGCCATGCGGCGGGAAATGGTGCGCGGCGTCGCCGGCCAAGAAGACCCGGCCCTCGCGCCACCTGTCAGTGACCGCCTGATCGTGACCCCAGGACCAAACTTGGTGAATGGTGAACGGCACGACCGCACCGATCGCGGCGGCGACTTCCCGCTCACAACGATCTTGGGTGACCGCGTCGACGTCGGCGCCGGGCGGGATCTCGAAGTTGTACCGCCACCGGGTGGGACTGTCGCGAATGAACGCTCCCTGGGTGTCGGGGTTGACGATCCAGATGATGGGCGAACGACGGCCACCGAGAACGGAATCCAGGTCCGCGTCGAACTGAACGTTGATCGCTGTTCCCAGCGACGCCTCACCGTGCTCACCGATCCCCAGCGCGCGCCGGGCGATACTGCGGATACCGTCCGCCCCGATCACGTACTGCGCGACGACGGAGTGCGGCGCTCCGGCCTGGTCGGTGTAGGTCACCGTGACCGAATCCTCGCCGGAGATGAGATCGACGACCTCGCAGCCGAGTTCGATGGTCACGCTGTCCAGATCGCCGGCGACCTCGGCGAGCACCGGCTCGAACATGTGCTGTCCCACGGTCGACATCATCTCCGGCGACTGCTGGGAGAAGACGCGGGCAAGCTCCTCGCTCCCGCCGAGGACGAGCTGTCCGATCTCGATCCCGTTCAAGCGGGTCATCCAGGCGATGGTGATCTCGTTGGGCATGCCGGCGGTCAACGCCTTCACCGGTTCGGCAACCGCCCATTCCCGGAAGATCTCCATCGTCCGCGCGTGTACCCCATTGGCCTTGGGATACCTGGAGAACTCGGTACGCCGTTCCAGCACCAAGCAGGTGATGCCCGCGCGGCCGAGGGCCAGCGCGGCACTCAAGCCGACGGGACCACCACCGATGATCAGGACTTCGGGATTGTCGGTCATTTCAACTTCTCCTCGTCACAACGGTGTGAGTTCGGTGACAGCGATACGGCGGCGCTGAGCTCCCGTGCCGTTTACTAGTCGTTGGTGATGAACGAAACGACGACATCCAAGGACTTCGCGAGGGTGGGGATCTCGAAGTGGTCCGCGCCGTCGAGGGTCACGTGCTCTGCCTTCGGGATCGTCGTGGCCACCAGCTCCGACTGGCCGGCGCCGTCCGCGCCGCCGTCGATGACCAGCGCGTTGGCCGTGATCAGGCCCAGGCCTTCGACGGTGACGAAGCGCTTGCTCGCCGCGAGATAGTCCGCGATCGCCGCCGGATCGTTGCCGGCGTCGGCGATGATCCCGCGAAGCAGGTTCACCATGGGATTGTCCGTGGGTTCCGACGAACGCAGACTGTCGATCAGCGGCTGGTTCATGGCCGCGCTGTGCATCCCGCCGGTCAGCACGGCGTCGGCGGCGGCGAGAACGGCGATCCGCTCGAACAGGTCCGGCTGCTCGCTCGCCGCGAGCAGCAACGCCCACGCACCGGCGGAGAACCCGATGGCGTCGACCGAACCGTGCTTGGCGGCCTCCTCGAGGAGGAGGTCTGCGGCGTCGCGCTGAGCGGAGTCTTTCGCGGTTCCATGGCCGGGAAGATCCACCCCGATCACGGCCCGGCCCGCCGCCTCCAGTTGGTCGACCCAGCCGTTCCGCCGCCACAGGGATTCGAAGTTCGACCCCATGCCGTTGATGAGAATCACCGGCCGGTCGACTGCCGCACTGACCGAGCTTGAGTCGCTCATGCCTTTTTCTCCTTGTCACGGTTACTGGAATATCGCTCGTGGCACCACGCGTCGGCTACCGGTCAAGCGCGAAGGGACACTGACCGACTCGCCTCCGGCTGGGCGAAGCGGCAGCCGGAGCGGTCTCGTCAACTCAGGATCCACGATCGACCCTGCCAGGATGGTATTTGCCAAGATGTTCTTTGTCAAGACTAGTCCGATGAGGACACCCGCGGCCGAGCGGCGCGGTCTCGATCTGATGACGCGACGGCGCGGACATTGGGTACGATGCCGGAATGGAAGGCTCCGAACATCCGTTGCACGGCGACGTCAATTGGCTACTGAACCGCGCTTGGCTCGGATTCGGCCAAAGTAAGTCCGCCGCGCTGGAGGCGACCGGGGTGACCCTCAAAGAACACTTCGTGATGGTCGCGCTGATGTCCTCGCCGATGACCCAGCTGGAGTTGTCCACACTCGTCAAGATCGACAAGTCCGTCATCTCCGCGACCCTGGACTCCCTCGAGGCCAAAGGACTGGTTGTCCGAACCCCGGATCCGCGCGACCGCAGGGCTCGCCGGCCGACCCTGACCGCCCGCGGACGCAAGCTCTGCCAGCGTGCAACAACTGCGACACAGAAGGCCGAGCAGGATCTCCTCGGCCATGTCGACCCAGCCCAGCGGCAAGCCTTCCTCGACGTACTCCGGCACTACACCTTCTCCGAGTTCGCCGACGCTCCAGGGTTCACGCGGGACCTGCAGAAATAGGGGTCGACCCGGCAAGTCCCGACCTTAGCCGCGAGCCGGAACGCGGTCAAGGACCATTTAGTCCTTATCCTGCGCGCCCGGGCGGTTCTCACGCCGTGATCGACACAGCTGCCGAAACCGGCGATCGCGAGTCCCGGCGAGATACAGTTGGCTGGTGGTTTCCAACGGACGTTCCAGCGATCTCCCGGCGGGTTCCGGCGACCGGCGAGCACGCGGCACCATGCGGTTGGGCGCGCTGGCCCAGCAGGAGATCAAAGGTCGGCTGCTGGAAGGGATCTACACCGCCGGGCAGAAGCTGTCGGTGGAGGACCTCAGCGCCGAGTTCGAGGTCAGCAGGCAGCCGATCATGGAGGCGCTGCGCGTGCTGTCCGCGGACGGGCTGGTCACCATCATCCCGCAGGTCGGGTGCCGGGTAGCCAGTTACGGCGCCCAGGAAGTGCGTGACTTCTTCGCCCTGTTCGCCGGCATGGAAGGCGCCGTCGCCGCGCTCGCCGCGACCCGCCGCACCGACGCGGACCTGCGCGCCCTGAACGAGATATCAGCCCGCATCGGGGCGCTCATCGACGAGGAAGACCTCATCGCGCGGGCCCACGCCTACCGCATCCACAATCGCGAGTTCCACGCGCAGATCCACGCGATGGCCGATTCCGCGATCATCGCGGACCTGAGCCAGCGCATGTGGGACCTCAGCGACTTCCTGATCAACACCGCCGAGCTGACCCAGCCGTTGCACAGCGTCGCCCATCGCCACCTCGATCACGAGAGCATCCGGCGGGCCCTGCAGGCCAAGGACGGCGAGCTGGCGCGGCGCACCATGGAGGACCACATCATGGCCAACGTCGTCGACCCGCACTGACTCTCTAGCGGCTTGCCTCGCCGCGCAGGCCGGCCGCCGCGGCGCGCACCGACTCGACGATGCTCTGGTAGCCGGTGCAGCGGCAGATGTTGCCGGCCAGGGCCTCCCGGATGACGGCGTCGGCCGGCTCGGCGTCGCGGGCCAGCAGCCAGCGCGTGGCGAAAATCTGACCTGGCAGGCAGAAGCCGCACTGGAAGCCGTCGTTGTCCCAGAAGGCCTGCTGCACCGGGTCCAGCTCACGGCGCTGCGCGACTCCCTCCAAAGTGATGATCTCGGCGCCGTCGGCCGCGGCCGCCAGCACCAGACAGGACTTGACGGGCTGCCCGTCGAGCTCCACCGTGCAGGAGCCGCAATCGCCGTTCAGGCATCCGGCGTGGGTGCCCTTGAGCCGAAGCTGTTCGCGGAGCACCTCGACAAGCAGGTGCCGATCTTCGCACCGGACGCGGCACGGCCGGCCGTTCACGGTCATCGACACCTCACGATCCGGGACGGGTTCGCTCGCCAGCTCGGTCATCGGTTCTCCTCAAGGGCTCGGTGCAAGGCGCGGCGCAGCACGACGCCGGCGACCATGCGGCGGTAGCTGCCCGGGGCCAGCTCGTCATCCCAGGGTTCGCCGATCTGCTCGGCGACCCAGTCGTCGAGGTCGGCGTCGCTCGGGAGCCGGCCGGAGTCGTCGAGCATCGGGGCCAAGTCGAGCCGGATCGGCCTGGTGCTGATCGCCCCGAGCGTGACCACAGCGCCTGTGTACCCGACGCCAGCAGGTGGCAGGACGGCCGCGGCAGTGGCGATCGGCCAGCTGCCTTCGGCGAGTTTGAGCTTGTAATAGCCAAGCCGGGCCGCCCGCGCCGCCACCGTGACTCCGGTCAGCAGCTCGCCGCGGCGCAGGTCCACGCTGTAGGCGTCGAGGAAGAACGCGGCCGCCGGGATGCTCCGGGGACCGCCCGGTCCATGCAGGTGCATTGTCGCGTCCAGCGCGACCAGCGCCGCGGGGACCTCTGTGGACGGATTGGCGTAGGCGGCGGAGCCGCAGATCGTGCCCTGGCAACGGATCTGCGGCCCACCGGTGATCCCGCCCGCCACCCGTTGCAGCAGCTGCGCCGCCCCAGGGAAGGCCGACGCTGCAAGCAGGTGG
Source organism: Amycolatopsis sp. (assembly GCF_025464955.1). GTDB lineage: Bacteria > Actinomycetota > Actinomycetes > Mycobacteriales > Pseudonocardiaceae > Amycolatopsis. The sequence goes on along the minus strand of NZ_JAODNM010000063.1, from coordinate 22,493 downwards.
GCGTAGGTGACCCGGGCGCCGACGTGCACGCTGCCGGCCGTGACCGTCGCGGCGCCGAAGCCGAGCCGGCGCAGGTCGATCACGTGGTCGAGGTCGACGTCACCCCGGGTCAGGCGCGGTACCAGCATGGTGCCGCCGCCGAGCACGGCCGCACGCTCCGCGTAGGTGTCGAGGAGCGCGACAGCCTCGGCCAGCTCCGTGGGGGCATGGTGCCGCAACGCGGTCCGGATCATGATCGCGCTCCCTTGATCGCGCTCAGCAACCGCGGCGCGCTGAGCGGCATGTGGTGGACGTACACACCCAGCGGCAGCAGAGCGTCGTTGACGGCGTTAGCGACCGCGGCGAGCGCGCCGCCCACCCCGCTCTCCCCCGCTCCCTTCACGCCGAACATCGAGAACGGCGACGGGGTCTCGCGGGTCACGGTCTCGATGAACGGAAGGTCGGTGGAGCGCGGCAGGAGGTAGCGCTTGAGCGTGTCGCTGCGCAACCTGCCGTCAGCGCCGTAGACCGACTCCTCCCACAGCGCGCCGCCGATCCCCATCGCGATCGCACCGAGGAACTGGCCGCGCACGAGCATGGGGTTCACGACCGTGCCGCAGTCGTGCAGGCCGACGAAGGACAGCAGCTTCACCTGCCCGGTTTCGCGGTCCACCTCCGCCGACACGACATGCGCCGAATGCGAGTAGGAGGGATAGACGGACACGCGGCCCTGCGCGTCGGGCACGAGGTGGATGTTCTCCGGCGTGTAGGTCCGCGTCGACTCCAGCCGGCTGTGGGTGATGCCCAGTCCGGCGCCGCCCAACGTCATCACGGCATTGACCACGACCGGCAGCGGCAGCCGCTCGCCGGTGCCGGTGTCGATGACGTGCCCGTCGGCGAAGTCGCAGGCCGCCTCGGTTTTCAGCAATGACGCGGCTGCCTGCGCCAAGGTGGCGCGGACGTCGCGCGCGGCGAGTACGGCGGCGGCCCCGCCCACGGTCAGCGACCGGCTGCTGAAGTTGCCGTAACCGTAGGGGCACAGGTCCGTGTCGCCTTGTTTGACGCGGACGTCGTCCACGCCGACACCCAGCTCGGCAGCCACCAGCTGGGCGATGCCCGTCTCGTTGCCACTCCCCGGGCTGGTGACGCCGGTGAGCACGGTGACCCGGCCTGACCGGTCCACCCGCACGGTGGCGGTGTCGTGCCCACGGACCAGCGATCCCGCCAGGTCGGCGCCCTCCGGGGCGAGTTCGAACGAGATCCCGATGCCGAACAGCTGCCCCTCGGAACGCGCGGACGTGCGACGGGCGCGAAGGGCCGGATAGTCGGCAGCCTGGAGGACCTGGTCGAGCGCGGCGTGGTAGTCGCCGCCGTCGATGTGCTTGGTAGCCGTCCAGTACGGCATCTCCGCGACGGGGATGAGGTTGCGCCGCCGCACCTCGGCCGGGTCGAGGTCCAGGCGCTGCGCGACCAGGTCGACGACCCGTTCCAGCAGCAGCGCCGCCGACTCCTTGCCGTAGCCGCGTGCGCCGTTCCACGGCGCCTTGTGGGTGGCCACCGGCACCATCTCGACGTCGTAGTCGTCGATCTTGTATGGGCCGGGCAAGGTGAGCCCGGCGACGAACGCCTGCGCCCAGCCGCCGCTGGGGCCCAGCGCGCCGACGTTGGCCCGGATCCGGTCCTTGAGGGCAAGAATCCTGCCGGTGTCGTCGAAGCCGACCTCGAAGCGGTGCACGTACTCCCGAGCGCCGACCAGCAGCGACTCCTCGCGGCTCTCCAGCCACTTCACCGGCGCTCCGGCTTGGCGAGCAAGCAACGCGAGCAGCGATTCCTCGGGGTAGCTGTGGAACTTGTGGCCGAACCCGCCGCCGAGGCGCGGGGCCACCACCTGCACGTCGCTCTCGGCCATGCCGAGCACCTGCGCGAGGTGCGACCGCAGCGGATGCGGGTTCTGCGTGGAGGCGTACAAGGTGAGGCGACGGTCGGCCGACCACGTCGCCACGTACCCGCGCGTCTCCATCGGGGTCGTCTGGTAGCGCTGGATGAAGATCTCGCCCGAGAGCGTGTGTGGAGCCGCTGCCAGCTTCGCCGTGGCATCGCCTTCGGCAAAGGGCAGGCGGCAGACCGCGTTGTCCGCCCAGCCGTCGAAGACCACCGGGGCATCCGGCGCCATCGCCGCGTCGGTGTCCAGCACGAACGGCAGCAGCTCGTAGTCGACGACGATGTCCCGCACCGCCGCCTGGGCCTCCTGCAGGCTGCCGGCGACGACGGCCGCGACCGGTTCGCCCACGTAGTGCACGACGTCCACGGCGAGCGGGTGGAAGTCGGTGGTGGCGCCGCCGACCATGGCCGGGTTGTAGAAATGCGGGAGGGGTTCGGTAACCTTCGCTGCCTCTGCGCCGGTCAGCACCACCCGGACGCCCGGGCGCGCCACCGCGGCAGTGGTGTCCACGCGCAGAATCCGTGCCGCGGGGTGCGGGCTGCGCAACAACGCGGCGTGCAGTACCCCGCCGGGGAACTCGATGTCGTCGAGGTAGCCACCCTTCCCGGTGAGGACGAGGTCGCCGTCCTTGCGGCGTACCGAGCGGCCGACGAGTGATCCGGCGGTGGTGGCGGAGTCAGGTTGGGTAAGGGTCATGTGCTGCTCATTTCAGCGTCGTTGCTGCTCGAAGCCATCCCCATGCCGGTGATCCAGTCCGGAACGGGCTCGTAGGCCGTCCACTCCAGTGAGCCGCCCCACGCCGCGGTCGCGGCCGCCCAGGTCCGTACTTCCAAAGCCCCTGGCCCGGCAAGGCCTTCGACGTCTTCCGCGTCGAGCCGGCCGAGCACGGCCGGGTCAAGGGAAATCCGGTCGAGCAGCGCCCGGTCCCACGCCGCGTTGACCTGGCCTGTCGACTCACCTGCGGCGAGCGCCCGGGCCCGCGCTTCCCGGATCGGTTCCAGCTCGGCCACCCGGGAGCGGCCGTGGATGAGGAAGTCACGCCACTCGGGGGTGATCGAGGGGTCCTCCGCGGAGATCGAGGCCGGCCAGTGCGACAGTCCCCCGGACCCGACGACGAGCACGCGGGCCGCGGTAGCGGCACCACGGATCGCTTGCCCGACGGCGTGCCCGAAGTCGAAGCAACGCCGGAAGCTCGGCAGCGGCGGGCAGCCCGAGTTGACGATGATCGGCACGATCGGGACGTCCAGTGCCGGGAACAGCTTCGCGTAGACCTGGGTCAGCCCGTGGTCGATGCCCAGGTCAAGGGAGACCGCCGGATCGAAACCCCGCGCGGTCACCCCCTCGAAGATTTCCCGGGCGAGCGGACCCGCCTGCGGCAGATCACCCTGCGGTGTCCGGTAATCGCCTATCCCGTGGACGCCCCCGATCCCGATGCAGAAAGGCGGCATGCAGTCGTAGAAGAGGTTGCGCGCGTGGTCGGGCCCGAAGACGACGACGACGTCGGGCGCGAGCGCGGCCGCCGCCACGCGGAGCCGGTCGACCGATTCGGTGAAATGCCCGCCCGGCTCCTCGGGCGTGCCGGCCGGGGCGATGTTCCAGAACGGCGAATGCGACAGGTTCTCACAGCCGACGACGGTGGCCATCTGGTGTCCTTTCCGGAGCGTTGCTCGTGCTCAGACGGCCGTGCCGCCGACCAGGACGAACGCGACGAGGCACGGCTCGTCGGAGCGGTTGGACCACAGGTGGCTGGTGCCGCGCTGGATCAGCACGTCCCCCGCGGTCAGCTCCCGCTCGTCGGCGTCCAGCACCGACCAGATCGAGCCCCGCAGCACGAGCGCGTAGTCGAGAGACGCCGTGCTGTGGGTCATGCGGGAGCGCAGGCCGCTGCCGTCGTCCCACTCCCGATCCGGAGGAAACTCCACGATCCGGAACACCGACCCGGACGGGGGCGGCGAGATCTCGGCGGGGCCGCCGAGTCCGTCGTCGAAGGCCCCGGCGTTCTCGACAGGCACCTTCTCGTGACGCCAGAAGTCGGTCATCGCGAACGTCGGGGTGTCGGCGATGACCTGCACGTGCGCACAGGTCTCGTCCGATACGACGGTCGAGCGGCCATCGTCGTCGAGGCCGGTCACGAGGCGGCGGAAACGCTGCACCGAGGGCGCGACCGCGATCGGACGCTCGGACAGCGGGATGTTCTCGGACATGGTGCTCCTGAGGGTAACTAGGGAAGCAGGGACAGGCCGCCGTCGACGACGACGGTCTGCCCGGTCACGTAGGTCGCGCGGATCAGGCCGAGCACGAGCTCGGCGACCTCTTCGGGAAGCCCGGTGCGCCGCAACGGGGCCTTGTCCGAGATCTGTTCGCGGAACGCGGTCCAGTCCTCGGTCCAGCGGGTCTCGATGAAGCCCGGGGCGACGGCGTTGACCCGGATCTCCGGGCCCAGCGCGCCGCCGAGGAGCTTGCACATGTGGTGCACGGCGGCTTTGCTGACGGCGTAAGGGATGCTGCTGCCGCCGACGTCGACGCCGGCGAGGGCACCGACCACCACGATGTTGCCGTTCGGGCTCTTGCGCAGCAACGGTTCGGCGGCTTGAACGAAATGCCACGGCCCGAGCACGTTGAGCTTGAGGATGCCGTCCCAGACCTCGTCGGTGACGGCGTGGATGTCGGGGTGCGCGATCCGCGCGGTCTTCCCGGCCGCGTAGACCACCGTGTCCAGCCGGCCGTGCTCGGCTTCGACCCGCGCCACCACCTCGGTGGCCGCTCCCGGCTCCCCCAGATCGGCTTGCAGGAACCAGCCGCCGTCGAGCTCCGCGGCGACCGACTCTCCCTCGTCCACGCTCTTCGAGCTGACGACGACGACCCGATACCCCTCCTGGTCCAGCCGCCGCGCGACCGACGCCCCGATCCCGGTGGAACCACCGGCGACGACGGCGACCGCACGGTTCTCGTGTTCCGTTGCCATAGCTCAACTTCTCCTTCCGCGACGCTGCGGATCCAAGGTCCTCAGCCGGTCTTCGAATCCTGGACGGCAGCGTGCGCGGCCAGGTAGCTGAAGGTGATGATCGGGCCGAAGGTCATCCCACCGGAGATATAACCCTGGCCGGTGGGCGCCGCGCTGGCATTGCCCACCGCGTACAGCCCCGGCACCGGCTGCTCGTCGGCGCCGAGCACCTGGCCCGCGGTGTTCACGCGCGGCCCGCCCTTGGTGTCGAGGGTGCCGGGCGCCAGGATCGTCGCGTAGTAGGGACCCTTGTCCGCCAACGGGAACATCAGCCCGTTCGGGCTGTGGTTGTCGTCGGCCACCGGCCCGTGGAAGGTGATCTCGATCGGCGTCTCGCCGCGCCGGAAATCCTCGTCGACGCCGCCGCGCGCAAACCCGTTGAACCGCTCGACCGTGCCGCGCAGCGACGCGGCGAAGTCCTTCGACAGGCGCATGTTGCGGGCGCCGGCACCGAGCTTGACCAGCCGCTCGTCGAGCGCCACCGCGAGTTCTTCCAGTGTGTCGCCCGAAACGACGTGCGAAGCGTCCGATGTGGAGTCCGGAATGAACGCGCCAAGGAACCCGCCCGGAAAGCGGTCCGCCGCGCGCTGGTCCCACACCGGGAACATGAGGAAGTTCGGGTGCTCGGCGTCATGCGGGTTCCACGACAACATCTGGATCGTGCGGTCCTGGTACGGCGCCTTCTCGTTGACCGTGCGCCGCCCGGCCGAGTTGACGATGAGCAGGCTGTCGCCGGGGACGGCGAACACGCCCATCATGGTCGGGTCGCGGTGGAGCATCTTCTCGAGGACCAGCGGTGCCAGGTAAGCGGCGTCCATGTGTACGAGCGGGATCCCCAAGCGCTGTGCGATCCGGTGGAAGTCGCCCTCGTTGCTCAACGCGGCGCAGCCGCCGACGACCCGGCCGCCCAGGTAGTAACGGCGCATCTCCTCGTTGTGGGTGAAACCGCCCGAGCAGAAGACGACGGCCTTGCGGCCCCGCGCAGCGATCTCCCCGTCCGGGGTCTCCACGCGCACGCCGACGACCCGGCCGGTCTCGTCGACGATCACGCCCGCGACGCGGTGGTCGACGTGGACCGGAATCTGCCGCTGCGCCACGAGCTCGGCCAGCGCGGCGATGAACGATTCGCCGTCACCGCGCGTGCCGTCGGGGTTGTGCGGGAACAACTCCCGGCCTCGCGGCGCGGTGATCTCGGGCAGATGCATGTGGTAGTCGGGGAACTCGGCGTCCTGCTCCAACTCGGCGCCCAGCGCCTCCAGCGCGCGGAACGCGGTGTCGGCGTTGTCGTAGAGCGCGTCGAAGAGTTCGAACTCCCAGCGCGTCAAGCCGAGGTACTGATCGCTGGGGTCGAACAGCAGCGGTCGCGCCATCCGGGCGAGATACGCCAGCGCGTCCTCTTTGCGGTCGGTGGTCCCGGCCTCCTGCATGAACCGGTTGTTCGGCACCCACATCCCGGCAACGGCCTTGCGGGCCGTGCCTCCCACCCGCTCCGCCTTCTCCAGCACGACGACGCTCGCGCCCAGTTCGTGCGCGTGCAACGCCGTGGTGAACCCGGCGAGCGCGCCACCGACGACGACGATGTCCACGTCGATGTCCCAGTGCACACCGGCTGCTGATTCAGGCGCCCGAACCTCGGGATTGCCCATGACGATCGCTCCTTTACTCTTCGTTGAGAAAGTTGACGACACTGCGGTTGTAGATTTCGCGCTGCTCCCACTGAGGCCAGTGCCCGGCATCGGTGATCAGCTGGAACCGGCCGCCGGTGATCTTCTCGGCCATGTCCAGCCCGGCGCCCGCGGGCCCGGACGGGTCGTCGCTGGTCCAGATCACGAGCGTGGGGCCGGGCACCGCGGACAGGTCGGCATCGGTGATCATGTTGCGCCGTCGGACATCCGCGTCCTGCAGGCAGAGGATGTGACGCATCGACTCGGCGAATCCGGGCCGGGCGTAGATGGCCCGGCGAATCGCGACGAGCTCGTCGGTGACCACCGCGGGGTCGGCCATGAGCCACTCGAGCCGGGTCCGGATCCGCTCCTCCGACGGGTCGTCGGCGGCCGCCTGCGACAGGCCGCGGATCTTGTCCATCACCTCGGGGCGCGCCATCGTGCCGCCCGGGGTGTTGAGCACCATCTTCCCGACCCGCTCGGGATGCGCGGCGGCGAACTTCACCGCCACCCACCCACCCAGTGACTCCCCGTTGAAGTGCGCCTTGGTCACACCGAACGCGTCGAGCAGCCCGGTCAGGTGCTCGACATAGGTGTCGAGCTCCAAGTCGGACGTGGCGTGGGTGGTATAGCCATGGCCGGGATAGTCGTAGGCCAGTACCCGGAAGTGCTCGGCGAAGGCGGCGATGTTGTGGGCGTAGGCCTCCAGATGCCCGCCGGTGCCGGGCATGAGCACGAGCGTCTCACCCGCGCCGGCCTCGAACACACGGGTACGCCACGGGCCTACATCGACGTAGTGCACGCGGTGCTCGAGCGCGCCCAGCGCCACCCACACCGGCGGGTCCTCGGTCCGGGCGACCGTGGACTTCGTTGTCGTTTCGGTCATCAGAAAACTCCGCATGTCGTTGAGCGCGGCTACCAAGGGGCGTTCAGGAGCCATTCGTGCTGGGCATCGGCGAGGGCGCCTTCCCATTGCGCGGGAGGCAGGTCGAGAAACGCCCCTTGCGCGTAGAGCAGCGGATCGCCCTCGCGGGTAGCGAGTTGTCGGACTCGGCCGACGACGATCGCGTGGTCGCCCCCGTCCAGGACGGCGTGCAGGTCGCACTGGATCTGCGCGATGGCACCGTCGATCAGGGGGATGCCGTGGCGGCCGGGCGTGGTGCGCAGACCCGCGAACCGGTCGTCGCCGCGCCCGGCGAAGCGCACGGCGAGCTCCCGCTGATCCGTGCGCAGCACGTTGACGCCGAAGCCGGAGCCGGCCGTGAGGTGCTGGTGCATCGCACGTCTCCGGTCGATGCAGACCAGGACCAGCGGCGGGTCCAGCGACAGCGAGGAAAACGCGCTGACGGTGCAACCGGCGGGCTGACCGTCGCCGGTCACGGTGGTGATCACCGTGACGCCGGTGGCGAACTGGCCCATGGCGCGGCGCATCGCCCCCGCGTCCGGGGCCTCGTCCAGCGCCGGCACGGCCGGACCGGCGCTGGTCATGACGTGGCCGTGGCGGCCCGGTCACGGGCCTCGGCAACCGCCTGCTGCGGGCCGCCTGCCAAGTCGAGTGCCCGATCGACCATGCGGAAGGCGTCGGTCTTGTCGTAGGCGAGGTAGTTCATGGCGTAGAGCCGCACCGGGTCGCCCGCGTAGTAGCGCTCGTACTGCACCGCACGCTGGCCGAACCCGTCGCCGCAGAGATCCCAAGCCAGCTTGTAGAGCCGGACGCGTTCGGTGGCGTCGAGGCCGTCCGCACCCTGGAAGTAGCGGGCGATGTCGCCGCCGATCTCGCTGCCGAAGTCCTCGGCGGACGGCATCATCAGCAAACCGCCGGCGCCGAGGGTCTGTAAGACCTCGGCCGCCTTGGGATACGAGCTGGACAAGTGCATCCGCAGCGTCTGCAGCGGCCCGAACCCGCAGCGAAGCGAGTTCCCCGACGACGAGGTCTCGTGGTCGATCTCCGCGGCCCGCACCAGCGCGCGGCAGGTCTCGGTGGCCGCGACGAGCTCACCGAGCTTCTGCTGGACGTGCAGGAACCCGTCGATCTTCACCGACTGCGCGAGCTTCATCGCCACGCCGGTGATGAACTGCATCTTCACGAGCCCGCGCACGCCGGTCTGGTGGGCGGTGTGCTGGCGCAGGTTGGTCTCGGCGTACAGCTTGTTGGCCAGTGCGACATTGCCGTGCAGGAACACCCGGTCCCACGGCACGAGCACGTCGTCGAACACGACCAGCGAGTCGGCCTCTTCGAAATGCGACGACAGGGGGTGGTCGAACCGGTTGCGGGTGCCGTCGTCGAAGGGCTCGCGCGAGATCAGCCGCAACCCGGGCGTCTCGATCGGGATGGCGAACACTGCCGCGTGGCGCTCGTCGCCCGGACGCAGCCCCGGCAGGCTGTAGATGATCAGCTCGTCGGCCATCGGGGCGAGCGTGGCCAGCATCCGGGCCCCGCGTACCACCAGCCCGTCGGCGGTCTCCTCGACGACGCCCATGTGCAGGAACTGGTCGGCCTGCTCGGCCGAGCTCTTCGAGCGGTCGGTCTGCGGGGTGATCAACGCGTGGGTGAGGAACAGGTCGTTGTCGCGCACATACTCGAAGTACCGCTGCACGTTGTCGGCGTAACGCTGCCCGAACTGCGCGAACACGCCCGGCTCCTCGGCGAACGCCATCACGGTGGTGTTGAGGAAGTCGGGCGATCGCCCCATCAGACCCAGCGTGGCCTCCGACCACACGCGGAACGCCTCCCGTCGGCCCACCAGGTCCGCGTAGGACTTCGGGGCGACGAACGCGGTGCCGACCGGCCCGTGGGGCCCCGGCCGCGTCAGGATGTCCGCATACCGCGGATCGTGCTGCATATCGTACAGGTGGGCGATCTGCTGGATCGGCGCGCGAAACGCGGGATGACTCGTCACGTCTTCCACGCGTTGACCGCGCAGCCACACCTCCCTTGGCGTCTTCTGCAACCGCTCCACGTACTGGGCGCCGGACCGGACAGCCATACCGTCTCTCCCAACTAACATGCTAGCCTGCTACCTGAACATAGGCCGCTTCCCCGTGGCACGCAAGAGCGCATCCATCCCCACTAAGGACGAACTGGTCCTTGACTCGAGGGTGTCTCGCCGCTACGGTCGGCCAGGACCGTGTCGGACGGTGTCCGATCACCGCGGACCCGAGTCCTGGTACGGAGTTCCGCTGAATACGGCCCTTGGTGCGTCGAGGGCGAAGCACCTCACTCTCCCCGCGAAACCACCTCACCGGCCGTCGCCGGACTTGGGAGCAACGGATGGCTACCAGCGAGTCAGCTCACGACGTGGTGATCGTCGGCGCCGGTCCGGCCGGCACGATGCTGGCGATCGAACTGGGTCGCCGGGGCGTGGACGTCCACCTCGTCGAACGGCGCGAAGGCCGGCTGCGGCATCCGCGGGCGAGCGGGATCCACGCACGGACGATGGAGTACTTCCGCCAGCTCGGCCTCGCTGACGAGGTTCGTCGAGCCGGCGGACTCCCGGTCGAGGACTGGAGCAGCTTCGGCTACCTGACGCGGCTGAAGGACCCGGACATCGGGGCGATCGACATGATGGCCGCGAAGGAGCGCATAGCCGGTCTGGACGCGCTGTCGCCGGAGTTCCTGGCCTGGTGCGCACAGGACACCCTGGAGGGGGTGCTGCGCAAGCACGCGCTGACCTTCCCGAGCATCTCGGTCACGTACGGGTTGCGGGCGGTCGGCGTCGACCAGGACGACGCCGGCGCCACCGTGACGTTGGCCGACGACGAGAACGGGACCGAGCACCTCGCCAGGGCCCGCTACGTCGTCGGCGCGGACGGCGGCCGCAGCACCGTCCGCGCCGCGGCCGGCATCTCCTCCCCCGAGAGTCCGACGATGAGCCACCAGGTCAACGTGTGCTTCGAAGCCGACCTGCGCCCGTTCCTCAAGGGCCGCAACTACATTCTGTACTTCATCATCAACCCGGACACCCAAGGCGCCTTCGTCACCTACGACGGCGACCGCCGATGGGTCTACAGCTGGGACTACGACCCCGAGCGGCAGAGTCCGGACGACTTCACGCCCGAATACTGCGCCGCGGTGATCCGCACGGCGATCGGGTCGTCCGATGTGGACATCCGCGTCGAGAGTACGTTCTTCTGGAAGGTCCAGTCGGCACTGGCGGACAGTTTCCACGAGGGCCGCGTCTTCCTGGTCGGCGATGCCGCCCATCGGTTCCCACCGACCGGCGGGTTCGGCATGAACAGCAGCCTGCAGGACGCGCAGAACCTCGGCTGGAAACTCCACGAGGTCCTGCGCGGCGGTGCGGGGCCGGAACTGCTCGACACTTACGACGCGGAGCGCCGGACCACAGCCCGGCGAAATATCGCCACCACGCTGGCGACCGCCACGAAGTCCGCCGAAGTGGGCTGGTTCGCCAACGACCCGACACTGCTCGCCGAGATCGAAGGCCCCCGCGGCGAGTCGGTCCGACAACGGATAGCCGAGGGGATTCCCGCCCAAGAGCCCCAGTTCTGGTCCTATGGGCAGCAGTTCGGCGTGACGTACGACTCCACCGCGGTCATCCCGGACGGCTCGTCACCGGTCGAATCCACCGTTGTCGACTACTGGCCGACCGCGCGCCCGGGTGCGCACGCCCCGCACGTCTGGCTCGAGTCGCTCGCCGGGGAGCGACTGTCCACAATCGACCTGCTGCACAGCCTCTTCGTCGTGCTCGCACCCCCGGCCGGCCAGGCCTGGGTCGACGCGGCCAAGGGCCTGACCGAAGCCCGCGGCACCGAGATCGACGCCTTCACCATCGGCGCGGGCGGCGACTACAGAGATCCGGAGGGCAACTGGGCGGAGTGCTACGGCCTCGACCCGACCGGAGTCGTCGTCGTGCGGCCGGACGGGTACGTCGCCTTCCGCGCCGCGAAGCTGAGCGCGGGTCAGTCACCGGCCGAGGTGCTGGACGACGCCTTCGACCGCCTGCTCAGCACCACCACCAGCAGGACATCCGGCAGGTAGGAATGCGAGAAGAAGCCCCGGACGACCTGACGGTCACCACAGCCGCGGGCCGGCTGCGGGGTCGGCGTGGCGACCGGGTGCGAACGTTCCAGGGTGTCCCGTTCGCCGCGCCACCGGTCGGTGCCCTGCGGTTCCGTCCGCCGGCACCGGTTCCCGCCTGGACGGGAGTTCGCTCGGCCGAGCGCCCCGGCCCGGCTTCCTACCAGTTCAACGCGGTCAACGAGTCGTCCGTGCGGAAACTGGCCGAAACGATCGATCCCGGCGTTCCCGGGATCATGGCGTGGCCCGACTACGCCAACACCACCTACCGCCACGACAACGCGGCCGAGGACTGCCTCTACCTCGATCTGTGGGTACCGGACCACGAACCCGGTGCCAAACTTCCGGTCTACGTCTACTACCACGGCGGCGCCAACGCGGTGAGCTCCGGCTCCTTCCCGCTCGAACGCGGAGAAAACCTCGCACGCGAACAGCACATCATCGTGGTCCGGCCGAACTACCGCCTGGGCGCGCTCGGCTGGGTCCACTTCGGTCTGCTCGGCGACGACCTCGCCGAGGCGGTCAACCTGGGATTCCAGGACCAGAAGGCCGCACTCGAGTGGGTGCACGCCACCATCGCCGCGTTCGGCGGGGATCCGGCGAACCTCACCATCGGCGGTGAGTCCGCGGGCGCGACGGCCGTGTCGCACCTGCTGACCAATCCGGACACCCGAGGACTCGTCCGCCGCGCGGTGATCCAGTCGTTGTCCCCGTTCAACCCGTGGTGCACCCAGCAGCGTCCGGACGCGGAAGCGGTGGCGCGCCAGTACCTGGACCTGCTCGGAATGACGACGCCGGCAGAGCTGCTCGACGTCGACCCGGACCGGCTGCTGGCTGTCCAGAACGTCCTCGGGCGCTGGTTCGAGCCCGACGCGAACCTCGCGTGGCGCCCACTCGGCGGCGTCGTCGATGGACACCTGATCCCGGAACTACCGGCCCTCGCCCTGTCCGGTAAGGACGTCCCAGCCGGCGACGAGCTCGAGGTGATGATCGGCTTCGCGAAGGACGAGTGGACCTTCTTCCGTGGACACTCCGACACCGTGCGCTCCGGTAGTGCCGAGGACGTGCTCGCGGTACTGGAACAGGTCTTCGGCGTTGAGGCCGCGGGAGTATACCGGTCCTATGAGGACCTTCACCCAGCTCACGCGCCGGGGCACCTGCTCGCCGACGTGATGTCGATGGAGTTCTTCAAGTTCTCCGCCCTCGCCATCGCCGATCGGCTCGACGCCGCCGGCACAACCACGTATGTCTTCGAGTTCGCCTACGAGCTGCCCGGTCTCGGCGGGGACCTCAGAGCGGTGCACACCGGCGACATACCGTTCCTGTTCGGCAACCAGACCGACGAGGACCTCGCTCGCTGGCCGGCCTTCGACGGAATCGACCGGGCGGAGCTGGACCGCGTCTCCCGGGCGATGCGCGACCTCTACGGGGCGTTCATCCGAACCGGCGAACCAGGTCGGACTTGGCCAAGGTACAGACGCGACCAGCAGGCGGTCCTGTGGTTCGGACGCGAAATCGCCGCACGCCCCGGCCTGTTGTCGGCCGAACGCGGTGTGTTCGAGGACGGTGGTGTGCTCGACGTCGCCCAGCTGGAGGACGTTCTCGTGCGCAACCTGCGGGCGCGTCGGCAGCCGCAACCGATTCGACGACCAGTTTGGACGACAACACCATGAGCTCCCCCCAGCGACGCGGCGCCGACATGGTCATCCGCAACGCCGCCGTCTACACCCTTGACCCGGCAAAGCCCTGGGCTCAAGCACTCGCCGTCCGCGACGGCCGAATCCTGGCCGTCGGGGACGATTCGGATGTCGAGCGCCTGATCGACCCGGCGACCGACGTCGTCGACGCGGCGGCCGCCATGGTCATGCCGGGCCTCGTCGACGTGCATTCCCACGTCGGTTTCGGCGGCCAGCAAGCCGCGTGGGAGCTGGTCCTGTCTCCCGCGTTCACCATCGACGACATCCTCGCCGCCGTACATGACCGGGCAGTGGGGCTCGGGCCCGACGAGTGGGTCGTCGGCGGCATAGTCATCAGCCCGGTGTTCCAGCAGCTCGGAACCCGGGAGATGCTGGCCGCGCTGGACAAAGCGAGCCTGGGGCGACCGGTGTTGCTGCGCGACGACTCGCTGCACAACCGCTGGGTCAACTCCCGCGCGTTGGAGATCATGGGCATCGGCTCAGCATCGAGACCATGGTCACCCGCCGCAGCCCCGATCCCGGCGTCCCGGGCACCCTGAACGCCGGGCAGGCACTCGACCTCGCCGCGGCGATCGAGGCGCACACCGTCAATCCCGCGCAGGCCATGAGATTGGACCACGAGGTCGGACGACTGTCACCGGGGCTCTCCGCCGACGTCATCATCCTGGACCGGAATCTCTTCGAGGTCCTGATCGAACAGGTCCATGCGACGCGCGTTCAGCGGACCTGGTTCGCCGGCCGCCTCGTCCACGACGCGACAACGCCGTGACAAGTCAGGGCCGCAACTCGCCGCCGACTTGCGACAAAGCGTCGACGGGTCGAGCGGTCAGGCGGGGACAGCCCGCGCGTCGAGCCTGGTCCTGACAGCCGGGAACAGACTGAGGGCGTTGCGGCCGATCTCCGCACGCTGTCGGTGCGTGAGGCCACCGAAAGCAAGCAGCGACTGCTTGCTGGTTTCCATGGACGCCTCGGTGCTGCACGGCGCTCCACTGTCCGAGCCGTAGACGAGGTGGTCGGCCGTGGTCATCGTCAGCGCGGGCGCCAAGGAGCTCGGGAACCCGGTGGCGGCGGTGTCCAGGTAGAGCCGCGCGAGGTGGTCGACCAGTTCGGCCTGCGTGAGGCCGTGCGGGTTGGGCACCCACGGGTCGGCGCCGAGCAGCGCCAGCCGTCCCGCCGCGGCGGGCAACGCACCCGCGCCGCCGCAGTGCGCGACGATCAGCTTCACGTTGGGGTAGCGACGTAAGACGCCCGCGTAGAGCAGGTCGACGATTGTGCGAACGGTCTCGAACCCAACCTCAAGCAATGGCGCGGGACGCCCCTGCACTGCCGGCGCATAGGCATCCGGATGCGCGAAGACAGTCGCGTGACGCCGGTCGAGCTCGGCCCACATCGGCTCCAGCCGCGGATCTCCGAGATAGACGTCGTTGTATCGGCAGGTGACGGCGAAGCCATCGGCCCCCAGGTCGGTCGAGGCCCGCTCGATCTCGGCCAGCGCGGTCGTCGGGTCATCCGTCGGCAACGCCGCCAGCAGCCCGAACCGAGAAGGGTGCGCCGACACCAGCGACGCGCCGTAGTCGTTGGACGCGCGCAACGCGGCCACGGTCTTTGGGATGTTGCTCAGCAGCTGCATAGCGACGCCGGTACGGTCCATGTACGCCAACGTCCCCTCAACCGTCCAGTGGAACGGCTCGGGCGCGAGGAACCGGGCTTCGCGCATCGCCTGCCACCGCCCGTTTCGTTCCTCGGCGGTGCTCGGCGGCGAGAAGTGCGCATGCACGTCGATCCAGCCCTCAGCCATAACCTCGAGCCTGCACCAGAAAATGGACACAGGCAAGGAAATTCTCGCCGGATCCGGCAGCCTTCCCGATAAGGACGGATTCGTCCTTGACAGCGTGCAGGTGCGCGTCTAGCGTCGAAGGTGACAGCGACGGCCGATTCGATCGGCTCGTTCGTCTTCCCGGACACGCCGATCCGGCGTGGCTCTGTGCCGAAGAGAGAACTGTGATGACTTCACCGACGCTTGCCCATGTCATTCTGAACACCAGCAACTACGAAGAGACGAAGCAGCGGTATCTCGAGGTGCTCGACGCGACGATCGGTATCGAGACCTCCGAGCACACCGCGCGCAGTCCGAGCCCGGTTCCGGCGGTGACGTCCTCCACTCCCGGCTGAACCACTTCGCGTTCGAGTACCCGACCCTGGCCGAAATGCTCGAGACGCACCAGCGGATCGCGAAGTCGTCGATCACCCCGTCGATATGCCTCAACCACGGGCCCACGATGTCCATGTACTACGAGGATCCGGACCACAACGCCGTCGAACTGTTCTACGACAACAAGTTCAGCGAAGAGCAGATCCTCGCCTTCTACGAGGGGGGCGACGACCACGTGCTGGCGCCGATCCGCTTCGACCCCGCGGAGCTGCTGCAGGAGCTCCGCACCGGGAAGACCGTCGCCGAACTGACCGCCTGGTCGCCGCGGGGCGAGTAACGGGCCCCGGCAGCTCCCTGTCCACCGCCATTGTTCGAAAGGATGAAAAACCATGCGACTCGTCAGTTTCGGCCCTCGCGGCAGTGAACTTCCGGGGGTGCTCGTCAACGATTCCGTACTCCCGCTGGCACCCCTGCTGACCGACCTCGGGCTAGCGCGAACAGGCACCGTTCGCAGCGTCCTGCCGTTCCTCGACCTTCTCGGCGCGAGCATCGACGCGGCGCTCAAGCGGGGCGACGAACTGATCCCGCTGGCCGAGACTCGCCTCGGCCCACCGCTCGTGGACCCGCCGAACATCTTCGTCTGCGGCGCGAACTACTTCTCGCACCTCGAAGAGGAGGGCATGGACCCGGAGAAGATGCCGAAACTGCCGGTCATCTTCCAGAAGCCCGCTTCGGCGCTGTCGGGCCCGGCCGATCCGATCATCCGGCCGGTCGAGTGCGCCCAGTTCGACTACGAAGCCGAACTCGCCATCGTCATCGGCAAGGGCGGACGCCGAATCCAGGCCGACCGCGCCGCCGACCACATCGCCGGTTACATGATCACCAACGACGTCAGCGCCCGCGACCTCGGCGAAGGCGAAAGCAAGAGACTGAACGCCGCTCCCCTGTTCCAGCTCATGCGGATGAAAGGCTGGGACACCTTCCTGCCGACCGGCCCCTGGCTGGTTACCACCGACGAAACCGGGAGCTACGAGGACATCCGGATCCAGACCTGGGTGAACGACGAACCACGCCAGGACTCCTACGCCAAGCAGATGGCGACCAGTCCCTCCGAGCTCGTCGAATGGCTGAGCGCCACCACCACCCTCCAACCCGGTGACATCATCACCACCGGAACCCCCGCCGGAGTCGGGATCGGGATGAAGCCGCCCCAGTGGCTTGTCCCCGGGGACACCGTCCGCATCGCGATGACCGGGCTCGGCCAGATGACCACATCCGTGCTCGACGAACAGTGAACCCGGCGAGAAGGAGCAGCAGCGATGTCCGAAACCGGGAACGAAGCCGCCCACTGCAGCATCTGCGAGTTGAAGGCGACCACACCCGACGAGTCCGTTGTGTACAGCGACGACCTGTGGACGGTGATGCTCGTCCTCGACGTACCGGGCTGGTTCATGATCACGGCCAATCGCCACAGCGACGACTGGTTGTGGGGCATGTCCGAACAGGAGTCCTCGACGCTGGGTCCGCTGATCCACCGCGTGAGCCTGGCTGCCAGAGGCGAAGCCGACGCCGAACGTGTCTACCTGATGGGGTTCGGCGAGAAGATGCAGCACCTTCACTTCATGCTGCTGGGCCGATCGGGGTCCACGTCGGCCGAGCTCAGGGGGCCGGGTCTGTTGGCGCACGCCCCTGAATTGGCGGACCGGAGCGAAGCCTTCCGGGTCGGCGCCCGGATGCGCGCGAGGCTCGCGAGCGTCAGTTGACAGCTGCCGGACGTCCTGCTCGTCCGCGGCGAGGACGGGCCGCGGTCGAGCAAGCGATCTCCGACGCCGTCCTTGCCGAACTGGCGGAGGTCGGGTTCGGGCGGCTGACCTTCGAGAGCATCGCGGAACGCGCGGGCACCGGAAAGAGCCCCATGTACCGGCGATGGCCCGACACCACCTCCCTGGTGATCGACACGCTGGACAAGTTGCGCCCGGACCCGGTCACGTACCTCCGGATCGGCATTCTGCGTGACGACCTGATCGGCATCACCCGGCACATGACGGCAACACAGACCGGCGTCAAGGCCGACGCCTTCCGCAGCCTGCTCGGCGAAGCCCACCGGCACCCCCAACTGCTCGCCCGGTTCGGCTCACAGGTGCTCAACCCACTCTTCGAGGCGATGACCGACGTGCTACGCGAGGCCGCCGCGCGAGGTGAGATCTCCGCGGCCCGCTTGACCCCGGTCATCCTCGAAGTGCTGCACGCGCTGATCGTCAAACGCACGCTGCTCGACAAGCACGCTCTCACGGAGCGCCATATCACCGAAATGGTCGACGAGGTGCTCCTCCCCCTCGTGGCATAACTCAGCCGGCCGAGTGAGGTGGGCCAACCCGCGGCTTGGTTGTTGAGCGACAGGGCGCCCTCTGTGACCGGAGTCGTCTTACCCGTGGACGGTGGATGCGGGCTCGACGACTCCGGTCAGGCGGTAGCCGGGCATTCCCAGGCCGACCTCTGTCTCCCAACGGGGTTTCCCGACCTGCCTGTCCGGTCAGCTGCCCTGCCGGTTGCCGTAGTCCCGGGACGAAACGATCAGACCGTCACGAACCCGCATCACGCGGATTCCCGGCATGCTCACCTCCTTGCCACCAAAGCTCGTGCGCATGGTCTGCTCACACACCACGACCTCCGGATCGGTCGTCTCGTAGACCACGATGTCGTCGATCTGGAGATCGGCGTCGAACCCGGCCATCCGGGCGAAATGCTCACGCACCTTCTCGCGCCCTTCGATCCTCGCCTCCGGCCCGGTGGACAACGGGTGAAAGACCACCACATCCTCGGCGAAAAGCTCCGGCAGCTGCTCCCACTTCTTACCGACCATGCCATCGACCAACTGCTGGAAAACCTCGCGTGGCGTACTCATAACACTCTCCTGAGATAGTGGATCCGTTGTTTCCGTTGTGGCGCCGCCCGGTCGATCGCCGGCCACCATCCCTACCCCATATTCAGAGTAGTTATACTACGGTCAATATACACGCGATACGGTCAGCGGGTCCAGCCTCCGCTCGCCGGAGACCAAGAGCATGGCCTCCCCCTTGAACCGGACGCGTAGTACGTGAACAATTTGCCCTATAATGATAGTAGTTCGACTCTTGCCAACTGGACCACTGGAACCGCTGCCGCACGTCACCATTTAATGGCCGCTATACGACTCTGATCATTATCTGAGTGATATAATGACCAGATGGCCACCCGCACGTACCGATCTCCTCGACGGGAGCAGGCCGCGGCCAACACTCGCACCGCGATCCTCGATGCCGCCGAGACGCTGTTCGCAGCGAACGGCTACGCGGCCACGACGGTGAACGAAGTCGCCGCCGCCGCGACGGTAGGGCCAAACACCGTCTATACCAGCGTCGGCGGAAAGCCCCAGCTGGTCGTGGCCTTGATCGAGCGCGCCGCCGCCGATCCGCTGATCAGTGCGAGCCTCGACGAGATCGACACTCTGACCGACGGTCCGGAGATCATCAAGCGCCTCGCCGCCGGCACAAGCGCGGCCAGGCGCAGCCGGCAGCGCGCCATCGCCGTGATGCTGGACAATCTCACGACGGATCCTTTGATCGCCGAAGCGGCCAAACGGACCGCGGCACTCCTGCGCCAACGCCTGCATCGGATCGCCGCGCGCCTCACCGCGGTGCGGACACTTCGGGACGGGACAACCACCGCGCGCGCCACTGCCGTCCTCTGGTTCTACTTCAGCTTTACCCCCTGGCGAGAACTCCGCGACCTCGGCTGGACTTGGAAAGAAACCGAACGATGGCTGGCCGAACAGGCCATCAGCGCACTGATCGACCCGCCGAAGTAAACGAAGAGCCCGTTACGCGGGAGCGGAGGTCAAGTCGCCGTACAAGGTGGCTTGCACGATCGGCTGCAGACTGCGGGCGAGGTCCGCGGCGGGGATCGCGACCAGTGCGCCGGTGCGCAAGACATGGCGCACGAAGGCGATTCCGATGATCTGAGCGCCGAGCAGCTCCACGCGCAGTTCGCGGTCGGGAGACTCGACGCTCTCGCTGAGGAATTCGGTGGTACGTCGGCGCATCTCCTCGTACAGCGCCGCGGCCGCATCCTCGTTGGCTCCCGCGCTGCGGATCAGCGCCAAGAACGGGTCTGCCGTGGGGTTCGAGTCCAGGCGGCCGAGCACACTCTCCAGCAGTTCGGCGACCAATGAGTCGTGATCCCCCGACGGCGCGGACTTCAGATTCTCGGGGCCGGGGAAGGCCGCGAGGAACAACTCCTGCTTCGTGGTGAAGTGTCGCAGCACCAGGCCGACGGCGACGTCGGCCCGCTTGGCGATGTCCCGGATCGTGGCGCTGTCGTAACCGCGTTCGGTAAAGGCCTCGCGCGCGGCTTCGAGGATCTTGGCCTTGGAACGAACGGGGTCGCGGCGTCGGATGCGTCCGGGGTCACTGCTCATGACGCTAGTGTACGCATGTTCACTAGCGTAGGCTCACTAATGGACATGCGTTCATTAGTGACGGGAGCCGCAGATGACAACCACGGACCACATCCCCCGGCGCCTGGTGGTGGCCATCACCGGAGCGACCGGCGCGGCCATCGGCATCGCCGTGCTGACGGCACTCGCCGCCCTCAAGGTCGAGACCCACCTGGTCCTGAGCCGCTGGGCCAGGACCACCATCGCCATGGAGACCGACCTCCGGGTCGCCGACGTGACCGCGCTCGCCGACCACGTCCACGGAATCGACAACCAGTCCGCGTCGATCTCGAGCGGATCGTTCCCGGTCGACGGCATGATCATCGCGCCGTGCAGCATGAAGACCCTGGCCGCGATCCGCGCCGGCTTCGGCGACAACCTCATCAACCGCGCGGCCGACGTCACGCTGAAGGAACGCCGTCGCCTGGTACTGGCCGTCCGCGAGACGCCGCTGTCGCCGATCCACCTCGAGAACATGCTCGCACTGAGCCGGATCGGCGCGACCATCATGCCGCCGGTACCGGCGTTCTACACCCGCCCCACCACCGTCGCCGACGTCGTCGAGCACACCGCCGCCCGCATCCTGGACCAGTTCGGGCTCACCGTCCCCGACATCCCCCGCTGGGCAGGCCCACCCCACCTCCTCGGCACCGGGGAATCCACCGCCCTGGAGGGAGCACGATGAATCCCGCCGACGACCTTCGAAGCCACCTGGCCACCTTCGCCGAACTCGGCGAAGTCCAGCGCGTCGACCGATCTGTCGCCACCGATCTCGAGGTCGGCGCGATCATCCGCAGGTGCGGCGAAACCGGCGCGCCTTCCCCGCTGTTCACCAGCCTCGACCGGGGCAAGCCGGGATTCCGGATACTCGGCGCACCGGCGTCGACCAGCAACCACTCGCACCACCGCCTCGCCCGCATCGCACTCGCATTGGGGTTGCCCCCGGCCGCCGGCGGCCTGGAGATCGTCGAAGCACTCGCCGCGGCCCGACAGCGCGCGCCCATCCCGCCCAGGCTGGTCGAGTATGGGCAGTGCAAGCAGAACATCCTGCTCGGCGAGGACGTCGACCTGGAAATCTTCCCCACCCCACGCATCCATGACGGCGACGGGGGTCGGTACTTCAACACCTGGGGAGCGCTCATCGTCCAGGACCCCGACGGGAACTGGACGAACTGGACGATCTCGCGGCTCATGATCCACGACCACCGCACACTGGTGGGGCCGCTCGCACCGACCCAGCACATCGGCCAGATCTTCGAGCTGTGGCGTCAACGCGGCGAACCGATGCCGTTCGCCGTGGCCCAGGGCGGACACCCCGCGATCCCCTTCGCCTGCGCGATGCCGATCCCCCGCGAGGTCGACGAAGTCGCCTTCCTCGGCGCCTACTTGGGAGCCCCGCTCGACGTGGTCACCTGTGAGACCAACGGCCTGCAGGTACCGGCCAACGCCGAGATCGTCGTCGAAGGTCACGTCGATCCCAGCCACACCGGCCCGGAAGGACCGATGGGCGAGTACAGCGGCTATATCGCCACCCACACCTGGCAGGCTCCGCTGTTCCACGTCGACGCCATCACCTACCGCGACGACGCGATCCTGCCGGTCGTCGCCGCGGGCGAACCGGCAGACGAGACGCACACCGCGTCGGGAACCGTCTACGCCGCCGAAGCACTCCACCAGCTCCGAACGGCCGGCCTACCCGTCACCACCTGCTGGCTCCCTTACGAGGCCGCGACGTCCTGGTTCGTCGCCACGGTTCCCGTGCGCTGGCGGGAGGAGTTCGCGGGGACGTCGACCGAACTCGTGAGCCGGATCGCGACCACGTACTTCCACAGCAAGCCGGGGGTCGAACTGGCGGTTGTCATCGTGACCTACGACGACGTGGATCCCACGGACATCAGCGCCCTGGTCTGGGCGATGGCTACCCGGACGCATCCACACGACGGGGCGATCTACTTCCCGGACGAGCCGATCACCCCACTGCCTCCGTCCTGGTCCAGTGCGGACCGAGCCGCACTGCGCGGAACCAAAGTCGCCTACAACTGCCTCTACGGCGACGAATACCCCGATCCCGCGGACCTGCCCCGCCGCTCATCGTTCGCCTACTGCTACCCGAACTCCCTGCAACGGGACGTACTGCGGAACTGGGAGTCGTACGGCTTCAGCTCATAAGGCCTCTGCCGGAGCCCTCAAGCCGCGCCACTACCAGGACGTCTCACCCACAACGGGGAACTTGGGCAATACCGGGCCTGTCTCGCGAACGGTGTTTCGGCGTGTTCCGTGGAACTGTTGATGTCGCCTCGATCAGGATTTGGCTCCGCGACCCCGTTCCATGATCCACAGGACACGCTTTAATCAAATGAGACGACATCTTGTGCGTGCGCGTTGGCGAAGGCTTTCGCCTTGGGCGCCGAAGACAGCGAGTATCTCCGCGGGCCCCGGGCCGGCTGCGGCGTACCAGTGCGGTGTGCGAGCGTCGTATTCGGCCACTTCGCCGGGAGCGAGGATCAACTCGTGCCCTTCGAGCAGGAGTCGCAGTCGCCCGG
>NZ_JAODNM010000060.1 GCF_025464955.1 Amycolatopsis sp. | reverse complement strand
CGACAGCAAGATTACGATCACCGGTGAAGTACCAATTTGCCCGGTAGTCGAAAGTGGAGTGACGTATGACAACCATCGATGAGCCTCTCGCTGATGTACGCGACATGTACGCGGTTCACGTGGTGCTCCGCAGGGAGTTGGGGTTGGCAGCCGACCTCGTCCGAGGTGTCGCGGCGGGAGACTCCGAACGCTCGCGTGTCGTCGGTGACCACATCGAGATGACGTTGACCTTTCTCCACGCGCATCATAGTGGTGAGGACGCGCACCTCTGGCCCCGGCTACTCGAGCGGGCGCCGCAGGAGGTGGCGCCGATCGTACACACCATGGAAAGTCAGCACCACGGTATCGAGGTGACCCAGGTTGAGATCTTCACGCATCTGGAAACCTGGCGGAGCAGTGCGGCCGCCGAGGCCGGGGCGCAGCTGGCTGCGGCGCTCGAACGGTTGAGTCTGCTGCTCAAGGAGCACCTCGGCATGGAGGAGGAGAAGGCTGTGCCGATCATGGGTGCCTATATCACTGCGGCGGAGTGGAACGCGATGGTCGCGGAAGGCGGTGCCGGCGTAGCCCCCGAGCTGCTTCCGGTCATGTTCGGCATGCTCATGTACGAGGGCGATCCCGAGGTGGTTCAGCTGGCAGTGGACAACATGCCGCCGGAGATCGGTGCGGTGATCAAGGACGTTGCCTCGCAGGCCTACGCCGACTACGCGAAGAACGTCTACGGGACCACCACCCCGCCGCGCATCGGCGCCTGACACACCCCGTCGCACACCGCGTCCGGGAGAAGCAGGAATCTCATACCGTTCGCCAGGCTCTCAGACCGACCACTCAAGCTAAACTGGAAGTGTTCGGCGGGCGCGCTGCCCGGAAAGTATATACCAGCCCGATCAGGCGGTACGCGTGTGAGCCAACGCCCAATACCCGGTGCCTGAAGTCATTCCCAACTTCTGGTTCAGATGAAGGATGGCGCGGTTGGAATCGTCGTTGACGGTCGTGACAGACCGGGCTCCTGCACGGTATGCGTGCAAGAGCCCGGTCTGTCTTTACCGCCGCGGCCACGCTACGACCCCGGCAGTCGGGATCTACGCCGGTGTAGCCGATGTGCCAGGATTCGTCGCCCGTCTCCGGGGCCAGAATCGTCACCGCGCACGCGGGGCCCGGCTTGTCGAGCAACTGAGCGAACACGACCCGTGCGGTGACGACTTCGTGGTCATGCTGAGAACGGTAGTGGATCTCCGTACCTACGCGAGCGGGCCGAGCCGTCCCGTCATCACGTGGCGTCGGACTGGCGTTTGAGGGCGAAGCGGTCTGGCCGATTCACCTGGGACATCAGCTCCCGGTTCGCGCCGCGGGCGGCGTCAAGGTCGGCGGTGCGGTCGTCGAGTGCGCCTCGCAGCTCAACGACCTGCTGTTCGACTTCGGTGATCCGGTGTTTGAGCTTGTCGACGTCTGCAGGGGCACCCAGACCCGACTCGTGCCATGCCCGGGCGCCGAGTAGCTCGGACAGTGTCTTCTCCATCTGGTGGATCTGCTGTGCCTGGCGAGTGATCTGCGCGCGGGCGTTCAGCAGGTCGGTCTGCAGCGAGGCCCGGCTGACCTGGGCGCCGGCCTCTGCTTGTCCGGTCGCCAGCGGGCCCGCCTGTGCAGCGTGGATCTCGTGCAAGAGGTCCTGGTGGCGGTACAGGAACGTCCGGTCGACCCCCGCCGATCGAGCAATGCTCGAGGCGCTGAGCTCCTGGCCGGCCTTGACGGCGTCGGCCAGGGCTGTGATGACGCGTTTGCGCCGCCTGATGGAATCGGCCCGGCGGCCGTCAAGCATGGGGTTGTCGGTGGTCATGCTGGACGCTCCGGTCGCATATCGGGTAGAGAAGCTCGGACTGTGGGGAGGCCGAGTCCTACGATTCGGGCGCGGCCACGGCGCACAATGGCAGCGGCGTCTTCGATTTCTGCGCGCTCGTGCTCGGAGAGGTCGTCGAGCGAGCTCTTCATGCGGACGATCAAGTGCCGAATGCGGGTGATTTCGTCGTCCGAGGGCGCGGCCTCGGACTTTGCCCAGTGATCCGCGTCGAGTGCGGCAAGGGACCGCTCACGATTACGCAGCAGATCGGCAAGGTAGTGCTCCAGGTCCGGCAGGTAGGAGACGTCGGTGTCGAAGTGCCCGCAACCGATGCAGCGGAAGCGAATGGGGCAGTCCTGGCCGCCGGCAGCGACGTTACTGGGTTCGGAGCACCGGCCGTAGGGCACAGCGACTTCGCCCACAGCCTGGCGCGCACGTTCGGAGTCCAGCATGGCCTTGGCCTGCCGCCAGATCCTGTTGCCGTGTCGATCGAAGTGCATGGTGGTGACTCGTTCAACCGCGGCCCGGCGGCGTTCCTCACCGACACGGCAGTACCGCTGAGTTGTTAGGAGCTGCCTGTGGTCCATGAGGTCGCGCAGGACGTCGACATCGACTCCGGCGTCGGCGTGACGCTGGGCGTAGCAGTGGCGGTAGGCGTAGGGGAAGATCCGAGCCTTGTCGAACGGGAGGGTTTTCGTTCGCTGCTGGCCCTCCTCGTCGACGACCACGGGAACCAGCACCTCCGGTATCTGATCGGACCATTCTCGGTGCCGCTTGGAGACCCAGCCCTCGGCGATCGCCCTGTGGCCGGCGGGGTTCATCGCCGGAGCAGGGAACAGTTTGAGGTCGACGGGGCGGCTGGCGGGGGACCGAGCGCGGACGCGCTCCTGCTGATGGACAATCAGGCCTGCGGTCGCGGCGCCGATCGGCAGTCGCCGTCCCTTGCGGTGTACTTTGTGGTTGTCGTAGATCAGGACGGGCTTGCCGTCACGATCGCGTTCCAAGCACTCCAGCTGAAGTTGGCAGACTTCGTCGGGGCGGCGCCCGGTGTCGATGACCAGTTCGGTGGCGATCCGGATATCTCGACCAGCCAGAACTTCTAACGCTGGAAGGTTTGCGCACAGGTGGCGCATCACCTCGACTGGTAGGTCGCGGCCAGCCTCGGTGTCCTCGGGCGGATCGGGGATGTCCTCGACGGTGAGGGTGAAGTCCTCCTGCAGCCCGTGGAGGAACTCGCCGGGGCGGGTGATGCCGAGGCTGCGGATGCGCACGAGGATCTGCCGGGCGCTCATGCAGCGTTGTCGCCGTTGACCGGCGCTAATGGTGTCTTGGTTTTCGAGGTAGGCCAGTCGGTTGCAGAACGCGGTGATGTCCTCGCGCGTCAATTCGCCGGGGATGCTGCCGTGGTCGTCACGTTGCAGACGCTGGCTTTCTGACAGTGCCACCATCGCCGCGATGTGAGTTTGCGTTGTGCTGCTGAGGTTGCGGCCGCGGCGTTTCGAGACATCGCTGAATGCCCATCGCTGGGCTGCTTCTCGAAGCCAGGGCTGGCTGATGTCGGTGAACCGGAGCGTACCGAGGTGGCCGAACGCCGACATGTCCCAGATATCCTTGTGCCGCTCGGTCTCTGGTGTCATGCCGTGTCGGCGGAGTGCTGTCGCGAAGGTGTGGTGGAGGCTGCGGTAGGCCTTCGCGAGACCGGCTGCAGGAAGGTCCTCCAGCGTCGCCGCTTGTGCCTGGCGCAGCCGGTCGCAGTACGGCCTGAGGGTCCAGAACGGTGTCTTCGATCCGTTGCGGGTCCGTTCGTGCACGCCGTAGAGGACCTCGGCGATCACCCGAGGAGCGAGGCCCCGGAGACTGACTTCGTTGTTCGTCGCAACCGCCGGTGCGGTCTTTCGCCATACGGCCGGATCAGTGTGCGGATCGCGAGCGATCGCCTTGCCCGAAACCAGTCGCAGCCCGGAAGGCTGAATCAGTCCGGATAGCGCCCGCCGATCCGTCGCCAGTGCTCGACTAGCTCAGGCTGCACCGGCGCTGCCAGAACCTCGGCGAGGTCTTTCTCGGCCTTACGCGCCACCTTCTCGGTGGTCTTCCGTATCTCCTCGTTGAGGTGTGCGTCCGACTCCATTCCTTCCGAGAACATTTGCTCGACCAACTGCATGCTGTAGCTCTCAGGGAGATCTGCGTGGGCCTGTTCGGCGGCGATCTGGTTGATCCGGAGTTCATCAGCACGCCCCAACGCCAGGGTGTGTTGAACATCCAGGATGATGCCGGCGCTCGAGGGCACGCCGTGACGGGTCGCGATCCGCAGGAGGTCGTCGCTGAAGGCGCGCGCCTCGGCTGGTTCCCACGGCAGCTTCTCGAAGTCCGCATCGGGGTGCGCTTGGATGAGCTGGACCGTGTCGGGTAGGTCGCACCAGGTCACACTGGATGGAGGACAGAGGCGGTAGAGCATGAACAGTTCCCATCCGGAGCAGTTGGCTCCCGGCCGGAAGGCGGCAGAAGCCGCCGTGACGTCTGAGAGACGGGCAGGTCGTGGCTGGCGTTACAACTTGTCGCTGCCCGGGTGAAAGCGCCTCCTGTCGGTTGTCACCTGAACCCGGCAACTACCGTTCGCTCGACGGAGCGGTCCGAAGGGCAGCGTCCACATTGGATCGTCGTGTCACCACCGGCCCGCGTACCGGGCGGTGACCAGGATGCACGATCATCGTCGTGACGACCGCCACCCAGGGTGGCTGGAAACCCACCTCCAACGAGCTCTACCGCTACATGCAGATTGTGGACCACTGGGCCCGACAAGAACGCGTTGGTTGAGTCGGCCTGGGGCGCGGTGCTGGGATTGCTCCCGGTCCGTTTCCCCGGGCCGCTCGCCGAACCCGCCGTGCGCCTCTCGACGCAACGGGCTCTCCACGGTCTCTGCCGTCAGGCGGGGTTGGTCACAAGCCAGGGGTTGGGGATCTTGATGCCGCGGTACCGGTAACGAGCTATCGGGACTGAGGCGATGTTGAATAGTTCGATCCCGTCCGCCGACGGCCTGCGCCACCCGCTCGGCGCGAGCTCCATGCACACTGTCCCTCGAAGCAGGAGGGTCCCTGTAGGTCGCCTCGCGGCACATAGGCCGGATATCCGATTCGCCGCTCGGGTATAAGCAGCACGGTAGGAACCCGGCCAGGTATTCCGCGGGGGCTGCGTGCCTCGTCCAGCAGGTTGAACTCGTCGGCCCGCTCACGCAACACCGGCGGTGGATCTCGTTACGACGCCCATGCCGGACGTCCCGCGCCGTGTATTCGACGCGGCAGTCGCCGCCGGTGTCACGGTGTGGAACAGCGCGGGCAGTGTGGCGAAACTCTTCTCCCCAGCAAAGCGCAGCGCCGTGTGGCCGGGAGAAACCTGAGACGGACAAGACAGCCGCTTGGGGGCGACGCGGTGCCGTTCGCGCTCATCGCCGGAATCGGCCACGCGACCGGGACCACCGTCGACGACGGGTGCACCGCACTGGTGACGGCCGCACTCGACCGCTTTCTGCGCGAGACTCCCGCGGGCGATGTACCGGCTCGCCCGCGGGCGGTCGGCTGGCTGGTCCCGATGATCTGATCGTCGTTCGATCCCGAGCTTCCGTCCGCCCTGGACAATCACTTCTCGCTGGTGCTGATCCGGCTTGGCATACCAACACGGACTGTGTGCCGGAACCAGACTAAGATTGCCGTTGACAGTAGTTTCGCACGCCGGGACCTGTGCGGGGCCGCTCGCATGCACGGTCCCTACCGCGGCCACCGCATCCATATGAAAATGTGCTTGTCGGATTTCGCTTCAGGGCAGTGACTTGAGTCGATTCGCGACGCCTGGGTGAACAGTGCTCGATTTCCGCCAGGTTTCCTCGATCGGCCCAATTAACTGGCGGCGGCCGTGTGACGGAGTACTGTGTGCAGCGAGGCTGTAACGAAGTCCGCAATGGACACGATATGCCCTAGCAAGTGTTGAACAGTACCGGCCGCGCCAACAGTCGCGGTCGAGGTCGGCAGTGGCCGAGTAGAGATTCGTACCCCTGGACCCTGGTGCGTCGCGTTCATCCGCGCTCCGGAATCAACACTCCGCGAAGGGGGCGACATGGAAATCCTGCCGCCAGAATTGCAGGCCGCCACCGTGGCAATTGTCGTCCTTTCGCTGGGTGTGGTCACAGTATGCGCATTGCGTCGAGCGGTCAGAGACGTGGATACGATCCTCTGTGAAGAGTTGGCCTCTGGAGCCGGATCAGACCGGTCGAATGACCTCGCCTCGATTCGCACACCCACGGCGTGGGTGGCGCGGACAGCGCAGCCAGTCGCTTCGTGTGTGGGGGGACACTCGCCTGATCTCGGAAGAGGCATTGAGGACATCCACTTTATCACTATTCATCAATAATGGAGCAATATGGGACTACGTTGACGACGTGGCCGAAACATTCAACTGCTACTCAATTTCCCTGACATTGCCGGTGACAAGATAGGAAATATGATGAGAAAAACGTTGATCATCCCCGCGCTGCTCATCGGCGCTGCAGGCATGCTGGTTGGCGCATTGCCGGCATCAGCGGCGACGTCCGGGGGTACCCCGATGACCGTGGAGGTCGGCGGGGGTGCCCTGAGCATTACGGTGCCGGGTGGCCCGGTCGACCTTGGGTCGGTGCCTGCCGGCGTCAGCGCGCAGACAGTCAGCGCGCCGCTGGGACAGGTCACTGTGACGGACAACCGCGCGGGCACCGCGGGCTGGACAACGACCGTGGGTGCGACCGACTTCACCGGACCGCAGAGCATCACGGTCAGCACACCCGGCTCGGTGACCTACACCGCACCCGCCGCGACAGTGACGGGAACCGCGAACGTCGCTAACAGCAGCCAGGACCACCTTTTTCCGGACGCGGTCGTGCAAACCGCCACAGGCGTGAGTGGGCCCAATACCGCCGCGTGGAACCCGACCCTCGCCGTGAGGGTGCCCGCCGGCGCGTTAGCCGGAACCTACAGTTCCACGATCACGCACTCCGTGGCCTAGACATGGCGAACTGGACGCGACAGACGCTTCCGGTGCGGCGAGGCGGTTCGATATTGATATTGATATCGATGCCGGTGATCATGGTTGTCGCCACGGTCATCGGCGCCCTGGCCCCAGGCGCCACCGCGGCGGCCGCCGCCCCCTCCGGGCACGGGGGGCACGCGAGCACCAGCGTGCCCTCGGCCAACGACACACCGTCGAGTTCCGGCAGCGTCGGGATCCGGCTGCTAGACATACCAGCGAACGCCGTCGATAACCCTACTGCCCACGAGTACATCGTTGATCACCTCAAACCGGGCACGACCACACACCGCCGCATCGAGGTATCGAACACCACCACCTCCACGATGCGGGTGACCCTTTACCCAGACGCCGCGACCATCTCCGCAGGATCGTTCCTCGGTGCGGCCGGGCACGCCACCAATGAACTTGCATCCTGGACCACGGTGAGCCAGGACAGCCTCGACGTCCCCGCCGGCGGCAGTGCGCGCGACACCGTGACCATCGCCATCCCGTTTGGCGCAGCCCCCGCAGAGCGCTACGCGGTCATCTGGGCCGAGGTCGCCAGCCCCCAGCGTGGCAACATCAGCCTGATCAACCGGGCTGGTATCCGCTTGTACGTCATCGTCGGCGGCGACAACCCACCAGCCGCCGCCTTCACCGTGGACACCATGACGGCCCAGCGAGACCCCGCCGGGCGTCCCGTCGTGCAGGCCCAGGTCCACAACACCGGGGGACGGGCGTTGGACATGGCTGGCACCCTGAGTCTCGCGGCAGTCACCGGGACCCTCAGCGCCGGCCCCTATCAGGCCCAGTTAGGCACAACGCTGGGCCCAGGCCAATCCGAACCAGTCATCGTTCGCCTGACCGACCAGGTACTCGACGGCCCCTGGAACGCCACTCTCGCGTTGCACAGCGGACTACTCCAGCAAACCCACCAAGCCCAGATCACGTTCCCCAACATCGCTGGCGCCGCCGCCCCCGCCCCCGCTCACCCCGTCACTGCCAACAGCCCAGCACCGATTACTGCAATCCTCGGCGGAGCGTTGCTGATCGCGACGATGGCGGCTCTCGCCCTACTCCTTGCTGCCCACCGACGGAAAGTAAAACAACGGCAGCAGGTCGACACCTCGACGTGATCGCGCCGCAACCCCGGATGAGTCGGACTGGCGCACGGTGCCGGGCTTGGCTCTCGATCCGCTTCTTCAGACCGCTCGCCGAGTGAAGTAGGCCGCCGGCGAGGTGCCAGTGGTGCTGGTCCTTTTCCCTCGGGCCCTTCCCGAACCGGACTGGCGAGATTTTCCCGCATCCGGCTCTCCAGTGCTCTACTGCCGGGTGGTGGCTGTGGCTCGTCCGGCATGGATGTCCTCGTGACAGGGGTCGCAGACCACGAGAGTCATGCGCTTGGCCATCAGGCGTACCCATGTCGGCTTCTCTGGCCGTCCTGGCTTGTTGAGGTCGGCGAGTTTGCGGATGTGGTGGACTTGCAGCCCGGTCCGCGACTCGCAGA
Organism: Amycolatopsis sp.; assembly: GCF_025464955.1. GTDB lineage: Bacteria > Actinomycetota > Actinomycetes > Mycobacteriales > Pseudonocardiaceae > Amycolatopsis. The sequence continues at coordinate 14,394 of NZ_JAODNM010000060.1, read as the reverse complement.
GCTCGCACCGCTCGGCCAGGAGCCGATGGATCAGTTCGTTTCGGCTAGCGGTGGCCAGAGGCGGTTTTCGATCGGTGATGACAGCGGTGCGCTGCCGTTTGAGGGAGATCCCGCCGAAGCGGGCGACCAGCGGCTTCCTGTCTTCGCGCGCGACCATGACCTGGAAGCAGGTCCGGAGTCCGGTACCGGAATTGACGGCCGCCTTGTACTTGCGGGCCATCTTGGTGATGGTGGACTTGCGCTTCCCTGCCAGGGTCTTGAGCATGGAGGTCTCCTTGACCCAGCGCAGCTTCTCCAGACGGAACACGTCCTGGGCCAGCAGGTAGTACTGGACGAATCCGCGGTATTCGGAACCGTACTTTGCGACGATGGTGAAGTCGTCGTCGAACAGCAGTGGTCCGCGTTGCGCGGGCACTCCCTTGCTCATGTAGCGGGCACACCGCTCCCGGATGACGGTCTTGGGCACGAACAGGCCGATGGCACCGTTGACCGACCGCCTCCCGGCTGTGATCTTCGTGTTGCAGTGCTGGGTCCTGATCTCGTAGCCGAGGAACCGCGCCGCCTGGCCGGCGGCGTGGGTGATCAGGGTCTTGGACCCGGACAGCTCCAGCTTGAGCTCGTCGCGCAAGAACATCCGGATCTTCTCCTCGATCTCCTCGGCTTCGCGATTGGGACCGGCGAATCTGAGCAGGAAGTTACGGCTACGGCATCGAGTGCCTTCCTGTCCTCGATCTGCTGGTCGAATATCTCGCCGAGCGATCTCCCGAACTTGACCACACCTCGCTGCGCTCTGTTGCCCGCAACCTGTGCCGGCTGTTCTGGCGCGACTTGGAGATCCACCACCCCGGCATTGACTCACTACGGCTGGCCCCCAAGTCCGCGCAGGTATGGAAGGAACGGCTAGCCCACATCCGGGATGCCGAGGGCCGGCCGGTGCGTCCCCGAGTGAACTACCGCAGCGAACTGGTGTTCGTCCGGGCCTTCTACGAGGACATCGCCCGCTGGGCCGCCGACGACCACATCCCGATGGGCGCCCTGGGTGGCGCCGTGCCCGATCAAGGCGGCCGAGGTGACCTTAAAGAAGGCAAACTCGCGGGTCAAATCGCGGATGGACCAGCGGACCAGGACCCAGTTGCCGCTGCTACCCGCGTTGCTGCGAGCCACCGAGAAACACCGCAAGGACGCCGAAGACCGCATCAACACCGCCCAGGCCACCGCCGCCGGAGTCCGGTTCACCGCCGGCGGCCAGGAGTTCCAGCGGTTGCCGCCAAGGTGAGTCCGGCAGGGTCTACGCCGTCGGCCTGGCCACCGACCGGCGGCGAGACCTCACCCTCGAGGAATCGGCGGCATTCTGGTCATGGGCGACGGTGGAAGTGTTGCGGCACAACGGAATCCGCATCGAGGAAGTGCTGGAGCTGACCCACCACAGCTTCGTCGCCTACACCCTGCCCACCACCGGCGAGGTCGTGCCGACGTTACAGGTCGCGCCGTCCAAGACCGACGCGGAGCGACTGCTGCTGGTTTCACCGGAGCTCGGGGAGGCCTTGACCGCGATCATCTTCCGGGTCCGGGCGGGCAAAGCTGCCCTGCCCCTGGTGGCCGCGTACGACGTGTTCGAACAGACCTCAATGGTCTTGTCGTCAGGTGTTCTTCGGTGACCGGCCAGGAGGTGGGGATCATGTCGCCTCGGTAGATATATCCGGGTGATCTCGGTATCCGCCCCTGGTTGATCAACTCGATGCCGTCGGCGTGGATCGGTTGCCAGGTCCCATGAGGACCAAGCAGCCATCGGCGGACGTCCTTCCACATATATCCCCTCGAGCCCAAGGAACCGCACAGGTTCAGATTTGAAGAAGCGTCGACAACAACTGAGCGACACAAAGTGCTTGACTCTCCGGCCGTGCAATCACCGCTATCCCGCGGCTATAACAGGCATTCCCCTCTTGATCAGACTGGTGTGAGACACCCCGTATGCGTGGGAGTTCCTGACCGAGGATGGAATCGGAGATCCTTGTGTACGTGTCCGCACCATCTGACAAGCAGTCCCGGCGTTCCTCCGACGAGGAGCAGACCGATCCCGCGCCGCGTCGGTCACGGCCGGAGTTCACCACGGAGTACCAGCTCGCCACGGTCGCCGAGTCTGAGAACTCCCCGAACGGGGAGATGGGCGCGATCCTTCGCCGAGAGGGCTTGTACTCGTCTCACATCATCGAATGGAAGCGAACCCTCGACGCGGGACCGGGTGGTGGAGGGTTCGACCTGTGCCCCCGTCGGCAGGCGGGTGAGAGAGTCTTTGTTCCGCTCTCGATGAGCCGAAAGCTCAAGGTCCGCTGCTCAAGGTCACCGTCCAGGTGGAGATGTAGGCACCGGCGTAGCTTTTCGCCGGTAGCGCCAGCTGGAACGTCGAGTGCATGGTCTGGTTCCCGGTGCCGGATGCGGTGGTCGCGTTGAACAGCTTCGTCGCGGCCGGTGCGGTGGCTCCAGCGGGCACCACGTACGGGAAGGTGAGCCCGCTGGTGGTGGCGGGCACGCAAGTGGTGTCGCAGGTCACCGTCGGCGTGGTCTGGACCGTGGTCGCGTCTGTGGCCAGTGTGTGCGGTCCCACGGTCCACGTGGTGGAAGTCAGCGTGATGTTCCAGCCTGCGGAGAACGGGTTGCTCAGGTCCCATGCCACCGCGGACGTCAACAGCTGGTTGGCGCCGGTCAGGGTCGTGCTGAAGGCCGGCGCGGACGGGGCCGTCAGGAACGCGAGCGGCAGTCCGGTGATCGTGACGGAACGGGTGGTGGCCGCGGTGGCCTTTCCATTGCGGGACATGACCCTGCCGGTGAAGACCTCGGCGGTGCTGGTGCCGATGGTGTCGGTGACGGTCAGGGTGACCGTGTACGAGCCCGCGGTGGTGTATGTGTGCGTGGTGGTGGAGGTGGAGGTGTTGGCGGTCAGGCTGTCGCCGAAGTTCCAGCCGTAATTGGCGATGGCGGTGCTGGTGCCGGTCGAGCCGGAGCCGTCCAGGGCGACGGCGCTTCCCGCCGCGACCCCGGTGATCGCGGCCAGCGCGGCCGTCGGTGCCTGGCCGGGGATCATCGCCACGCCGGCGGGTTGGACGGTGGCACCGAGGCTGATGGGAGTGCCCACGGCGCCAGTGGTGATGGTGATCGGGGTGATCGTGCCCGGCGTGTAGTTGGTGACGTAGGCCTTCGTGCCGTCCGGGGTGATCGCCACATCGTAGGGAGTGTTGCCGGCGGCGATAGCGGTGCCGGCGGTGCCGGTGGCGACGGTGATCGGGGTGACCGTCGCCGACCCGTAGTTGGTCACGTAGGCCTTCGACCCGTCCGGGGTGAATGCCACCCGGGTGGGACCGGCGCCGACGGTGATCGCGGTGCCCACGGCGTTCGTGGCGACGGTGATCGGGGTGACCGTTCCCCCCACCTGGTTGACGACGTAGAGCTTGCTGCCGTCCGGGCTGATCGCCATTCCCTCGGGATGGGCGCCGACGGCGATGGGGAGGCCGGGTGTATTGATGTTGACAGTGATCGGGGTGACGGTGTTCGAACCGCTGTTGGCGACGTACGCCTTGGTGCCGTCCGGGGTAAACACGACCCCGTCGGGATTGTTGCCCGCGAGGAAGGGGATGCCGGGTGAATTGGTGTTGACGGTGATCGGGGTGACGGTGATGAAACCGGTGTTGGCGACGTAAGCCTTGGTGCCGTCCGGGGTAAAGGCGAGCCCGTGCGGGCCGGCGTCGGTGGTGATGGCGGTGCCCGCGGTACCGGTGGCGATGGTGATCGGGGTGACGGTGTTCGAACCGCTGTTGGTGACGTAGGCCTTGGTGCCGTCCGGGGTGATGGCCACCTCGGCCGCGCTGGTGCCGACCGCGATCGCGGTGCCCACCGCCCCGGTCGCGGTGTTCAGCGGGACGACCGTGTTCGACGCCGAGAGGACCACATACGCCATCTGAGGCCCGATCGCCGCGGACGCCGGCGCCGCGGCGGTCACCAGGACGACGGTCACGCCACTCAGGACCAGCAGCGCGCCAAGGAGTACCGGGAGCATTTTGCGGATGTTCATTGTCCGCTCCCGTCCACGGAATGCCGGGAGCGGCCGCGGAGCAGTTTCCCGCCGAACAGTCCCGTGATCACTGCCGCGAGGATGATCGCGGCGAGCCAGTACAAGTTCACTGAACCGGCCGGGGTGGCGGGGGTGGGCGGCATCGGCACGGGTGCAGGTGAGATGCCGACCAACGGCGCGTTGAGACCGATATGCCGGGCGAGGGTCACGCTGCTGCCGCCGCCGGCCAGCGTCGCGGTTACGTCGTAGTCGCCGGCGGGCAGGGAATCGGGCCAGGCGAATGGATAGCGGATGGCGGCGTCGGGCAACAGAGTGTCGAGGGTGCGCCTCAGCGTCCGCTGATAGCCGTCCGGGCCGGCCAGCGCGACCGTCAGATCCGGTCTGCCCAGCGCCCTTCCGTCGTCACCGAGGCCGATCGTGACCGAGCCGAGCTGGGTGGCCCCGATCTGCGTGAGATCGAGACTGGTCAGGCTGGGATGGAAGGCGGCGTCCCCGGGCACGACGACGAGAACGCCGATGACGGTGCGCAGTACCTGCTTGATCTGGAAACCGCCGGGAGAAGTGCTCGGTGCCGTGTTCTCGAAGGCCAGACCTGCCAGGTGATCACCATTCGAGGCGTCACCGGGCACCTGGACCGTGAACGGCACCACCTTTGACGCGCCGGGAGCGAGATCGAGGGTGGCCGTCGAAGACTTGATCCACTTTCCGGTTTCGCCAACGGAATCCTGGCGGTTGGCGAAAACGGAACCAGACGTCTGCCCGGTCAGGCCGTCGACGGGGGAAACTACGAGACTGACCGCGTCGGCGCCGGTGTTGTGGGCCTCGACCGCTTCGACCAGTGTCGTTCCGGTGGCACCGCGCAGATCGAAATACGATTTCGCCGCGTCGGCCTCGGATTTCTGGACCGGGCGCAGGCTGACCCCGCCGCCCGGGGCCGGAGCGGAGGTCGGCGAGGTCTGCGCCATGGCTATCCCAGGCGACACGATGAAGCCAATCAGGCTCAGCACGCCGAGCGTGATGGCGGTGCGGATCATAAGGATTCGGTTCATCGCGAAGCTAGGTCTCTCTATCAGTGTCGGATGAAGGTCATGACGGCCTTTGCTTCGGCGACGCTCACGGAGCGCTGACGAGCGAATAGGTCCAGGTCGAGGTGTAGGTCCCTGCCTGCACTGAGGCCAGGAGGCCCAGCGCCATGCTGTGCGTCCAGTTCTGGCTGCCCATGCCGGTGTTGAGCGCGGCGGAGAGGATCTTGACCGCGGTCGGCGCCGTGGTCGCCGCGGGCACCGTCAGCGGATACGCCACCGAGTTCGTCGCGACCGTGCAGGTCACCCCCGACGCACAAGCGCCAGAGGCTGCCGTGTCGGTGACACTGTTGTCCGGGAGACTGAGCGCTCCGGTGACGAAGGTCGTCGAGGTCAGCGTGACATTCCAACCCGCGCCGGTGCCGGTGCTGTCGACCACGTTCACTATCTGCGTTGCCGGCGCCGACTGATTGGTCCCGGTCAACGTGGCGGAGAATGCCACACTCGCCGGCGCCGTCATGGCCAGCGCGCCACCGGTGATCGTCGCCGTACCCGGGGTGGCCGCTGCCACAGCGCCCCCGGCGAGCATCGCCAATGCGGCAACCGCGCCCACACCCAGCATCTTCTGCTTGTTGTTGTTCAGCATGAACTCCTCCTCTGTTGGTTTTGCCGATGCTTCACCGCCGGCTCGGCCCTGCTTTTGGACATACCGGATATGTGTGACTGTGGAATGGGCTTCTGCGGCCGGAATGACTTCAGGCTGCGAGGGAGAATCGTGGAGATTTCTTGGATTCTCGGGTCGCACCTGGTTGAAGTCGTACTTCGTGCGGATGACACCGGAGAATGATCTCCTCGGTTCCTTTTCGGGAACTGGGATGACCGTATCCGAGCCTCGGGTTGTCGCGCTGTGGACGAAAGTCCTTTTGATCTTGCCGAAGGTCCTCAGCGGGTGCGTGGTGTTTCCGTGGAGCCAAGAGCGGCCAGATTCGTGTCAGGCTCGTCCTGATCCACGGGCGCCGGCCTGGGCCGCGCGAATTCCGGGGTATCGAGTATGCGGTCCACAACTGTGCCGGCTCGGCGCAACGCCGATACCACGAGGACCGTCAAGGCGATGGCGGCCAGGACGACCAGCCCGATTCCCGATGGCCACCCGCGGCTGACGGTGAGCAGGATGCCGAGCGCCGCAGTGATGTCGGTCGCGTGCCACAGTTGATGTCGCGTAGTGCTGGTCATGGGTTTCCTTTCCGGCCTGGACCTCGCCGGATGTCCTTTGCGGAGTGCGAGGTGAAGGGGAGCACGTGGGCCGCGGAAGAGATGCGCTGATGGCCGGAGTCTCGGGCCGGGTGAACCGGACCCGGCGTTGACGCCGCCGGGCCGGATCTGTGCTCGGTGTCGTACGTCGGGTTGAGTCGGGTATTCGTTACAAATCCTGCGAGCGCTCGAATCGCGATGGATTCACGCGTCGGTCGAAAGCCCGCTGGGGGCACTGGGTGGTTTCAGCGCGCCGACCGCCGCCGCGCCGACGATGTTCTTCACGGCGCGCGAGCAGGTGTATGTACCAGCCTTCCGGCGCGGTTTGATTGTCACCGCAAAGGGTGATCCGAGGCTTCACCCGTAAGGGGTGAGCGTGGAGTCCAATGGCGGCTGAGTTGGGAAAAAAATTCGCTCCGTCGAGTGAACTCTTCGGATTTGCCGCGCACGGAGGTCACACTTCGAAGGACGACCGGGTCCGCACGGACCGGCGATGCCCTGCTCAGCGGCCGATTCTGGTCCATAATGTACCCATGTGTCGCTGCTGATATGAGTCGCAGGGAGAGAGCTAATAGATTTTTCGATTTCTAGGTTCAAGGTTCACCTGCCGCCCTTGCCCAAGGATTTCGTCCGGGTCGAGCGCGCTCGCCGCATGCTGCCGAACTCCCGGCACGTCGCGGAAGGCGGCGATCCACTGATGACCGCGGTGTTCGCACCACCCGGATTCGGAAAGACGACGCTGTTGTCGTCCTGGGCGCGTCACCACCGTGGGCAGGCTGGTGGCGGCCGGATCGCCTGGGTCGGTCTGGACGCGGCCGACAACGACCCGGTACGGCTCCGGACTGGGATTCTGGTCGCGCTCACGAACGCCGATGACGGGGATCGGAGCGGCGCAGAGGATCCATGCCCGCTGATCGCGGCGACGAGCCAGACCGAGGACGCGTTCGTGACATCACTGGTGGATGTGGTCGGCCGGCGGCCTGGTCCGACTTGGCTGGTGCTCGACGATTTCCAGGTACTTCGCGATCCACAAGCCCTACACCCGGTGGAGTCGCTGCTGCGGCATCGTCCGCCCAATCTCCGGCTGGTCGTCTCGGGCCGGACCAAGCCGATGTTCCCGTTGCAGCGGCTCCGCGTCGCGGGCGAACTGCGCGAGATCGACGCCAACGACCTGGCCTTCTCGTGCAACGAGGTCCGAGAGGTGCTGGCAGGCTACGGGGTAAGCCTGGCCCCCGAGGATCTCAGCCGCCTTATGGAGACGACGGAGGGATGGCCCGCGGCGGTCCGCCTGGCCGCGCAGGCGTTGCGCGATTCGGCTGATCACAGCGAAACCGTCGGCACTTTCGCCGAGACCGATCGGGTGGTCGCGGAGTATCTAGCCGGGGAAGTGCTCTCGGAAATCCCCGTCGGCCTCCACGAGTTCCTACGCGGAACGAGCGTGTGCGACCGATTCACCGCCGAGCTCGCCACCGCGCTGACCCACAGGCCGGACGCCGCCGCGGTACTGGACTGGCTCGAGTGTTTCTCCGCGCTCATTTCCCGCGATACCGTCGACGGCACTTCATACCGGTGTCACCCGCTCTTGCGAGCCTATCTGCGTGCGGAGTTGCGGCGCCGGGACTCCTCGATGGTGACCGCGCTGCACCGGACGGCGGCCGGATGGTTCGTCGCAAACGGAGAGCCGGCGCGGGCACTGCGGCACGCCGCCGACGGGCGCGACGGCGAACTGGCGGCGAGTCTGCTGGCGGAGCACGGTTTGGCCTTGGTACTTGAGGGGAAGGTTTCGCCGTTGCGCCGGGCGGGCGCGGTGCTGCCCGCGGCGGTGGCCGGCAGCCCGGCGATGAGCCTCATCCTCACGCTGGCGGACCTGATGGCAGGGGAACGCGTGGCGGCCGAATTGCGGCTGTCCGGTTTGATCGCGGTCTCTCCGGATGGCACGGGTGAACGGGAGTCCGCGCTGGAGCTGGTGGTACGGACCAACTGGGTGCGGCTCAGCGGACGGGTGGAATCCGCGCTGGAGGAGCTGACGGCCCGGCTCGACCGGATCGGCGAGCCGGAGTTGCTCGTTCTCGCGTTGATCAATCGTGGCACCGCGCTGTTGTGGCTGGGCAGGCACCGGGAATCAAGCTCGGATCTGGAGCGGGCGCTTCATCTCGCCAGCGCACACGGGTTCGACTACGCGATCCTGCATTGCTTGAGCCAGTTGAGCGGGGTCGCTTCGGCGGAGAGCGAGTATCCCCGGATGCGGCGGCTGGCCGAGCGGGCAATCTCCTTCGCGAAGGAGCGGAAGCTCGACCGCAGTGCTGCCGCTTGTTTCGCCTACACGGTCGCCGCTTGGGCGGCGTACCAGTTCCTCGACCACGCGCGCGCCCGCGAGCTCGCGCCACTGGCGGTGGGCCTGCTGGGCGCCCGCAACGACCGGACTGTCGAGAAGTGCGCCGTGTCGCTGGCCGAGGCGGTCGATTTCGAATGGGGAGCGGACCCGCAAGCCGCTTTGGTGCGGCTGCGGGGGCATTGGGCGGGAGTGACCCACAAGGACCCGACTCTGCCGGCCCTGATCGTCTACGAGACCGCGATCGAGCAGCGAATGGCCCTGCGGCTCGGCCGGCCGGACTGGGCGGCGCAGGCGGAGCGCCGGGCGTCGGCGTGGCTCGGGGATGTCGGCGACACTCTGCTGCTTCGCGCGCGGATGCACGCACATTACGGTCGTGCGGCCGCGGTGCGGAATCTGCTGGACAAGATCACCAGCGGCAGCGTGGCCTGTCAGGTGGTGTCGACCCGCATCGAGGCGCATCTGCTCGGCGCCGTGCTCGCCGAACGGGCTGGGGACCTGCGCACCGCGCACCTCGAACTGCGGACAGCGATTGAACTGGCCGAGCCGCGGTGGGCACTAAGGCCGTTTTACGAGGCGGGTGCCAAGATCCGGGAGCTCCTGGTGACGCAGGTGGGTCGATCGGGCCATCTCGACCCGTTCGTCGACGAGCTCCTGGTGGCGATCGCGGTGGAACCGTCCGGTGTCTCCGCCGAGCTCACGCCGCGTGAGATGTTGCTGCTGAAGGAACTTCCGTCGCTGGCCACCGTCGACGAGATCGCGGGCAAGCTCTTCGTCTCGGTCAACACGGTGAAAACCCATCTTCGGCACGTCTATCGGAAATTCGGCGTCACCTCCCGGCGGGAAGCCGTCGACGTGGCGCGCAAGCGCGGGCTGCTGTGAACGGTCCCTCGTCAGATCCGGGCAACCGCGCCGGTCGGCAGTCGTGACCGCATCCCGGCTAACGAAACGGTACGCAAACACGGGAAAGTCCACTTTTCGATTGACGAAGACCACTTGGCAGGCTTTAAGCTGTGGTGTCGAGGACTGACGGGCCATCCCAGAAGCAGACGGTTCCGTTTCAGAAAGACTCGTCATGGCACATTCGCGCCGATCCCGCAAGCGGCACAGAATTTGTTTGCCGCGAACAAGTTTGGCAATCCTGGCGACCGCTGTGCCGGAAAACGACCACTGTGTCAAAACGCAGCTGTCTCGGCAGGTGATGAATGCCGGGTCGGGGGGACGAATCCGGTAGTGCGCTGTGGCGCGTCCCTCTTCTGAAACCGTTTTGTGGTCACCGTTCTGCTCCGGCCGGGGGCTGGAACCCCACGCTCAGGGAAAGGCTGAAGATGAAGTTCTCCTGCAACGCAGCGAACGCGAGACGGCTGCGTTTCGGCGCCGCCGCCGTGGCGATCGTGGTCGCGTCGTTCTCGGCGGGACTGCTGGTGCTTTCGGGCAACGCACAGGCCGCGGCGACTTCGGTGCCGCTCGGCACCGCCGAGAGTTTTGTCGTGCTGGCGGGAGCCGGGATCACGAACACCGGTGCCACCACGCTCGACGGAGATATCGGGACCTATCCGACCCAGTCGATCACCGGCACCGCGACGATGACCATAACCGGCACGAACCACGCCGGTGACGCCGTCACTCAAGGGGCGAAGACTGATCTCGTCACCGCGTACGGCGTCGCCGCCGGCCAAGGCCCGACTTCGCCTATCTCCGCCGACCTCGGCGGCCAGACACTGGTACCCGGCGTGTACAACTCGGCTTCCTCGCTCGGGCTCACCGGAGCGCTCACTCTCGATGCGGAGGGTGACCCGAACGCGGTCTTCGTCTTCCAGGCTGGTTCCACGCTCACCGCGGCTTCGGGCAGCCAGGTCGTGCTGATCAACGGCACCCAGGCCTGCAACGTCTTCTGGCAGATCGGCAGTTCGGCGACGCTCGGCACGGGATCGATGTTCCGTGGCAGCATTCTCGCGCAGACCAGTATCACCGTCACCACCGGCGTGGTCATCATCGGCCGAGTGCTGGCCCTGGGCGGTGCCGTCACGCTGGACACGAACACCATCTCGAAGCCGTCCTGCACGACGGTCCCACCGACCAGCACCATGACACCCACGGATACGGCGACGTCGACCGCGACCGTCCCGCCGACATCGAGCACGTCTCCGACCGATACGTCGACACCCACGAGCTCGGCGACTCCCACCGAGACGGTCACGACCGGGACCGTCCCGCCGACATCGAGCGCGACTCCGACCGAGACGTCGACTCCGACCGATACGTCGACACCGACCGAGACTGGGTCCAGCACGAAGACACCCACTCAGAGTGCGTCGCCTACGGAGACATCGACGTCGACCGGGACCTCGACCTCGACCACAGTTCCGACTGATACGGCGACATCGACCGAGACGACAGCGACGTCCACTGACACGACGACACCGACTGTCACGACCACGCCCGTCGCTACGACCACACCAGCAGGTGGCGTGGCCGGGCAGACCGGGGCAAGTTTCGTCGGCGTCTCGCAGGTTCCGATGGGTGCGGTGGGCACCGGCGACGGTTCCTCGGTGACCAGCGCCTGGTCCGTCGCGGACCGGAGCTACGGGCGCGAGCCGGTGTCCAGCTGCAGCGGTTCCGTTGTATCCCAGGCGATCTCAGTGAAGACGAGCCACTCGAGTCCGCAGTGGCAAGGCTGGGCAGCCTGGATGATGCCGCTCAGCGCGTACTGGGCCAACTGATGGGTTCAAGCATCGGCACCTGTCGCCGCAACCTGGTGGTTGTGGCGGCGGGTGCCCTCGCCTTCGCGCTGCTCACCGGATGCGGCCCGGCCGCCGGCACCGCGCCGGTGGCGCCCCTGGGCGCGAACGCCGGCAGTACGCGGGTCGGTGTCAAGGCAGGGGGGATCGCGCCGATGGTGTCGCAGATCCCGCTCCGGGTGACCGTGCCGGCGATCGGGGTTGATTCAACTTTGGTCGCCCTCGGCTTGAATGCCGATCGGACCATCCAGGTGCCGCCACTTTCGCAGGCGAAACAAGCGGGTTACTACCGATATGGCCCCACTCCCGGTTCCCAAGGGCCTGCGGTGATTCTGGGGCATATCGACGGAAACGGTCAGAAAGGCGTCTTCTACCGCCTGCAGGATATGATCCTGGGGCAGCAGATCACCGTCAGTCGCGCCGATAACAGGACCGCGGTGTTCACTGTCTACTTGGTGGAGCATGCTCCGAAGACGGAATTCCCGACCCAAAAGGTGTATGGCCCGACTCCGGACGCGCAGCTCCGGCTGATCTCCTGCGGCGGTGTTCTTGATCGTCAAGCCCACTCATATCTCGACAATGTCATCGTGTTCGCGAGCTTGACCGCCACCCACCCGACCTGATCAACGCACCTTCTTGGCCGCATGCCAATTCTTCAGGCTCGCCACACTCGGGGACCCGTCGACGACGGCGCGTGCGAGGTCGTCGAGGAGTATCCGATCGTGTCGGGCGAAGGAACGCATCAGCTCGAAAGCGTTGTCCGTGGTGCTGCCGCGGCGTTCGGCGAGAATCCCCTTGGCCTGTTCGATCATGATCCGGGTGTTCAGCGCGGTTTGCAGCTGTCCGGAGAGCCGTTCGGCCTTCCCGATCGCTCCCCTGGACAGGAGGCAGGCGGTGGCGACTTGGGTGAGCGCCTCGCCGAGTGCTAGATCATCCCGGCTCAGCCCGCCGGCGCGCCGGCGAAACAGGGTCATCGACCCGATCGTGGCGCCGTGCATATGGAGTGGAAGCGCGTGCAGGGCCGCGAATCCCGCGGTGAGCGCGGAAGTCCGGAACGTCCCCCAGCGGAAGTCCGAACGCAGGTCGGCGGCGTTCACCGGCGCTCCGGTACGCAGGCTCTCGATACCGGGCCCGGCATCGATCCGCAGCTGCTCGAGCTGCAGGGCATGGGCCGGCTCCACGGTCGCGCGGATCGCCTCGAAGCGGCCGTCTTCACCGATCAGCAGCACACCGGCCGCGTCGACGTCGAGCAATAGCACCGAGTGTCCGGCGAGTGAACGCACGTAGCGAGCCGGGTCGAAATCCTTCTTGTGAATATCCGATAGCTCGAGGAATGCGGTGGCGATCCGCGCTTCGCGGTAGATCATCAGTACCTCCAGCGGCTTGTTCAGCCCGCGACTCCCGTCATTTACGGTTGCCCCTTGCTCTTACTGTGTATCCAATCCAGGTATGGGTGAAACATTTTATCCTTGCATTCACCTGTTTTGGGTGAGGGGCGAATGCACGCGCGTTCGGGCATCCTCAATGTGCGCATTCGAAGTTAACCGGGCAACCCGCGTCCGAGGCTGACTGAAGGCTGGCTGGAGGCTGACGCAATTCGGAGCCCGCGTCGAGAGATTGACTCTCCGACCTGCGGCAACATCCGGACTCGGACAGTGTGCTCGAACAAGGATGATGATCTTGCCCGGTTAACTCGAAGACCTAAAAGATGCGCATTGCGTCGAGCGGCGAGAGGTATCGATACGATCCTGCGCGAAGAGTTGGTCTCTGGAGCCGGATCAGACCGGTCGAATGACCTCGTTTCGAGTCGCACGCCAGTAGCGTTGAGGTATGCAGGTGCACGTGCATTGTACTGATGGCCACTCAATTGGGTGAACGTCTTAGTGAGGTTCGTGACGCAGATCTGCCAGCGCGTGGTGAACGTCTCATACGAGTCCTCCGGCCCGGTGTGTCCGACGAACTTGCGGTCACAGTCGATGTTCTCGACCTGGAGCTCGTGCAGCGCCGCGAGCAGGTCCGACAGACGCAGACCTGCTTCTTTCAGGGCGTCGACGTCCACCGTGAAGCCCTGCCCGTCCGCCATAGGACCTCCCGCGCAACGTAGTCACCCAACCGCTCTAAGGAAGAGTGAATGGGGGTGTGGGCGGGTGCCCGGTGCGTCACCCATTTGGCGGAAACGTGAGGAAATCGGCTACGCGTCGGCATGGAACCGAGTTATGCAGGGTCTCGCGATTCACCTCAGGTGTCCGGCGGCATCCAGGGTGAGGACGTGTGGGTCGGTTCCAGGCGTTGAGGGTGAGCACAGGTTCGTGTTCGGTGGGAGGTGGTTGCCGGTGATGGTGTTCGGCGGCAGTGTGAGCACGTCGATGAAGGCGGCGGCGCTCCCGCTGTCTCTGGCCGGAGCTCGGGAGGGCCGCTCATAGGTGCGGAGGCACCCGAGTGATTACGGTAGAGGCGGACGCCCACGGCGTCGAGCGGCGGCTCGCCGCCGGTGAGTTGACCTGTCCGGATTGCGCCGGTGCGCTGGCCGGCTGAGGGTATGGCCGCGAGCGTGTGCTGCGTGGTTCCGGTGGGATGATCCGGCTGCGTCCGCGCCGGTCACGCTGTGTGCGATGCGGGGCGACGCACGTGCTGTTTGGTCCGCCCCGAGGTTCCTGGACAGTCGCTAAGCGTGATTTCTATGCCGCGAGCTGCGTGTCCAGGTGAGCTTGGTAGGTCTCCGCTGGGGTCTTGTAGTCAAGTCCAGAGTGAAGACGCTGCCGATTGTAGAACACTTCGATGTACTCGGCCACGGCCCGTCGTGCGTGGCGCCGGGTCGGGAATACGGTTCGGTAGACGAGTTCGTTTTTGAGCGTTCCGAAGAATGACTCGGCCATGGAATTATCCCAGCAGACCCCTGTGTGTCCCATTGACGATATCACTCCCAACTCGGCAATTTTGTTCCGGAAGCTGTGTGAAGTGTATTGAGTTCCACGGTCGGAG
>NZ_JAODNM010000052.1 GCF_025464955.1 Amycolatopsis sp. | reverse complement strand
ACCGCCCCAAATCCATCTGCTCACTCTCGGTCCCGAGAACAGCGGGAATCACCTTGCAGTCACACGCCAACATCCGCGCTTCCGCTGCCGTGATCACACCGCCATAGTCGAGCATCGCCGTCCCGATACCGGACTTCAACGTCTCGTAGTCCACGGTGACCGCCACGTGCACACGGTCACCACCGTGAGTCGGGATCTCGTCGACGGTCATCGCGAGGCGGACCAGATCGACCAACGCGTCGGCGTGACGTTCCCATTGGCTCCGAGTGTCGCGGCCTTCCGCTTTCGTCGACTGCGGCTTCGCCAACGGATCCAACGCCGCCCGCAACTGGGCGTAGGCCACGTTGTCCAACTTGCCTTTCAGCGTCGCGGAGCCGTCACGGTGTTCCTGGAACGACAACTCCCGCTCCGGTCTCTCCGGCGGATCCTTCGGCTCCGGCCCATCCGGATCCACCGTGTCCAGGATCCGGTCACCGGCCTTCTTCACCTCAACCGGGGACGCAGCCCGGGCCACACCGATCAGGATCTTCTCCGCCGCCACCCGATCCTCCTCCGACACCGTCGCAGGCATCGCCGTCATCGTCTTCACGATCACGTCCACATGCGCGGGAGTGAGAGCACCGGCCAGTGCCGCAAGACCGGTCAGGGGCGCGACTGCGGGGACCTCTGTCCCGTCGATGGTGTACAAGGAGTTGGTGCCGCGGGCACGGACCACGATCTGACGCGCCGCGGGCTCGGACATCCCCGTCGTATGCATCAGCCACTGCACCGCCGAGTTGTACTGATGAGTCGCCTTGATGCCGTCAGTCTCGGTTTTGGTGACCACCAGACCCAGCAGCGCGGTGTACCGGTTCATCTCCCGGGTGATCGCACGGGCGTACTCGACCAGCGTCGCCGGATCCGCACGCCGGATATCGGCGGGATCGGGGAGGGTGGTCGTTACGCTGGGCACTCCTTTATTCTACTACGGATCGAACGTTTATTCGAAACACGTTCAGGTCATACACATTATCGCGGAACGTAGTCATCGATTATTCGGAAAGGCTGCCACCGCAACAGAATGCGCCTTGCGACTGTTGCCGTGTCACTCACGCATACACCAGGCTGACGAGGCCGGTCGCTTAACGTGATTGCCGAAGTGCGAACGGCGTTATCCGTGCGTTGACCGCAAGGAAAGTCCCCTGGCCCCGGTCGTTGCCGCAGTAGACCGGACCTACCGCCTAACGCAAACCTGCGCCGGCCCCAGTCCTTGCTGCGGTAAAAAGATTCCCGGCCGCAAACGGATGCGGCCGGGAATCGGAGGAACGGAAACGTCAGTGCCGGGGCGTGCCCCACTGGTAGGTCGCGGTGGCGCCGGGGCTCAGGGTGGCCTGGAAGGACTGGTTGCCGGACACGACGCTGAACGTCTTGTCCGTGGTACCGGTGTTCAGCGCGACCAGAACCGTGGTGTGGTCGGGGTTCGTGAACGCGACGGTGGTGATCGGGGTGCTGGTGCCGCTGGTGTACGTCACCGTGCTCGCGATGTGGACCGCGCCCTGGGGGACGAACTTGGCGAAGTGTTCCAGGTCGCGGTACTGGTCGTTGTACGTCACCGCCTTGGTCACCGAGTTGACGGTGACCGTGCCGTTGCAGGTGCCGCAACCGCCGAGGTGCGGACCGTGGTTCTCGTCGAGCGCGATGTTCCAGTCGATGGCACTGCGGCCCCAGTTCTGCATGATGGCGAGCGTCGTCGACGAGTCACCGCCTTCGCACTCGGTGAAGAAGATGTCCTTGCCGGGGAACGAAGCCTTGAGCGCGGTCTGCGCAGTGGCGTCGCCGTAGTAGCAGTGGTAGGCCGTGCCGGCGATCCACTTCGCCGCGTTCGTCGCCAGGAGGTCGTACGGGTAGTTCGGCTCCGGGTCCTCGCCGGCGGCCTGGTGCGACTTGATGTCACCGGGGTGCTCGGCCCAGTTGTGATCGAAACCAAGGATCTTCGTGCTGAGACCGGCGGCGCGGATGGCGGGGCCTAGCGCGCTGATGACCTTGGCTTCCTGCTCCCACGGGAGATCGGTGCCGGGGTAGTTCTTGCGCTCCAGCGCCTGCGGCTCGTTCTGGACGGTCAGGTAGTCGACCTTCACCCCGGCCTTCTGGTAGGCCTGCAGGAACTTCACCAGGTACTTCGCGTACGCCTGGTAGACCGCCGGGGTGTCGATGAGCTTGCCGTCGATCATCGAGTCGCTCGTCTTCATCCACCCGGGCGGGCTCCACGGGCTGGCGACGATCTGCAGCTGCGGGTTCAGCTTCTTCGCCTGCCGCACCAACGGAAGGATCTGCGTCTCGTCGTGGGCGATCGTGAAATGCTTCAGCTGGTAGTCCGTCTGACCGGCGGGAACGTCGTCGAAGCTGTAGTCCTGGCCCACCGCGAAGTCCGACGCGCCGATGGGCTGGCGGAGGAAGCTCAGCCCGGCCCCGGCCTTGGGGTCGAACAGGTTCGTCATGACTTCGTCCCGCGCCTGCGGGGTCAGCCCGTAGAGGACCTGGGCCGACGAATCCGTGATGGCCGCCCCGAACCCGGACACCGACTGGTACTTCAGGTTCGGGTCGAGCCGGACGGTGGTCTGACCGGGTACCGCGGGCGTCTGCCACGGGAGCTGGGCGTCCGTGGGCGTCACCACGCCGGGCTGGGTCAGCCACTCGTGGACGGTGCCGGGCGAACTCGGCGGTGGGGCCTGCGCGGCGTTCGCCGCGCTCGTCGCCACCGCGACGACGGCGAGGGCCGCCGTGACTGTCCACAACGCTCTGACACGAGCACGCTTCGACATAACGGATTCCTTCGGTTCAGTGAACATAGTCGTCATCGATCTAGTTCAGCTACGGCTTTGAGAAAACCAAACCGAAGTGCGCCTGGCAAGGGGTTGGCGATAATCGACCGATGTGGAGCAAACCATTAAAGTGCCGGTGAACGGGACACGGCATGAAACAAATTATGAAACACTAAGTGGCAGCCCTGGGGAACACAGATTGTCCGTTAAGACATTGTCGATTCGGCAACGTCGCCGGTTACCGCTGAATGGGGCAGACGCGGAGCCAGCACTCGAAGACCGACCCCGGCGACAGCCGCCACGGCAGCCACGATCAGCCATGGCAGCCAGACCGCGACGGCAAGCAAGGCGACCACGGCGGGCGCGAGCACCCCGGCGGCGGTGGACGCGTACTGGTACGCCGCGAGGTACCGGCCGCGGACAGCGCGGGGCGCGGCCGCTTCGGCAAGAGCGTTGCCCCTCGGCCCACACACCAGGCCGGCCGCCGCGATGAGCAACGTGGTGCCGAGCAGGTAAGCCGGCCGCCAGCCGGACGGCACGAGCACCGCGGCCATCGTCGCGAGCGCCCACGCCGCATAGAGCGCGGCGCCGTAAGACATCGCAGTGGTGCGGGTCAGCCGCCGGGTCGCGCGCAACGCGAGTGTCCCGCCGACGCTGGTGACAGCGGTCAGCAGCGCGAGGACGGCACCGGGCATCCAAGTCCGCCCGTGCAGCGTCTCGAGGACGTACACCGGGATGCCGACCAGGAAGAAGTCCAGCGGCAGCACAAGAAGGACACTGACCAGGATCAGCGCCAGGTACGGCCGATCGCGCAGCACGCTCGCCGACGTCGTCCGCGCGTCCTGGTGCGGGTGCGAAATCCGGAGCAGCGACATGAGCAGCAGCGCCGCCACGACGAAGCTGACGGCGTCGGCCGCGACGGCGACCCGGTAGCCGATCGGCCCCGCCCCAGTGAGCACTAACCCGACAACCAGGCCACCGAGCCCGAAACAGGCGCTGCGCACCATTCCCACCACCGCGAAGGATCGGTCGTGCGAGCCGTACCCGGCCACGTCGGCGATCAGCGCGAAGAGCGCGCAGTAGAACATCTGCTGACCGGCCGCGAGCAGGATCGCGGCCGCGAACACGGACGCGACCCCGTCCGCCACCAGATACACCACCGCGCCGGCCGCCTGGACGAACTGCGCGGAGACAACCACCGCCTTGGGACCGAAGCGGTCGACAAGCCGTCCAGCCAATGGCGGTACCAAAAGCCCTGCCGCGGTGCCCGCCGCGACAACCGCTCCGGCCAACCCGACCGGGAGGCCGACGACACGGGTCGCATACACCAGGGCGAGCGGCAGGAAAAGCCCGGAACCGAAGTTGTCGACACCCAGTGCCGTCAGTAGGGCGACCTGATTTCTACGCACACACTAGAGAATTCCCGGATACGCCCCGCCGTCGAGCAAAATGCTCTGACCCGTGATGAAACCGGCATGTACCGAAGACAGGAACGCGCAGGCGGCGCCGAATTCCGCGGGGTCTCCGAACCGTTTAGCCGGAATAGCCGAGCGAGCGCCCTCGGCCACCTCGTCCGGGGTCGAACCGAGGTTGCGGGCGGCCACTTCCTGGCCGGACCGCAAGCGGCGGGTGTCGAAGGAACCGGGGAGCAGGAAATTGATCGTCACATTCGCGTGCGCGACGGACCTGGCGACGCCGGCGAGGAAGCCGGTCAGTCCGGCTCGAGCACCGCTCGACAGGTCGAGGCCGCTCAACGGCATCTTCACCGACGCGGACGTGATGTTGACGATGCGACCGAACCGGCGTTCCACCATGCCGTCGACCACGCCCTGCACCAGGCGGATCGGAGTGGCCATGTTGGCGGTGACGCCGGCGATCAGCGCGTCGTGGTCGACTTCCCGGAAGTCACGGAACGGTGGCCCACCGTTGTTGTTGACCAGGATGTCGACCTGGGGAACGGAGCCGAGCAACCGGTCCTGCCCATCGTGGGTACCGAGGTCGGCGGCCACCGGAATGACCCGCGCGCCGGTTTCCGCGCTGATTGCCTCCGCGGCTTGCTCGGTGGTCGACGGATCGCGCCCGTTGACCACGACAGTGCATCCGGCGCGGGCAAGTTCCTGCGCACACGCACGGCCCAACCCCTGGCTGGACGCGCACACCACGGCCACTTTGCCGGCCAACCCGAGATCCATGCCCACTCCCCGATGTTCAGCTGATCCTTCGGCACGGTAACAGCCTCAGCGATCACGGCCAGTGGACCGAGCTGGGAAAAGAAGCGGCGGCCAAGTACCGGCGTTGGCTAGGGTGAACACGCCGAATCACGGAGTAGCTCAGTGGCAGAGCACCTGGCTTGGACCGGGAGGGCACAGGTTCGAATCCTGTCTCCGCGTCGATGTCAGTCCGTTCTTGGTGTAGCTCAGCGGTAGAGCACCCGACTTCACCCGGGAGGGCGCGAGTTCGACTCTCGCCACCAGGTCTTCTTCCCTACCCGTATGGAGATCTCGTGTCCGAGGAGCCCCGCGCCACCGCGTCACCCCACTACGCCGTCACCCAGTTGGACCGCGCGCTGAGGACAGCAGTTTCCGGGGGTAACGCAGGCTCGCGGCGCCGTGCCGAAGCGAAGGTAAAGCGGTGGACGGCCGTGCTGGACGGCCTGGCCGACGGCACGCTGGAGGTCGGATCCCGGACCCCGGTGACTGACACGCCCGCGTGGGTCACCTTGGAGGTGGCGCACGGCGGTTTCGCGACGGGCCGATACCTGGCCGAAGTCCCGCTGGGCGAGGACGAATCGGACCGGCTCGTCGAGCTTCCGGACGGAATACCGGGCCGCACGGCCCGAGAGCGGCTCAACCTTTGGTACCTGAGCGACGAGGGCCAGGCCGAGTTGGTCACCGCGCTGCGCACCGGCACCTACTACGTCGACGTCCCGGAGGAGGCCGCGCTGCTGGTCGTGGCCTGGCTGATCGACCGCGGGCACCACGAACTCGCACTGGACCTGGTCGCCGACCTCCGCCCGCTGCTGCACCGCCTCCGGATGACACCCCGGTTCCGGTCGTTGCCCCGACCGGCAGGCGCGCTCGTCCGGTTGGAGACCACCGGTGAGGTGCGGGAGCGGTTGCGATCGTTGACGACCCGGCCGCCGCTGGCAGCGATGCTGGAAACGCTTCGGGTGTGGAATCCGCTCTACGACCGGCTTGTCGCGCAGTGGTGCGACACCGTCGACGACGCGCTGCCGCGGCTCGACGAAAACGCGAACGTGGCCGGCGGCTGGCCGTGCCGCCGGTGGCCTGCCGACTGGACAGCGCGTCGAAACGCCTGGCTGGAGGACTACCGCACCGCTGTCCGGGACCACCAGCGGTCAAGCGCGCACCGGAACCCGAAGTCCAACTTCGCCCAGTTGAGGCAGGCGTTGGAGGCCTGCCCGGAGGACAGCGGCCGGCTGTCCGCACGCGAGGTCGGCCGGATCCGCCGCGCCCTCGCCAACACGATCACCAAACACGGCGCCCCGGGAACCGAGCCGCGGGCGGCGTTGCGCGCCATCCAGGCAGCGGCCGCGTCACGACCGACCCACGCCGTGCTCGCCCAGGTGCTCGCTATGCGGCTGGACAGCTACGCGGACGACGGCGGTATCCCCGCGGTGGAGCCGCTCGCCGTGCCGGTGGCCGAGGGTGAGCACGCGGACGTCGAAGCCGGGCAGCCGCTGCCGGACCACCTCGTCAAGCGGGTGACCCGTGCGCTGGAAGCCCCGGTGGGCGAACTCGTCGACCGCGGTGTGATCACGTCGGGCGAGGTGCTGGCCAAGGTCCTGCCGCAGCTCACGTCGCAGACCGTGGCCTCGACCATCGCCGACGCCGACCTTGCCGGGGTGTATGCGCAGGTCTACGCCGCGTTCCGACGTCGGCGAAGCTTCCTGCTGCTCAATCTGGAACACCAGGTCCGGTTCGAGGAGCTGCCGTGGATCGGCGCCGTCGAGGCGTTTCACGGCGAGCGCGGCGACGCGTCGTCGGACGCGCTCCGGGTCCTCCGGCAGACGACGATGCTTGC
Source organism: Amycolatopsis sp. (assembly GCF_025464955.1). Classification (GTDB taxonomy): domain Bacteria; phylum Actinomycetota; class Actinomycetes; order Mycobacteriales; family Pseudonocardiaceae; genus Amycolatopsis. The sequence continues at coordinate 86,143 of NZ_JAODNM010000052.1, read as the reverse complement.
GGTGACCTCGTTTCCGCACGCGGTGCTGCCGAATCCGCTCGTCCGGGAGATCGGCGCACTCGCCGTCCGCGCCGGCGTCACCCTGCCGCTCGTGGAGGAGCTCGCGGCCGACATCTTCATGGGCAAGTTCACGGTGAAATGGCGTCAGGCGGCGAAAATCACGAGCGATTCGCTGGCGGGCTCGCTCTACGCGCGGTACTACGACCTGCCCTCCGCGGAAGTCTGGACCGAGCCCTCGACGATCAAAACCAAGCTCCGTTGGGGCAAGCCGACCGCTGACGACTTCGCGGAAATGTGCACGGCTCGCGCAAAGGAGTCGTCGGGGGAATGGCGCGGTTACGGCGTCGCCGCGAACGGGACGGTACTGGAGCAGAGCCAGATCCTGACCACCCAGAACCTCGCCGTCCTGGTATTCACGTTGAGCCTGCGCTCCCGCGTCGCCGAGGTCGCCCCGGACCTCGCTGACCGCGCGTTCGAGTGGACGGTCCGGCGGCTCGCCATCCGGCCCGCGCACCTGCACCACGCGCTGGTTTCGCTCAAGAACGCGGCCTACGCCTGGCGGCAGGCGATCTTCTTCCTGAGCTTCGCCGAGCCGAGGGAGCAGCACGCATCGCTGATGCGGCTACGTGCGGCGGTTCGTGACGCCGGGCTCGGAGCGCGGTTCACACCCGCCATCGACGGACTGGCCGACGTGCTCGCCGGGAACTCCGACGGCCGCGGCGTCCGCTTCCTCGGCTGGACGACGGGCGATCACTGGTTCCTCGACGCGCGGTAGTCCTCTGCCGGGCAGGCGGACAGCTTTCCGGACAACTGGTTCCGTCCCGGTTGACGGCCTCGAAACCACGTGAAAAAGTACCCGACACGTGCTGATGACAACGATGTCAGCAGAAAACGAGGCGGGTAGATGTTCTCACTTGTCCGAAAGCGCCGAAGCCCGCTCTCGAAAGCGTTGGTCATGGCCACGGTCGCGCTCAGTGCGAGCGCGGCGATCCTGGCGTGCGAATCCGGTCTCGCGGCCGCGACGACGTCGCCCAAACTCGTGAGCGATCCGACGACCTACGTAGATCCCAAGATCGGCAACACCGAGGCGGGCACGACCTGGCCCGGCGCCTCCCGGCCGTTCGGCATGGCGGAGAACAGCCCTGACACCCGCACGAACTCCTACACTTCCTACGACTACGGCGATTCGTCGATCCTCGGGTTCAGCCAGGAGCACCTGTCCGGGGTCGGCTGCCAGATCACCGGCGACATCAAGATCATGCCGACGCTCGGCCAGGTGACCTCCACCGCGCATGCGGCCACGGCGTCTTCGTTCTCCCACACCAACGAGGTCGAGCGGCCGGGCTACTACTCGGTGAAACTCGACGCGCACGACATCCAAGCCGAGCTGACGTCGACCGAACGCGTCGGCTACGACAGGTTCACCTACCCCGCCGGCACCGCCGACGCCAAGCTGCTGATCAACGTCGCGGACGGCAATGGCACGGTGTTCGACAGCCATCTCACCGTGGTCGACTCCACCACCATCCAGGGCTACGCCACCGGTGGGAACTTCTGCGGCGAGACCGGGAGCGACCGCTACACCATCTACTTCAGCACCAAACTTTCGCAGCCGATGACCGGATACTCTACTTGGGACGGTCGCGGTGGGACTCCGACAGCAGGCAAGGCGGACGCCTCCGGTGGTGCGCTGCTGTCGTTCGACGGCGTGACCTCCCAACCGCTGACGACGATGACCGGCATCTCCTACTCGTCCGTCGAAGGCGCGCAACGCAACCGCCTCGCGGAAACTGCCGCACAGCACGGAACCAAGAACTTCGACACGGTCGTCAACGAATCGCACACAGCGTGGAAGGACGAGCTGCGCCGCGTCGACGTCGCGAGCAGCTCGACCGACGACCTCACGACGTTCTACACCGCGCTCTATCACGGGTTGCTGCATCCATCGCTGGCTTCCGACGTCGACGGCACCTACCAGGGCTTCGACCACGCGCTGCACAATGCAGGCCCAGGACACAGCTACTATCAGATGCTTTCCTTGTGGGACACCTATCGCGCGCAGAACCAACTGGTCGCCATGCTGGAACCCCAACGAGCCACCGATATCGCTCGGTCCATTTTGGACATCGCCCAGCAGGGCGGCTGGCTGCCGAGATGGGCGCTGGGGCAGAGCGAAACGAACGTCATGAGCGGTGACCCGGTCACCGCGTTCATCGTGACGCTGTATTCGCGGGGTCTGCTCGATCACACACTCGCGACTCAGTTGTACGCCGAGTTGTGGAAGAACGTGAACAAGGTGCCGCCGGCGGCCGAGCAGGCCCGGGGTCGCGACGGCAACCCGACGTACGTCAAGAACGGGTACATCGGTTACCAGAATCTGAGCGGCCCGAAGTTCGGTGACACGCGCCAGGCCGGCTCAGCCACACTCGAATACGCCTACTCCGACTGCGCCCTCGCGACCATGGCCGCCGGGCTCGGCAAAACCGACCAGGCGAACACCCTTCGCAACCGCTGCGACAACGTCGTGAACGAGTGGAACCCGACCTTGACGTCGAAGGGTTTCACCGGTTTCCCGCAGGCGAGGGCGGCCGACGGCAGCTGGGTCGGCGACCCCGATCCGGCGAAGAGCGCCGGGTTCCACGAGGGCACCGGCTGGCAGTACCAATGGCTCGTCCAGCAGGATCCGCAGACGTTGTTCCGGCTGATGGGCGGCCCAGCGAGTGCCGAACAGCGGCTCGACACCTTCTTCACCACTCCGGACGTCCTGGCGCACCCGTCGACGGCGGCGAGCAAGGACTGGGTGATCGGCCCGTACGCCTACACCAACGCGTTCGCGTTCAACCCCAACAACGAGCCCGACCTGCACACGCCGTGGATGTACTCGTGGACGTCGAGCCCGTGGAAGACCTCGGCGATCCTCCGCGCCGGACGGCAGCTGTTCACCGACTCGCCGACCGGGATGCCCGGCAATGACGACCTCGGCACCATTTCGTCGTGGCTGGTGTTCGGGATGCTCGGCATTTTCGAGGCGCAGCCGGGCTCGGGCAACTTCGAGGTGACCGCGCCGATGTTCGACAGGTCCGTCATCACCCCGAACGGCGGCAAGTCGACGACGATCAGTTCACCGGGCGGGAGTTCGACGACGCTGCAGTACGTCGCCGGGGTCAAGGTCGACGGCGTCGATCAGGGCACCCGCAGCTGGCTCGCGAACAAGGACCTGCTCGCGGCGAAGAAGATCGACATCGCCACGATCACGAATCCGGCCACGGCGACCTGGGGATCCCACGTCGCCGACCAGCCGCCCGCGCTCGGCACCGGCAGCAGCCGGCTGATCACGTCCGCCGGTCCGGTGACGGTGTCCGCGGGCGGCGCGGCGGCCCTGACGGTCACCGCCTTCGGCACCGGCGCGACGACGTCGAACGCGGTGTACGAACTGAAGCTGCCGAAGGGCATCACCGCGCCGCTGTCCTCGGGTGGTTCGGCGGGCACCGGGATCATCTCCGGAATCCCTTCCGGGGGAACGGCTTCGCGCACGGTGACCCTGCACGCCGGCGCCGGCGTGGCGCCCGGCACCTACCAGGTGTCGGTGACGGCCACCGCGGACAACACCGGCCTACGCTCGGCCCCGGCGCTCGCCACCATCACCGTCACCGCTGCGGCTCCCGCCGCTTAGTGATCTGTTGCGCCAGAGAGCCCTAGTCGCCATGTCGTGGCCACGGCCTGGCTCACTTCGGCAGGGCTCTCGTGGCGGCCGCGAGCCCGATCCCGACCACGGCCAGCACGATCCCGGCCACCAGGAGGCCGGTCACGGCGAGCGCGACTCCCACCCCGGCGAAAAGGACGAAACCGAGCCGCGCACCTGCCACGGCGAGGCCCGCGAGCAATGCCAGCTCGGTGAGAAACCTCAAGAGCAGTACGACGGCGGCGAGACCGCTCGGGCTGTCGACCTTCTCGGACGTCATCGGCGAAGCCTACGCATCGGGTACGACAGTGGAGGCCTCTTTCCCGGCAAATGCCGGGAAAGAGGCCTCCGCTTCCAGCGTCCGGTCAACGCTGACCGGGGCCGCCGATCAGGTCAGGGTCCATTGCTGGTTCGCGCTGCCGGCGCAGGTCCAGATCTGCAGCAGCGTGCCGTTCGCGGAGCTCTGGCCGGTCGCGTCGAGGCACTTGCCCGACACAGGGTTCACCAGCTGGTTCGACGAGTTGTGCGTCCACTGCTGGGCACCGGTGCCGTTGCAGTCGTAGAGCTGGACCTTCGTACCGTTGGCGGTCCCGGCGGCGTTGATGTCCATGCACTTGCCGAGCGACTGCAGCGTGCCACCGGACGACGCCCACTTCTGCGCATTGGTGCCATTGCAGTCGTAGAGCTCGATGGCCGTGCCGTTCGCGGCGTTGGCGCCGGTGACATCGACGCATTTGCCGCCGATTCCGGTGATCGAACCGCCGGGCGGGGGCGGCGGCGGGGTCGTACCGCCGCCGGTGATGGCGTTGAAGATGCGCGAATAGGCGTAGCCGGTGGGCTTGTCGTAGAAGTCGATTTCCCAGAAGGAAAGCTCGGCGACGCCGTTCGTGGCGGCAAAGCTCTCCAACGTCTGGGCGTCGGACTGGCTGAAGAACTCGTTGTCGTCGTTCTGGCCCGCGATCGGGGTAAGGCCCATCATTCCGTAAGCCGCCGCCGTCGAGATGCCATAGAGGCCGGCGAGCTGGCCGGCCGTCGCCCTGGCCCCGGACAAGGCATCGTTCAGCGCGTTCTGGCCGTTACCGAAGTCCATCGTCATGAGGTTGACGACGCTGACCTTGACGCCCTTCGCCTTGGCGTCCTGGAGCAAGCCCATCTCCTCCCCAGGCAGCCCGTTCGGGGCGACGGCGAGGGTGAAGTCGACCTGGACGGCCGGGTTCTGGGCCTGCAACGCGGCCAGCGCCGAGTCGCGGCGGCTGGTGGACCCGGTGTCACCGAGGACGCCACCCTCGATGTCGAAGTCCAGGCGGTTGGTGCCGTAGGAATTGACCACGTTGGCATAGGCCGCGGTCAGGCTCGACGTGGTGGTACAGGTCTGGGCGAGCTCGCCGCCCGCAGCACCGCCGAAGGACGGGATGACGTTGCCGCCTGCCGCCTGCAGCGCGCTGATCTGCGACTTGAACGAGCCGACGCCCGTACCGTTGGCCTCCCAGACCGGTGTACAACCGGACTGCGGGGTCAGGAAGGCCAGCGTGAAGAACTTCGTGCCGGTGGCGTTCATGTCGGTGCTCATGTCGCCGGCCGTGCCATCACTGATCTGCAGATAGGGGGCCGAGTAGTGGGCGGGGAAAGCCGCGCCGGCGAGCGGGGCCGCCTCGCTGACGCCGGGGGTGAGGCCGATGATCGCAGCGCCCGCCACGACCGGCAAGGCCGCTATGGCGAGCGCTCTGATTCTGTTTGTGCGCATGGTAAATCTCCTGGGGGGACCGGAGTGCGAGCAGGTCACGACCGGCTTCCCGCCGCGGAGACCGGATCGACGGTCGCCACTGCCGGCGGTGGGCCGAAGAACGGCATGGCCGAACAATCGAGCTGGTAAATTCAGTTGCGGTGCGTAGGTGAGTTACCGACTTAATCCTAGCTGTGAAGAAAGTTATACCCCGTTAGTCCGCCACCTGGCAATGGGTTCTTCACCGATGACGATGCGTCACCACTACCGACCGTGAAACTGGTACAGACCACTCACTCATGTTGGTACATCGGCGGTTCAGCGCTCAACCAAAGACCAGCGTGGACAGTCGGAAAACCCAGGCGGGAAGACCGTTTTATCCGTTAAGTCGGAATACCTACCAAAGTAGTAAACAATGTTCTGTTAGCGCAACGGAGTGAATTCTTCCGACGGCCGTTAACCGGACATCGATCTCTTTGCCAGCGCTTACCGGGAACTCTCAGTAAGCAACGGAAACAGGCGGACGACGGCCGCGACAGGCCGAGCACCAGTGGCCGGCCGGCGGGCCCGGCTCTCGTAGTCCTCGACGACGTCACGGATCGACCGAGCCATCGCCACGAACTCGGCCGGCGAGAGGTACACGACCGCATTGAACGTCTCGTCACGCTGCCAATCCGGCGGCGCCTGCTCGCGATGGGACAGCCATTGCTGGTAGCTCTCGTCTTCCAGCTCCCTGGACACCGTCTCGAACCCCGAAGGCTCCGGCTCCCCCGGCCGTTCCCAGCGCAGCCGCCACGATCATGCCCGGCCGCCGGTCCGCGGGACCACTTCGATCAGCCCGTGCCGGGCGAGTTGCCTCAGGTGGAACGAACACACCCCGGAACTGTGGCCCAGCTTGCGGGCGGGTTCCGTCGACGTCACCGTCCCGACCTCGGCGAGCAGATCCAGCAGCGCCACGCGCACCGGATGGCTCGGCAGCATCGACAGGCTCGGCGTGGGAGACGGCTCGGGCTTGGGCAGGACAAGGACGGCAAGCCACTGGTCATCGAAGGCCGCGGCTACTTCGCGCGCTGCCTGCAGCACGAAACCGACCACCTCTATGGCGGGCTCTACCTGGACCGGCTTCCCCAACGGCAGCGCAAGCAGGCGCTGCGCGAGATGGACGAACTCCGCGACTCGGTCTTCGCCCGCCGCGCCGAACTCGCCGAGTCACTGCGCGGCTGAGCTACTCCAGGCCGTCCCGGTCCGCCCAGTCCAGCAGAGTGTCCAATGAGTACACGGCGTCGTCGATGCCGGCGTGCAGGTCGCCCAGCTCCGCGAACCTGGCGGGCACGGTGGCGATGGTGCATTCGCGCGGCTCGACGTCGTCGATCTCATCCCAGGTGATCGGCGTGGACACAAGCGCCTCAGGCACGCCGCGGACCGAGTACGCGCTGGCGATCGTGTGGTCGCGGGAGTTCTGGTTGTAGTCGACGAACACTGTGGACGGATCGCGGTCCTTCCGCCACCACTCGGTCGTCACGAGGTCGGGCGCACGCCGCTCGACCTCACGCGCAAACGCCAGCGCGGCCCGGCGCACCTCGGGAAACCCCCACTGCGGCCGAATCCGCACGTAGATGTGCAGGCCACTGCCACCGGACGTCTTCGGCCAGCCGACGGCACCCAGCTCGTCGAGCACCTCGTGGGCGACCTTGGCCACGCGGCGGACGCTGTCGAATGGACAGTCGGGCATCGGGTCGAGGTCGATCCGCCATTCGTCCGGGTGCTCGGTGTCGGCCTTGCGGGAGTTCCACGGGTGGAACTCCACAGTGGACATCTGCACCGCCCACACCACGCCGGCCAGCTCGGTGACGCACAGTTCGTCGGCGTGCCGCCCGGACGGGAAGTCCACGCGGACGGTCTCCAACCAGGGCGGCGCCCCGTTCGGAACCCGCTTCTGGTGGACCTTCTCCCCGGCGACGCCGGTCGGGAAACGGTGCATCATGCACGGCCTGTCCCGCAGCGCCCGCACGATCCCGTCACCGACCGAGAGGTAGTACCGCGCGAGATCGAGCTTGGTCTCGCCGCGGGCCGGGAAGTACACCCGGTCCGGACTGGACAGCCGGACCATCCGGTCCCCCACCTCGAGCTCGACAGCGGAATCCTTCGCCATCGCCCCAACCTAACCCAGATCCGGGCTGGAGCGCGCTAAACGACCAGGACGGTGACGCCGGCAGACTCGAAGGCACGGAGGACTTCGGCGTCGGCGGCGGTATCGGTGACCAGGGTGTCGACCCGGTCCATCGGGCAGATCTGGGCGAAGGCACGACGGCCGAGCTTGGAGCTGTCGGCCACCGCGATCACCCGTTGGGCCCGGTCCACCATCAGGCGGTTGATGCTGGCTTCGCCCTCGTGGTGGGCGGCCGCGCCGAAAACCGGGTCGATCGTGTCGACGCCCAGGACGAGGACGTCCATGGTCAGCTCACCCAACACCAGCGTCGCGAGCGGGCCGCTGAGTTCGAAGGACTGAGGGCGGGCGACGCCGCCGGAGACGACGGTCTTCACGCTGGGGCGCACCGCCAGCTCGTTGGCGATGTTGAGCGCGTTGGTGACCACGGTCAAGCTCGGCTCGTCGCCGCGCGTGCCCAGGTCCGGGCGCATGACCAGGGCGCGGGCGACGCCGGTCGTGGTGGTGCCGCCGTTGAGGCCGACCACCGTGCCACGCTCGATGAGCGCCGCCGCGGCCGTGCTGATCCGCTGCTTTTCGGGCGCGTTGCGCGCGGTCTTGTAGCGCAGCGGGAGGTCGTAGGCGATGTCGTTGGCCACCGCGCCACCCCGGGTGCGAGTCAGCAGCTGCTGCTCGTCGAGGTGGTCGAGGTCCCGGCGGATCGTCGCGGCGGACACGTCCAGCTCGGCCGCGACCTCCTCGACGTCGATCTTTTCCCGCTGCCCCAGCATGTCCAGCAGCAGGCTCAACCGTTCGTGCCGGGCCATCGGTGCTTCTCCCACTCTCGTGTGCGCAATCCTTCTGCTCGGACGAAGCGCAGCGATAGTAGGAAATCCTGGCACATCAGGCGAGCTGGGCCACAGCCTACCCGCAAAACCGTGCACATTAGCGACTCATTTCACGCATCTTGCTGCACGGTCAGGGCTCGTGAGTGTTCCGGCACGCCCGGGTGCGGGTGTCCCGCAGGACACCGTAAGCGGCCGGAACACTCACGAGAACGTGACCCACTCGCCGCGTCGCAGGACCCTCGAAGGCCGCAAGTCCGCGTCGAGGACGACGAGGTCGGCGGAGAGTCCCGGACGCAGCGCCCCGACGCGATCGCTGATCCCGAGCAGCTCAGCAGGCTTCCCGGAGGTCGCGTGCACGGCATCGAGGAGGTCGAGCCCGGCCCCGAGCACGAGATTGCGGAACGCGACGTCCATGGTCAACGTGCTCCCGGCCAGCGAACCGTTGCGCGCGAGGGTGGCGACGCCGTCGCGCACGTCGACCTTGAGTCTGCCCAGAACGTAACTGCCGTCCGGCGCGCCGGTCGCGGACATCGCGTCGGTGATGAGCACCGTGCGTCCGCGCCCGGCGTGCTTCGCGGCGAGCCGAACGATGGTGGGATGCAGGTGGACGAGGTCACAGATCAGTTCCACGGTGACTCGCGGGTCTTCGAGCAGCACGCCGATCGGGCCGGGCTCGCGGTGATGCAGCGGGCGCATGCCGTTGAACAGGTGCGTCGCGACCGTCGCCCCGGCGTCGAGAGCGGGCCGGATCTGCTCCTCAACGCCGTCGGTGTGCCCGAGCGCGGCGATCACCCCGGCTTCGGCGAGCTGGCGGACGGCCTTGACCCCGCCTGGCAGCTCCGGGGCGAGCGTCACCATCCGCACGGAACCGCCGCCCGCGGCCAAAAGTGCCGCGACCGTCGCCGAATCGGGCTCGCGCAGAGCCGCGGGATCATGCGCGCCGCACCGAGCCTTCGAGATGAACGGGCCTTCGAGGTGGATCCCGGCCAACTCGCCATCGTCGACGAGCTCGCGCAGGGCGGCGATCTGCGAGCGCAGGACCGGCACCGGATCGGAGACCAGGCTCGCCAGCAACGTCGTTGTGCCGTGACGCCGATGTGTCCGAACGGCACTCAACGCGGCGGCGGGATCGGTGCTGGAAAAGGATCCGCCGCCACCGCCGTGGTTGTGGATGTCGACGAACCCCGGCACGACCAGCGCGCCCTCGACGTCGACCTGCTCCCCCGGCGGCGGTGGCCCGGTTCCGACTTCGGCGATCAACCCGCCGGACACCGCGACCCAGCCGTCCGCCACCTCGTCGGTGACGATCAGCCCGCCCGTCAGCACGAACCCTTCACTCACTACTTCGTCCTCCCATCCTGTCAACTTCATTGCACACGCTGGTTATTGCGCGTGCAATGACCCTTCGGGGCCACTCTTGTGGCGTTGAACGCCACTGGGGTGGCCCCGAGGGGTCCTTTGGTGACGTCACAGCGGCCGCCCATCAGACTGCGTGGAGGGTGACGCCGGAGGCGGTGAAGCGCGCGGCGAGGGCTGCGGGAACGTCGGCGTCCGTCACGACGACGTCAACGGCGCTGATCGGGCAGATGGCGGCGAACGCCCGCCTGCCGAGCTTCGACGAGTCCGCGGCGACGACCACGCGCGACGCCCTCCCGGCCATCAGCCGGTTGATGTTCGCCTCGCCCTCGTGGTGCGCGAACGCCCCGGCTTCGGGGTCGAGCGCGTCGACGCCGAGTACCAGCAGGTCGAGCGAGATCTCGCCGAGCACCCTGGTGGCCAGCGACCCGGTCAGCTCGGACGACTGCGTGCGCGCGACGCCGCCGGTGACGACCAGCTTGATGTTCTGCCGCACGGCGAGTTCGTTCGCGATGTTGAGCGCGTTGGTCACCACGGTCAGCATCGGCCCGCGCGCGAGGTCGCCGCGGGCTATCAGCGCGCGGGCGACTTCGGTGGCCGTGGTGCCGCCGTTCATCCCGATCACCGCGCCCGGCCGCGCGAACTCGGCGACAGCCTGCGCGATTCGCGACTTCTCCAAGGCCTGACGTGCGGTTTTGTACCGCAGCGGGAGGTCGCTGGACGCCACCGTCGACACCGCGCCGCCGCGGGTTCGGGTGAGCAGCTGCTGCTCGGCGAGATGGTCGAGGTCCCGGCGGACGGTCGCCGAGGACACCGCCAGCTCGACCACCAGGTCGTCCACCTCGACCTTGCCGCGCTCACCGACGATCCGGAGCAGCCCGCTGAGCCGCTCGTGCCTACTCACTCCGCCGACATCCGGAAGTCGTACCGCCCCGGCAGCGGACGGACTGCGCGGCCGACCTCGGCGAGGAGCTTCTGCGCGGCGACCCAGGTGTCGGACAGCGACGTCTCCCCCTCCCGCACATCGGCGACGTCGAAGCCGGCGTCGAAGATCGCCAACATGCCGTCGACCTCGCCCAACGCCAGCCGAGCGCGTGCCTCCAGCAACCGGATTCGGCCCAGTGCCCGGATTTCCGGCTGCAGTCGTTCGATCAGTTCAAGCGCGCGCTCCGGGACCTGCGCGGCGATCGCCTCGACGGCCAGTGCGGGAACGTCCGGAGCGAGTTCCAGCGCGCGCCGGTACAGCTCCGGCGACTCGGTCGCGATCGCCAGATTCCTGAGCGCCCAAGGATTCTCCGCAAGTTCGACGGACTCGCGCCACGCGGCGACGGCGTCCTCACGCTCACCGGCACGCCATCGGGCGACGCCGTGGTGATACGACGTCGCCCAGCCCGCCGGCGCGTATTCGAGCAGCTCACGCCAGTACTTGTTGACCAGCGTCCCGCCCGGCGCGACAGCCGGGTCTCCGCCGAACGGCTCACCTTCGAGCAGCGCCAGCCAGGGCGCCTGCTCCGGGCCCATGGTCTCCGGGGCGAACGGGATCCCGGGCAGGCTCGTGAGCATCCGGTGCAGCTCCAGCGCGCCCCAGCCCGAACCCTCGTAAAGTGGCTTTCGCGGTTCAGCTTCGGCAACCGTGCGCCACGCGGCGAGCAGCCCTTCGAAGGTCGGCCCGTCCGGCAGGCGACGACGTACTTCGGCCTGCGCCGCTGCCCAGTCGGAACCGTGCACGACCGACGACCGCGCCCGCACGGGACCGTAGGCCTCCAGCCAGTCCCACTCCTCGCCCGCGGGCAGCCGCAGGTGTTCGAGCTGCGTCCGCGCCAGGCCGGCCTGGATTTCCAAGTAGCCTTCCGCACCCGGCGACAGCCAGTCCTGCCAACGCCGTCCGCCCGCGGATTCGCCCCACACGAACAGTTTCCGCCCGCGTTGACGACTCGTGGACACCTGCGCCAGACCGAAGCCGTCGCCGTCCACCGCGGCTATCCAGCGCCGCGACTCCTCGGGGATCTCGAAAAAGTAGTCCGCGGCACTACGATGTCGAGCCGGGTACGTCAGCTCGCGGTGGTGATGCTCGGGGACGCCGACGAGGTCGAGCCGCCCGCCATACCCGTAGTGCCAGGCACTGTCGGCCGGTGCCACCACACGGGTCCGCGGTGTCTGCTCGACCGCGATGTTCGACCACCAGTAAACCGGGACATCGTGGTCGTGCGGATTGCGAACCCGGACCCCGACCAGCAGGAAGTCCGAGCCGTCCGGGAGCCAGAAGTCCACCTGGTACGGCAGGTCGCGGGTGCGTTCCCACTCCCAGAGTCGCAGGATCGGTGTGCCGTCCGGGCCGCCGACCTCGGCCGCGTGCATCGGCGCGCAGGTCAACGTCGTATGCCCGGTGCTGCCGAGGTTCCACTCGACACCGCCGGCGAACCACGCGCCGCGCAAGGCCAGGTTCGCGGGCTGGAGAACCGGGTTTCGGTACAGCATTTCACGGTCGTCTTCCTTGCTGTACAACGAATACAGCCGCCCGCCGAGGGAAGGCAGAATCGTCGCGCGGACGTGGTCGTTCTCCAGCACCAACGCGGGCACCGAACGCTCGGTGCGTTCCCGCGTGTAGCCGTCCTGCAGCCGGCACGGCAGTACGGTGTCCAGCTGTCCATAGCCGAGGCCCTCGGCAAGGTCCGCCGGCAGCTCCTCGAGGTTGGCGACTTGCTGGACCTGCTCGGGTTTGACCAGCGGTGGCAACGGGTTCTCCGCACCGAGTTCCGCCACCGGCAGGACCAAGTCCTCCCGGTACAACCGCGTGGTCACAGCCGCTCCCCGCCGGCCGCGTCGAACAGGTGGACAGCGCCCGGTTTCGGCGACAGGCCGATCTTTTCGCCGCGCTGCCAGGACGCCATGCCAGGCGTGCGGACGGTCAGGATCTGATCGTCGTGGGTGCTCTTGCAGTACAGGTACTGGTCGCTGCCGAGCTCCTCGACCACCTCGACGACGGCCGTGATGCCGTCAGCCGCCTCGCCGACTTCCCACCCCTCGGGCCGGACGCCGACGACGATGTCCGCGCTGGTCAGCGCCGACCGCTGGGCAGGGGTGAGCGCCAGCCGCGTTCCGCCGACCAGCGCGCCTTCGGCGTCCACAGTGGTCTTGATCAGGTTCATCGATGGCGAGCCGATGAACCCCGCGACAAAGAGGTTGACCGGCCTGGCGAAGAGCCCGATCGGGGTGTCGCACTGCTGCAGCAGCCCGTCCTTGAGCACGGCGACCTTGTCCCCCATGGTCATCGCCTCGACCTGGTCGTGCGTGACGTAGATCGTGGTGATGCCGAGCCGCCGTTGCAGGGACGCGATCTGCGTACGGGTCTGGACGCGCAGCTGGGCGTCCAGATTGGAGAGTGGTTCGTCCATCAGGAACACACTGGGCTCGCGCACGATCGCGCGTCCCATCGCGACCCGCTGCCGCTGACCGCCGGAAAGCTTGGCGGGCTTGCGGTCGAGATACGGCGTGAGGTCGAGCAGCTCAGCCGCGGTTTTGACGCGCTCTGCCCGTTCGGCCTTGTTCATCTTCGCGATCTTGAGGTGGAAGCCGATGTTCTCGCCAACCGTCATATGCGGGTACAGCGCGTAGTTCTGGAACACCATCGCGATGTCCCGGTCCTTCGGCGGCAGGTTGGTGACGTCGCGGTCGCCGATGTGGATCTGGCCGTAGTCGACGCCTTCCAGGCCCGCGAGCATGCGCAGCGTGGTCGACTTGCCGCAGCCGGACGGCCCGACCAGCACCAGGAACTCGCCGTCGGCGACCTCCAGGTCGAGTCCGTCCACCGCGGGCCGGTCGACCCCGGCGTAGTACCGGGTCGTGTCGCGGAATGTCACTGTGGCCATGGGAAACCTTCCTTCGCGCTACTTGCCGGCGCCGAGGGTGAGGCCGGTGATGATCCGGCGGGCGAGCAGGAGGTAGAGCACCAGCATCGGGAGTACGACGATCGCGACCCCGGCGATCAGACCGCCGTATTCGGACTGATAGCTCGCGGCGCCATAGAACGTGAACAGCGCGCGGGACAACGTGAAGTCGGCCTGGTCACGAAGGAACACGATCGCCAGCAGCGTCTCGTTCCACAGCCCGATGGCGTTGAGGATCAACGCCGTGATCAGGCCACCGCGCGCGAGCGGGAGCATGACCGAGAAGAACGTCCGGGTCGGCGAAGCGCCGTCGATCGCCGCGGCTTCCTCGAGTTCGTCGGGTAGTGAACGGAAAAATCCGGTCAGGAGAAATACGGTGAACGGAATCGACAAAGCGACATAGATCAGGAACAAGCCGTACTGGTTGGCCAGGTGCGCTTTGCTCATCACCACGAACAGCGGGATGATCACCGTCTGGAACGGGACGCCCATGCCGATCGCGATCACGTTGGTGAGCCCGCCGGAACCGCGCACGCCGAGCCTGGTCAGCGCGTACGCCGCGGGCGCGGACACCCCGACGGTGACTACGGTGGCGATGCCGACCAGCACGACCGTGGTGATCACCGCGTCGCCGAACCCGGCGTTGTTCCAGGCGTAGACGAAGTTCCGGAACGGCTTGCCGACGTGGAACCACTGGTACGGCAGGGCGAACGGCTTGGTGAAGATCTCCACCGGCGTCTTGAACGAAGACGAGATCAGCCAGTACAGCACCAGCAGGTTGAACGCGGTGAACAGCCACACGACCGTCGAACCCAGCAGGCGGAACGGGCTGAACCGGCGCGAACCGGGCGCCGGGCGCGGTTTGCGCGGCGGCTTGCGCACCGGCTTCGCCGCGGCCGGCGGCGGCTTCAAGGTATCCACAGTGGACACAGCGGGCTCCTAGGCTCCTAGAACTGGATGGCGTCGCGCCGCATCAACCGGCGCAGCAGCAGGACGAGGACGGACACCAGCGCGATCATCGCCACCGCACAGGCACAGGCCGCGCCGAAGTCCGGCGTGCCGTTCGAGCCGAAGGTGCGGTCGAAAACGTAGATCCCGAGTGTCCACGCCTGGTTCGGCGGTGAATACGTGCCGGGGCCGGCCAGCACGAACACGAGCTCGAAGATCTTGAGCGCGTTGATCGTCCAGAGCACGCCCGCGACCCCGACGACGTCCCACGTCAGCGGCAGGGTGATGTTGCGGAACTTCTGCCACGGTGACGCGCCGGCGAGATCGGCATCCTCGTAGAGATAGGGCGGGATCCGGTCCACCGCGGCCATCAGGATGGTGATGAAGAAACCCGAACTGGCCCAGATGATCGACGCCGTCACCACCCACGTCACGTTCTGCGGCGCGAGGAACTTCGCCGCGCTCGCGCCGACGTGCTCCAGCAGATAGTTCGCGAGGCCCTGCTTGCCCGGCTGGTACTTGAACACGAACCCGAGGAACATGCCCAAGGCGACCGGCGCGACGATGTTGGGGAAGAACAGGATCGCACGGATCACCTTGCCGCCGCGCATGTCCCGCAGCACCATCGTGAACAGAAACGCCAGCAGGAACGTGCCGATCCCGCCGACGAACACGTAGATCAGCGTGTTGTGGAACGAGTACTGGAACGAGTCGCTCTTCCACATCTGGACGTAGTTCTTGACACCGTTGGCCTTCGGCGTATCGCCCGCGCCCGCCCAGCTGGTGAAGCTGAGGACGACGGTGGCGATCGTCGGCAACACCAGGAAAGCCAGGTACAGCACCAAAGCGGGAACCATGAACGGCCAGAACAGCCGACGCTTGCGGGACAGGTGCCCACCGCGCGTGCCGGTGGCACGGGGCGCTTTCGCGAACCGTGCCACCTCCACCGTGCGTGCTGCCATCAGCCCTGGTTCTTCCAGAAGTCGGCGCTCTTCGCGGCCAGCTGCGCGACGAACTGCTGCGGGGTCAGCTGCCCCTTGAGCAGGGCGAGATCGGCCGGGTCGAAGACATCGGTCTGCCAGTTGCCGCCGGCGATCGCGTCGATTCCGTCGTACTGCAGGACGTGCTCCTTCTTCGGGTCGTCCATGACGGTCTTGAGCTGCTTGAGGTCGTCGGGAACGGCCAAGTCGGTGCGCGGCACGAGGTTGTCCGCGACGGCCGGGATGCCGGAAAGGAGGTCCTTGTTGAGGAAGTAGGCGATGAACGACTTCGCCGCGTCGGCGTTCTTGGCCTTCTTGGTCACCGCGAACCCGATCGACATCTGCTCTACCGTGTCGTGCGTAGCGCCGTCCGGCATCGGGAACTGGAACGAGCCGTAGCTGATCTTCGTGCCGGAGCCCTGCTTGTCGAGGTACTCGCGGGTCTCGCTCGGCGCCCAGCTGCCGACGTAGAGGTAGTCGGAGTCGCCGTCGGCCCAGCGCTGCTGGATCTGGGGGAACTTCGCCGCGTCCCAGCCGTCGATGAAGTACTTCGGCAGTTTCGCGGTTTCCTGCGCGGCCTTGAGGAAGCCCGGGTCGGCGGTCCACGACTGCCCGGTCTTGTCGGAGGCCGCCTTGTTGAGCCCGCCCGCGCCGACGTACCGCTCGGCGAGCTGGGTGAAGAAGTACATGTTGTAGAACGGGATATCGCCGTCCTGGCTGATCGCCGCCTTGCCCGAGGCCTTCGCCTTGTCGAACAGGCCGATCAGGTCGGCCGTCGTCTTCGGCTGGGCGAAGTCCTTGACCTGATCTTTGTTGTACCACCAGGCGCTGCTCTGCAAGGTGTACGGGACCATGAAGTTGTGGCCCGACTTGTCCTTGTTCTGTGGGAAGTCGTACGAGCTCGGCGCCAGCACGTCCTTGACGGTCTTGTCGCCCTCGCCGACCTTCATGCCGAACACGTCGTCCACGCTCTGCGTGCCGCCAGGCGTCATGATCGCCGCGCCGACCTTGCTGACGTCCTGGTCGAACAGGTCGGGGACGTCGTCGGTGTTGAGCGCCGGCACCAGGTTCTGCGTGTACGCCTTGCGCCCCAGCCACTGCACGTCGACCTTGACCCCGGTCTTGTCCGTGAAGCACTTGAACGCCTTCTGCAGCACCTTGCCCTGCGGCTCGTCGGCGGTCCACATCGACCAGTAGGTGAACGACTTCGCCGAAGCCGCCGGCTTCGTGCCCACCTCCGGGCAGGGCGCGTTGAGGTACTGGTCGACGCCGGGCAGCGCGTTCTCACCGCTGCCCGCGCCGACGTCCCCACCGGACCCGCACGCCGCCAGGGTCAGGCCGAGGGCGGCAACCGCCGTCAGCGCGAGCGTTCTACCGGACCTGCCACGAGCTACCCGCATGGCCACCACCTGATCGAAGAGGGTTGAATGTGTCATTAAACGCTAAAGTGTCACAGCGTTGGTAATGTTACCGACAGTGCGCAGTTCTTGCGTGTTAGCGCGCAGTTTTGTTCTGTTCCGAGCATCTGTCAACATTATCGGCCCAAAGAAGCTGCGTAATCGTCATCTCGAGTCCAACTTGTGACTGACTTCCCGGGCCGACAGCACGCCCAGGAGCCGCCGGACCTCGGCGGTGACGGCTTCGCGGCCCGCACCCAGGTACCGGCGCGGGTCGACCTTGCCCGGATGCTCGCGCAGGTCGACCGCGGCCGCCGCGGTGAACACCTTGTTGAGCTGGGTGGCGATATTGATCTTCGTCATCCCCGCGTGGACCGCCGCGGCCAACCCTTCGTCGTCGACGCCGGAAGATCCGTGCAGTACCAACGGAACCGGTACCGCGGAGCGCAGCCGGGCGATGAGTTCGAAGTCCAGCGTCGCGTCACGCGTGAGCATCGCGTGCGAGCTGCCGACGGCTACCGCGAGCGCGTCGACACCGGTCGCGACGGCGAACTCCGCGGCGTCACCAGGGTCCGTGCGTGCTCCTGGCGCGTGGACACCGTCCTTGCCGCCGATCTCGCCGAGTTCGGCTTCCACCCAGACCTTCCGCGCGTGGCAGTACTCGACCATTTCCCGCGTCTCGCGAACATTGCCCAGATAGTCCAGTTTGGACGCATCGAACATCACCGAGCTGAAGCCGAGTTCGACGGCCTCTCGGACCAGGTCGGCGGACTCGGCGTGGTCGAGGTGCACGGCCACCGGAACCGGTGCCGCCCGCGCCGCGGCAAGCGCGGCTTCGCCGATCGGGGCCAGCGTGCCGTGATAGCGCACGGCGTTCTGGCTCAGCTGCACGATGACCGGTGTGCCGGCGAGCCGCGCGCCCTCGATGATCGCGGTGATGTGCTCGAGCTGGATGGCGTTGAACGCGCCGCACCCGCGACGCTGGGCCGCGGCCGGGCCGACGATGTCCCCAGTGGACACAAGAGGCATGGGAATTCCGTCCTGTTCATGGCCGCTGTACTCGGACAGCGGGAAGTTCGCGGAGGTAGTGGTCGAGATCGACGTCGCCGGCCAAGGGACCGAGCACGGCCGCGCAGGACAGGGCGACGGCCCGGCGGACGACATCGGGCCAGCAGCCGCCGCGGGCGAGTTCAAGGGCGATACCGGCAACCGCCGCGTCCCCGGCGCCGGTGCTGTTGCCACTCAGCGGCGCCGACGGTTTCGCCTGCCAGACACCGGATTCCGTGCAGGCAAGCAATCCTTCGGGGCCGAGCGAGACCAGCACTGCCCCAACGCCTGCCCCACACAGGTTCGCGGCGGCCTCGATCGGCTCGGCAAGCCCGGTGGCTTCGAACAGTTCTTCGGCATTGGGTTTCACGACACTGGGCCGGCCCGCAAGTCCTGCACGCAACGCCTCACCCGAGGTGTCGAGGACCGTGGGAATGCCGTCGGCAAGCCCAAGCAGCTCGGCGTAACCGTCAACGGGCGCCCCGGGCGGCAGACTTCCCGAGCAGACAAGGACGTCGGCCGAACCGACCAAGCCGCGGACGGCGTCGACGAACGCGGCCCACTCGCGCGTGTCCAGTTCGGGGCCGGGCTCGTTGAACAGCGTGACCGCGTTGTCCGTTGTGGACAGTACCGTCGTGGTGCGGCGCGTTTCCCCAGCGATCGGGACAAGCTCACCAGGCAGGTCGGCTTTCCTGAGCTCTCGGGTGAACTCGTCACCGGCAGCACCGCCCGCAGTGCCCACCGCGAGTGTCCTCGCGCCGACCGCGTGCAGTACCCGCGCGACGTTGATTCCTTTGCCGCCGGCCCGTCTGCGGATCTCCCGGACCCGGTGCACGGTGTCCGGGCGCAGCGCGTCGACGGTGTAGGTGACGTCGAGTGCGCAGTTGGGGGTGACGGTCAGGATCATGTGCCCACCAAGAGATCCGCGGCGAGCAACGCGGCGCCGAGGCAGCCGGCTTCGTCACCGAGCGCAGCCACTCGCAGCTCGGGTTTGCGCTGGAACGGCAGCTTTTCGTCGACCAGGGCACGCACTCGGCCGAGCAAGCCCTCGGCCGAGAACAGTCCGCCGCCGAGGACCACCACTTCCGGCGCGAGCAGCGACGCCAGGATCCGGATGCCTTGGGCGAGCCCGGCCATAGCCTCGCCGAGTACCTGCTCCGCGTCCGGATCCCCAGCCACGGCGGCCTCGATGACGGGGAGGCTGCCCTCGGCCGGCAGCCCGGTCCGTTCGGCGTAACGACGTCCGAGCGCGGACGCCGAAGCGATCGCCTCAAGACAGCCCGTCGCACCACAACCGCAGGTCAGAGCATGGCCGACGTCGATATGACCGAACTCCCCGGCCAGCCCGCCGGCCCGGTACGGGACGCCGTCGAGTACGAGCGCCGCCGCGATCCCGGTGCCGACCGGGACGAACGCCGCACTCGCGCACCCACGCGCCGCGCCGATCCGGTACTCCGCCAGGCCGCCTGCCGTGACGTCGTGGCCGAATGCGACCGGCACGGGCAGCCGCTCACGCAGCATGTCCCGCAACGGCGCGTCCCGCCAACCGAGGTTGGCTGAGAACCGGGCGATCCCGGCCTGTTCGTCGACGATGCCGGGCACCACCACCCCGGCCGCCCGCACGGGCCCGACAGCCGCCGTCAATTCGCCGACGAGCCGTGCGACCTGGTAGGCCACCGACTCCGCCGGGGAGCCGGAAAGTTCGGTCGCGGTCCGCGACCCGGCCACCAGCTCAGGTCGTTCACCAGCGGTTTCGTACACCGCTGCCTTGACCGTGGTGCCGCCGACGTCGATGGCGGCGACTAGTGTCGGGTGCATGGCTAGGAAAGCACCACGGAACGGGTGAGGCTTCGGGGGTTGTCCGGGTCCAGGCGCTTGCGCTCGGCGATGGCACCCGCGACCAGTTGCGCGCGCACGAGGTCGACAAGCGGGTCGAGTCCACTTTCGACGAACGTTCCGCCGGCGCGTCGGACGTCGGCGGCAAGCCCGTCGGGGGCGGTGCCGAACATCCAGGTCACGCGGCCCGGCTCGCTGATGCTGATCGGACCGTGGCGGTACTCCCAGGCGGGGTAGGACTCCGTCCAAGACAACGACGCTTCGCGGAACTTCAACGCGGCCTCGTTGGCCAGGCCCACCGACCAGCCCGTGCCGAGGAAGCTGAACTGCGTGGCGTCGACAAGCGCCTGGTCAAGGGGCTCGGCGAGCACCTGTTCAGCCTGCTCGATCGGCTTGCCGAGGTCCTCACCGAGATGAGCGCGCAGCACCGCCAGCGCGGTCGTGGCGAACCGTGTCTGCACGACCGACTGTTCATCCACAGTGGACAGATCCACTACGGCGTCGGCCGCCGCGGCGATCTCGGCGGGCACACCGGTGATGACGGTCGTCGGGCTGATCCCCCGCAGCTTCGCCAGCAGGGTGTGCACTTCGGTCGTGGTGCCGGACCTGGTCAGCGCGAGGACATGGTCGTAGCGGCGGCCGGAGGGGAACTCCGAGGCCGCGAAGGCGTCGGTCTCACCGAGGCCGGCGGACTCGCGCAGCACCGCGTAGGACTGGCCGATGAACCACGAGGTCCCGCAACCGACGATCGCGACCCGGCTGCCGGGCCGGGGCAACTTCTCGGCGAACTTCTCGGCGAGGGCCGGCGCCGCGCGCCAGCACTGGGGCTGGCTCGCGATCTCCTCGGCCATGAAAGAGCGGCTCATGAACTTCCCATCCGCGCAGAGGTCAAGTGCACAACGATCGCCACCCTAGATGCAGAATCTTGCACGGTCAACGCCCATTGAGAGCATTTGACGTCACTTTTCGTGCACGGTGTTGACCGCAGATGCACGCCATTCGGCCCTTGACCTCGCCGAAGCTGGCAGCCTACATTGCGCGTACTTGCTCTGAAAGACTTCACAACGAGCAGTATCTTGCATACCTCCCCTACTGAGGAGCACCTGTGTCAATTCAACGACGGCGTGACCTACGGGCCGCTCTGACCACGGGCGTCGCCATCGCGGCGCTCGTCATCCCCACCGTCCCCGCGTCCGCGGTACCCACCCAGGGTCGCGCGACCAACGACCCGTCCGGGCAGCTGACGCGGACCCCGCCGATGGGCTTCAACGACTGGGCCGGCTTCGAGTGCAACAGCCGGCTGAACGAGAAGTTGTTCACGGACACGGCCGACCAGATCGTCAAGCTGGGCCTGGACAAGCTGGGCTACAACTACGTCAACATCGACGACTGCTGGATGCAGCACGACCGCGACGCGCTGGGAAACCTGCAAGTCGACGCCACCCGCTTCCCGCACGGGATGAAGTGGCTCGGTGACTACATCCACAGCAAGGGCCTGAAGTTCGGCACCTACGAGGACGCCGGCTACAAGACGTGCCAGGGCGCGGCGGGCAGCTACGGCCATTTCCAGGCCGACGCCGACCTGTACGCGTCGTGGGGCATCGACTACCTGAAGCTCGACTACTGCTACCAGCCGACGGACGCCTTCCCCGGCAAGACCGACAGCCAAGTCGCGCAGATCGTGTACCACCAGGCCAGCGAGGCGCTGCTGAACACGGGGCGCCCCATAGTGTTCTCTGAGTCCGCGCCCGCGTATGTCTGCTGTACCGGCAAGGACTTCACCGACGAACTGAAGTGGCTGCCTGACGAAGGTCAGCTGTGGCGCTTCGGCAGCGACATCTACGACGCGTGGGCGAGCGTGCTGCAGAACTACGGCGAGGCCAACACTCCCGGCCTGCCCGCACACGGCGGTCCCGGGCACTGGAACGACGCCGACATGCTGGAGATCGGCAACGGCGGCATGACCACCGCCGAGTACCAGAGCCAGTTCAACGTCTGGGCGGAAATGGCGTCGCCGCTGCTGCTGTCGACAGACCTGTCGAAGCTCACACCCGAGCAGGTCGCCGTGGTCAGCAACCGCGATGTGATCGCGGTGGACCAAGACAAGCTGGGAGTGCAGGGCAAGATCGTCCAGTCCGGCACGGGCTACGACGTGTTGAGCCGCCCGCTGGCAAATGGTGACGTCGCCGTGACGCTGTTCAACAAGGGCGACACTGCGAAGACGATCAGCACCAATGGCAAGACCGTCGGGCTCGGCAGCGCGCCGTTCACGCTGAAGGACCTGGTGTCCAAAAAGGTCACGACGTCGGCCGGCACGATCGCGGCCAACGTCGCTCCACACGGGACAGTGATGTACCGGATCAGCAAGCACGCCTCGCCGGGTGCGGCACCGTCCGTGGCCGTGACGATCAGTAACCCGACACCGGGTGCGGGTTCGACTCCGGTGACAGTCACCGTCGCCGACAACGGCACGCAGTCCATCAACGACCTCGACGTGAAGCTGACCGGCCCAGCCGACTGGAAGATCATCCCGGGCACGCAGAGTGTCCGCACGGTCGATGCGGGGCGGAGCCGGAGTGTCACCTTCGGCGTCACTGTGCCGCCACCGCCGCCAGGCAAGGCGTCGAACACCTTGACCGCGGCAGCCACGTACCGCGCGGGCAGGACGCACGACAGCATTGGCGCGCAACAGACCTTGATCACCAACACGCCGTACGCCTCGCTCGCGCAGGCGACGAACAACGTGGCAATCACCGACGAGTCGACCACCGCGCCCGGCAACTTCGACGGTGACGGCGACAGCTACTCGGCGCAGGCACTGGCGGCCGCCGGCGCCGCACCGGGCGCGACAGTGACCCACAACGGCGTCGCGTTCACCTGGCCGTCGGCCGCGGCGGGCTCGAAGGACAATGTGGTGGCGGACGGACAGATCGTCACGATGTCCGGCCAGGGCTCGAAACTGGCCTTCCTCGGCGCGGAAGCGGGCGCCACCACCGGCACGGTGACCGTCACCTACACCGACGGGACGTCGAGCACCGGCACGTTGGGCTTCCCGAACTGGTGCTGCACCGACCAGAAGGCCTACGGCGCGGAGCCCGCGATCGCCACGGACCACCGGAACACGCCGAGCGGACCGGCCAACCAGGGCACCGCCTACGACGTCTTCTACAACTCGATCCCCATCACCGCAGGAAAAACCATCGCTGCCGTGACCCTCCCCTACACTCCCGCAATCCACGTCTTCGCCGTCACCGCGGCTTAGGCCGGGGGCGGGTCAAGGACCCCTCGGGGCCACCCTTGTGGCGTTGAACGCCAACGCGGCGGCCGCCATCAGGATGGCCCCGAGGGGTCCGCGGTGGGGAGGCAGCGACGTCAGCCGGTGACGGTCGGCAGCCCGGTTTCGTGGTGTCCGGTGAAGCGGCGGAGGTACGCGGAGTCCCCGGCGACAGTGGCGGACAGGTCGTACCAGCCGTTGAAGCTGCCGAGGTCCCATGACTCGCCGGTGATCGATCCGTTGGCGGGCACCGAATACGTCCAGCTGCCGCTGCGGTAGTGGTTGGCTGTCACGGTCAGTGCGGCGGCGGTGGTGCCGCTGTTCGTCATGGTCAGCAGCAACCGGCCGTCCGCGGTGTAGCTGCCGACGACCTCGACGCCCGCGCCCGCCGCC
Source organism: Amycolatopsis sp. (assembly GCF_025464955.1). Classification (GTDB taxonomy): domain Bacteria; phylum Actinomycetota; class Actinomycetes; order Mycobacteriales; family Pseudonocardiaceae; genus Amycolatopsis. Next base: position 62,626 of record NZ_JAODNM010000052.1, on the reverse strand, counting down.
GCGGTGTTCCCGGCAAACTGCCAGAGGAAGCGGTTCGGTCCGTGGACGGCGACGTTGTACTTCCCGCCGCCGTACAGCTTGATCCGCCACGTGTCACTGACGCTGCCGCCGGCCGCGACGTCGTACTGCCACGGGCCGTCGGTCTGCCCGTCCGCCCGGTACGCCGCCAGCTGCACCGCCGCGGTGCCCTGGTTGATGAACGTCGTGGTGAGGATTGTCTTGTCAGCGCTGAGAGAAGTAGTCACCGACGGCTGGTACGGAAGAGGCCGCGCGGGCCTGGTTCCGGAGTCCTGGACGGGCACGGTCTGGCTGCCGTCCGCGGGCGGCGCCGGTTGCGGCAGCTTGGACTGCGTGTCGTCGGCCCGTTTGCGCAGCGCCGCGGTGTCCGGGAGCGACGGCGTCGTGACGTCGTTCTGGCCGAAGTCGAAGCAGCTGGTCAGATCACCGCAGGTCGACCGGCGCCAGGCCGAAATGTTCGGCTCCTGCACCCCGGTCCACTGCTCGAGGAACCGGATGACCGAGGTGTGATCGAACACCTGCGAGTTGACCCAGCCGCCCTTGCTCCACGGCGACACCACGGTCATCGGCACCCGGACACCCAGCCCGACGGGCAGTCCGCTGATGAACTCGTCCGCTGCGCCGGCAGGCGGGAGCGGCGGCGGGACGTGGTCGAAGAAGCCGTCGTTTTCGTCGTAGTTGATCAGCAATACTGTCGAGGACCACAGGTCCTGGTTGGCCCACAACGCGTTGAGCACGGTCTGCGTGTACGCGGCGCCGTCGACCGGACGCTTCGCGGGGTGTTCGGTGTAGCTCTCGGGGGCGACGACCCAGGACACCTTGGGCAGTGACCCGCTCTTGCAGTCGGCGACGAACTCCGTCAGGACGTGGTTGACGTCCTTACCCTGCCCCGAATCCGGCGCCCAGGTCTTGAACACGCTGGCGCGTTTGGACAGATCGCTGTCGTAGTTGTCATGGTAAGCCTGGAAAAGCCAAAGTGGGTTGTCGCCGTAGTCGCCGACGAACGGCTTTCCCTCGTCGTAGCCGACTTCCTTGTTGGCGTAAACCTTCCAGGGAATCCCGGCGGCCTGAAGCCGTTCGGGATAGGTCGTCCACTTGTGGATGGGGGCGTAGGAGTCGGCGGGGTTGTAGTTCGCGGGCGTCCCGTACTTGCCGTCGGCGTCGATGGTGCCGGTGAACAGGTAGATCCGGTTCGGCGTGGTCGCGCCCTGCACCGAGCAGTAGTAGTGGTCGCAGGTGGTGAACGCGCCCGCGAGCGCCCGGTGGAACGGGATGTCGGCGTCGGTGAAGTAGCCCATGGTGTTCGGCCCCTTGGCACTGATCCAGCCCCGATTCGCTCCGGCGCCGACGGCGTTGTGCTGGTCGGGCCAGTTGTGGCCGAGGTCGCCCATGTCCTGCCCGTCGACCTTCGCGGTGTCCACATGGAACGGAAGCACGTACTTGCCGTTCGAGGACGGCTGGTGCAGGACGTCCAGCCCGTTCGGCATCGTCAACGCCGTCCGGTCACCAAAGCCGCGAACCCCGCTCATCGTGCCGTAGTAGTGGTCGAAGGACCTGTTCTCCTGCATGAGGACCACGACATGCTTGACGTCGGACAGGCTGCCGCGCACCGCGGGCTGGGCCAGCGACTCGGCCATTCCGGGCGGCAGCATCGACAGTGCGCCGGCCGCGGCGGCACCGCCGAGGAACTGGCGTCGGGTCAACGGGAATCGGGATTCGGCCATCGGGCAGGTCTCCATTCACGTGGGGATCCAGGCCGGACGACTATAAGTGCTCGAAGTTGATTGCAAAAGCCACTAAAGTAGCACTATCACACAAACGCTGAGTGAACGCCGGGGCACTTTTGTCCTTTTGTGCCCTGCTTGCTCGCAACTCGACGGCGAGTTGCGATCGTTGCGCACGCTAAGTACCGCAACTCGTCTCGGCCCGGACGGTCGGCGGCGAGGACAGAGCGCTCGGACAGCTCGAGGACGCTGGATACCAGCCGGACGAGATCTGCCTGCGCAAGGTCTTCGAAAGCATCCCGACCGGGAAGCTGCGCTGCCGCAAGCAGTTCATCCAACAGGGCGACCGGATCACCGCGAACATCGGCAACAACGACACCGACTTCACCGGCGGTTCCTACGACCGCAAGTTCGAGCTGCCCAACTACGGCGGCACCCTCAGCTGACGGCCCACGAGCCCTCGCAACGTTAGTGATCCATCGGTCGCATCCGTGGGTCGTTGCCGCCGCAACTCGCCGTCGAGTTGCGATGCTGAGCGTCCGCAAGGATCGCGAGTCGCCGTCGAGTTGCGATCCTTGCGTGCGCGGATTACGCGCGTGTGCAACGAGGGCACTTTTGTACAAAAGTGCCCTGCTTGAGACTTCAACCAAGGCACAAGAGTGGAAAAGTGCCCAGCGTCGGCCGGGCAACTTTAGTGATTCGCCGGTTTTTGCCTTTGTATTCTGCCAACGTGGACAAGGGCGATCACGGGTTGTTGGCGCGCTGGGCGGCGGACTGCGCTGAGCGTGTTCTCATCTTTTTCGAAGACGAGTTCCCCGGGGACAAACGGCCCCGGGAAGCCGTCGAAGCAGCACAGGCTTGGGCGTGCGGAGAGCTCACGGTGGGTGACGCGCGCATCGCGGCCTTCGGCGCCCACGCCGCGGCCCGCGACACCGTGCGAACCTCGGCTCGCGCGGCCGCCAGAGCCGCCGGCCACGCTGCCGAGACCGCCTACGTCGTCGGTAATGCCCGCCACGCCGCGACCTACGCCGCCACGGCGTTGGGCGGGGCCGAACGCGATTGGCAGCGCACGCAGCTGGCGACGCACCTCTGGCCAATCGCGTTTCCGCCCCGCCAAAAGTACTGAAAATCCCGCCCTGTTACCGAGCTATGACCTTCCGTGAATAGTCCGGGGACATGGAACTGACACCTTCGTCGGGTGATCGGACTCTGCCGATCACCCGACGAGGAGGTCATTTTGCCGCCATTAGCAAGGAATATCGGTCGGCGCACGGTAGTCGCCGCCGCGGTCCCCCTGACCGCGATAGGCCTGGTGACCGCACCGGCCCAGGCCCAGACAGCGCCCGCCGCGCTGACGTGGAGTTCGTGTTCCACCACAGTCAAGGACTGGAGCAAGTACCACGGCGACGAAACCCGGTTGGAGTGCTCGCCCCTTTCCGTTCCACTGGATTACTCGAAGCCCGACGGGCGCAAGATCCAGCTGGCGGTGAGCCGGCTCAAGGCCACCGATCCGGCCCAGCGCAAGGGCGTGTTGATGGTCAACAGCGGCGGGCCGGGCCTCTCCAGCCTCGACGCTCCGCTGAGCTACGCGGACACCGGACTCGGGGCGTTGAACACCGACCACGACTTCGTCGGCTTTGATCCCCGCGGGACCGGCTACGGCGACACCGTCATCTGCGACCCCGCCGATCCCACTAGCCCGCCACCCACGGCCACCGCGAAGGAAAAAGCGAAGTTCGGCTTCGACCGGGAGACCGCCTACAACAAGCGTTGCCTGGCCATGGATCCAGCCTTCACCCAGCAGTTGACCACGGCGAACGTCGCGCGGGACATGGATTCGCTCCGGGCGGCGATGGGCGAGCAGAAGATCGACTTCTACGGCGCGTCCTGGGGCACCGGACTGGGCGCGAACTACCGTTCGCTGTTCGACTCCCACGTGGCCGGAATGTGGCTGGAATCGGTGATGCCGCCGACGATGGATCTGGAGTCCATGGACGACGCGGTCGAAGCCGTCGGCCAGAAGTCGTTCGACGGACTCACCGCCTGGTTGGCCCAACGTGACTTCGACTTCCACTTCGGCACCACTGCCGCCGCGGTCGCGAAAGCCTTGTACGACCTTCGCGACCAACTCACCCGCAACCCCCGGGTGACCGGCTCCGGCGCGTCTCAGGTCGTCGTCGACGGCTCCACCGTCAGCAACTACTTCGGCGGAGGCGCGGGTAACTGGGCCACGGCCGGCCGGGAGCTGGCCAACATACGTGACGGAGGAGCTCCCGCCGGCGCGAGCCCAGCCACGGCACACAGCTCGGTCTTCGGTTTCGACCAGGACTTCCCCGGTGCCAACCAGCTGCAGCTTCGAGCCGTGATGTGCAACGACGGCACGGGCGGCCGGGATTTCGACAAGATGTGGGCCGACACTCAGGACCGGGCGCGTAAGTACCCGGCCACCGGCGGCCATTCCGTCAACGACAACCAGTGCGGGTCGTGGCCGGCGGCGCAGCCATGGCAGTTGAAGAAGGGCACCAGCCCGCTCGCGATGTCCGGCCACACCGACGAGGACACGACGCCGTACGCGTGGGCGGTCGCGATGCACGCCCAGATCGGCGGCACGCTGATCACCGTGCACGACGCCCGCCACGGCTCGATCAAGGACCGGCCGTGTGTGTCGATGGTGGTCGACTTCCTCCGCGCCGGTGTTGCCCCCAGCGGCTCCTGCTGAACCCTTCCAGTGAAAGGACTTCCCATGATCAAACGACTGATCGGCGTGCTCGGGGCAGTGCTACTGGGCGCCGCCCTGACCAGCTCGGCAGGCACCGCCGGCGCCGCCACAGCGCCACCGGCCGCGAACTTCGCCGGCACCCTGGACCTGCACGGCTGTTCCGGATCGCTGGTGCGGACCGCGAACTCGGCCGACACCGACAAGGCGTTCGTCCTCACCAACGGGCACTGCTTCGGTGGCACGTGGCCGATCCCGGACGAGGTGCTCATCAACCAACCGACGAACAAGTACTTCAACCTGCTTGATTCCACCGGAAATCGGGTCGCCTCACTCCAAGCGTCAAACGCCCTCTACGTCAGCATGACCGGCACCGACGTCACACTGTTCCAAGTGGACAACACCTATGCGCGGCTCGAGCGCCAATACCACGTGCGCGCACTCGAACTCTCCAGCACACGACCGGTTCCCGGCACGGACATCACCGTGATTTCGGGCGGGCTACAGCAGACCTACTCCTGCAAGATCGACACATTCGCCTACCGCGTGCTGGAAGCCACGTACGTGACGAAGGACGTCATCCGTTACACGCCGTCCTGCGACACCGGCGCCGGAACCTCGGGATCCCCGATCGTCGACAAGGCCAGCGGCAAGGTCGTCGGCATCAACAACACCAGCAACCGGGCCGGCGGCATGTGTACCGAGGACAGCCCGTGCGAAATGGACCGTGAAGGCACCATCACCGTCCACAAGGGAATCGGGTACGGCACGCAGACGTACTGGATCACCACCTGTGTGGCCCCCGGTAACCGCCTCGATCTCCACCTACCCGGCTGTCTCCTCCCCAAACCGGCGTAACCCGAGCCGCACCGAGCACGCGAATTCAGTACAGAACTGTCGAACTTCGGGCACGGGATGGAGAAGTCGGTCGCGAAAGGTGGTCTGGGTACGCATCCGGCGCACCCAGACCACCTGAAGGAATTCCATGCAGCCGACCTCCGTCCTCGCCCAGCAGCCGCGCACCAAGTCTTCGGGGCCGCGTATCGCCGTGCTGGTCGCCGCGGTGCTGCTGGTCATCGCGGCCGCGGGCGGCTGGTACCTGTTCGGCCGCACCGTTCCCGGCCGGGCGACGGCGGTCGACGCGACGCTGCGGTTGGCCATCCCGTGGCCGGCAGACGGGCAGTCGGCGGCGGAGGTCGAAGGGCTCGGCAGCCTCGGTACCCAGGGTGCGCAGACGCCGGTGCCGATCGCGAGCGTCGCCAAGGTGATGACCGCGTACGTCGTACTCACCGACCACCCGCTGGCCGCCGGTGAATCGGGGCCGGAGATCACGGTCGACGCGCGGGCCCAGGATGAATCGACCGGCACCGACCAGTCGTCGGCACCGGTGCGGGCCGGGCAGCTGCTGAGCGAGCGCGAGCTAGTGGAACTCATGCTGATCCCGTCAGGAAACAACATCGCCCGCCTGCTCTCCCGGTGGGACGCCGGCAGCCAGGACACCTTCGTCACGAAGATGAACCACGCGGCCGCCGAGCTCGGGATGAGCCGGACCGAGTACACCGGCGCCAGCGGCGTCGAGGACTCGACCACCAGCACCGCCGCCGACCAGCTCCTGCTGGCCCGCGCGGTGATGAAGAACGACGTCTTCCGCACGATCGTCGCCACCCAGCGCGTCAAGATCGACGGCGTTCCCGGCACGGTCACCAACACGAACACCCTGCTCGGACGCTCCGGGGTGATCGGCATCAAAACCGGTTCCACCACGGCCGCCGGCGGCGCGCTGATGTGGGCGGCGGAGGCCCAGACCGGTACCGGCACGCGGCTGATCCTCGGCGTCGTCCTGCACCAGAACTCGGGGCAGTCGCCCGGCGAAGGCCTCGATGTCGCGCTCAACGCCAGCCAGAAGCTGATCGACGGAATCCAGCAGGCGTTGCAGTCGTCGACGGGAGTCCGATGACCACGACCGCCGAACAGCGACAGACTGAAGCCTGGCAAGCCGGAATCTGGCGGCGCGGCAAGGTGTTGGCCGGGTTCGCCGTGCTGACCGCGCTCGTGCTCGCCGGCCACGGTCTGGTGCCGAATTGGGTCGGCAACCTCGGCAGCCTCCTGGAGACGATCCTGCCATGGGTCGGGGTTTTCGTGCCGCTGCTCCTGGTTCTCGCGCTGTTCCGCCGATCCGCGCTCGCACTCGTCGTACTGCTGGTCCCCACGATCGTCTGGATCGTGCTGTTCGGCGGGCACCTCGCCGACACACGGTCGCCGGGCCACGGCGATCTCACCATCGTCAGCCACAACGTCAACGACGCGAACCCCGACCCGGCCGGCACCGCCCGGTCACTCGCGGCGTCCGGCGCGCAGGTGGTCGCGCTGGAGGAGTTGAGCGGCTCGGCGGTGCGGTCGTACGAGGACGCACTGGCCGGGTCGTACGCGTACCACTCCGTGCAGGGGACCGTCGGAATCTGGAGTACCTACCCGATCCACGACACCCGGCCGGTCCACATCATGCCGTGGACCCGCGCGCTGCGGACCACTGTGGACACACCGAAGGGGCCGCTGACGGTGTTCGTCGCGCATCTGCCGTCCGTGCGGGTCCGGGTCGACAGCGGGTTCACCACGGACGAGCGGAACACCGCGCTCGGCCTGCTCGCGGACGCGATCAGCGCGGGCCCGGCCGGCCGCACCGTCGTGGTCGGCGACTTCAACGGCAGCACCGACGACCGGGCGCTGGCCCCGATCACCTCGCGCATGCGGTCCGCCCAAGATGAGGCAGGCGACGGTTTCGGCTTCACCTGGCCGTCCGCTTTCCCGATGACCCGAATCGACCAGATCTTCGTCCACGGTGTGCGTCCGCTCGCGGCTTGGACCCTGCCCGCCACCGGCAGCGACCACCTCCCCGTCGCCGCCTCCCTCGCGCTCTAGCTCAGCTGAACAGCGGGCAGCTTTGGGGGCCGCGCGTCCGGCCGCCGTCGGAGAGGACGACGGTGGCGGGGCCCGGGGGCTGAGACTGTGACCCACCGGCCCCTCGCACGGTGCAGACAAGCTGGTCGACGGCGGTGGCGGACAGCGCGGCGACGTCCGTGGACAGCAAGATCATCACCTGCCCAGGCCCGTCCGCGAAGATGCCCCGCAGCCCGACCCCCGCCGGGATGTCGGTGCTGAAGCCCAGATTCTGTTCGTCGGAGTCCGGGCCCCCGGCCAGCAGGTCAAGTGCGGCGGACGGCGACAGCTCCTGGTTGGTCGGCCGCAACACCATGGTCAACCGCATGTTCTGCACGAAGTAGAGCCTCGCCCCTTCAGCCGGTCCTTGCGGCGCGAGATCACCTTTGATGACCCCGCTGGGCTGGACCCCACAGCCGGCGAGCAGGGCCGCGAGCAGCATAAATCCGGCGACCAGCATTCTTTTCGCGGTCACTGTCCTCCTCCTGGGCCGTCGTGCGACCTCGCCTGGCGCGGTAGGCGAAGCGTGAACATCGCTCCCCCGCTGTCACGGTTGGCGGCAACCAAGCTTCCGGTGCGCTCGCCATCGCTGTGCAACCGCGCGTTCTCCCACGCGATCGCGAGGCCGAGCCCGCTGCCCTCGGACCGTGTCCTGGCCGTGTCCGCCTTGTAGAACCGGTCGAACACCCTTGGCAGCACATGCGGATCGAGCCCTGTGCCCTCGTCAGAGACTTCGATCGTGACCCAGTCCGGCTCGCCCCGCAGCCGCAACGACACCGGCGGAGCGCCGTGACGCAGGGCATTGCCGACCAGGTTCGCGACGACGACGTCCAACCGTCTCGGATCCAGGCGTGCCATGACCCCGGCCGGCAGGTCGGCGGCCACCGACTCCGACCAGCCCCGCGCGTGCAAACTCGCGCTGACGGCGTCGGCGACGTCGACCTCGTCGAGCAGAAGCCCGGCCGTTCCGGAGTCGAACCGCGAGACCTCGATGAGGTCGTTCACCAGCCGGTTCAGGTTGTGCGTCTCCTGGCTGACCTGCCGCGCGGCCTGGCCGGCGTCCCCGGGCAGGCCGGCGGCTTCCTCCTCGAGGACGTCGGCGACCGCGGTCATCGCGGCCAGCGGGGTGCGCAGCTCGTGCGACACGTCCGCCACGAACCGCCTGGCGTCGGACTCCATCCGGCGCAGCTCGCTGACCTGCCGCTCCAGCGCGTCGGCCGTGTTGTTGAACGTCCCGGACACCCTGGCCAGCTCATCGGAACCTCGGACACGCAGTCGTGTCGAGAGGTCCCCTTCGCCCAGCCGGTGAGCCGCCTTGTCGAGCTCACGCACGGGCCGCAGCACGCCTCTGGCCGCCAACAGCGCCAATAGCACGGCAAACACCAGGGCTGCTCCGCCCGCTACCGCTGCCCTGCGGGCAAGTTCGTCGATGCTGTCCTGTTCGGGGAGCAGGCTGCGCACCGAATAGATCTCCAGCGCGTCCGCCTGCGTGGTGCCGTCGGCTCCGGTGAACACCATTTCCGTGCCGATGACCAGGAACGGCGAGCCGCGCAAGGAAATGCGCTGCCACGCGACATGGCCGCCGCGGACGGCGTTTCGCAGAGTCTGGGGGAAGATCGCAGGGTCGGGGCCGTACGCGGACTTCCTCGTGCCGTAGAGGACGACGGGGTCGTCGTCGCGGTCGCTCAACTCGCCCGCGATCTCGTCGAGCTTCGCTTGCGACGGCGGCAGCTCCCCGATCGGGAACATGCGCTTGACCTTGTCGGTCAGCGTCACGACCGCCGAGTCCTGGGCCTTCTTCAGAATGACGGTCCGCGCGTCGATGTAGATGTACCCGGCGACAGCCACCGCGGTGACCACGCCAAGCAGCACAAAGGCAAGCATCAGCCGGGCACGCAGCCCCCACACCCACCCGAAAACCCGCCGCCATCCCCTCGGGGCCGACGTCATAAGGGCCCGAACCGGTAGCCGAACCCTCGCACCGTCTGCACATAAACCGGCGCGGCCGAATCGTCGCCGAGCTTCGAGCGAAGCCGCTGGACGCACGCGTCCACGAGCCGCGAGTCGCCGAGGTAGCCGTGCTCCCAGACCGCTTCGAGCAGGTGCTGGCGGCTCATCACGCGGCCGGGCGCGCTGGACAGTTCGAGGAGCAGCCGCAGCTCGGTCGGAGCGAGGCTGATCGGCTTCCCGCCCATCGTGACCGCGAGACCGGACCGGTCGATGGCCAGCTCACCGTGTCGCTCCGGCCCGGGCTGCTGCCCGGCACTCGTCCGCGACTCACCGCCGGTGCGGCGCAGCACGGCACGAATACGCGCTTCCAGCACCCTGGCCCGCACAGGCTTGACCACGTAGTCGTCCGCGCCCGCTTCGAGCCCGGCGACGACGTCGATGTCGTCGTTACGGGCGGTGAGCATGATGATGGGCAGGTCACCGCCGGCCCGGATCCGGCGGCAGACCTCGAAGCCGTCGATCCCGGGCAGCATGAGGTCGAGCACCACGACGTCGGCAGGCTCGACGGCCAGCCGGGCCAAGCCCTGCTCACCGGTTTCCTCGGCGTCCACCGCGTACCCCTGGCGGGTCAACGCCATCTGCAGGCCGTCGCGCACGGCCTGGTCGTCTTCGATCAGCAATACCCGCGCCATGCCGCCAACTATCGCAGCGCGGGGCGCGGTCCGCCTGTTCACCATGGGGTCGGCGGGGTCGGCGGGGTCGGCGGTCGAGGACAAGGGTTCCGAAGGCACTTGATCGATCATCCGCCGCGCGCGTACCGGGCCCGTCCGCGGAATGTCATCGTTGTGTCACAGTCCGCGGACCGGGGCTCTGCTTACAGAGCTGTTACACAGTCAGCGCGCGCCGATGACCGAGCGGGGCACCGGCCGGAACACGCACTGTCGACAGTGGACTTCATGAACGAACTCGCTGTCTCGACGGACCGGCCGCGCGACCACGTCTTCGAACTTCTCACCCGGGTGCTCGCCGTAGTGCTGCTGCCGATCGCCTTCCTGCACGAACCCGGCCGCGCCCGCTTTTTCGCCTGCCAGTGGGCGTTGGGTCTGCGGTTCCCGGCCGAGAACCTCAGCGGGCTCGACCGGGCGGCCCGGATCGCGTTCACCGAAGCGCGCGCCGAGGCGTTCTGGCGGGACGGCCAGTTGATCGGGCTCACGTCGGGGCACCGGGACGCCGCCGAGCAGCACCGGATGTTCGCCGACGAAGTCCGCCGGACCGGTTCGGTCGACGCCGCCCGGACTCATGTCCTGCCGGCCGAGGAATCCACCCACGTAAGGGGTATCGCTATGGACGTTCGACCGACAGAAGGCGCGCGGTGGCTCGAGGTGCACGGCGACCGGCACGACCTCTATCGCAGGTACGACAACGAGTGGTGGCATTTCGAGTTCCGCCCCGACTGCGAGGGTGAGGCGCCCGAGCGGCTGCCCCACCCTGGCGTCCGCCGTCCGGTCGGCGTTCCTGACTGGTGAAGTCGCTTTCGCCCCGGTCCGGTAAGAAGGACGGGTGACTGTGATCAAACTGGACGACTTGGTCGGCGTATGGCGCCTCCACGAGGTGACCGCCGCCGCGCCCGACGGCACGGTGGCCCGGCCCTACGGGCCCGACCCGCGCGGACTGCTGTTCTACACCGCCGGCGGGTTCGTGTCCGCCACGATCGAGCCCGTCGAAGGGCGGGCCATGGTCGCCTACGCCGGACGCGTCCGGATCATCGGCACCCAGGTGCTGCACGACGTCGAAGCCGGGACGCCCGGGTATCCGACGGGGTCCACACAGACCCGCGACGCCCGGTTCGAGGAGAACGGACACCTCGTCCTGGCCGCAGAACACGCACACACCCCGGGCACGATCGTCACCCTCACCTGGCACCGCGCGAGCTAGCGCGGCCTCCCGCCCAGGACTGGCACTTTTGTGGCTCTTCGGTCGTATGTGTGGGTGCTGGTTAATGTGCACTGGCTGCGTTTTACCGCAGCAAGGACTGGGGCGGACGGGGAGTCCCTGGCGGGCGCGAAGGCCGGCCGAGTCGTGTCGGTGTACGGCGGAAGCCGGTGTCCGGAGCTGGGTGTGGGACTCGCCGGTCTGACTGTGGGGCTCGCCCTCGCTGAACGTGGGACTCGCACAGCACGTCGGCGAGTCCCACACTCCGGCCCGGCGAGTCCCACGTTCAAGCCGACGAGTCCCACAGTCACCACCAGCCGACCACACCCGCTGACCTCAAGAACCCCACCAGCCACACCGACACCACCCAGCCACCCCGACCGACCTTCAGCCCGCAACTCGACGGCGAGTTGCGGTGGTTGGTGTAACCCACGATCGCAACTCGACGGCGAGTTGCGGTGGTTGAGTCCTTTCGTATTTCTGATTTCTTGACGGCTGCCGGTCGAAAAGGCCCGCCGAAATGTCACGCTCCGGGGTTGTCACATCGGCGGACGCTGCCTCGTCTGACGGGTATGAATGCCACACTCCGCCGCTTACTACTAACCGGCCTCGCCCTCGCGGGCGCCTACACGGGCTTCTGGGCATACTTCGCGCCGCAGCCGTGGTACGAACACTTTCCCGGGTTCGGCCGCAGTTGGCTGCCCCCGCTCGGCCCGTACAACGAGCACCTCGCCAAGGACGCGGGCGCCATGTTCCTGGCGCTGACCGTGTTGAGCCTGATCGCGTTGCGCTACGTGCACAACGACGTCCTCGTCCGCACGGCCGGGTTCGGCTGGCTGACCTTCAACGTTCTACACATGACCTATCACTTCCAGCATCTCGACATGTACGACACCGTCGACAAACTGCTCAACGTAGTGACGCTCGGGCTTCTCGCGGCGGGTTCCATCGCCCTGATCTTGGCCACCGTCGTACGCAGAACCAGTGCCACACCGGGAAAAGCCCCCGCTGAACACTGAGTGAATTCACCAATCGGGAGGCCCCCTCGGCGGCACGAGACGTCGCCGAGGGGGCCTTCCCGTCGTTGCTGGCCATCGGCAGACGACTACACGAATGGTTCTCCGCGACCGTTCACCTGAAAGTGGCAGGAAGGTATTAAGGGGCAATTTTTTGGCCCATTGACGACAACAGCGGGGTCGCGCACCGATCGTTCGGTCGTAGGATCAATCCACCGGCTCGGGGAGGGGTGCGCATGAAACCGACTGACCTGGGACAGGTCTCGGCTTCGCGTGATCGGGAAGAAGTACGCGCTCGGGTTCACTGGGCGGCCACTGTGCGAGGAGGTTCGTCCGACGCGGTGTTGCTCACCGGCGAAGCCGGTATCGGCAAGTCGACGCTGTGGGCTGAGGGAGTGAAACTGGCCCGCTCATCGGGAATCCGCGTGCTGGCGGCTGCCGCGGTGGAGGCCGAATCGTCCATGCCCTATGTAGTACTGGGAGATCTGCTCGCCGACGTCATCGACGAGGTTCTCCCCGATTTGCCGGAGCCGCAACGCGAAGCACTGGAAGTCGCATTGCTGCGAGCCTCCCCGACGAGGCGTCCGCCGTCGGTCCGGCTCATCGCGATGGCCGTGCAGAGCGTCCTGATTTGGTGCGCGGAACGGTCGAGTGTGCTGGTAGCCATCGACGACCTGCGCTGGGCCGACGCGGCATCCCAGGAAACGCTTGCTTTCGCGCTGCGGCGACTGTCCGACCTTCCCGTCCGGCTGCTGATGTCGATGCGGACCGGCGGCCCGTTCGACACCGGCACCGAAACGCCCGAGATGCCACTCGCCCTGCTCGACATCTTCTTGTTACGACAGCACTTTCCGCTGCCGCCGCTGACACCCGCGGAAGTCCGCACCTTGGTCAAGGCCAGGATCGGCCTGCCGGTCAGCCGCGGGGACAGCGAGCTCATCTGCGCGGCGACGCTCGGCAATCCGTTCTGGGCCTTGGAACTGGCCGGTACCTGGGTGCGCGGGCACCACCAGCACGGCGATCCGATGCCGATCCCGGACACCCTCCAGGTGATGATGTTCGAACGGGTCAGCGCGCTGGGGACCGAGGTGATCGACGCGCTGTGCGTGGTGTCCGCGCTCGGCAGCCCGACGATCCAAGTCGCGGCGAAGGCGTTGGCGGACATGGTCGACGACCCGGTGCGGACACTGGATCTGGCCGTCGCCGACGGCGTGGTCAACGAGGTCGACGGCAAGCTAGTCGCCGGCCATCCGCTGCTCTCGGCCGCGGCCATGAAGTCGCTCCCACCCGGCCGCCAGCTCGAACTGCACCGGCGGCTCGTCGAAGTCGCCGACTCGCCGGAAGCCAAGGCGCACCACATGGCGCTGACCGTCGACGAAGCCGACCCCGGCTCGGTGCGGCACGAGGTCGCGGCGGCGTTCGACGAGGCCGTGGAGCACGCACGCAACCGGGGTGCCGCCGCGCACGCTGTGGTGCTGGCCGAACAGGCACTGCGGTTCACCCGTCCCGAGGACGGTGCGATCGACCGCCGCCGGATCGTCGCCGCGCGGCTGCAGCGGGACGTCGCGAACTTCGAACGGGCCGCGGAGCTGCTGAGACCGGTCGACCTCGCGACGCTGGAAACCCCGCTGCTGGAGGTCGCACTGCCGATCCTGGCCGGTCTGGTCTATCTACTGTCCGGCCCGGACGTGGCTTCACAGGTGCTGGCCAGCGCGCAGCGGCCGGACGAGCGGGACCCGCGCCGGCTCGCGCTGCTGCACACCCAGTCCGCCGGCCGGTTCTACGGCGACTTCACTCGCCGCGAAGAGCACGCCCATCTGGCCGTCCGCTACGCCGAGCAGGTCGACCCGGAGGGGTACTGCACGCACCAGGCATACCTCCAGCTGATGGACGTCAAAGTCGATTCCGGGGACGGGCTCGACGCTGACCTGCTGGCGCGAGCCACAGCACTGGAGTCCGCGCCCGGCAAGGCGGGAGCACCGGCCACAGTCGGCGTCCATTGGGCGCAGGGGCTGGTCATCACCGACGAGCTGGCCGACGCGACGGCCATCCTGGCGGCCGGGCTGGACCAGGCCCGCACCGTCGCCGACGACCTCGCCATCTCGTTGCTCAGCATGCTGCTGGGCGAGGTACAGCTGCTCGGCGGCGACGCCGAGTCCGCGATGATGGCGCTCGCCGAGAGCGACGAGTCGATGGACTGGCGGTTTTGCGAACCCACCCACCGCGCGCAGCTGAAGGCGCGGCTGTTCCTCGCGACCGGGCGTTGTGACGACGTCATGAACCTGGTCGAGAAACTCGGGTGGGCGACGACCACCCACCGGACCAGGCGGATGGCCGCCGACCACATGCTCGGGTTGGTGGCCGCGCAACGCGGTGAGCACGGCCGCGCTGTCGAACTGCTTTCCCGCGCACGGGACGCTGCCGAGTCGTTCGGCAGCCGCGACACCGGCGCGCGGTACCGGATGGACACCGACCTGGGCGAGCAACTGGTCTACGCGGGCAGGCTCGAGGAAGCCATCGCCATCGGCGAACAGTTGGTCGCCGCCGGAAAACGGGGCAAGCGCTGCACTTTGCGTGGCACCGGGCAGCGGATCCTCGGCCTGTGCGCGGCCGAAGCCGGCGACCTGGACCGCGCCGCCGAACTACTGTCTTCGGCCGTCGACGAGCACGAGTTCAGTCAGCTGCGCCCCGAACTGGGCCGCAGTCTGCTCGCGCTGGCGCGGGTGAACCTGAAACGGCGGTCCCGGCGGTCCACCAGGGACGACATCGAACGTGCCGCGGCGATCTTCGCCAGTGGTGGCCTGACCGTCTGGCGCGACGCGGCGCGGGCAGAGCTGGACCGGATCAGTGCCGCCGGCTCGGCCGAAGTACTGACGGCCGCAGAACGCCGGGTGGTGGAAGCCGTCGCGGCTGGCGCGAGCAATCGGGAAGCCGCAGAGTCCCTGCACGTCGGGACACGCACTGTCGAAAGCCACCTTGCCGCCGCGTACCGCAAACTCGGCGTCCGCTCCCGCCGTGAACTCGCGCGCCTCTTCGAAACCGGCGGCGTCGCGAACCCCTGATCCGCGGGGCTTTGGTGGCGTCGTGGCGTTCCCTCGGGGCCACCCTTGTGGCGTTAGAAGCCACAAGGGTGGCCCCGAGGGCTCGAAAGCCGCAGCGCGCCCGAATGCGATTCACCTCCACCCGGAATTCAAGCGGATTTTCCCGCAATTCCACGAGTGACGCCGGAGCACTGAAAGTCTCGTCGGCGGTTCGGCACCCTCACTACGGGCACGTTGGCACAAACCGACATAGCACCCATATTACCTTTCAGTAAACGGGTAAAACAACAAACAAAGCAACAGGTACGTCCGTTTCTATGACTTTAAGTGACTGTGTCAGTGACCCACTGTCACCTCCGTAACCCCGATCGCGTCTCCGTAGTCCTCCGTGTCGGCCTCCGTATTTCGCCGTGGAACGCCCGCCGGAATCAGTGTTGACGATGGTTGACCGGGGTTCAAGACGGGTGTCTAGTGGTCTTAGCAACAAACGAGACCGGCACCGAAAGGCCCCGCAAGGGAAAAGCCTCGGGGCGGCCGAGAGAATCTTCTGTTTCCGGTTAACGCATTGTCCATTTCCGCTTCCCGATTCGTTTCGGTGGCGCGGTCGACCCTGTTCGGAGGACGACAAGGCTATGACTTTCCTTGAGCAAGGAGCCCAAGAACTGAGCCAGTCAGCGCTGCCCGGTGACCCGAGGCGGTATCTGCTCAGTGAGGTCACCGCGGAGGACTATCGCCGCACCGTGGCCGAAGGTGCCGAGCGGGTGGCCGCCAAAATCGCCAAGGTCGACCGGCCGGCCACCGGGATCAGCGTGGCCGCGCTGGAGCCCGAGATCCGCGGCATCGACCTCGAGCGGCCGCTGAGCGACTCGGCCGCGGCACTGGACGAGCTGGAGCGCATCTACCTGCGTGACGCCGTGTACTTCCACCACCCGCGCTATCTCGCCCACCTGAACTGCCCGATCGTCATCCCCGCCCTGCTGGGCGAGACCGTCCTTTCCTCGATCAACTCCTCGCTCGACACCTGGGACCAGAGCGTCGGCGGGACGCTGATCGAGCGGCGCCTCATCGACTGGACGACCGACCGCATCGGGTTCGGCTCGGACGCCGACGGCGTGTTCACCAGCGGCGGCACGCAGTCCAACCTGCAGGCGATGCTGGTGGCCCGCGAGGACACCTTGCGCCGGGTACGCCTGCAGCCCGGTGAGACCGAGCCGGACATCGCGATCCTGCCGAAACTGCGGATCTTCGCCTCGGAGAACAGCCACTTCAGCGTCATCAAGGCGGCTCGGATGCTCGGGCTGGGCGACGGCGCCGTCATCGCGGTGGCATCGGATGCCGAACGCCGGATGCAGCCGCTCGCGCTGCAGCAGGAATTGGCGCACTGCCTGGCCGACGGCCTGATCCCGATGGCCGTCGTGGCCACCGCCGGAACCACCGACTTCGGCAGCATCGACCCGCTGCCCGAAATCGCGAACCTGTGCGAGCGGTACGGCGTGTGGATGCACGTCGACGCGGCGTACGGCTGCGGACTGCTGGTCTCGCGCCGCCGCCACAAGCTCGACGGCATCGAGTACGCGAACTCGGTGACCGTCGACTTCCACAAGTCGTTCTTCCAGCCGGTCAGCTCCAGCGCCCTGCTCGTCGCCGACGGCACGACGCTCGGCTACGTCACTTACCACGCGGACTACCTCAACCCGAAGCACTCGGCGAAAACCGGTGCGCCGAACCAGGTCGACAAGAGCATCCAGACGACCCGCCGGTTCGACGCGCTCAAGCTGTGGCTGACACTGCGGATCATGGGCGCGGACGCGGTCGGCGAGCTGTTCGACGAAGTCATCGACCGCGCCTACGACGCCTGGCTGATGCTGCAGAGCGACAGCCGCTTCGAGGTCGTCACCGAACCGGAGCTCAGCACCCTGGTGTTCCGCTACATCCCGTGGGAAGGCGCCAGCCCCGAGCTGTGCGACCGGGCGAACCTGCACGCCAGGTCTGCGCTGTTCGCCTCGGGCGAGGCCATGGTGGCCGGCACCAAAGTGGACGGACACCACTACCTCAAGTTCACCCTGCTGAACCCGCGTACCACCTTGCACGACATCGCCACGGTGCTCGACCTGCTCGCCGCCCACGCCGCCGAACTGGCCGATGCCTACGAACTCAGCGGATCCCGCGCGAGCTGACGAACTCGAAGAAGGAGTCGATAATCTTGAGCACCACACACGATTTCATCGCCATCGGCGTCGGCCCGTTCAACCTGGGACTCGCCGCGCTGACCGCGCCGATCGAGGACCTCAACGGCGTCTTCCTCGACAGCAAGCCGGAGTTCGAGTGGCACCCCGGGATGCTGCTGGAGACTGCCGAGCTGCAGACGCCGTTCATGTCCGACCTGGTCACCCTGGCCGACCCGACGTCGCCGTACTCGTTCTTGAACTATCTCAAGGAAACCGGCCGGCTCTACTCGTTCTACATCCGCACAAGCCTGTTCCCCTTGCGCGCTGAATACAGCGACTACTGCCGCTGGGCGGTGTCGAAGCTCGACAACGTCCGCTTCGGACACTGCGTCACCGCGGTCGAGTACGACGACAAGGACCGGACGTACGTCGTGCACGCGGTGGTCACCGCCACCGGCGCACACCGGGAGTTCCGCGGCAAGCGGCTCGTGCTGGGCACCGGTACCCCGCCGCACATCCCCGAGGCAATGGCCGGGGTCGGCGGCGACGCCGTGCACACCTCGGGTTACCTGCAGTCGAAAGAGGTGTTGCAGCGCAAGCGAAGCATCACGATCGTCGGCAGTGGACAGAGCGCAGCCGAGGTGTACTACGACCTGCTGCAGGACATCGACACCAAGCCGTACACGTTGAACTGGGTCACCCGGTCAGCGCGGTTCTTCCCGCTGGACTACAGCAAACTCACGCTCGAACTGACTTCTCCGGAATACGTGGACTACTTCCACGCCCTGCCGGAGAACACCCGCGAGGGCTTGCTGGCAAGGCAAAAGGGTCTGTACAAGGGAATCAGCGCGCCGCTGATCGACGCGATCTTCGACCTCCTGTACGTCAAGAGCCGCACCGGCCCGTGCCCGACGCGGCTGCTGACCAATAGCGCGTTGCTCGGCGCCGGCCACAACGATTCCACCGGCCAGTACACGCTTTCCCTTCGCCAGCAGGAACAGGGCAAGGACTACTCGCTCACCACCGACGGACTGGTACTCGCGACGGGCTACAGCAACCGGCTCCCCGAGTTCCTCGCGCCGATCAGCGACCGTGTCGCCTTCGACGCGAAGGGCCGCTTCGCGGTGCGCCGCAACTACGCCACCGACGTCGCCGGTGACGAGATCTACGTCCAGAACGCCGAGTTGCACACCCACGGCTTCGTCACCCCGGACCTCGGCATGGCGGCCTACCGCAACTCCTGCATCATCCGCGAGCTGCTGGGCCGCGAGTACTACCCCATCGAGCGCCGAGTCGCCTTCCAGGACTTCAGCGCGCTCACCGACTCCACCGACCTTTCCGACCTGACCATGCCAATGGAAGCAGCAATCCGATGAGCAACTTTGTCTTCACGCGCACAGACGAAAAGGTCGGCGAGGTCTCGCTGCGCCCGGTGGACCCCGCCGCGGACGCGGAGCTGCTGCATTCCTGGCTCACCAATCCCAAGTGCTCGTTCTGGGGCATGCTCGACTACAGCCTCGACGACGTGCGACGGCGGTTCTCCGAGATCGCGGCCGGGTCGACCCACGAGGACTTCATCGGGATGCACGACGGAAAGCCGGCCTGCCTGTTCGAGCGGTACGAACCCGCCAGCGAACTGGGCCCGGACGTCTACACCCCGCAGGCTGGCGACAAGTCGATCCACTTCCTCGCGGCGCCGACCGACGAGCCCGTGCCCGGGTTCACCATCGCCGGTATCAAGACCATGGTCGAGTTCCTGCTCGACGACCCCGCGGTGCTGCGGGTGGTCGGCGAGCCCGACGTCCGCCACCGGGCGATGCTCAAGCTCGTCTGCTCGGTCGGCTTCAAGATCGAAAAGGAAATCGACCTCCCCGACAAACGCGCCTACCTCTGCACTGCCACCCGCGAGGAGTACTACGCGGCCATCGACGCGCACGCCGTAAACCGCTAGCCGACAACCCGACATCGGAAACCAGCTGAAGGAAGATCATGACCTCCGTAATTGATCGCCAGAACGCCACTGTTTCGAATGCCAAGGCCACAGAGACCTCGGAAATCGCACTCGACGGTTACGGCCTCACCCTCGAAGACGTCCGGAACGTCGCCACCCAGCCAGGCAAGGTGGGCTTGAGCATTTCGCCCGCCTCGGTCATCCGCATGGTGGCGTCGCAGGAGTCGAAGGACCGGATCGTCGAGTCCGGGATCCCCATCTACGGCGTCACCACCGGCTTCGGCGACAGCAGCGGCCGCCAGATCAGCCCGGACAAGGCCATCGCGCTGCAGCGCAACCTGCTGCGCTTCCTGCGGGTCGGCCAGGGTCCGATCGCCCCGGACGAGGTCATCCGCGCGACGATGCTGATCCGCGCCAATAGCGCCGCCCGCGGCAACTCCGGGATCAGCCAGGAGCCTATCCAGCTCATCCTCACCCTGCTGGAAAACGACCTCCTGCCGTCGATCCCCGAGCGCGGCTCTGTCGGCGCCAGTGGTGACCTCGCCCCGCTGAGCTACCTCGCCGCCGCGCTGACCGGCGAAGGCACCCTGCGGCACCAGGGTCAGGAGCTGCCGGCCGCCTCGGCGATCCGCAGTACCGGCCTGAAGCCCGTCTCGCTGGTGGCGAAGGAAGGCCTCGCACTGGTCAACGGCACGTCGTTCATGGCGGGCTACGCGACGTTGGCGCTGGCCGAAGCCACCGAACTGGCCTGGGCGGCCGAACTCTGCACCGCACTGGCGACCGAGATCCGCCGCAGCAGCCGCGACCAGTTCCACGCCTTCCCGCACGAGCACAAGCCGCACCCGGGCCAGGTGGCCAGCGCCGCGAACATCTACCAGATGCTGTCGGACTCCCCGTCGGTCGTGAGCGACACCGACCTGGTCGGCCCCGGTTCCGGCGAGGGACGCGAGTACATCGAGCTCGAGCGCAAGATCCAGGACCCCTATTCCATCCGCTGCGCCCCGCACGTCGTCGGCGTCCTGCGCGACACCGTGGCCTGGGCCGATCCGTGGCTGTCCAACGAAATCAACTCCTCGAACGACAACCCGCTGTTCGACGCGGACACCGACACCGTGCACTACAGCGGAAACTTCTACGGCGGCCATGTCGCCCAGGCGACCCAGGCGATCTCCTCGGCCGTCGCCAGTCTCGCCGACCTGCTCGACCGCCAGCTCGCACTGATGGTCGACGAGAAGTTCAGCCTCGGCCTGACGCCGAACCTCATCGCCCCGACCGAGCCCGAAGACTTCGAAGCCGGGCTCCACCACGGCTTCAAGGGCGCGCAGATCGCCGCGTCCGCGCTGACGGCCGAAGCCCTGCACCTGACCATGCCGATGAGCTCCTTCTCCCGCTCGACCGAGGCCCACAACCAGGACAAGGTCAGCATGGGCACGATCGCCGCCCGGCATTCCTACACCGTCGTGCAGTTGGCCAGCCAGGTCACGGCCATCCACCTGCTCGCGCTGTGCCAGGCCGCCGACCTGACCGGCACGGACAAGCTCGGCAGCACCACGCGCACCGCCCAGGCCTACATCCGCAAGCACGTCGCCTTCCTCGCCGAAGACCGGCCAATGGACAGCGAGATCGACGCCATCGCGACCCTGCTGCGCAGCGGTGAAATCCGCCGGAACGTACTCCGCCAGGCGTAATTCGCTGGAATTCTCTGGAAACTGCAGAAAACTTCTCCGGCGCGTCGACCCCGCTGTGTTCTTTTAACTGAGCGTTCTTGAGCTGAACGTTCTTTGAGCTGAACCACATGTTCACCGAATGGGAAACCAATTCTCTCGGAGGTAGACCAATGCCTAACGTCTATGCGAGCGTTGCGCTTCGCGCCGCCCAGCAACCCCCTTGGACCTCGCTGGAGGAACTCTACGATGTCTGCGACAATCTCCGTTCCCGTCCGCCACTGGTGGATTCCACCGACTGCCATGCCCTGCGCGCCGATCTGGCGGACGTGGCCGCGGGAGAAGCCTTCGTCGTCCAGGGCGGTGACTGCGCGGAACGGTTCGCCGACTCGGCGGCCCACCGTGTCGAGGCCAAAGCCGCGCACCTGACTTCGCTGGGCGACCGTGTCACGGCGTCGACCGGGCTCCGCACAGTCCACATCGGACGCTTGGCCGGGCAGTACAGCAAGCCGCGGTCATCGGAGATCGAGACGGTGGCGGACGGCCGACGCCTTGCGGTGTACCGCGGTGACGCCGTCAACGAGCCGGAGCAGACCGTCTTCGGCCGGCGGTCCGACCCGCGCCGGCTGCTGCTCGCCTACGACCACGCCGCGACCGCGCTGTCCGCGTTGCGGCCCCGCTCCACCTACACCAGCCACGAAGCATTGCTACTCGACTTCGAAGAGGCGCTGGTTCGCCCGGATGACGCCTATGCGAGCGAATACGCGTCGTCGGCGCATCTACTGTGGATCGGCGAACGCACCCGCCAGCTGGACGGCGCGCACCTGGCGTTCGCCGAGCGGATCAGCAACCCGGTCGGCGTCAAGATCGGGCCGAAGACCACCCCGGCGGACATCGCCACGATCACCCGGCGCCTCGCCGGAGACCACGCCCCCGGACGGCTCACGCTGATCTCCCGGATGGGTGCCGACGCCGTCGCCGACCGGCTGCCGGCGCTGCTCGAAGCGGCCGGTTCCTACGCCGACCGCATCGTGTGGCTGTGCGATCCCATGCACGGCAACACCTGTCTCACCGCGTCCGGGGAAAAGACCCGCGTGGTCACCGAAATCGTGCGCGAAGTGGCCGGGTTCTTCGTCGCGCTGCGCGCGGCCGGGGTGCGTCCCGGCGGGCTCCACCTCGAGCTCACCCCGGACGCGGTCACCGAATGTGTCGACCGCCCCGAGGACCTGGTGCGGACGCGGCCCCTGCCCAGGTACGAGTCGGCCTGCGACCCGCGGCTCAACCCCGAGCAGGCCGATTTCTTGCTCACGCAGGCGCTTTCACTACTCTGAGAATGCTTCCCGGTCCCCGACGCACTGTGAAGGTGATCATGTCCACGCTCTTCGCCACGCCGAACATAGTTCGCCGGGACCACGCGGACGGCTCCGTGTCACTCGAGTCGGCCGAGTCGCTGGAGCCCTACGCCGTCAGCGTCGGCCAGCTGCTCCGGGAGTGGGCCCGAACCGATCCAGGCCACCCGCTGATCGCCGAACGCGGCGATGAAGGTGCGTGGCGGCAACGAACCTACGGCGAAGTGCTGGCGGCGGCCGGCGCGATCGGGCAGGCCCTGCTCGATCGGGGGCTGTCCGCGACGCGGCCGCTGATGATCCTGTCGGGCAACTCCATCGGTCACCTGCTGATGACCCTCGGGGCGTTGACTGTCGGTGTCCCCGTGGTGCCGATCAGCGTGGCCTACTCGCTGCAGAGCACCGACCACGCCAGGGTCAAGATGATCGACCAGCTCGTGCGGCCGGGCGCGGTTTACGTCGAGGACGCCGTCACGTTCGGCGCGGCTCTGGCGGCCCTCGGCAACGGAGCGTTGGTGATCGCGGCGTCGGGCGGCCCCGACGAGCATTCCCTGGAAACCCTGCTGGCGACGAGCCCGAGTGAAGAGGTCGAAACCGCGCTGGCGTCGATCACGCCCGACACCGTCGCCAAGATTCTGTTCACCTCGGGCTCGACCGGCGCTCCCAAAGGCGTCATCACCACGCACGGAATGCTGTGCTCGAACCAGCAGATGATGCGGCAGGCGTGGCCTTTCCTCCGCGGCGAACGGCCGGTACTCCTCGACTGGCTACCGTGGAGCCATACTTTCGGCGGCAACCACAACGTGTTTCTGGTGCTGGCCAACGGCGGCACGTTGTACATCGACGACGGCAGGCCGACGCCGAGCCTGTTCGCCAAAACCCTCGCCAACTACCGCGACGTCTCGCCGACGCTGTCGGTCAACGTGCCGGCCGGCTACGCGCAGCTGGTCCCGGCGCTGGAACGCGACCACGGCTTGGCCGAACAGTTCTTCTCACGACTTCGGCTGGTGTTCAACGCCGCGGCGGCGCTGTCCCCCAGCCTGCGCGAACGGCTCGAAACCCTGGGCCGGACGGTGACCGGCCGGGACATCCCGGTGACCGGGTCCTGGGGAGCCACCGAGACGGCGCCTGCGGCCACCACCGCGCATTTCGCCTTCACCGACGCCCGGTGCATCGGCGTGCCGCTGCCGGGTGTGCGACTCAAACTGGTGCCAGCCAACGAAGACACGTACGAGATCCGCATCCGCGGTCCGCTCGTGACGCCCGGCTACCACCGGCGGGTGGACCTCACCGAGGCGGCCTTCGACGACGAGGGCTACTACTGCCCCGGGGACGCCGTCAGTTTCGCCGACCCTGGCGACCCGGCCGCCGGGCTGCTGTTCCGCGGTCGGATCGCTGAGGACTTCAAGCTGTCCACCGGCACGTTCGTGCAGGTCGGCGCGGTGCGGACAGCGCTGCTCTCGGCCGCGCCGGTGCTCGCCGACGCCGTCATCGCCGGGGAGAACCGGGACATGGTGTGCGCGCTGGCCTGGCTCAACGCCGCGGAGGTCGATCGGCTACTGGGCGACCAACCGGGTTCCGGCTGCGAGGTCAGGTACTCGGAGGCGTTGGCTGTGCACCTCGCGCCGATCCTCACCGCGCTCAACGCCGGCGTCGGCTCGTCCGGGCGAATCGAGCGGCTGCTGGTCATGTCCCGGCCTGCCGACCTCGACGCCGGCGAGATCACCGACAAGGGCTACGTGAACCAGCGCCGAGTCCTCGCCGCGAGGGAAACCCTCGTCACCCACCTCTACGCCGACCCGCCCCCGCGCTACGTCATCCTCCCCGCCCCACCCACCTGACGGCACTTTTCCACAAGAGTGCCCTCTCTCGCGCGCAAGACAGGGCACTTTTGGACAAGAGTGCCCTCGTTGAACGCTCAAGCAGGGCACAAAAGTGGCTCTTGTGTCGTATGTGTGGGTGCTGGTTGCTGTGGACTGGCTGCGTTTTACCGCAGCAAGGGCCGGGTCGTGTCGGTGTCCGGAGCTGACTGTGGAACTCGCCCTCGCTGAACGTGGGACTCGCACAGCACATCGGCGAGTCCCACACTCCGGCCCGGCGAGTCCCACGTTCAAACCGACGAGTCCCACAGTCACCACCAGCCGCCCACACCCGCTGACCTCAAGAACCTCACCAGCCACTGAGGCGTCGCGGACCCACACATAGGTCACAAAAGTACAAAGTGCCCTGGCGCCGTGACCCTACGGACGTCTTGACTCGGCCTAAAACGGACGTCGAGCGAGCCGGAAAAGTAGCCATTCGTACGCACTTTCCGAGTGGACGACTTTAGTGGGTAGTGCGTGATCGGGCGCGGCCTCACTGTGGTCCATACCAACAGTGAAAGCCTCGCCGGGGCGAATGAATTCGCTTCCCGGTTTATTCCTGGAGCGCGTCATGGCCTTCGGTAGCTCGTTGACGGTATTGGCCGGTGCCGCCGCGGCGGCGTTGTCCCTCATCGCCGCACCCGCGGTGGCACACGCGACACCCCATTCCGCCGAGGTACACAACGTGAGCCGCGGTGCTGTCGTCCGGGCAAAGACCGCCGACCAGGTGACGCCCTTCCTCGCCGCGCACGAGGGCTTGACCGGTCACCAGGCTACGGCGCGGGCGGCGGCGCAGCAGATCCATCCGACGGCAGGCACGGCGTTCAAAGACGCCGGCACCAACCGGGGCGCGTTCGCCAACCAGAGCGTCACGACGAGTTTGCACCCGACGAACAGCGGCACCGTGATCTACACGCCGACGATGTACCCGGCGGGCGGTTCGTGCATCGAGGTCACCACGGTGTACGCCGCCTCCGAACAGGCCGTCGAAGCTTGGGACTGGTGCAACAACATCGACTTCGAGGCCTCGGTCCCGATCGACTCCAACTTCCTTAGCCGCTATACCAACGGTTCCAGCGCCTACGCCGTCCAGATCTCGCAGACGAACACGAGCCAGAACACGTGGACAGCGTCGCTGTACAACTACCAGACCAAAACCTACGACACCCTGTACACGTCGTCGGGCAGCACTCAAGCCGGCACTGTCGGCTGGGACATCAACGAGCTTTACTCCGATGTGGACGGAAACGGGCGGAGCTACGCCTGCGCGGACATGTCCGGCAAGACGTTCTCCTCGAGCGGTATCCAGGTCAACCTGAACGGCTCCTGGCAAGCGGCCTCGACAAGCAACTCCGACGCGCGCTTCGACCGCCCGGCCTCGGAGTTCGACTGCGCCGACCGGAGCTACCAGATGATCGAGAAATACGACCACTGGCAGGTCGTCGGCTGAGCTGGCGACCAGGTCTCGTGAGTGTTCCGTCCCGCCCGGGTGCGGGTGTCCCGCAGGGCACAGTTAGCGGCCGGAACACTCACGAGTCCTACCGCGCGAGTCGCTGGGCCAGCCAAGCCAGTGAGAGCGGATAGCGGTAGTCGATCCCGAAGTGGCCGGCGTCGAACAGCTCGAACTGCAGCCGCTCGTCCGGCAGGCCGGCCTTCACGATCTCGGCGCGGAACGCTTCGGCGCCGAGGTCGAGGAACGCCTCGTCGTGGGTGCCGGCGTCGATCCACACCGCCCGCAGGGAGCGCACCGCGTCCGCGTGGCGCTCCACCATCCGTACTGGGTCCCAGTCCAGCCAACGCTGCCACTGTTCGGGTCGCAACACGCCGGACACCGGGTCGAACGGCAGTTCCGGAGTGCCGTCCTCACGCGCGGAGAAGCACGCCGACACCCCGAGCAGCATCATCAGCATCTCGTCACCGGGCTTGGTGAACGCGGTGCGCGAGCGGAAGTCGTCCCACCACCGCGTGATGTCGTGGTCGTATCCCCGCAGCGTCCGGACAGCATTGCCGAACTCGGGGACATAGCACAGTTCGTAAAGGCTGTCCCCGGCGTGGGTGGCGAGCGCGCCGAACAGGTCCGGCCGCAGCATCGGCGTGATCATCGCACCGAACCCGCCCGAGGACTTGCCGGCGATCGCCCGCGACTCCCGGTCGGCGATCGTGCGGTAGTGCCCGTCCACCCAGGGCACGATCTCCTCGCACAGGTACGAGTGGTACTTGCCGGTGCCCGGCGAGTCCACGAACTGCGACCCGCCATACCCCGTCCACGCGTCGACGTAGACCACGACGCAGCCCGGGGTGCTGCCGTCGGCGAAGACGGCATCGGCCGTCTCGATGAACGGCTGGCGGAACGGCGTCCGGTTGGCCCACATCGAGAGGTGTCCCGTGTACCCCTGGATCATGTAGACGACCGGGTACCGGACCGTCGGGCTGTCGTCGTAACCCGGCGGGACGTACACCCACAGCGGCCTCTCGTGCGGATCGCCCAGCGGGTTGTCCCGGAGCAGCACGGAGTTCACGGTGTGCCGGTCCAGCCGGCCGGCGAGTTCGACGTCCCAGGGCAGCATGTGATCAGTAAGCACGGGCTGCGGGTATTCAGTCAACCTCGGCGACTGAAGGGGCACGCTTTCGTGTACTCGACTGAACAATCAACTTACGAGGTTGGCGTAGACGACGATGTTGTCGACGTAGCTGTGCTCGGCATGGTCGAACACTCCGCCGCAGGTGATCAGCCGCAGCTCCGGCTTGCTGCTGTTGCCGTAGACGGCGTCCTGCGGGAACTGGTCCTTGGGCACCTTGACGAGGTGGTCGACGGAGAACTTCAGCTTCTTGCCGTCACTGCGGTCGATGTCGACCTCGTCGCCCGGCACGAGATCCTTCAGCTTGGAGAAGATGCCCGGCTTCTTGTTCCCGTCGACGTGGCCGAGCACGACCGCCGGCCCGACCTCGCCCGGGACCGGGGAAAGCCGGTACCAGGCCGCCTGCATCGGGGTGTCGACCGACGGGACCGAGATCTTCCCGTCGACGGTGACCGCGACGGCGAGCAGGCTGGACTCGGCACCGATCTTCGGGATCGATACCGACGTCGGCCGGAGGCCTTTGAACGGCTTGGTGATCGGAACGCTGGTGCTCGCCGACGCCGGCGCAGCGGCGGCGGGAGACGTCGGCGCGGCCGAAGAACCGCAGCCGGCGACCGCCAGCGAGATGGCCAGGACCGCGGCGATCCCGCCGCCGACCCGCCGCATCGTCATCGTCATAGCCCTCAAGCCCCGGCCATGCCGCCGAAGCCGGTTTCGATCCCGCCCTGGGGCGCGTACCTGACCTGCGCCTTGGGCCTGGTGAGGCCCGGAGCGGCGGAGGTGCTCGACACGACCGTGGAACTCGGCGCGGCCGTGCCGCTGCTCGACGTGGTCGGGGTGGTCGGGGTGGTGGTGGGCGGCGCCTGCTGGAACTCGACCGAGCCCTGACCAGGCTGGCCGGCGCAGGTCCAGCTGAAGGTGCTCGTGGTGCCCTGGAACTCGCCGGCGACCCGCACGTCGTAGTTCCAGTAGCGGCCGTCCGCCTCGTCCTGGTCCGGACCGGCTGTCACGGTCAGGTTCGCCGTCGAGACGTTGCCCGGCGCACCTTCCGCGCAGGCGATCACGAGGACGCCTTCACCGGTCAAGCCGATGAAGCCGTGGCCGACGTTGTCGGTGTACTTCTTCGGCGGCACGGTCGACGTCGACGTGTCGGACGGTTCGGTGGCCTTCGCCGTCTGGTCGGCGGCCTTGGCCCGCCCGTTGATCGCGGCAGGCGCCGACGGCGGGGCGTCGGACGTTGTCACGACGTCCGATGAAGTCCCAGTGATCCCAGCCGTGGAGCTGGTCGGCGTCTCGCTCGGGGTCGGTGTGCCGGACGTCGTCACCGAGGTGTCCGAGGTGGTGGTGGTCGTGGAGCTGGGCTCGTCCTGCGCCAGCGCGGCCGGAGTGACGGCAAAGGTGATCGCGACCCCCGCGAGCACGGCACCCGCGAGACGACCCAAAGGCTTGTTCACAACGGCTCCCCAATACGGCAATGCACAACAAAAACCCGCGAACAAGTGATGGCGACGATCATGCCCGGCTCTGAGCCGAAAAGATAACCCGGAATACGTGCGAAATCAACCGCCAAAAATCGGTAACGCGACAGGCCATGCAATCGATGTATATGAGCCGCGGGCCCCAGATCCCCTTGTCCTGTAACGAATCGTAACACGGCCGCCCGCGGTGGCGCCCATTCGGAAATTATCCGCCCATTCCCGGCCGCATCGGGTTTACGGGCCGCCAGCAGCAACGGCGGCCGACGACGGCGAACAGTTCTCGACCGGAGATCGGGCCCGCGGTCACGGCCCGGTGACCACCAGCCGATAGCCCAGATCCAGCCTGTCCAGCCCCAGCAGCCGACGGTTTCTCCGCAGCCAGCTTCCGTCGGCGAGATCGGCGGACAACCGGGCGATACCGGCGCGATGGTCGATCAACGCGAGCCCGGACATGGCCGCCCGCGCCACCGGATCGAGGTACAGCTCGGGCCGCCGCCAGTAAGCGCCGAGGAAGCCGTCGCTGCAATCGTGTGGAACAGGCACCGGGTATTCCTCGACACGATCGCCGCCAATGGCCAGCGCTGCGCGGACCTCGGCCAGGCAGAACAACGTCCGCTCGTGCTCGGCGACCTCGGGGAAGTAGTCGGCGACCAGCCAGAACTTCGCCGTGATCGCGGGATCCCAGGTGAGCACGACCTGCCGCCGGGACACCCGCCGAAGCTCGGCGAACCCGGCCGCCGGATCGGCCCAGTGATGCGCGGTGAGCACGGCCATGCCGACGTCGAACCGCTGGTCGGCGAACGGCAAGTGCTCGGCGTAGCCCTCGATGACCGGCGCGGCTCCCGCCGGACGCTGACCGATCATCCGCCGCGACGGCTCGACGGCAACGACTTCGCGATCGGTGGGTTCGTACGCCCCGGCGCCCGCACCGACATTGACCACACTCCGGGCATCGGCCAGCGCGCCGGTGATGGCGGCGAGAACCCGCAGGTCAGGCTGCCGACGCGAGGCGTAGCCCCGGCCGAGCACGGCGTACGGGTCATTCACCGCGGTCATCGCCCCGCCCGGAGGTTGGAGAGGTCGATCACAAGTTCAGCGATACGTGTGGCAAACACTCGCAACACCCCTCAAACCTCGCCGCGCCCAGCAGGACGCGCCCATCTGCCGTGGCCCGAACACCTCGGGACGGTCGACGACGGGTACCCCTTGACGGAAAGGCTTGACCTTGACCCTACGTCAGGGTTGGAGCCTTGCCGCATGACGAAGAAGATCACGTCCACAGATCGGCTCACTCCGCCGATCGGGGGATTCCAAGAGATCGACGGCCGCCGACTTTTTGTGCATCGGTCGGGCAGCGGCGGACCGGCTGTCGTCTTCCTGCCGGGTGCCGGCGCGGTCGGCCTGGACTATTTCGGTGTCCAGCAAGGGGTTTCGCAGTTCACCACCGCCGTGGTGTACGACCG
Organism: Amycolatopsis sp.; assembly: GCF_025464955.1. Classification (GTDB taxonomy): domain Bacteria; phylum Actinomycetota; class Actinomycetes; order Mycobacteriales; family Pseudonocardiaceae; genus Amycolatopsis. The sequence goes on along the minus strand of NZ_JAODNM010000052.1, from coordinate 32,781 downwards.
CGGCGGCACGGGCTACAGCGATCCCCTCACGCTGCCGCGCACCGCCGCCGCAGTCGCCACGGAGCTGCGCAACCTGCTGCACGCCCAGGACATCGACGCTCCGTACGTCCTGGCAGCGCACTCCCTCGGCGGTGCCTATGCGCATCGGTTCACTCAGCTCTACCCGCAGGATGTGGCCGGGCTGGTCTGGCTGGACGCCTTCCACCGTGACTGGGACGATTTCATGCCGCCCTCGGCGAGTTTGGCCGCGACCGAGCGGAGGGCACCCGATCTGGAACAGCTCGAACAAATGCGCCCAGCCCTGCGCGAAATGAGGACCGAGTTGCTCGCGAACTATCCGGAGTACATGCGGCAACCGCTGATCGAGGCAAAGATGAGTGACGAATGGTTTCACGTCGGCATCGCCGAGCGCAGCAAATTAGCCGAACTCGCCACCGAACTGCGAGCCGGGCCGAACGTCCCCGACGTCCCGGTAGTCGCTCTCACCGTGGTAGGCGCCGACCCCACGCAGGAGGCGCGGACCTCGCAAGAGCTACATGACGGCAAGACGAGATTGGATGCGGCCCTGGTGAGCGCGGTCTCGCGCGGGGAACAACGTTTCCTCTCCGACACCCACCACCACCGGCTCTGTTTCGACCGCCCCGACGCCGTGGTCCAGGCCATCCGCGACGTCGTCGACCGAGCTCGCCCATAGCGTCGCGAGGACCGTTCCGTCGCAACTCGACGGCGAGTTGCGATGGGCAACAACCCACGGATGAGAGCGAAGAGGCGCACGGGACTCGCCACCAGCACGCGAGTCCGACACTAGGCTCGGCATGGCCAGGCTCGATGAGCGAAAGGTGAACGGTGCTGACGATCAGCCAGCTAGCGGCGACCGCCGGGGTGACTGTGCGCACCGTTCGCCACTACCACCACGTCGGCCTGTTGCCCGAGCCCGAGCGCGATGCCTCCGGCTACCGCCGGTACAGCGCGCAAACGGCCGTGGATCTCATCCAGATCAGGACCCTTGCCGATGCCGGTGTTCCGCTGTCCCGTATCGACGCGCTGCTGCACGCACAGCCGACCGAATTCGCTTCGGCCATCACCGACATCGACGCAGAATTGCGGCGGAAGATCGACGAGCTCAGCGAATACCGCCGCCGGATCGCCGAACTGGCAAGCGGCGAAAGGCTTATCTTGCCTCCCGAGGTGGTCGCCATCCTGAACCGGATGCGCAGACTCGGGGTCAGCGAACTGAGGGTACGACTCGAGCGCGACTCGTGGATCCTGATGCAGGCACTGGACCCCGGCATCATGCCGCAGCGGATCCGGGACAAGAACGCCGACTTCGACGACCCCGAGACGACACGCCTGATTCTCGCCTGTGATCAGGCAGTCGACTGGGATCCGCAGGATCCGCGCCTGGACCGGCTCATCGACGACTTGGACGCCTGGGAAATCAACCATGAACACGACAGCAGCCGGCCGGGAAGCCTGGGGCTGGTCTTCTCCCGGATCGTCGACGCAGCACCGGCGTGGCGACGGATCCTCGAGGCGCTGGCCGACCGTGCCTTACGGCGCCGAGTGACACTGCCTTAGTACTTAACGACCCCACAAAAGCGCAAAAGTGCGAAGCCGGCGACCGCAACTCGACGGCGAGTTGCGGTCGTTGCAGAAGTCAACGACCGCAAGTCGACGGCGAGTTGCGAAAAAACGAGATCAGGACTTGGGGTCGAGGACGAAAACGGGGATCTGCCGGTCCGTCTTCTTCTGGTACTCGGCGTACGACGGGTACGCCTTGACTGAGCGCTCCCACCACTCCGCACGCTCGTCGCCCTCGACCTCACGGGCGACATAGTCCTTCGTGACAGTGCCGTCCTGGAGCGGGAACTCCGGGTACGCCTTGATGTTGTAGTACCAAACGGGGTGCTCAGGGGCACCGCCCTTCGAGGCGACCACGGCGTAGCTGCCGTCGTTCTCGACGCGCATCACCGGCGTGTACCGGAGCTTGCCCGACTTCGCGCCCCGCAAAGTCAGGAGCACGATCGGCGACCCGTACACCTCGATGCCCTCCGTCGTGCCGGTCTCGAGGATCGTCTTCGTCTGGTCTTGGACCCAGCCCTCCGGGCTGAACTCCACAGTTTCATCGGCCATAACGGTAGCCAACCACGAACACACAGCGACTATTCCTGATGTCGGTGTGATTTCGATCTTCCGGCTCAGAGGTTGCCGGCATGCTCGTACAGGGCCCGCACGGCGTCAGTGAAGGCCGCCCCGCTGAGGTTCGCCGTGGTGCCGTCCTCATTGACCGCGCCCTTGCTGGTGGCGGAGAAGATGGTCCCCGTGCCTGTCGCGGGGTTGAAGTCCCGCAACCACGGCCCGCCGCTCGAACCGCCTGCCATGTCGCACTTCGTATCCCAGGACGAGTAGACGGAGGTGTCCTGAAAGGTGGCAGGAAGGACACACGGCACCTTGTCGAACGAGATGTGCTGGGTTCCCGCCACGTCGGAGACGTGGCGGCCCGCGACCGGGTCCAACGCGATCACCGCGTCGTCATCCCCCGAACTAAAGGGGCCGTTGTAGGTGTCGGACCAGGCGAACGCCCTCGCCGGAAACAGCCCATAGGGCAGCTTGCCGTTCTCGTAGCCGGGGGCGAACACGACCTTGGCCACCTTGATCGGGTTGTCCTGCCGGTCGAGGCCGCCGTCGACGCAGTGACCGGCGGTGAACGCCACGTCCTTGCTGGAACTGGGCACCACGGTCGCCGTGCACGACTCGTCGCCACCGGGCTCCATGGTGAGGAAAAGCCGTCCGACGCCCGCGGGCACCGGGCCGTCCCGCACCTTGGCGACGGTCTCGGCCGGCGACAGCCGGTCGTTCGCGCTCAGCGCCTGTATCCGCTCCGGCGTCCAATGGGCTATGGCGGCGACTCGGTCCGCCGCGCTGACCCGGCGGGGTTGTTCGCGAGTAGGGCGAGCCCTACCTCGGACTGACCGGGCAGCAGGATCGATCATCCGCCGACGCAACCCTAGATTTTCCGCATGACCGACAACACAAGAAGTCCTGGGCGCACTCGACGCACCGCAGTCGCCTTGGCCACCGGAATGCTTCTCCTGGGTGCCCTCACCGCCTGCGGGACTTCCGGTGCCTCCGGAGCCACACCCGCCCCAGCCGCAGCGACTTCTCCCCCGACGGCCGCGGATCCGACCCTCCGGATGGTCAAGAACGGCGGGCACACACTGGCCTTCCACCTCACCCCCGGCCACGGTCCCACCATCGTGCTGGATGCCGGAGGCGGCGCGGACTCGTCCTATTGGAAGGACATTGTCCCCACCCTGCTCAAGAACACCGGATCGACGATCGTCACCTACGATCGCGCCGGAATGGGTGCCAGTGACGAAGTGCCCGGACCGTGGAAGGTCGACGACGCGGTGTCGGACTTGGAAGCCGGGTTGACCCAATTGGGAGCCACTCACAACGTGCTGCTGGTATCGCATTCCCTCGCCGGCGAGATCGCCACCTATTTCGCCGACAGGAATCCGCAGTGGGTCACCGGTTCCGTCCTCGTCGACGCCAGCCTCCCGAACTTCTACACCGACGGCGAAATCACGAGGATCGAAGCCGCGAACAAGGAGCAGGTGGCCGAACTGCGGAAGCAGCCGTCCACGAAACAGACTCGTCAACTGCTCGCTGTCGCCGCCGGCTACACAGCGATGCACCGCGCCTACCACCAGATCTCCTGGCCGGACGACGTGCCGGCGACCGTCATCGTGTCGGCGAAAACTCCGTTCGACACTCCCGATGACGCGCAGCTGTGGCGGGATGCCCAGGCCCAGTTCGCCGGTGCCGCGCCGAACCGGACTCTCGTCGTCGCCGCCAACAGCTCGCATGACATCCCCTTGGATCGCCCGGACGTCGTGGTCAACGCGATCGACGAGATGGCGAAGAAGCTCGGCTGAACCGCCTCAGTAGTGCGAGATCAAAGCCTCGGCACTCAACGTCAGCGCGAACGGCTCGTCGAGTACGACCAGCTCGTCATCACGTCCTGAGGCAACAAGTTCGTAGGCCTCGCCGACGAGCCGGAAACACTTGACGCTCGGCACTCGCGGATCGATGACCCAGTAGAAAGGACAGCCGGCCGCGGCGAGCCGAGCGGGCTTCAGGTGCAGGTCGATATGCTGGCTCGACGGCGAAACCACTTCGATGGCGAGTACCGGGACCCCGACGAGTGCCCGCTCTGTGAAGGTGTCCCGACGGCCGACCACGACGTCCGGAATCATCACGGTGTGCTCGTCGAGCACGACATCGACCGGCGCGGGAAGGACCTCGCAGTCGGCAGGGCAGACCGGCGTGAGCGCGGCCAGGAGGCGCGCGACCACCCGCTGATGCAGTGGGCGCGGTGACGGGCTCACTAGGAGTGTCCCGTCCACCAGTTCATATCGACGGTGTACATCGGTGATCGACTCCAGGTCCCAACGGGTGAGGCGGTCTCCGTGTGCGAACGTCGGGACTGCCTCCATGGTGCTCCCAGCATCGGCGGGACAGGAATCAACCAGGCCAGGGTAGTCCCGCACGCGCTGCAGCGCGACCCTGCCGAATGCGAGCGTCATCCCCGACCAGAGTATTCCTCGGCGGCCGCTGCTGGGACGGCAGTTACCAAGAGTTCGGAGATAACCGCACGCGCTCACGATCAGACCAGAAAACCGCGGCAATTCGACCATTGGAGTGGCGTTGGACAATTCTTGTACCGGTTGTCAGCCGTAATCCGCCGCGACACCACCTGATCACCTGCCGGACTCCTGATCAGGCCGGATACCCGATAGCGGGGTCGACGACACCGTAGTACGGTACCGAATAGCGCGAGTCTCGGGAAGCTCGTTAACGTGCTTGCGCATCACTTGACGGCATTGTTCAACGGAGCTTCACAGGCGCGAAAACAATCCGTGGCCTACTCGTCATGACCAAGGCGAACAATGAAGCTTTCCGCCGTTTCCCAGGCTGGTGATCGCATGGCCGCAGCATCCGTTCCAAGCAAGCCGGTGTCCCTGTTCCGCCTAGCCGGGCGCGCCGCCGCTGAAGACCTGCTAGTACCGCTGAACGCCGGGCAGGTCACGGTGGACACCGAAGTCGAACTGGCCGGGACGCGGGCACGGCTCGTCGCGGGCCGCTTCCGCAATGAAGTTCCCTTGTGGGTCGCCCACGCCTCGTCACTCACGGGCACCGAGCTGGCCTTGTCCTCGGAGCTCCCGTTCGCGGTACTGCTGGTGCCGCGGCCGCCGTGGACCTACGCGGTCAGTTGGGGCGCCGGACATCTCGTGCTGAACGACGACCACGTCGAGCAGGGATTCGGTCTGCTGTTCGGAATCCGGCGTCTCGACCCGCTCGAACTCGGGCTGATCGCCAGCGCGGCGCTGGACGCCTCGGCACGCGCGACACAGACGTCGATCCCCGGTGGCGGCGACCTTTCGGCGTTCCGGCTCGAGCCCTACGGCGACCTCGTCAACCGGCTGGCCGGCACCGCCGACCTGACCGACCTCACCTATGGCCGGGTGACCGGGCGGCGGCATCGGATCCGGGCCGGGAACTCGGTGTGGCTGCCGCTGGCGGACGAGCCGCAGGCCTTCCTCGCCGACCTCGACGCCATCGGTGCGGTGGTCGACGAGTCGGACTCCGCATCGGCGTTGCGCTTCATCGCCCAGACACGGCCGTTGGACAACCGCGACCGCCTGGTACCCGAACTCGAGCGACGGCTGGCAGACACCCTCGGCGGCGCCGAGCACGGCCCGCTCGGCCTGGCTTGGCCGGGCACCGCCGTCCACGATGCCGAACACGCCGGATCGTTCCGGATCAGCGGGCTGGGGCCGGGAGGCCCGTTCGTCGCGGAATCCCGGCTGGAACTCGAACATCTGACGCACCGGCTGGCCACCATCGACGTCGACAAGCGCCTGAAGGCACTGCGATCCGGGCGAGTCACGGCATGCGCCGACGACGCTGGGGAGGAGGAACTCGGCGCGCAGATCACCGCCGCCCGGTGGATCGTGTTCGAAACCACGATCGACCATGCGCGGTACGTGTTCCATCAGGGCCGCTGGTACCGGATCGGCGAGACCTACGTCCGGCAGATGCGCGAGCAGGTCACCGCACTGCTGGCGCGGCGGTTCACCTGGCCCGCCGAGACGTGGACACCCACCGGCACCCCCGACGACGAAAACCGTTACTGCAAGCAGGTTGCGGCGAAGCACGACTACCTCTGTCTCGACCGGAACTTCGCCACTACGCCCATGCACCCCCGGTTCGAACTCTGCGACCTTCTCGGGCCGGACAACGAACTCATTCACGTCAAATGGCTCGGCCGGGCTACAGCGGCGAGTCACCTGTACACCCAAGCCCTCGTCTCCGCCGACGCCTTGGCGTACGAACCCGAGGCCCTGCAGCAGCTGGCACAAAAAGCGGCACCGGATCGGAAGATCACCTCGACCCCGCGCACGGTGGTTCTCGCGGCCGCGGGCCGGGCATGGAACGTCGACGAGTTGTTCACCCTGTCGCAAGTAGCCCTGCTGAGGCTGGACCGTGCCGTCCGGGCCCTGCAGGCGACGCTGCAGTTCGCCGACATCCCGTTCCAGCCGAAAACTCGCCATCCCCGCCTGCCGTCGCAACGTTCACGGACGTAGACATCGCCGGGCTGGACAGCGGCCGCACGACTGGGCAGTACCTAACGCTTGAGGACCTGAACCGCCAACTGGCCGGCCACAACGGTTCCGGCATCAACCACACAGCACCGGCCGCCTGGCGGATTCGGTATACACAGCCACGCTGTGGGAGGTACAGTGCCATCTGATGGCAGTCACCATCAGATCATCAGGCACCACGACCAGCGGCACACTCCTCGGCCGGCTCAGCACCCTTCCGAGGAAACGAGTCACGGAGAAACGCATGCCTCGCCTCGCTCTGTACACCTTCGGTGTCTTGAAAATGCCCTTGGCCGATCCCGGGCTTCCCACGCAGGAATTCCATCAAAGCGTCACAGCCATCTACGACAGGATCGACCAGTGCCCCGGGTATGTCGCCCACGCCGCACCGGTAGACCTCAGCAAAGGTGCACACTTCGACTGCGACTGGGCAGGCTGGGGCGAGTTCGTCGCCCCAGCCTGGTACCAAAGTGGTCGCACTGCCGAAACCACGGCTCTCGCGGCGACCCTCTCCCTCTGGACGGACCTGCAATCCGCCTACGACTTCGTTTACACCGGTCTCCATCGCGCGGCATTGAACAGGCGTTATGACTGGTTCGAGAAGACCGGTCGCCCTGGTCTCGTGTTCTGGTGGGTCGCCGACGGCACGGTCCCGACCTGGCAGGACGCGGTTCCGAAACTGGAATACCTCCAGGACCACGAGCCCGCGCCGCAGGCATTCACCTTCCGCCACCCGTTCAACCAGGACGGAACGCCGGCCACGCTTGGCACCATCGGCGGACCGGACTCCCTGGCTGCGCACTGAGGTGGTGCCATACCGTAGCTATCAATGAGAACCTATGGCGGCAAAACCTCCGAGGAACGCCGGGCCGACCGGCGTGCGCGGCTGATCGAGGCTGCCCTGGAACTGTTCGGTGCCCAAGGGTTCGCCGCGACGTCCGCTCGCGCGGTCCTGCGTCAGGCCGGTCTGATCGATCGGTATTTCACGGAAAGTTTCGCCGGGATGGAAGAACTCCTGGCGGAAGTGCATGACGAGATCCACAACGCGACGTTCTCCGCCGTGGCCGCGGCAGTCGACCGGACGGCCGAGCCTGCCGAACAGATGCGCCAGATGGTCGACACGATCGCACGGGAGCTGGAACGTGATCCGCGTGCCGGGCGCGTCAAGCTCATCGAGGTTGTCGGTGCCGGACCGCTTGTCGAGACGCACCGACGGCGGGCCCTTCACCAGTACACCGACGCCACGGCGGCACTGCTACCGCCGTTGCCTCCCGACGCGTCCCTGAATCGCGAGGCACTGGCCGCGGCGGTCGTCGCCGGCATCAATGGCCTGCTCGAGGAGTGGCTGACCAAGTCATTCGACGTCAGCCGCGAGCAACTCGTCAGCCACGCGGTCCTGCTGTTCCGCGGCGTAGAGCAAGCAATGCGCGAGCACACCGGATAAAAGTCGGGGACTCGACCACCGCAACTCGCCGTCGACTTGCGGTCTCTTGGAAACTGAGAGATCCCACCAAAGCGGCTCGGCCACCGACCAGTTCCGGGCCGACATGGAGGGCGTCACCGCCCAGATCGACGCACTGTCCGACTACGTCGACTTCGCCGGCAAGCAGATGGGGATCGCGGGTGCCCTGATCGGCACCGTCCGCGACATCGTCCGCGACATCATCGCCATGACCTTGGCCGGCATCATCAAGGCCGCGATCGTCGCGGTAGCACTGGCGCCCGTCACCTTCGGCGGCTCGATCATCGCGGCGGACACCTCCACCATAGTCGAGGTCGGCGTGGCGATCGGCAAGATCGCCACAAAGATCGCCGACGTCGCCAAGAAGCTCGTCGAGATGCTCAAAATTCTGGCCAAGACGCGCGGAAAAGCCGACGAGGTCGTCAAACTGACGCTCAATGGCAACCTCGACAAAATCAAGGTGCCCAAACCCAAACCGTATACCGGCAGATGCCCGATGCGACCCCGGAACTGATGAAGAAATTCGACTATTGGTTCAGCATGCCGATGCCCGAGTTGGTCAAGACGTTCGGCAAAAATGCCGAAGTGCTCGAGAAGGCCGTCAAGCTCATGAGCGACCCGACTTACGGCGCACCGGGCATGGCCGGAAAAATCATCATCGACATGATGAAGTCCATCCCGCCGGCAGCGACAGAGACCCCACCGCAATAACCACGGCCTACTGGCGCCACGTACCGGTTTCGGTACGGGGCGTCGGTGATTCAGCAGGCTACCGTTGGAGGTCAGCCGATCTCAGCGTTTGGAGATTCAACCGGTGATCTTGAACGTGGTCGATGAGTCGTTCTGAATCGCGACCTGGCCCGGGAACAGGTTCTGAATCTTGTTCCCCGTGAAATGGCGCAACGATGGCGCCCTGGACATACCTCGGCGTTCCAGTCCGACGCCGCTCTCGCAGAGAGTCGTCGTCGGACTGGAATGCGGTTGGAAGGGCGAGCGTCAGGCGACTGCCCCAATGCGGATGGACTTTGTGTTACCGAATCCGAGAGTACCGAGGTTTGCTACATCGGCCTTGATCACGATGGATTTTCCGGTCGCGTTCTGTCCCGTGAACAGCGTCAGCGTCCCCGACACGAACTGGATGGAGCCGGTTTCCGGGATTCCGACGTTGATGACGTCGCCGACGTTGCCACCGATGCCCTGCGAACCGTCCGGCTCCGAGAAGTTGATGCCAGAGTCGAGGATCGCGCTCGCGCCGACAGCCGACACCTTGGGGGCGTTGTCACCGACGAAGATGGATCGCGTCTGTCCGAAGCCGATCACCGGCAGGTCGGCGACATCACTGCTGATGACCGTCGCCTGACCGGTGTTGCAGTTGGCTCCGGTCCACAGGGTCATGGTGCCGGAAACGAACTCGAACGACCCGGTCTTACTCAGGCTTACCGCGATGCACTGCCCAGCGTCGCCGTTGATACCTTGCGAACCGTCGGGCTCGGAGAAATTGACACCCGAATCGAGGATGCCACTCGCGCCGACGGGCGACGTCGCCGCGACGGCAGCGCCGGCGCCGCCCAGCACTCCACCGGCGATGGCGCTGAGAGCAGCGAGGGAAAGCAAAGTCTTACGCAGCATGGGAAGGCTCCTAGTACGTGGTATTCCGAAGCCTCGGTGGCTTCGGACGCTGCAAACACGGGCGCCTCCGCAAAACGGTTCAGCGAGCAGGTGAGATGAACATCACACAACATAGGGTGGCTCCGGGCAGGATTCTTGAGTAAAAGTGTCATCCGCCTTGAATTCGTGCGGCAATGGGTGTCAAGCTTCCCGTGGCTCGTCTGGTGGCTGCCACTCAAAGTCGAACCGGCAGAATGACAAGGATTTTTTGAATGCCTTTCGTTATCTCATTGCCCAGTTTGCCCGGACGAGGCGGGCGAGGCTCAGTCGTGCTGGCGGTCGTCATCGCCGTGTTGGTGTGCGTGTCGGTGCTGACCTTCGTGGTCAACCGGGTGGCCAGTGGCAACCAAGCGGACGGCTCGGGGCCAAGCAATAGGGATTACGTGGACATCACGACGGTGGCGCTCTCGCACTCAGCGGCGACGAGAACAGCGGGCGCGTCGACCGGCAGCTACACCGAGCACTGCGGTGGTCCCGGCACGATCCATCGCAACGCGGACAACGTGATCTTCACTCCTCGGATCTCCGACGGTGCCATGCATGTGCACGACTACGTGGGCAACCTTTCCACGAACGCGTTCTCCACCGACGACAGTCTCGCTGCTGCTGGTACCACCTGTGCCAATGGTGACCGGTCCACGTTTTACTGGCCGGTGCTGCGAATACTGGACGGGCAAGGCCAGGACATGGTGTTCGGCAACATGGGCCGCATTCTGGAGCCGGCAAAGGTCGATATTCGGTTCGTCGGCAGCCCGGTCACGCACGTCGTGGAAATGCCGGAGTTTCTGCGGGCCACCGTGGGTGATGCCAAGGAGTTGACCGAGCCGCGGGCACCGTCCCTGCCGCGATGGACCTGCACCGGCTACACCGACCGAATCACCGATCTCTATCCGGTATGCCCTCAAGGCAGCCAGGTAGTGCGGATATTCGAGTTTCCGAACTGCTGGAACGGGACGTCGCTGTCCAGCGCCGATCACTACACCCATGTCGTGCCGGCCACCGTCGGCGGGGTCTGTCAGCAGGGCACGTTCCCTATCGCGCAACTGCGCATCACGCTGACTTACGACGTGCCGTTCGGCGCCCGGTACGCGAACGACACCTTCCCGGATCAGTTGCGCAGCCCGTTGGTCGACCACGCCGACTACATCGACGTGATGACCGACGAAGAGCAGGCGCAGATCGTCGCGTGCGTCAACAGCGGTCGTAACTGCTGATTCGCTCTGGAGTTGCCGGATACCGCTGACTGCCGACGCTCATTGTTGTACACGCAATCCCATTGCCAATCGCAGCAACGGCTCATCCCCGATCGCTTCCGGTGCCCCCGCAGACCTCCCCGGCTGACGTTGACTTCGGGCACCGGACGTGTGTCGGCTAGCATTTTGCGTGTCTGGACGGTACGGCCTGCTTTCGGCCGTCGCGAACGATCGCATCAACAATACAATCTGCAGGCCCGGCACTCGGATGTGAACCGAACCCAGCGACCAGCCGTGTAGCGGGTGATTCCGAAATGCTGCGCCGACTGTAAGGAGCCATGGTGGCGGAAGACGGAGAACCGTGATGGCATCGCTGTTGACCCGCCGACGACAGGCGGACGCCGACGAGGCGCTCATCCGCGGAGTATACGAAGAGCACGGCCGGGCGCTGCTCACCTATGCGACCAGGCTGACCAATGATCGTGCCGCTGCCGAGGATGTGGTGCAGGAGACTCTGCTCCGAGCCTGGAAGCATCCAGAGGTGTTGGTCAATGGCAAGGGCTCGACGAGGGGCTGGTTGTTGACTGTCGCGCGCAACATCGTCATCGACAAGGCGAGGGCGCGCGGGGCTCGACCAGCTGAAGTTGCCGAGCAACCGGGCCGCCCGCCGATCGAACGTGATCACTCCGACCGGGTCGTCAACACGACCGTGGTCTTGGGAGCGATGGACAAACTATCCGGCTCACACCGAGAAGTCCTGGTGGAGCTGTACTTCCGAGGGGCTACGGTGACCGAGGCAGCGATGAAACTGGGCATACCGGCGGGCACAGTCAAATCGCGATCACACCATGCGATCAAAGGGCTGCGAGAACTGCTCAGCCCTGGGCAGGCCGTTCTGGAAGGGGTGGCCGAATGAATGCGCTGGATCCACATCAGACCGAGGCTCTTGGCGCCTACGCACTCGGCGCACTCGATGAGCAGGAGACTGCCGACGTACGCGAGCACTTGGGGCAGTGCGCCCAGTGCAGCAGCGAACTGGAGGCGGTGAACGCTATGCGGGAAACCATCGGCGAGATTCCGCCCGAGGCATTCCTGGATGGGCCCCCGGACGGTGGTGACCTGTTGTTACAGCGCACCCTGCGCGGGGCGCGGGAAGAAAGGCGCTCAGCCGGCCGCGGCCGTCGGGCGATCGGCACCGCGGCCGCGGCCGTCGCCGTGGTACTCGCCATCGGTGGCGGGGTGTTGCTGGGCGAGAACGACAGTGCCGGCCAGAACACGGCAGCACCTCAGCCGGCCCCGACCGCGCCAACGGGCGGACCCACATTCGTGCCGGGCACAAAGACCATCTCAGGCATTTCGGACGGAGTACGGCTGACCGCGACGCTCACTCCGGCCGCGGGCTGGGTTCGGGTGAACGCGTCCGTAGCGGGTATTCCCGCCGGCCAGCGCTGCCAGCTCATCGTGGTGTCCCGGTCCGGTCAGCAGGTCGTGGCCGGCAGTTGGCTGGTATCGCCCAATCTCGCCACCAACGGGGTGAACCTCGATGGGTCGGCGCTGATCGACCCTGACCAGGTCGGCTCCATCCAGGTACAGACCGACACCGGCCACACATTCGTCACCGCGGATGCGTGAGGCGAGCCGCGCGTCCACCTCGCGCGGCTCGCCTCAGCCATGTTCACTACCCGGCGCACGCAGCGCCACGGCGATCCAGGCCGGCAAGCCGGCCTGGATCGCCTTCTCCGTTAACGACCAACGACCGCCGCGGTCGCCACGTCAGGTCGGCCGCGGTGGTGTTTGTGCGACGCCGGTGACCACACCACACCGGTCAGATCCGCACTGTTGAGCAATCCCGGGACCTGGGTGATCTCGTTAGTGGCTCTTGTGTCGTATCCGTGGGTCCCCGGCGGCCGCAGGGGACCCACGGATCCAACCGAAGAATGTCGTTAGTGTCGTGGGCGATGTACATGCTGGAGCCGATCGACAACCGTCAGCTCGCCGAGTTCTCGTTGTCGCTCACCATGGGCCCGGTCGAAGCAGAGCTGTCCGGCCGTCAGCACCGTGACGACCGGACAGCTCTGGCGATCTTGAGAGGATATTGGCGTTGTGGTGGTTCTTCGACGGGTCAGAAGAGCTGGCCGCGGACCGCGCCGCCGGGGAACTCGGTGGTGTGCAGGTTGGTGTAGAACCCGAGCGGGTTGCGGCGGATCTGGGTGACCAGTGCCGGGTCGACGTGCTGTGCGGCTCCGGAGATCGCGAAGATGTTCGCCGGGATCGGCGTGGCGAACAGAGGGACCTTGACCGCGCCGTTCTGGCCGAAGCGTCCTTCGTGGATGTGCCCGAGAGTGGGCGGGGCGATGTTGACCCAGGCGAATGAGTAGCCGACCGTGCTGCCGTGGGGGTTGACGAACGCGGCAGCAGCGCCGTCAGGATCGCCGACCTTGGGACCGTTCGCGACGGGAACCTCCTGGCCGCCGCTGTCGAGCGACCGCAGACCGGAGCCGTGGATGAACGACAGCACGTTGCCGCGCTTGTGCGAGGGCTTGAGCTGGCCGCGGACCGCGCCGCCGGGGAACTCCTTGGTGTGCAGGTTGACGTAGAACCCGGCCGGGTCGGTACGCAGCGTCGTCGCGAGCGCCGGATCGCTCACCGTGACCTGGCCGGCGGCCGCGCTGACGGTGTCGGGCATCGCGGTACCGAACAGGGGCACCTTGACCGGGCCGTTCACTCCAGGCGCGCCCTGGTGGATGTGACCGAGCGTCGGCGCGGAGATGCCCTGCCAGGTAAAGGCGAACGTGACGCGGTCGCCCTTGACCTCGACCAGCGCATCCGCCTTGCCGTTCGGTGCGCCCACAGCGGGGCCGCCGGCTACCGGGACCTCCTGCGCACCGGAGAGTTCGGCGGTGAGGAAGACCGCCGGGCCTTTCGCCGGGGTCGACGGCGCCGCGGCGCCGGTCATCGGCATACCCGCCATCGAGCCGTGGTCCATCCCGGGCATCGGGTCGGCGGTCATCGGCGAGGCCAAGGCGGGAGCCGCGACCCCGGCGGCGAAGATGCTCGCAGCGCCGAGCGCCACTGCCACCGCAAACCGTCGACCATCCACAATAGACTTCAAGATAGACATGAGAATTCCCCTTCGTGGCTTGGATATCTGACTTCGCCAGGTACCCGCCTGGCTTGCCGGGTCGGCCGCATTCGAAGCTGCCGCCTTCCGACACCAACGACACGGCTCGCGCTCTGGGACGGTTCACCCCGTTCGGCCATGTGACGCAGGCCACTTCCATGAACCGGTTCACGGAGGCGGCCGTGTCACCGCTAGCACTGACGGAAAACCGACAAAGCGAGGTTCTCATGCGTATTCGACACACACTGTTTGCGTTGCCACTGCTGGGACTTGTGCTCGCCGCGTGCGGCGCTACCGCAGGGCAGGCCACGACGAACGGGGCCACGACGACCGTTCCGACGGTGAAGGTAAGCCAGACGGCCGTGGGTCAGGTACTCGCCGACCAGACCGGGCGAACGCTTTACGCGTTCACCAAGGACAAGGACAAGCCGGCCGCGTGCGACGCGGACTGTGTCGCGGTGTGGCCGGTCATGGCAGGGAAGGCCGCCGCCGGCGACGGCGTGACCGCGTCCCTGCTCGGTGAGGCCAAGGAAAGCGACAGCCTCACCCAGGTGACCTACAAAGGTTGGCCGCTGTACTACTACGTCGGCGATAGCGTGCCCGGCGACGTCAACGGCACAGGCATCGACACCGCCTGGTTCCCCCTCAGCCCGGACGGCTCCCTGCTCAAAACGCAGCCCTGACCATGCCACGTCGATCCGGGGTGCGGATCACCGCGCTGTTGGGGGGCTCGCCCCCCACCATGACAACAGACGACCCGGCTCGGGATGGTTCCTCGCAGCTCTGTCACGAGTGGAACACCGTGACGCGCGCGGCGGAGTTCGAGGGGCAACCGGCGCGGCGGGCGTTGACCTACGACGAGTTGCACGGGCTGTTCGACGCCGCTGATGATCGGGTGGGCGCAGATTCGGGGGCGGGGCAAGAAAGGATCGTTGCCAGCGTCGCGGGAGCCGCCCTGATGAAGACGATCTACGCGTTCGGGCTGCGCCGTTGTCCAGCAACAGGCCGCCGTCATGGTGTCACCGCGCCGACTGTCAGCACGGCCTTGCCGCGGACCTTCCGCCCGGCCAGAGCCTCGAACGCCGCGGGTGTCTCGGTCCAATCGCTCGCCCAGCCGATCTTCGGACGCAGCCTGCCCTCCGCGACCAAATCCGTGAGCATTTCAGGGCAAGACTTACATCACACCCCATGAAAAGCCCGGGCTGGTCCCTGCGATGAATCCAAGCTGAAGGCGATGCCGCCCAACCCTCTCGGGCTCGCCAGAGACCACAATGGATAGTCAGGAGACGGAAGAACCAACTCAGGAATCACCAAGGCCCAGGTCACCTTCTCAGGTGACCTGGGCCTTTGCCTGCGCCATCGGGGACTCGAACCCCGAACCCTTGAACCAGTGCCACGCCGTGGTGCGCGACAACTCGAATGGCGATTCGTCGCACCCCACCAGCCTGACCGCCGAGACCTACTCGGGAGGAGCCGGCTTGTCCAGTGCGCAAATTTCCCACGAACCTTGCCGCTTTCCGGGTCATCATCACCGTGAATACCACGGTCCCGCAGCAGTGCCGTACCGGTCCCGATCCGAACGCCAGGCGAACGTCAAGCTGCCGTCATAGACGATTCCGACCCGGGGCGGAGAGGATGTTGTGCAACGGCAGGGAGAACAGGGACCCCTCGCCGCTTGCCGGCAGAAGTCTGCTGTGCATCGGCAAAAAGCCGGCCGTGGCACACCTCCCGAAAACCACCCCGGAGTGCCCCACCGGCAGCCGGGAACACCGTCCAACCCCCAGAAAGAAGGTAGCCACATGTCCAAAATCGCCAAGATGGCTCAGATCGCCACCGTCGCGGCCCTCGCCCTGCCCGTCCTCGTAGGCGTCGCCGGAACCGCACAGGCCTCCACCCCGGCCGGCTGCTCCAGCGTCACCCAGATCGGCAGCACCGCGTACCTCACCGTCGGCGGCCAGACCATGGCCTCGGTGAAGCAGTACAAGGGCTGCAGCAAGAACTACTCGTACCTGTACGTCTGGGACGGCTACCGCTCCACCCACAGCAGCTGGCAGGCGTGCACGTCCGTCGTCACCAATGGCGGACACACCCTCGAGGATGAGAACTGTGGCGGCAGCAAAACCGTCGAGATTTGGTCTTTCGGCGCCTCCACCCTGTCGCAGTGCACCCAGGCCCTGGGATGGCACGGCACCGGTGACTGGCCCGACCCCGGGGACCCCATCGCCTTGACCGACCTCCGCTGCTGACCTGGCCTGGGCAGCCGCCACGTCCGAACAGAACACGCCGACACCTGTCCCACCCGCCACCAGAAGGAAGCCATGCAGCGTTCGATTCCGTCCGTCGCCGCCACATTGACCGCGCTCGCCCTCGCCGTGACCCCGATGATCGTGGCGGCCGCACCGGCCTCCGCGTCCACGATCAAGTCCTGCTCCGACGCGTACCAGGTGGGCAGCACCAAGGTGCTGAACGACGAGCACCAGCAACCGGCCATGTCCGTCAAGCAGTACTGGTCGCCGAGCTGTCACGAGAACTTCGCGTACGCCTTCGTGTGGCAGTCCTTCCGCACCAGCCACCCTGGAACGTGGAGCATGACGATCGGCGAGATCTGGGTTCAGTCCTCCGGCGTGGAGACGAACCCCGTCGCCAATAGCGCCGTCGACACCCGGCAGGCGGAGATCTGGTCGCCCGGCTTCGCCGGCAGTGGCAGGTGCACGTACGCCGAGGGCGCCCTGCTCTACGGCTCTTACGAGACCGACGGCAAAACCGACAAGCGCTGTGGCTGACCCGCTGACCCCTGGCCAGATCTTCGACCGAACGGAAAGAAACACCGCATGAAGACCATGATGAGGACCCGGGGCGCCTTTACGGGGTTGCTCGCGACCGTCGCTGTCCTGGGCTGCCTGGCGTTGAGCGCGACGCAGGCTTCAGCCGCAACCCCACGACCGATGTCGGC
Source organism: Amycolatopsis sp. (assembly GCF_025464955.1). Taxonomy (GTDB): domain Bacteria; phylum Actinomycetota; class Actinomycetes; order Mycobacteriales; family Pseudonocardiaceae; genus Amycolatopsis. Next base: position 15,716 of record NZ_JAODNM010000052.1, on the reverse strand, counting down.
CCCGGCTCAGACCTCTGCCGCGCTGCCCGTCGTTGACATGGAGGCCACCGTCCTGGCCGCCCAGATCGATCCCCGGCGCGCCGACAACACGCTGACCCCGGGCGCCAAGGCCTCCGTTCTGGCCGTTGAGCAGGCACTGCAGGCCCGCAGTCTGCTGGACGCCCGCTGGGTCGACGGCTACTTCGGAACCACGACCATCACCGCGTATGCGGCCTACCAGCGCTCGCTCGGATACACCGGTCTGGCCGCGAACGGGCTGCCCGGCGCGAGTTCGTTGACCGCGCTCGGGCAGGGCCGGTTCACCATCACCCGCGTGATCGGACCGGGCGCGAAGGTTCAGCGTGACGGGTACACCGTCAACAACCGTACCCAGGCGATGCTCACCGAGACCGAACGTCTGCTGGGCTTTCACCTCGTGCTGGCGCAGGGCTCCTACAACCCTGGCGGCGACCCGAGCTCCGCCGGCACCCACGACGGTGGCGGCGTCGTGGACATCAACATCGACAGCATGTCCACCGCCACCCGCACCGCCGTCGCCCGTGCACTGCGCCAGGTCGGCTTCGCCGCCTGGATCCGCAACCCGTCCCAGGGCAACTGGCCGTGGCACATCCACGCCGCGGCGATAAACGACACCGACCTGTCCACCCAGGCCCAGAACCAGACCGGTGACTACTACCTCGGCTTCAACGGCCTCGCCAACCACGGCGCCGACGACGGGCCCCGGATCCCGATCGTCACCTGGGAGGCCTACCAGCGCACGCACTGACCAGAAGCCCCGGACGCCACCCTCCGCTCATTGACACTTCACTTAACCGAAAAGGGAAACCGTGAGAAACGCAAGCAAGATGCTCACCGTCGCCGGGGCCACACTGGCCCTGGTCGCCCCCGTCCTGGCCGCCACCGCCTCGCCCGCGTTCGCCGCGGGCCGGGACGGGGCCTGCGACAGCGGAGAGTTCTGCTACTACTACAACAGCGGCGAGGCCGGCTCGGTCTCCGACTTCACCGGCTCGGTCAGCGACCTCGGAGCAACCGAGCCGACCTGTTACGACTTCAAGAGCGCCGGCGCCGGCCAGGGCGTGTGTGTGAAGAACAACGCGGCATCGGTGTGGAACCGCACCGGGAAGACCGTGCGGGTCTACTTCAACAGCGGCTACAGCGGGGCGAGCCAGGACTTCGCATCCGGCGCGAAGGGCAATCTCAACGCCACGCTGAAAAACAACAACGCCGGCCACCAGTTCCTCACCGGGGGTGGCGGCTCACAAAGCCCCACCAACGACTACGACGGCAACGCCCGCGGCTTCGCCCAGGACAACTGCACCGCCTTCGCGGCATACCGGATCGCCAGCAGGCTCGGCGTCCCGAACTTCAGCAACTCCTACGGCGGAACCACCTGGGGCAACGCCGGCACGTGGGACGACGCCGCCCGCCGCGTCGGCGTCACGGTCAACACCACCCCGACCGTCGGCGCCATCGCCGTCAACGACGTCCACAAGGTCGGCCACGTCGCCTACGTCAACGCGGTCTACTCCGACGGCTCGTTCGACGTCGAAGAATACAACTGGAACAACCCGCTCGCCTACGGCACTCGCTCACACGTCCACGTGAGCAGCGCCCAGGCCGACTTCCAGTGGATGCTCCACCTCTAGGACACCCCCTGAACCACGCCCGGCCCCCACTGGGCCAGAAGGCGGTTGAACCCGCACAGCCGGCTGACCGATAATGGTCAGACCGGCTGTGCCGTTTCGGCAGCCGACCGTTTCCAGGGGGGCGAATGGGCAGCAATGCCTTTGGGGAACTTCTGCGCGACTGTCGGCTCTCGGTCGGCTGGACACAGGACGAACTGGCCGGCCGGTCAGGGGTGTCGGCCCACTCGATCAGCGTGCTGGAGGCGGGGCGGCGACAGCCGCGGCTCTCCTCGGTGAGCATGCTCGCCGAGGCCCTCGGACTCGATCCGGGCCGCCGGGAACAGTTGCTCGCGGCGGCGCGCGAAGATGCCATCCCGGTCGCACTGATCCCGCCCCCAGAACCGGTCCCGCAGCCGGCCACACAGTCGAGCGCCGCGGTACCGCGGCAGCTGCCCCGCGCGGTGGCGGGCTTCACCGGCCGGGCATTCCAGCTCAAAGAACTCACCGGCCTGCTGGACCGGAACGACACCGTGGTGATCAACGGCACCGCGGGCGTCGGCAAGACCGCTCTCGCAGTGCACTGGTCGCACCAGGTCGCGGATCGATTTCCCGATGGGCAGCTGTATGTGAACCTCCGAGGTTTCGACCCCAGCGGTGAGCCTGTCCAGCCCGCCGAGGCGATCCGCGGTTTCCTCGACGCGCTCGGAGTACCGGCCCAACGGATACCGGCCGGCCTGGCCGAGCAGGCGGCGTTGTACCGATCCGAGCTGGCCGACCGGCAGATACTCGTCGTGCTGGACAATGCCCGCGACTCCAGCCAGGTCCGGCCCCTGCTGCCGGGCTCGGCCCAGTGCCTGACCGTCATCACCAGCCGTGACCACCTCGGCGGCCTGATCGTCAACGAGGGGGCGCGCGCCGTCCCCCTGGACCTGATGACCACCGCCGAAGCTCATGACCTGCTGGCGAGCAGGCTGGGCCCGGAACAACTGGCCGTCGAACCGCACGCCGTCAGCGACCTGATCGAGTTGTGCGTACACCTGCCGCTGGCGCTGAGTATCGTCGCCGCACGAGCCACCCTCACCCCTGCCCTGTCGCTGACCGAGCTGGCCACACAGCTACGCGATGTCCGCGATCGGCTGCACGGCCTGGACATCGGTGACACCAGCGTCAACGTCAGTGCCGTGTTCTCCTGGTCCTACCAGACGCTAAGTGCCGCGGCAGCACGCATGTTCCGGCTGCTGAGCCTGCACCCAGGCCCGGTCATCTCGGTGTCCGCCGCCGCCAGCCTCGCCGGAAGCCCACCCGGTCCGGCCCGCGCGGCCCTGTCCGAGCTGATCAAAGCGCAGTTGCTCACCGAACCCAGCACCGGCCGATTCAACTACCATGACCTGCTGCGGGCCTACTCGGTAGACCGGGCACACAGTGAAGAGACCGAGCAGGCGCGCCACGCCGCGCTGCACCGCATGCTCGATCACTACCTGCACACCGCGCACGCCGCGACGCTGCTGCTCACCCCGACCAACGACCGACTGTCACTGGCCGGACCCCAGCCCGGGGCCTCCATCGACGAACTCACCGATGACGAACAGGCGCGGCAGTGGTTCACGGCCGAGCGCCCGGTGTTCCCGGCCGCCATCGACCGCGCCGCCGACGCCGGCCTCGACACCCACGCCTGGCAACTCGCCTGGAGCGTGGCAACTTTCTGCATCCGGGCCGGGCACTGGACACAAATGGTCACCACCCAGCTCGCCGCGATCGCCGCAGCCGAACGCGCGGGTGAACCGCACGGCCAGGCATGGTCCCTGCGTGAACTGGGCCGGGCGTACATCCGGCTCGGTCGTTATCCGGACGCGCAGGCCACCCTGCAGCTCGCGCTCGAGCTGGACGAGCGGCTCGGCGACCTGATCGGCCAGGCACGCAGCTACACCAACCTCGGCATCGTGTCCAACGCGCAGGGCGCCCGCCCGGAGGCACTGGAACAGAGCAAAGCCGCCTACGCGTTGTTCCACGCGGCCGGGCACCGGGTGGGCCAGGCGGAAGCACTGAACGCGATCGGCTGGATGCAGACCCAACTGGGCCAACACACCGAAGCGCTGCGCTACTGCGCCCAAGCGCTCGAACTGCACCAAGCGGTCGGCAACACGCACGGCGAGGCGGACACTTGGGACAGCCTCGGCTACGCCCATCACAACCTCGGCGCCTACCAGCAAGCCGAGGACTGCTACCGCAATGCCCTGGAGCTGTTCCAGAAGCTGGGTGCTCGCCATCCCCAGGCCGACACGCTCGCCCGCCTCGGCGACACCCACCAGGCCGCGGGTGACTTCCCAGCCGCGAACGACTCCTGGCAGCGAGCCCTGGCCATCCTCGACGACCTGCACCACCCCGACGCCGACGTCCTCCGCGCACGACTGGCCGAGCACCCACCGGCCCCTTAGCGTCTGCTGTCCGCCGCGGCGCACCAATTCCTGGGAACTTAAGGGGGGTCGGGGTGGTCCAGAGCAGCACTCGAAGGCACTTTCGGCAGGGAAGAGACGTCGTCAAGGCCTAGTTGAGTACGCCTTACGCCATGAAGGTGGCCTTCACGACACGTCACACCAGGCACATCAGCCACATCAGCCCCGCCAGTCACCCGACATGACGCGACAGGCCCTCGGAGACCCCCGCGCGTGCACAAACTCGCCCCGGTCCTTGCTGCAGTAATGCCGAACCCACCACCTCAACCGACCAACCGCCGGACACCCTTAATAAGTTCCAGGCATTGCCGCGGCACACAGCGTGGCGGCCACATCGGTCGACATGGCGCTGTGCTCCAGATCGACCATGGCGGCGTCGTGGCCGGTCGGGCGCGCGCAGGCGGTCGAGGAACGGATTCCCCATCTTGTCCCCACTACAGGTCGGTCGGGTAGTGGACGCCGGTGAGCCCGGGCACCACCACCCGGGTCGGGTCGTTGCCGACCGCCGCAAGTGACGCGACGGCGAAGTCGGTGACGCAGCCGGACAGCAGTTGCCGCGGGTCTTCGAGGACGACTCGCAGCCTGGTGACCATGGCGCGCATGTCCTCGGCCGAGTGGATGACGGGCATTTCACTGACCTCGGTGACGGTGGTATCGCTGACATCGGGGAAGCGCACCCCCGCCGGGGTGTACCGCGGATAGCCGTCGAACATCACCGCGCCGAGCTCGACGGTGGCCCTGGTGCCACACCAGATGCCGCGCAACCGCTCCTCCAGCGCGATCACCCCGGTGAGGTCGCCGTCGACCGGAGTGGGGAAGGTCGGGGCGTGCGGGGCGAGGTACATCCGTTCCAGCGGAAGGCGACCGCCCGAGGCACCGAGGATCGAGGTCGCCACGCTGCTGGTGTTCCAGGTGACCCCGGCCGTCGGACGCCCCTGCTGGCCGGCGATGACGACCATGGCCCGTTCCCAGTCGATGTCCTGGGCGCTCAGCCAGCGGGTGATGCGGAAGCCGATGTCCAGGCCGGCGAGGAAGAACGTCGCGACCATCATGTCGTTCACGGGCACGGGAAGGTCGACATCACCCCCGCCCGCGAGAAAGTCGGACCGGAGTGTCTCGGGGGTGAGGTAGTCCTCGTCGGCAAGCGCCGCGGTGAGGTAGCGGGCGGTCACCGCGCAGGAGTAGTCGACCAGGTCGGCAATCTCCTGTTCGCGCCCCCGGTAGGCCTCGACCGCGAGGGTGTCCCGCCAGAGCTCGACTCCGTTCGCGGCGCGGGTGTTCTTGACCTCGGCCAGCAGACGCTCGGCGTGGGCTCGCCAGGAGCCGTCGCCGAGCAACGCGCGGAGATTGACCAGGCTGGCCACCGCGGGACCGAGGTGGGAGATACCGCTCAGCTCTTTGAACCCCTTCGTCGAGATTCGGAACCCTTCGACCACCGGTGGTTTGCCGCCGCCGGGATACAACGCGATGTCGGCGCCGGTGGCGACGAGCAGCGGGTCGTTGCGACCACGGGCGGTGACAGCCCGGGTCAGGTGCCGGCCGATGCTGTCGGGATCGGCGGTGTAGGTGGTGAACAGCCGGACGAGTTCCGGGCTTTCACGAATGGTCACGGGGTGCTCCTCAGTCCAGTGGGGACGGCTGTTCGGTGAACCGGTATTCCGGCTAGGGGGTTCGCTCGGGGACGGCGCGCTCGCCGGGCCGCGCGGCGCCGAAGAACACGTCCATCAGGTCCGGCTTGTCCCGGATCTCCGCGGCAGTGCCGGTGAGCACGACCCGGCCCGCGCTCATCACGGTGGCCCGGTCGGCCAGCGCCAGCCCGAACCGCACGTTCTGTTCGACCATCAGCACGGTGACACCGCCGGCGTGCAGGGCAAGCACGCTGTCGCGGACGATCCCGAGGCTCAGCGGGTCGAGGCCTAGCGTGGGTTCGTCCAGCAGCACCACCTTCGGCTCGAGCATCAACGCGCGGGCGAATTCCACCGTGCGCCGCTGGCCGCCGGACAGGGAACCGGCCGGGGCGTCCGGGCGCTCGCCCAGGAGCGGGAACTGTTCCGCCAACTGCCCGTACCGCCGCTCGAGGTCCTTACTCCGACGGCGGTGGATGTAACCGCCCATCAACACGTTGTCCCGCACGGTCAGCTTCGCGAACAGCGCGTTCTTCTGCGGGACCTGGACCACGCCGGCGTGCAGGACCGTCGCCGGCGGGGTGCCGCCGAGGTCGGCGCCGTCGATGACGATCGATCCGCGTCGAGGCCGTAGCAGCCCGCTGATCGTCTTCAGCACGGTCGACTTGCCCGCCCCGTTGGGTCCGACGATGCAGTTGACCGAGCCTCGCTCCACACGCAGGTCGACGCCGCGGAGGATGTCCAGGCCGCCGTAGCCTGCCCACAGTCCTTCGATGTGGATCATGCGAGGCCCTCCGCTGGTACCGGTACGGGTGTGTCGCCGAGATAGGCGTCGACAACGGCTTGCTCCGCGCTGACGTCGGCGACGGAGCCGTGCGCGATGATGGCGCCGCGAGACATGACGTAGACCTGTTCGCAGAGACCGGCGATGAACGCCAGGTCGTGTTCGACCAGCAGGACGCCGACCCCGCGCCGCCGCAGGGACCGGACCGTGTCCGCGAGCCGCGCGGACAGGGCCGGGCTGATGCCCGCGGCGGGCTCGTCCAGCATGACCAGCACCGGATCGAGCCACAGGACCTGGGCCAGCTCGACCAGTTTCCGCTGTCCGTAGCTCAGCCCGGCCGGACTGTCGTCCGCGTAACCGGCGAGCCCGAGGTCGTCGAGGACGGCCAGCGCCCGTTCGCGTTCGGCCGCGGTGACCCGCTTGGTCCACAGCCTGCCGAAGGCGAACCTTCGTTCGGGAACGACGAGGTTCTCGACCACGGTGAGCCCGTCGAACAGCCTGGGGAGTTGGTAGGTACGGGCGAGCCCGGCGTGAGCGCGCCCGGGGCGTCCCGTCCGTTCGAGCCGGCGACCGCCGACGGTGATGGTGCCGTCCCGGCTGGGGACGGTTCCGTCGATGACATTGAACAGCGTCGTCTTGCCCGAACCGTTGGGGCCGATGAGCCCGGTGATCTGTGCCCCCGCCAGGTCCAGGTCGACACCGTCGACCGCGCGGAGGCCGCCGAACGATTTGCGCAGACCGCGCACCACCAGCACTTCCGACGCGTCGGCGCCGCGGTCGACCGCTGGGCCGCTGCCCACCCGCGAACGGTGCGCGTGTGGCGGGGCGTGCCCCACGCCGCGCGCGAACAGGCGGCGGAACCAGGACTCGATGACCGGCAGGACGCCACGGGGCAGGAAGATGGCCACGGCTCCGAGCAAACCGCCGAACAGCAGCAGCCGGATGGCGCCCGCGTCGGCTCCGCCGAGGCCGGTGCTGGTGAAGTTGCTGATCGGCGCGACGATGAACGCGCCGAGGACAGGCCCCCACAGGGTGCCCCTGCCGCCAAGCAGCACCGCGAGGACGATGAGCACGCTCGTGACGATGTCGAAAACGGCCGCCGTATTCAGGAACGTCACGTAGTAGGCGTAGATACCACCCGCGATACCGACAAAGGTCCCGCCGAGTACGAAGGCGATCATCTTGTACACCGCGGTCCGCAGCCCGAGCCCCGCGGCCTTGTCCTCGTCGTCCCGGATCGCGAACAGGCCGAGGCCCAGCTTGCTGCGCCGCACCCACGCCGACACGGCGACAGTCACCACGAGCAGGCCGAGCATCGGATAGTAGAACGGCCAGTCCTGATAGGACAGACTCCACATCGGCAGCGGCAACGCCAGGCCCTGGCTACCGCCAGTCAGCCCGGACCAGGTCGTGGCCACCACGCCGAGCAGCTGCATCGTCGCGAAGGTCACGATCACGAAGTACATGCCCCGGGTGCGCCGCGTGACCAGGCTGAGCAGTGCGGCGCCGATGGCACAGGTCAGGCCGCCGACGAGGCAGCCCAGAAACGGCGAGACGTCGGCTTTGGCGGCCAGGATGCCCGTGGTGTAGGCACCCAGTCCGATGAAGGCGCTGTTGCCCAGCGACAGGTACCCCGCGTACCCGCCCATGATGTTCCAGCCGCTCGCGCCGATGGCCAGCAGGAACGTCATGATCAGCAGGTTCTGATAGTAGATGTCGCCCGATACCAAGGGAAACCCGAGCAGCGCGGCGAGTGCGACCGGGATCCACGCGTGGCGAAGCCGAACAGGAGAAGTCATGAGGCGGCGTCCTGTCGTGTCGCGCGGGTGAACAGCCCCTGCGGCCGGATGGTCAGTACGACCAGGATCAGCACCGTGGGGACCGCGGTCGCCCAGCGCACCGAGACGTACGTCGTGGTCAGCGACTCGGCGAGGCCGAGGAGCATCCCGGCGGCGAACGCTCCAGGCACGCTGCCCAGCCCGCCGACGATCACCACGCTCAAGGTCAGTCCGAGCCAGAAGTCTTGCGTGTCCGGGGTGAACTGGTAGAGGAAGCTCAGCGCGGCGCCGCCGAACGCGGTCGATCCGGTGGCGATGGCGAAGATCCACGCCCCGACCCGCGCGGGTTCGACCCCGATCAACCGGGCGCCTTCTGGGTTCTCCGACGCGGCCGTGATCGCGCGGCCCAGCCAGGTCCGTTTGATCGCGACCTGCAGCACCACCGTGATCGCGATCGCGAGCAAGCACGCGTAGAACTGCGCGCGCGGGACCACCAGCGTGCCCAGGTGGATCGCCTGGTTGAAGTACGCCGGGGTGGTCGTCCGCTGGTTGGGTCCCCACAGCAGCGCCAGGAACGCCTCGGTGATCAGCGCGAGCGCGAACGTGGCCACGATGGTCAGGCCGGGGTCGATGCGTTCCAGCCGCTCGATGACGAGTTTGTAGACCACCAGCCCGAGTGCGGCCATCGGGAACATCACCAGGAACGCGGCGAGGATGGGGTCGAGGCCGAAGTGCTGCCACAGGGCGTAACACAGGTAGGTGGACACCATCAGGAAAGCGCCCTGCGCCATGTTGACGATCTTCATGACGCCGAAGGTGAGCGTGAGCCCGGTCGCCATCAGCGCGTAGACGCCGCCGATGAGGATCCCGAAGATGAGCGTCTGAACGAGTTCGCTCATCAGTTGGACCAGCCCGGCTTCGGGTAGACGACCGTGGTGCTGGTTGCGGCCGACTTCGGCGCGACGACCTGCAGCGTGCCCTGTTGCCATTGCGCGAGCAGCGCGGTGCCGATCGGATCGCCGGTGGAGTCCCATTTCAACGGCCCGACGATGGTGTCGACGGTGTGGGTGTGCAGCCAGTCCGCGAGCGCCTTCTGGTCGATCCGCCCCACCGCCTTGACGGCCGCGGCGAGCACCTGCGCCGCGGTGTAGGAGTTGGCCGCGTCCTCGTCGGGCGGGCTGCCGAACATCCCCGTGTACGCGGAGACGAAAGCGGCATTGCCCGTATAGGTCGACTTCGGGCTCCATGCCTCCGCGGTGAACACGCCTTCGGTGTTCTTCGCACCGATCGCGCCCGGGTAGGTGTCGTCGGCGGGCGCGCGGGTCTGGAAGAGGATCTTCGGGCTGAAGTTCAGCTTTTCCAGCGACCGGACGAAAGGCGCGCCGTCGTTGCTCACCGCGCCCTGGATGACCATGTCCGGCTGGGCGTGCGCGACACCGGCCGCGATGGAGTCGAAGTTCGAGGTGCTCGGGTCGTAGGTCTGGTCGTAGACCTGGGTGACGCCGAGCGCCAGGAGCTTGGTCTTGAAGACCGCGATCGCGGGACTCGCGCTCGGGTCGTCCTGGGTGAGGTAGGCGGCGGTCTTCGGACGTTGGTCCGCGGGCAACGAACCGAACCACTGGACGAACAGATCGGGCAGGCTCGCCGTCGTCCCCGGTTGTGCGAAGAACAGGTTCGTGAAGCCCCGGGTGAACAGGGAGGCCGCACCGCCGGACGGTTCGACGTAGAGCATCTGCTGTCGCGCGGCGATCGCCGAGGCCGGCGCGTTCAGCAGCGACGAGAACGTGCCGAGGAGGAGGTCGTCCTTGTTCTGGCTGATCAGGCGCGTGTAGTCGGTGCCCGTCTGGTTCGGATCGAAGCCGTTGTCGAGGACGTCGAGGTGGACACTGCGGCCCAGCAGCCCGCCGGCGGCGTTGACCTGCGACGCCCACAGTTTGTAGCCCTGGTAGCCGGACTTCGCCACGTCGGCCGCCGCGCCGGTGAGCGGCAATGACATGCCGATCGTGAGCGGTCCGGACCCCGACCCGCCTGACGTCGCCGTCGCGGAGCAGCCGGCGAGCGTCGTCGCCGTCGCGGCCACGATAGCGATCGCGCGGGCCAGGCCGCGACTCCTGCGGAAGTGGGCGGACTGGCCGGTGGACCTCGTTCGAAGGGGTGTGTGCGGGGGCAAGCGGTGGTCACTCATCGCGCAACTCCTCGGCGACCTCGTTGTCGGTGTACTCGGCGTGGTCCCCGAAACGGGTCGCGCGCTGTGACAAGTACAGACACGCCGAGCGGCCGGAGCAAGTAAACTGACGTTACGATCGATGACCCCGAGCGTTAGAGGAATTGACACATGCTCGATGTTCGCAAGCTGATCACGTTGCGCGCGATAGCGGCCGAGGGATCCATCGCCGCGGCCGGGCGAGTGCTGCAATACACCCGTTCGGCGGTCTCGCAGCAGCTCACGGCACTGGAAAGCGATACGGGTACGGCGCTCGTCGATCGCACCGGGAACCACATCACGCTGACTCCCGCCGGACACAACCTCGTCGAACACGCCGAACGTATCCTCGTCGAGTTGCGTTCCGCCGAGGCGTCACTGGCCACTGAGTCCGAGGGGTTCACCGGCCTGTTGCGCGTCGGCGTGCCGTTTCACGAGGGCCCCCGCATCATGAGCCGCGCGCTGACCGAGGTCCGTCACCGATTCTCCGAAATGGAGATCAGACTGGCCGCCACCACCGATGAGGCAGGCGCCGACGCGGTGCGCCGCGATCAACTCGACATGGTGATCGTGTCCCGGTACGGCGCGGCGCACCCCCGGACCGCGCCGGGGTTGCGCGAGTGGGTTCTCGGACACGATCCCCTGCGCCTCTGCGTCCCAGCGGACCACCCGCTGGCGAACCGTCGCAGCTGCACGATGGCGCAGTTGCACGACGAGTCATGGGTCGTGTGTCCGAATAGCACACTCGGCCAGCTCACACTGAGTCTGTGCATCACGGCAGGTTTCGAGCCAAGGGTGACAGCGACCGTGAACGACATCGGCACCGCCATCGGGCTGGTCGGGGTCGGCTGGGGCGTCACAATCGCGCCGGAGCTGACGCCCGCCGGCGCCGAGGCCAAGCTCGTCCGGCTACCGATCGACGGGCTCGACACCTTGCGACACAACGTGGTGATCGTTCGCGACGGTGAACACCTCTCCCCCCGCATCGCCGCGGTGATCGCCGCCGTCCGAGGGGTCAGCGCACTTCCGACCGAGCCCGACCCGCAGTGACCCAGCCTGTCATTTACGAGAGCGTGCGCACCGCGTCGACCAGCCGATCACGATAGTCACAGACCGTAGATCTCGACGTAGGAGACCTGGTCGTTGAGCGCGGTGAGCGCGGACGTCGACCCAATCGGCCCCATGCAGGCCGACACCATGCAGCTGCCGGACGGATCGAGGTTGGGGTACTGGACGATGAGCAGGGTGTCGTCCTCGAACATCTTCAGGGAGCAGTTCGAGAACCCTTTGAACGACGTGGTCTGGTTGTCGATAAAGGTGCCTCTCAGTTCGGCGCTGCCGAAGTACCGGAAATGGTTCGTCCCACAGCCGGCGGTGGAGGTGAAGGTCCAGGTCCCGCCTCCGTAGTTGATGTCGGCGTAGAGCACCCCGAGGATGAACGGGGAGGCCGCCGCGATGCGGCCGACCTGGGCCTGGGTCAGTGTGTGAGCATCAGTGACGTCGGCGACGCGGCCGCCGCTGAGCGCGTCGATCTCCGCGGCGAAACTCGGGTAGCAGGCGACCTTGCCGGTGGTGATGTCGGAGTTGCAGTGCTGCTCCAGCGGCTTGGCCGCGGCCGGAGTCGCGGGGGCGATGGTCAGCAGTCCGAGTAACGCCAGCGCGAGGGCAGGGCGGAGTCGTGTCCAGTTCGGCATGCGTGGTTCTCCTGGAGGTGGGGAGGAACTACCAGTCCCCGCAACGCTAAATCCCAGCGTTCGCTGCGTCCTGCCCTCACGGGCGATCTTCAGAGCCGACGGTTGGCCAGCGCATGCCTGTCCACGGCGTACCACCAATCGGCACCGGCTAGGTGCCCGCTGCCACATCCGGCTGGAGATGCGCCAGAACCTCAGCTTCGCCACACGCCGACACTCGCACTGGACAGCGTTTCGGTGTGAGCGCTGCGAAGAGTAGGTCTGACTTTCCTGTTCGGTTCCGGGAACGTCCTCGGTCTTGCCCGGAGATCTGGGCCGCGCAGCCTTCGATGCCGTCGCGGTGCGTGGAATACAGCGGTGCAAGTGCCTCGGCGAAACAAGGCGAGTCCGCGGCGGCCATGGACCAACACACGGTCGCTGCGCGACATGATGCCGTTTGCGACCTCAACGATGACGGGAGTCCATGCTCACCGCGCTACGGTGCAGCATCTGATGGTCGACTGCCCTTGTGCCGCGGCGTGTCGCGGCGTAGACCTATGAGCAGGAGCATCGACAGGCCAAGGCAGGACCAGGAGATAAGGTCCGGGCTCCCAGCCGGAGTTCCAGCAGAAGCAGCACCGGGCACCCACGCGGAGTACGCCGCGATAAGGCTGTGCGCCGTTGGCCTGCCTCCGCATCCGATCCGCGGGTGCCGACGCCGAGGCCATTTCGCAGGGCGCACTGTGCACGCTTGGTAACCCGATCACGTCTGCGGTCCGGGCGTCGTCCCCCCGATAGACAGTGGGGGCGACGCTCTTCCCTGTGCCCGCAGCCCGGAACAGACACCGCTGGTCCGCACACCACGGCATCACCGGCTTGGAACTCTCCGGATACCTCACGACCGACAAAATCCAGGTTCAGGCGACGAGCGGACCAGGCGCAACAGGGTGCTCCCGTGGACCCGGATTCCCAGTTTCGCGGCCAGTCGCGCGCCTGCCCGGCCCGCCAAGGCCCGCCAAGGCCCGCCGTGCCTGTTCCAGCATGGCCGGCAGCACAACCGTGCGGCGGCGATACCGAGCAGACAGGCCATCGATCTGCTCGGCGAACATCGTTGCCGCACACTCGGGGGCGCACAGAAGAACCGGCCCGATCAACGAAATTCGAGTTTCAGCCTGAAGGACCACGCCAGCACCGATAGCAAAATTCTGCAACCGACTCGACCAGGTCGTGCGCGGTGACCTAACCGCAGTCCGTCGACTGCGAGACCAACACGGTCGGGTGCACATTGGACAGATGCTCAGCAACCGCCAAACAACGCGCTGAACCCGCCGTGCGAACTAAAAATGTTTCTGAGGCATCGAAGGATACGTTTACTGCAGTTGAATAACCTGGAGCGAAGTTGATACGCACTTCAGGAACTTGCTCGTGGCAGTGATCGTCTGCACACAGCGAGAGAACGACAGGAACATGCGAATCGTTGCGGATCTGAGTCGTTGCGCCATCCTGATAACGAGAGTTCCGAATCGCGCTACAAGAACACGTGATGGCAGTACACAGAAGCACCAGAATCGCGCTGACCACAAGCCTGGACCGCAAGTATTTCTCCTAGTATCACACATTCATTGAAGCGAGATTTGCCAACGCCGCCCACACGTCACCCCAAACTCCGCCAGATCCTACCAGACAAAGTCGAGCTTCCCATCATGACAGCCCGGCAGATAGACCTTGGGGTCCTTGAGCCAACCTGCCAGCTGAAGAATATCAAATGGAAGATTGAGAATACGACCTATTCCCCAACCAGCGGGCCCAAATAGATTGCCGAACCAATTCACTCCGCTCACACCATAGTAGCTGCGCTGTAAATCCCGTAAAGCACTGTGGCAATCAAGTCCAATCCATAGTGAAGGGTAGCGCCTCCCCCGTCGCATGCCCACTGGAGCCAGCCCCAGCACATGCCGCTCGGGTCGGTCGACGCCAAAGTGCTGCAGGTATCACACCAGGTCCAGGACCGTGGTCGCGTGTCCGCCGAAGACCGAGGCGAGCGTCCGCACCTTGGCGTTGGACCACGGCCTGGTGGCCGCGTTGCGGGCACTTCGATCACAGCGGTAGGAGCATCCCGGGGACCAATCGGGTTCCTCGGCCCCGGGGGCTCAGCCGGTGAATTCGTTGACGCCGAGGGCGAAGTCCCAGTGGCCGACCCCGTTGCCGGCGAGGCCCACCGTGACCACGCCCACTCCTTCCAGCCAGTGCGCCATTTTCAGGCCGCCGACGTCCAGCGGGCGCAGCCCGAGGCTCTCGATGAATGCCGCCACGCCCGCCTTGGCCTGCGCATTGTCGCCAGCGATGAAGACGTTGGGCCGCCCCTTTTCCAGGACATTACGGAAGATGGTGTTGAATGCCTTCACCACGCTGGCGCTGGCCGGGGCCACCTTGGCGACTTCCTGCGCGATCGAGGTCTCCTCGCTGTGGGCCAGACCGTCGAACGTGGCGTTGAAGGGGTTGCTGATGTCGACGATGACCTTGTCCGAGAGGGCGTCTCCGTACTCGACGACGACCGGAACGACAGCGTCGTACAACAGGGCAGTGATGACGATGTCCCCGGCCGGGACGGCGCCCCACCTGCCCGTCGTTGCGCCGCCGCCCAGAGCCTTGGCTAGGTTATCGGCCTTGGACTGATCGCGGCCCATGACCTCGACGGTGTTGCCGCCCGCTACCGCCAGCGTGCCGATGGTACGGGCCATGTTCCCCGTACCGATGATGGTGATGTTGCCCATGAGGTGTGCTCTCTTCCTGTTCTCGAGGTTTTGCTGTGTCTCGTTCGTGCCGGTCGGGCCCAGCGCGTCGGCCGCGACGTACCGGGCCAGCTGCCGCACCTTTCCCGACACCTCCGGCTCATCTTCCGCCGGTAGGTTGGGTTCGTGAACCTGCCGCTATTCCAAAAAAGAGAGTCAGGCCATGGACACGGGACGAGGGCATCCCATGATCGTTATTCGATCGGCGACGGTGAAGTCGTCGCACGGGGTGGCGCCGCCCAGTTGGTCATCGGTGATGCCAGTCAGCACATCGATCATGCGTTGGCAGGCCGGCGATAGGTCGATCACGAATTTCCTCCAGAGCTTTGCTTCACGAATGACACTGCTTCACCAGTAGACACCGACCGGTGTCCAAGAATCATCGATAGCACGCGAATTCGGGCGCCCGCGCAACATTTCGGCGTGTTGCGGATGTCCACGTTCGAGATCAGTTCCTTGTGGCGACTGGGTTGTTGCGGGGGGGTACCCGCGGTATTCCGGTGTGTGGTCAGATGGCGGTGGTGCCGCCGTCGGTGACCAGTTCCAGGCCGTTGACGTAGCTGGAGTCGTCGGAGGCGAGGAACAGGGCGACGGTGGCGATTTCTTCGGGGCGGCCCATCTTTCCGCGGGGGATCAGGGATTCGAATGCGGCCTTGGTGGCCTCGTCGAACAGTTCTTCCTGTTTGGCGGTGGCGACCTGGCCGGGGGTCAGGACGTTGACCCGGATCTTGCGGTCGCGCAGTTCGTTGAGCCAGACGCGGGCCCAGGCCTGCTGGACGGCTTTGC
>NZ_JAODNM010000029.1 GCF_025464955.1 Amycolatopsis sp. | reverse complement strand
CGATGCGCGGCCTCGACCTTGTACTCGGCGGTGTATGACCGACGCTTGCGGGCAGACATAACAGACATCCTTCCAGCAGGGCTGTGCCCTGCTAAAACGGTGTCCACTCTCCGGGGGGAACCTCAGTCGGCCTCCTTGAAATTCTTGGAGGTCGACCGCCCAACTTGCCTGGTGGTCCGCTAGCGCGGACGACGGTTTGCTGCTCTAGCAGCGAAGCAGCAAACTCCTATTACCGTAGCAGGGACGTCCACATGAGTTGTCATGAGGAGCGCTACCTGCGGTTACGGTGCGACGCGCTGTCCACATGAGTTGACGTAGACCGTCTGGTAAGCAAATAGCTGTTAACTTCTCGCCCTGGATCAGCTTGATCAGCTGCCGGAGGTGCGGCCTCGGCTACCGCTGGATGCACGGCGGCTGAAGGCGCGCCGGACTCCCGCGACGGCGCGGGAGAAACGCTGACGCATGGACTACTCCTTTCTGTCGGTGTCGTCTTCGGTCAACGTCGGGATACCCAAGACTCGGGCCACGGCATACCCATCGAGGTACTTGTCACCCACGGCCAGTAGCCGGGCGGCGGCGAGGAACGCGTCCTTGTCCTTCCGGGTCTTGAAACAGACCGCGAACCAGAACTCCGAGTCGGTGGCCAGGCGGAAACGCTCGTCCTCGCGTTTGGTCCGCTCGCGGAAGCCTTTCGCCAGGGCGTCGAGTTCGGCGTCGGAGTCGGCTGCCAAGTCGCCGGTGTACTCGACGCCGGCCAGCGGGTCGGGTTCTGGGTCGGCGTTGAGCTGGGCCAGCAGGTCCGCTTGGGAAGTGGGGTTGCCGACGGCCGCGCTGGCTTGGAGCTGGGCGAGCACGTCATCGTTGGAGTCCACGGCGGAACACCTCCAGGTCAGTGAGCGGGAACCAGTCCAAGATCCGCTGGTAGTCCTCGGGTGCGTGGCGGCGGATGGGGTCAGTGAACCGGTGATCCAGGCCGTCGAACGAGCGGCCGAACCACTCGTACTCCGGCGGCAGCGGGCAGGAGTGGCGGGCGAGGATCTCGCGGACGTCGGCGATGCGCCAGTCCCACACGATCGACACCCGCCGCAGTTGCTCTCGTACCGGACCGTGGGTGACCATGGCCATCCGCCGGTTGGGCGAGTCCGCGGCCCTCACCCCGTCGGCGTTCCAGGCACCGGGGTGGCCGGTGTCGTCGCGGACCGCGTCGGCGATCTCCTGGTATGTGGGCTCGGGGAACTGGGCGGCCTCGATGATCGCGCACCGCTCCGGCGGCTGGAACACGAACGCGTTCAACCACCGGTAGAACGTCGGGTGCGGCAGGTTCACCACCCGCGTACCGAAGAAGTCCTCGTAGAACTTCAACGACTCCTCCACGAACGCCAGCCCGGGGACGAGGTTGAGGTGGTACGGCACGACCTCGATGCCGGCCTCCCGCATCGCCAGCCACGCCGCAAGCGAATCCTTCCCTCGGGAGAACCCGAGCAAAACCGGTTTCCCCTCGGCCGCGATGTCGGCACGGATCTGCGCCGACGGCGTGATGCCGTCAATGGCGATCGGCACGGCCACCCTCCCGTCTCATCCGAATGATGTTCGGAAATCCGAACTCAGTTAGAATCGAGGCATGGGGGACGACGGCCGCGATATCGCGCGGCTGCGGGCGGAACTGCTGACCAGCGTCAGCGAGGCCGCCGAGCAGGCGACCGCCTGGCACGGCGAACGTGACACACGCATCGTGGCTGCTCACCGCGCCGGACACACCTATACCGGGATCGCCGAGCATGCCGGTATCAGCGACGTCGCGGTCCGCAACATCGTGGCCCGGCACCGGCACCCGGACAGTTCGGAAGAGCACCCGGCCGACGTGGGATAGGCGTCTGCGAAAACCTGGCGGGACGGAAACGGCCCTCAGTGGCTTGTGCCTGCCGGGCGGGCTCGGGGGTGCTCCCCCTGGGGGTCTGCGGCCATCGCGCGCGGCGGCGAGGCCGGGGCTGAACGGGTTTCTCACGGGCTGTTCCAGCCTCCACGGGTGCGGGTGTCGGTGGCGGTGACATGGGCATGGCAGCGGGCACACAGGCCCCGGCCACGGGCGGGGTGATCAGGATCAAGGCCCCCGGCCACCAGTTCACGGCGGGTGAGCGGCCAGTGATCAGCCACGGTGGACGGCTCACCACACGGGCGGCCCGGATGGCTCGGGCACTCGGCCCGATCACAGCGGCACAGCGGGTCACGGGCCAGCACAGCGGGCCGGAACCGGGTTCGGTGTGCCCCGGCATAGCCACGGTCGGCACGGGTCCCCCCAGCACGGCGGGCCCTGTTACGGCACTCGGGGCACCGACCCGGGTTGGGGCTGGTGTTCGGACATCCGGGGCGGGAGCTGAGTACCGTCGGCGGCCAAGTAGGCCTGATCAGGTCAAATAGGATCTACGGGTCGATTACCTCATGTCGGAACTTGACTAAGGTGGCCTTCACGGCACGTCACAACGCCACACCTGCCACGTCAGCCCTAAGTTCCAGGCATTGGGGTCAGCCGGAGCAGCGGCACCCCCGAAGTCGTGCGGACTTCCAGTGCCTTGATGTCGGCGCGCCGCATCCCGGTGCCCACGACGATCCGCGCGGTGTTCTCCGGCATCGCGTGCCAGGTGGCCAACTCGGCGGTCCCGCCGTTCCATCCGATGGCGACCAGCACGTAGTCGTGCGCCTTCTTGCCGCCGTAACTGCACGACATCGCGACGCTCGTGCCCCAGTTCTGATCGGCGAGCGCGACGTTGCCCTGCACCGGGTAGCCGCCCAACGCCGTCATCGACACACCGGCGGGATCGCCCGAAGGTCCGGGCGTCATCAGCGAAATGACCAGCGCGCCGAACGACGCGACGGCCACCACCGCAGAGCCGGCCACGGTCGCCAGCCTCCGCCGCCTGGTCCGCCTAGACCGGGCAAGCGCTGACTTCAGCAGGCCTTCAGGCGGCTTCTCCACGTCCGGGACCTGCGAAAGCAGGCCCGGCAGCCCGCTAATGGCAGCGACCGACTCCGAACACCGCTCACAGCCCTCGAGATGCGTCTCGAACGCTTGTCTGTCCTCAGAGGACAGGGAACCGAGCACGTAGGCCGCGTCGAGGCTCTCGAATGGATCGTCCGCGCTCATTCCGTCACCCCCTTCTCCTCCAACACCAGTCTGAGCGCCCGCAACGCGTAGTGCGTCCGCGATTTGACCGTCCCCTCGGCCACCCCCAGCCGCGCGGCGGCGTCGGCCACCGAATGTCCGTCGAAGAAACAGAGGATAAGCACCTCGCGGTGGCGCACGGACAACTCCCCCAGTGCCTCGGCCACCAGCCAACCCTGCAGGACGCGGTCCGTACCGTCCCCGACGGACCGCTCCGGCGGTGCGTCCGTGCTGACCTCGGACCGCGAGGTCGCCGACCGCCAGCCGTCGATCGCGATCCGGCGCGCCACGGTGAACAGCCAGGCCCTGGCCGACCCCTGTGACTGGTCCAGCACCCGCGGATGCCGCCACGCCCGCAGCAGGGTCTCCTGCACCACGTCCTCGGCCCGGGTGCGGTCGCCGTTGGTCAGATGAAGCGCGTACGACCACAACGCGCTCGCGTGGTCCGAATGGAGCGCGCGCATCAACTGGTCTTCGGCGGCCTCCCTCACGCGCGGCGGCCCGGCCGCACCGCCATGACGATCAGCGCGATCCCGAGCACGATGCAGACAGCTTCGGTGATCACTCCCCAGAGCTCGGCCTGGGTGGTGAACTGCTCTTGGACGTTGAAGAGGCCGACTGTCACCGACAGTACGTAGGCCCCCAGTGTCGAGGCGCCGAATCCGGCCGCCAGGAACGCCGGGATCCAGTGGCTCCAGGCGAGCACGCCCACCGCGATCACCACCCCGGCCACGGCGTTGACCAGGAACAGCGGCCCGATGACGGCGATGTCGCTGAACCCGTTGCGCCACAGGTCGTAGTGCACCCATGCCGAGCCGAGCAGTGCGGCCGCCACCAGAACCCGTACCAACCACGAGATCATGACCCGCTCCTCATCGTTGCTTCGAACCCGTATGGCATGCACACGTGTGTAGTCCGAAACCGGTTCACGAAACTGTGGGGAACATGTCGATCTCCGGAAAAAATCCGCGCGAATCCGACCAAGACGGATAAACACCAACCCCGGCCGGGAAAATCAGCCCTCCGGGTTGAACCGAAGCCCTGCGGGCTACGTAACATCAGGCATGACTGCACAACTTCCCACCCGCCGGACCGTCCTGACCAGTGGTGCCGCTGCCGCCGGAGTAGCCGTCAGCGCCGTCGCACTCGCCGCCTGCGGCTCGAGTGGCGGGGGTGCCGCAAGCTCATCCTCGGCATCGGACAAACCACCGGCCGCCAACCAGCCGATCGCCACCCTCGCCAGCATCACCGTCGGGCAGGCGACCTCCGCCCAGAGCTCCGACGGCAAACCGCTCATCGTCGCCCGGCCGACCGACACCACCGCGGCCTGCTTCAGCGCGATCTGCACCCACCAGGGCTGCACGGTCCTGCCTGCCGGGACCGAACTGCACTGCCCGTGTCACGGTTCGGTCTACGACGCGGTGACCGGCACGGTCAAGAAGGGGCCGGCCCCTTCGCCGCTGCCCAAGGTCAACGTCAAGGTCACCGACGGCAAAGTCGTCACCGCCTGAACCACCTGAACAGACGGATGTCGCGACCCACCTGAGCGGGCCGCGACATCCGTCCTTTTGGCTCTCTTTGTCCGAAACCGCGTCTTAGTTGTCCCAGCTGAACACGAGATCGCCGGGAGCCACCTCGGCACCGGTGTTCAGCCCGGAGAGCGCTTCCGGCTGGGCGTCGAGGGCGACCACCGGCACCACGGCCGAAAAGCCGGCCGCGACGACCGCGTCGGGGTCCCACTCGATGAGGGGCTGACCCGCCCGGACCGACTCGCCCTTGACCACGCGCAGGGTGAAGCCCTCGCCCTTCTGCTGGACCGTGTCGATGCCGAGGTGCACGAGCACCGCCTGGCCGCCTTCGGTCGCGATCACGAACGCGTGCGGGTGCAGCGTGACGACCGTGCCGTCCACCGGCGCCACCGCGTCCTGACGTCCGCCCGAGGGCAGCACCGCGAGCCCGGGGCCGACCATCGACTCCGCGAAGACCGGGTCCGGCACCTCGCTCATCGGCACCGTCTTCCCGGCGACCGGGCTGAGGATGTCCAAGCTCACAGCAGGTCCTGGATGTCGCTGGCGATCGTGTCGGCTTCGGGACCGACGATGACCTGGACCACCCCGCCACGCTTGACCACGCCGATCGCCCCGGCCTTCTTCAGCGCCGGCTCGTCGATGAGCGAACCGTCTTCGAGCTCACACCGAAGGCGCGTGATGCAGCCCTCGATCTCGATGACGTTGCCGGCGCCACCGAGCGCCGCGAGAATCTTTTCCGGCCTGTCGTCCGCCATCGCGGCCTCCTTGTTTCACGTTTGTTTCCCACGCCCTGCGCGGCGTCCGCGTCAGCAATTACTACGCCGTCCGACGGCTTGACCGCCACTTGCGACCGCCCGCTACACCGGTCAGGCCACGAACACATAACAGTGGTTGACACCTGAAGGTGTGAAGGAGCACTCTGCCCCATCAGACATTGGTCTAGACCGGAACGTACCAATGTTCTGGTCCAGATGCGAGCACCGGGGCACCCGGGCACGAAGGGAAGGTGGCGACGATGAGCGCGGAAGCACACATCCCGGACACCGACCGGGTGGTCGACGGGCCCACGCCCAAACACGCCCAGCTGAGGGAGATCCTGCGCCGTTCGGTCGAGCGGGAACTGCCGCCCGGCGCACCCATCCCGTCCGAGCGTGAGCTGGCCGAGCGGTATCACGTCTCGCGCCTGACGGTGCGGTCCGCGATCGGGAAGCTGGTCGAGGAAGGCCTGCTGTCCCGGGTCCGGGGCAAAGGTACCTTCACTGCCACCCGGCGGATGGAACTTCAGCTCTACCTGATGTCGTTCACCGACGACATGCGCCGCCGGGGCCTGTCCCCGACGACCGAGGTGCTGGCCACCTCGACCGAAGTCCCACCGGCGCCGGCCGCCGCCGCGCTCAACCTCGGTGACGGCGTGCCCGCGCACCGGTTGATGCGGCTGCGTCGCGCCGACGGGGTCCCGCTCGCCGTGGAGCGGGGCTGGTACCACGCGGGCAGAATGCCCGGGTTGTTGGAGCTCGACCTGACCCAATCGCTCTACTCCCACCTCGCCGAGGCCTACGGCGTCCGCCCGGACAACGCGCGGCAGACAGTCTGGGCCGAATCGGCGGACCGGGAGACCGCGCGACTGCTCGGCATCCGAGCCGGCAGTCCGCTTCTGGTGTTCCGGCGGGTCTCCAGCGCGCACGGAGAACCCGTGGAGGACATGACTTCCTGGTACCGGGGAGACCACTACCAGGTCACGATGCAGTTGGACCGGAATACCCCGGATTCCGGTCACCATTCCCACTACGGAGGTACTCGATGACCGCCACCACGGCAACGGGCGCGAAGGGGGCGAAGGGACAGGGCAAGGGCCTGGCCGGTCTCCAGCGCTTCGGCCGCAGCCTGATGCTCCCCATCGCCACTCTGCCTGCGGCCGGCCTGCTGAACAGGTTGGGCCAGGACGACGTGTTCGGCAAGGACGGTCTCGGCTGGAACAAGGTCGCGGCCGTCATCGGCGCGGCAGGCGGTGGCCTGTTCGACTGGCTGCCGCTGCTGTTCGCCGTCGGTATCGCGGTCGGCTTCGCCCGCAAGGGCGACGGTTCGACAGCGGTAGCCGCAGTCGTCGGCTGGGTCGTGTTCAACAAGGTCATCCAAGCCATCGCCCCGATCAACAGCCAGGAAGGCTACAAAGCCGGCTGGGAGGGCGCGCCGATCCACTGGCCGTACAGCGTGCTCACCGGTGTCGTGACCGGTATCGTCGCCGCGCTGCTGTGGCAGCGGTACCACCGCATCAAGCTGCCGGCCTGGCTGGCCTTCTTCGGTGGCCGCCGGTTCGTGCCGATCATCACCGCGTTCTCGATGATCATCCTCGGCGTCCTGTTCGGCATCGTGTTCAAGTACGTCGACCACGCGATCACCAACATCGGCAGCGCGGTCACCAGCGCCCCGGTGCTCGGTGGCGGGCTCTACGGGTTCCTGAACCGCCTGCTCATCCCGATCGGCCTGCACCAGCTGCTGAACGTGCCGGTGTGGTTCATCTTCCAGGGTGGCGACCTCACCAACTTCTTCCACCACGTGCAGGGTTCCGGCACGTTCATGACCGGCTTCTTCCCGATCTTCATGTTCGCCCTGCCCGCGGCCGCGCTGGCCATCTGGCAGACCGCGAAGCCTTCGCAGAAGAAGATCGTCGGCGGCGTGATGATCGCCGCGGCGCTGACCTCGTTCATCACCGGTGTCACCGAGCCGATCGAGTTCTCGTTCATGTTCGTCGCGTGGCCGCTGTACCTGTTCCACGCGGTGATGACCGGGCTTTCGCTGGCACTGGTCAACGCATTGGGCATCCACCTCGGGTTCTCGTTCTCCGGCGGCGCGATCGACTTCGCGCTCAACTCCAGTTTGGACACCGCACACAAGGCCTGGCTGCTGATCCCCATCGGCCTGGTGTTCGCCGTGATCTACTACGTCGTGTTCCGCTTCGTGATCCTCAAGTGGAACCTGCGCACCCCGGGTCGTGAGGACGACTCGATCGAGGCCGATCTCGAGAAGACGGCCGCGAAGTAAGAGCCTTCATCCCTTCAGAAAGGACCCTCATCGATGCCCGAACGACGTGTCACCGTGGCAAGCAAGGTAGGCCTGCACGCCAGGCCCGCCGCGCTGGTAGCCAAGGCGGCCGCCGCGCAGCCGGTGGCGGTGAGCATCGCGAAGAACGGCGAGGCCGCCGTTCCCGCCGGCAGTGTGCTCAACCTGATGGCGCTCGGAGCCGTCCACGGCGACGAAGTGGTCATCACCGCTGAGGGCGAGGGCGCACAAGCCGCCGTCGACGCGATCGCCGAGCTCATCGCGAGCGATCTCGACGCCTGAGGCTGCACGAAACACGAATGGGCGGGGTTCACACCGAACCCCGCCCATTTCGCGTGCCCGCGAGTCCCATGTTCAAGACGGGCGAGTCCCACATTCGGGGCGGTGAGTCCCACGTAGCCGCGTCAGCGATCCCGCCAAGCGAGCGGCGAGATCGTCATCGCCGCTTCCGCAATCCTCTTCGCGGTGTCGGTGACCAGACTCTTGAGCGCCGAATCGATCCGGAAAACCCTTGACCGTGTGTGGCAGATCGCCGGTGCGTGGTTCCTGCGTGTCATGCCAGATCGCGAGGTATGCGGCTCTGGCGGGCTGCACCCGGTGTTCGATGGACACTGGCACCGGGTCCGGTTGCGGCGGATGCCCGACCCGGGCGAGTTGATCACCACGCGGTGCGGTCAGGTCGACGAGGTCGTCTACGGCCGCCCGAGCCGACCACCGCCAACGTGGGACTCGGACCTCCGAACGTGGGACTCGCCGGGCGTGAACGTGGGACTCGCGGCTCTGGGCGTGGGACTCGCGTGCATGAACGGCGGACACGTGTGCATGGGCGGCAAACTCGCGGGCTCTAGGGTGGTGGGCATGGAGAGTGTGCGGGCGATCGAGCGGTGGCCGGTGGACAACGCGGCGACGGCGGTGGTGAGTGCGGCCGGGGACGTGCTGGGCCAGTATGGCGACACGCGGCGCGTGTTCGGGCTCGCGTCGGTCAGCAAGCCGCTGACGGCATATGCGGCGTTGATCGCGATCGAGGAAGGCGTCGTCGAGCTGGACACGCCGGCCGGCCCGGAGGGCTCCACTGTCCGGCACCTGCTCGCGCACACCTCCGGCCTCGCCTTCGACGCGCACAAAGCGATGGCGCCGCCCGGCACCCGTCGGCTGTATTCCAACGCCGGGTTCGAGGTGCTCGCCGACACTCTCGCCGAACACTCCGGCATCCCGTTCGCCGAGTACCAGGCCGAGGCGTTGTTCGGCCCACTCGGCATGGTCAGCAGCAAGCTCGAGGGCTCGCCCGCGTCGGGCGCGGTGTCGAGTGTGGACGACCTGATCGCGTTCGCCACCGAGCTGCAGGAGCCGAAACTCCTCGACCCGCAGACCCTGCACGAAGCGACGTCCGTCGTCTTTCCCGGCCTCAGCGGGGTCCTTCCCGGCTTCGGGCACCAGAAGCCCAACGACTGGGGTCTCGGCTTCGAGCTGCGCGACCACAAGAGTCCTCATTGGACCGGCGCGCACAGCTCACCGTCGACGTTCGGGCATTTCGGTCAGTCTGGGACGTTCCTGTGGGTCGACCCGGTCGCGAAGGCCGCCTGCATCGCGTTGACCGACCGCGCGTTCGGCCCCTGGGCCGCCGAGAACTGGCCGCCCTACACCGATGCTGTGCTGGCGGAGCTCTCCGCGTGACGTCCCGGCTCCGCCGGGGTTTCGCCGCCATAGCCGCAGTAACCGCCGTCTGCCTGCTCGTCGGCTGCTCGGCCACGCTGACCTCGACCGCGCCGACTTCCGCGACGCCGTCCGCGGACACGTCACCGCCGGCCATGGGCACCAACGGCGCCGCCGCCCCCGCCCTGCACTGGACGCCGTGCCACCAGGGGTTCCAGTGCTCGGGCGCGACCGTTCCGGTGAGCTACCGCGAGCCACACGGCTCGAGTCTGAACCTTGCGGCGATCAAGCTCCCCGCGACGGATCCCGCCCACCGCATCGGCTCGCTGTTCTTCAACTTCGGCGGCCCCGGCAGCGACGGCGTCAGCGAACTTGTCCACTTCGGACAACGCTACCCCGCGGACCTCCGCGCACGCTTCGACCTGGTGAGCTTCGACCCGCGCGGGATCGGAGCGAGCGCTCCGGTCAACTGCCCCGGAGCCGACACCCCGCTGAGTGGTAACCCGATGCGGCCGGCCCAGCACGATGCGTTCTACGCCACGGCCGCGGCGCCGGGTAAGGACTGCGCGGCCGGCTCGGGCGCGCTGCTCGACCACCTGTCGTCGGCGAACGTCGCGCGCGACATGGACCTGCTCCGGCAGGCCGTTGGCGACAAAACGTTGAACTACCTCGGCTACTCCTACGGCACCTACCTCGGCGGGACGTACGCGAACCTGTTCCCCGGCAACGTCCGCGCCTTCGCCCTGGACGGCACGCTGGATCTTGTCGCCAACGCGACCGGCGACCCCGGGCAGCAGAGCAAACCGGTCGACGTCCGCGCGGACACGGCCGGCGCGCAACTCGAGGAGCTGAACCGGTTCTTCGCCGAATGCACCCGAGCGGGACCCGCGTGCGCGTTTTCCGGCGGTGACCTGCCGACGAAGTTCGCCGACATCGTCGCGCGCCTGAGCCAGGGACCGGTCGGCGGAACGACCCTGCCCACGTTCCTGAAGAACATCGACAGCGCCTTCTACCAGGCCGGACGCTGGAAAGCGCTCGGCGAGACCTTCGCCGCGCTCGCCGGCAAGTCGGCGGGCGCGTCCGCCGCCAAGCCGCCGCTGCTCGACCCGTACCTGCCGACACATTCGACGGGTTTCCTCGCGGTGCAATGCGTCGACAGCGAGAACCCGACGACCGCGGCCGACTACGACAAGCTGGCTGCGAGCGAAGCCGCGCGGGTGCCGTATTTCGCGCTGGGCGCGGTGTTCAACATGGCCGAGTGCCTCGGCTGGCAGGGCCACGATGAGGACCGCTACCTCGGGCCGTGGAACCGCCCGCGGACGAACCCGATCCTGGTGATCAACAACCGGTACGACCCGGCGACCCCCCTGCACAACGCGCAGGCGACGGCGAGCGAGCTCGGCGACGGACGGCTGCTCGTCGTCGACGGCTACGGGCACACCTCGCTCAACGTCCACAGCGCATGCGCGACCGCGGCGATGGTCAGCTACTTCACCACCCTCACCACGCCCGCCCCAGGCACGACCTGCGCACCCGACTACCAGCCGTTCACCTGACGCGGTTGGCTCGTGAGTGTTCCGGCCGGTTCGAACGCGCCGGAACGCTCACGAGCCCTAAACCGCCATGACCCGAATAGGTTCCCCGGCAACATAAGCGGCGATGTCCTCGACGGCGTCGCCGTAGAAGATCTCGTACGCCTCACGCGTGACGTAGCCGATGTGTGGCGTCAGCACGACGTTGTCCAGCGTGCGCAGGGGATGGTCGGACGGCAGCGGCTCGACGTCGTAGACGTCGAGTGCGGCACAGGCGATCGCCTTGCGCCGCAACGCATCCAGCAGCGCTGCCTCGTCCACGATCGGACCGCGCGAGCTGTTCACCAGTATCGAGGACGGCTTCATCAGCGCCAGCTCGGCCTCGCCGACGAGACCCCGGCTGCGTTCGCTGAGGACGAGGTGCACCGACAGGAAGTCCGCCCGCGCGAACAGTTCGTCCTTGGACACCACTGTCACGCCGTGCTCCGCGGCCTTCTCTGGCGTCAGGTTCTGGCTCCACGCGATCGTCTCCATACCGAACGCCTGCCCGACCTTCGCCGTCTGCGCGCCGAGCCTGCCAAGCCCGAGCAGCCCGAGCGTCTTGCCGGACAGCCCGGTACCGACGCCGATCTGCCAGCCGCCCTCGGCCATCGAACGCAGCTCGGCAGGCAGGTTCCTGGCCGCGGCAAGGATCAGCGCCCACGTGTGCTCGGCGGCGGGCTGCGGAAGGTAGCCGGTCGACGACACCACGATGCCCAACTTCCCGGCCGCGACGACGTCGATGGCCGCATTTCGGCTGCCCGTGCTGACCAGCAGTTTCAGGTCGGTCAGCCGGGCCAGCAGCTCCGCTGGGAACCGCGTGCGCTCCCGCATGGCAACGACGACCTCGAAGCCGTCGAGGCATTCGACCAGCTCATCGTCGTCAGCGAACGGCCTGGTGAACACCACGGTTGCGGCGGCCAGGGAGTCCCAGTCGCCGAAACCGAGCGCCACGTTCTGGTAGTCGTCGAGGATCGCGATCTTCATGGCCCCCACGTTACCTCCGGCCGTCAGCCAGGACTGATCGCGCGGAAGTACAGGAACCGCGGAGTCGTGCTGAGCGACTTGTAGGTGTCCGGAAACTCCGTCTCGCATTCGGCCAGCGGCTGCGGCTCGACGATCTCGTCGACGTCGAAACCCGCCTGACGCAGCGCGCCGAACGTCCGGCTCAGCGGGCGCCGGAAGAACCGGACCTGCTGCGTGCGGCCCGCGACCTCCCACTCGTCGACGATCGCTTCGGTCGGGAAGTAGTCGTCCAGGCCGAACCAGTGCCAGTCCTCGGGATGGTGCACCGAGAAGACCAGCGACCCGCCAGGGCGCAGCACCCGCCGGAACTCCGCCAGCGTCGGCGCCCAGTCCTCGATGTAATGCAGGACAAGGGAAGCCGTGATGACGTCGAGTGACCCGGTCTCGACGAAGTCCAGCGGCGCGGTCAGATCCCCGCGCCGGAAGCGTGCTTTGCCGCCCGCCAGCCGCGTCGCAACGTCGATCATGCCCTGGCTGAGGTCTATGCCGAGCACGTCCGCGCCCCGGTCGGCGAGCGCGACACTCAGGTATCCGGCAGCGCAACCGACGTCGAGGACGCGCTTGCCGTCGACCAGGCCGGCCAGCTCGAGGATCGCGGGCCGGTCGTAGTACCGCTGGTAGGGGTTCTGTTCCGAGTGCCGGGCGTAGTCCTCGCTGAAGTCGTCGTACTGCGATGAGCTTTCGGCCTTGGCCCGCCCGATGATTTCGTCGATGACCTCGGTCTTGGCGTCTGCGTAGTTTTGGATGTACTTCCACGTCCGGGCGGCGAGTTCGCGTTTCGTGGCCGCGTAGAGGTCCCGCTCCTCGTCGTGTGTCCGCAACCGCTCACGGAACAGCCGGTAGCGCTCGATCTGGTTGGTCGACGGCGAATAGACATGCAGGTTGACGTTCGTGTCCGGACCCTTGAAACAGCGGTGTTGCTCCCAGTCCGGCTCCCGGATGTTCAGGTGGTACCCGACGGCTTCGAGCTCGGGCAGGTAAGCGGGCTCGTCCGCGGAGTCCGGCACGATGAGCATGATGTCGATGATCGGTTTGGCGCACAGCCCCGGAACGGACGTCGAGCCGACGTGCTCCAGCTGGACGACCCGCTCCCCCAGCGCCCCGCGTATTCGCTCGGCTTCGCGTTCGTAGAGGCGCGGCCACTCCGGGTCGTATTCGAGGAGAGTGACTCCGGAATTCAGTTCCGGCGGCTTGACGACCCAGGCGGAAGTGATTTCTTCATCGGTGTACTGCTCGTGGTCAGGCTTCGGCACGACTCATTCCTTCCAGAAGGCAGTCGACCAGAATAACAGAAACCCGATCTTGCGCGAACGGTTATCCGAGCGGCAGCGGAAGGATGCCCCCGGTCGCCGAGCGCAGCGCGTCACGCATCGCCTCGCGCGGCGCGGGCAACCCGGTGAAGTGCTCGACCTGCCCAAAAGCCTGGTGCAGCAACATGTCCAGCCCGGTCGCCAGCTGTCCGCCCCGGGCGGCGACGGCGTCGGCGAGCGGGGTCGGCCAGGGGTGGTAGATGACGTCGAGCAGGCACGGCACGCCCGCGAGGACATCGATGATCGGTTCGACGGCGGCCGGCGGAACCGTGCTCACCACGACAGCAGCATTTGCGGCCAACGCGCTGAAGTCCGCTTCGGACCAAGGCCGGACATTGACGACGAGACCGGCCTTCTCCGCCGACTCGACCGTCTCAACGGCCCGCGCTGGCTCTCGAACCACCAAATCGACAGCGCGGACACCCAGTGCGGCAAGCCCGACGACGGCGGCCGCGGCTGTCCCGCCCGCCCCCAGCACGAGCCCGGTGTCCCCAGGTTTCGGGTGGTAGCCGCCCGCGATCCGCAACGCGTCGACCACACCGTCCACGTCCGTGCAGTCCGCGAGCCAGCCACCGGATTCCTTGCGCACCAACGTGTTCGCCGCACCGACGGCGACCGCTCGCGGAGTCGCCTCAGCCGCGAAGTCCAGTGCCGCCCGCTTACCCGGCATCGTCACGGACAGGCCGGCCCACTCCGGACCCAGCCCGTCGACGAACCCGGGCAGGCCCCCGGCGTCCATCTCGACGCGATCGTAGGTCCAGCCGTCCAGCCCGAGCGCTCGGTACGCAGCTTCGTGCAGCACCGGCGAAAGCGAATGCGCCACCGGTTTGCCGAGGATCGCGGCACGTCTAATAGACACCACGAGCCTGCGCGTCCCTCTTGTTCTGCTCGTGCTGCGCATCGGTCACGGCGAAGCACGAGAGGCCGTTCGTTTCGCACTTCACGAAGAAGATCCAGTCGCCCGGCGTCGGCTGCATCGCGGCCTGGATGGCGTCCGGGCTGGGTGCCGAAATCGGGGTCGGCGGGAGCCCGACGTCCAGATAGGTGTTGTACGGGCCCGCCTTGGCCCGATCCTCCGGTTTGGTCAGGACGACCGGCTTGTCGAGCAGGTAGTTGACCGTGGAGTCCATCTGCAGCTTCGTACCCTTGGCGAGCCGGTTGTAGATGACCCGCGAGATCTTCCCGAAGTCCTGCTTGACCGCTTCGCGCTCGATGATCGAAGCGATGACCAACACCTGGTACGGATTCTGCCCGTTGACCGTGGACTGCGCGTTCAGCCCGGCCGACTCCACCGCCTGCACCGAGTTCTTCACCAGGTAGGAGAGCACCTGAACCGGGGTCCATCCTGGTTTGACGTCGTAGACCCCTGGCGCGATAAGACCCTCCAGGCCGCGGTCCTTCTGCGGAGCCTTGCGGGCGCCGTCGAGCGCCCACTGCGGCACGCCCAACGTCGCGAGGTCGGTGTTCTCGACGGTCTTGCGGAGGTCGTCGACCGAGATGCAGGCGTTCGTGCCGTTCATCGGCGCGCAGGAAGCCTTGGAGATCAAGGAGAAGATGCCCGGCGTGACCTTGCCGCCCGGCTGCGTGCTGTCGTCGAACTGGGTGTACGCGCGGACTTCCAGCTGGCCGACGTGCGAAGCCGGGTCGACCATCTTGGTCACGGCCGCGGCGCCCGACATGTTCTTCTGGAGCACGTAGTAGCCGTGCTGGACCTTCGAGATCGCGGAGTTGTCCGCGGCGGCCTTGACGAACGCCTTGGCACTGGCGACGACGCCATCGGTGGTGAGCGTGGCGCCGATCGCGCTCGTGCTGTCGCCATCGGCGACCTCGACGATGACGTCGCCGCTACCGGGTCCGTCGAAGTCGGCGTACCCGAAGATCGCCTTGACGCCGTACCAGGCACCGCCACCGAGCAGAACGATCACGGCGAGTGCGGCGACCCAACCGATCGCGCGCTTCTTCTTGCGGTTGCCGCCCTTTCGGCGTCCGCGTGGCGCTTCTTCGTCGTCGACGTACTCGGGATCCGCGCCCTCGTCGTCGTAGTCGTCGTACTCGTCGCCTACCAGCGCGTCGAGTTCGCCGTCTTCCTCCTCGTAGAAGTCGTCGTACTCGTCGTCATATTCGTCGTCGAACTGGTCGTCGAACTTCTCGTCCGCGGCACTACGGGCGAGTTCCGGCTCCTCGTCGAGATGGATGATCTCGGTCGGGTGGTCGGCCGCCGTGTCCCGGACCGGACGCCGCGGGGGAAGGTGCCCGGCGCGTGGCTGCACAGGCATGCCCTGGCTCGCCTCACCCGGCTGGATACGCCGGGGCATGGCGCGCGGCGGCGACGGAGGCAGCGAAGGCGGCCCATCCCGCCGCGGGGCCGCACGGGGCGGAGCAGGCGGCATCGAAGGCGGCCCGTCTGACCGGGAAACACGTGGAGGTGCCGGAGGGAGCGACGGAGGCCCGTCCTGCCTCGGGGCCGCGCGTGGCGGCGACGGAGGCAGCGAAGGCGGACCGTCGGGCGGAGGCCGCCGGAGAGCGCGTCGCCCGGACGGCTGGGGCAGTGGGCCTGCCGGTGGCACGGGAGGCTGCGCCGGCGGCTGCGGCTGCGGCCGCGCCGGCTGCGGCGGCTGGGGTGCCCGGGCATGGCGTCCAGCCCGGGGTGCGGGCGGCGGAGCGTCTCCAGGGTCGGGTCGCCTGGCCGGGGGTCGCGCGGGCGGCCTGAGCCGCCGGCGGCCGCCTGGACTTTCGGGGGTGTCGTGGCCATCAGAGCTATCGGGGCCGTTGTAGGGATCGGTCATGACTCCCCGTCCCTGGTGCGCTGCGCGGCGGCGGCGTCAAGCCAGGCCTGCAGGATCTCCACCGCGGCCGCCTGGTCGATGACAGAGCGCTGCTTGCGCCCCTTGACCCCGCGCTGCGACAGCATGCGTGAAGCGGTGACCGTGGTCAGCCGCTCGTCGGCAAGACGCACCGGCACGGGCGCGACCCTTGCGGCCACCCGGTCGGCGTAGTCGATCGCGATGGTCGCGGCCGGGCCCTGCCGGTCGGCCAATGTCCTCGGCAGTCCCACGATCACCTCCACCACCTCGTGCTCGGTGACGAGGTGGGCAAGCTGGTCGAGGTCGGAATCGTCGCGCTCATCACGGAGGAGGGTAACGAGTGGGCTCGCGAGGATGGGCGCGGGATCGCTCAGAGCCACCCCTACCCGGACAGAGCCGACATCCACCCCGAGTCGCCTGCCCCGGCCCGGATCGGACGCCCCGGGCCGATCCGGGCGACGGTTCGCGGGTGTGGGGTCAGCCAACGGAGAGCGCTGCCCGCACCGCGGCGATGGCCTGCTCGATACCGGCCGGGTTGCTGCCGCCACCCTGGGCCATGTCCGGCTTGCCGCCGCCACGCCCGCCGATGGCGCCGGAGAACGACGGCACCAGCTTGCCGGCGGCGATGCCCTTGTCCCGGGCGGCCGACGTCGTCGCGACCGCGAAGCTCACCTTGTCGCCCGCCGGAGCGAACAACGCGACGACGCCGGGGCGCGAGCCCAGGCGGCCGCGAATCTCACTGGCCAGCGCGCGCATGCCGTTGGCGTCGATGCCCTCGTCCAGCTTCTTCGCCACGAGAGCGACGCCGTGGACGTCCTCGGCCGAGTCCGCGAGCGAACCGGCCGAACCGAGCACCTTCTGCGTCTTGAGCTGCTCGATCTCCTTCTCCGCGTTGCGGAGCCGGGTCAGCATGTCGTCGATGCGCCCTGGCAGCTCGTCGGTGGGCACCTTGAAGGTGCCGGCCAGCTGCGAGACGAGCAGCTGCTCCTTGCGGACGTGACGCAGCGCGTCGGTGCCGACCAGCGCCTCGACGCGGTGGACGCCGGAGCCGATCGACGAGTCGCCGATGAGCTTCACCAGGCCGAGCTGGCCGATGCGGTCGACGTGCGTACCACCGCAGAGCTCACGGGAGTACTCGCCCATGTCGACCACGCGGACCTCGTTGCCGTACTTCTCGCCGAAGAGCGCCATCGCGCCCATCTCGAGGGCCTTGTCCTTGGTGGTGACCATGGTCTGGACCTCGACGTCGGTCTGGAGGTAGTCGTTGACCTCCTCCTCGACCTCGGTGAGCACGTCGGCGGAGACCGCGCCGGACGACGTGAAGTCGAACCGCATGCGCCCGGGCGCGTTGAGCGAACCCGCCTGCGCGGCGCGCTTGCCGTAGGCGTTGCGCACGGCCGCGTGCACGAGGTGCGTGGCCGAGTGCGAACGTTCGATCGCGGACCGGCGGAAACCGTCGACCGAACCGGTGACCTCGGTCCCGATGCCGACCTCGCCGGAGACGACCTCGACGCGGTGCACGAACAGACCGGGGACGACCTTCTGCACGTCGAGCACCTTCAGCTCGACGCCGTCGCCGACCAGCACGCCGGTGTCGGCGACCTGGCCACCGCTCTCGGCGTAGAAGGGTGTCCGGTCGAGCACGAGCTCGGCCTTCTTGCCCTCGCCGACCCGCGTGACCGTCAGACCGCCTTCGAGCAGGCCGATGACCTTCGCGTTCGCCTGCAGCTCGGTGTAGCCGAGGAAGTCGGTCTCACCGTGCTGTTCGAGGACCTTGCGGTACTCGGACAGGTCGCCGTGCCCGGTCTTGCGGGTCTTGGCGTCGGCCTTCGCGCGCTGCCGCTGCTCGTTCATGAGCGTGCGGAAGCCCTCTTCGTCCACGGACAGGCCCTGCTCGGCGGCCATCTCAAGGGTGAGGTCGATCGGGAAGCCGTAGGTGTCGTGGAGCTGGAAGGCCTGGTCACCACCGAGAATGGCGCCGCCGGACTTCTTGATGCCTTCGGCGGCGAGGTCGAAGATGCGCGACCCGCTGGTGAGCGTGGAGAGGAAGGCCTCTTCCTCGGTCTTCATGATGTCGGAGATGCGGCCGAAGTCCTTCACGAGCTCCGGGTACGACGGGCCCATCGCGTCGCGCACGACCTCGGCGAACGAGGTCAGCACCGGCTCGTGCACGCCCAGCAGGCGCGTCGAGCGCACGATGCGGCGCAGCAGCCGGCGCAGGACGTACCCTCGGCCGTCGTTGCCGGGGGTGACGCCGTCACCGATCAGCATCACGCCGGAGCGCGCGTGGTCGGCGATCACCCGGAAGCGGACGTCGTCGGTGTGGTTGGCGCCGTAGCGGTGGCCGGAGAACTCCTCGGCCCTGCCGATCACCGGGCGCACCAGGTCGGTCTCGTAGACGTTCTCGACACCCTGCAGGATCGTCGCGACGCGCTCGACGCCCATACCGGTGTCGATGTTCTTCTTCGGCAGCTCGCCGATGACCGGGTGGCCCTTCTTCGGGCTCAGCTCACCCCGGATGTCCTGCATGAAGACGAGGTTCCAGATCTCGATATAGCGGTCCTCGTCGACCACCGGGCCACCGTCGCGGCCGTACTCCGGGCCGCGGTCGTAGTAGATCTCCGAGCAGGGCCCACCGGGACCGGGAATTCCCATGTCCCAGTAGTTGTCCTCGCCGCCGCGCACCTGGATGCGCTCCGAGGGCAGGCCGGTGATCCGGCGCCACAGCGCGGCTGTCTCGGCGTCGTGCTCGTAGACGGTCGCCCAGAGCCGATCCGGGTCGAGGCCGTAACCGCCGTCGTCCACCGATCCCGTCAGCAGCCCCCAGGCGAACTCGATGACGCCCTCTTTGAAGTAGTCGCCGAAGGAGAAGTTCCCGAGCATCTCAAAGAAAGTGAGGTGGCGTTGGGTCACGCCGATGTTTTCGATGTCCGAGGCCCGAAAGCACTTTTGCACCGAGACGGCTCGGGCGAAGGGCGCCGTCTCTTCGCCCGAGAAGTAGGGCTTAAAAGGAACCATGCCCGCGACCGTAAACAGGAGGGTGGGATCGTGGGGAATCAGGCTCGCCGAGGGCACTACGGTATGGCCCTTGGAGGCGAAGTAGTCGAGGAAAATTGAGCGAAGTTGGGCGGCTTCCACGGAGTCACTCTACTGGCGCGTCGGGTCTGTCCTGGTGGGAGCGGTTCGTTCGCGCGCGCCATCGCGCGACGAGTGCGGCCTCCTGGCCGTAGGTTGAGGGATCGTAGAACGTCGCATCCACAAAACGATCGGGCAGGTACTGCTGGTCGACCCACCCCTCGGGATAGTCGTGTGAGTAGCGATACTCGTTGCCGTGACCGAGGAGACCGGCGCTGCGATACGACGCGTCGCGAAGGTGAGCGGGAACTTCTGCCAGGCCGCCCGAGCGCACGGCCGCGGTCGCGGCGCTCAGAGCGCGCGTCACCGAGTTGCTCTTGGGCAAGAGGGCCAGGGTCAAGGTCGCGTGCGAGAGCGTCAATCGAGCTTCGGGTAGTCCGACGAACTCAACCGCACGCGCCGCCGACTCGGCCACCAACAAGCCCAAGGGATCGGCGAGACCGACGTCCTCGCTGGCCAAGATCACCAGGCGGCGGGCGATGAATCGGGCGCTCTCGCCGCTTTCGAGAAGGGTCACTAACCAGTACAGGGCGGCGTCGGGATCCGAGCCGCGCACTGATTTGATGAGCGCGCTGATCTGGTCGTAGTGCGTGTCGGCGGACTGGTGGTAGAGCCGACCGTCGCGCGCTCGTACCACGTGAGACAACTCGACTGGGGCGCTCTCGTCCTCTCCTCGGGTGAGAATAATGGCCGTGTCGAGAGTGGTCAGTGCACTTCGGGCGTCACCATCGGCGGACGAGGTGATGGCCCCCAAGGCTTCATCGGTGATGGTGGCCGAGCGCAGCTCGAGTCCACGGCGCACCAAGATGGCGAGATCGTCATCACTCAGAGGGCGAAGACGCCACAGAGTCGAGCGGCTCATCAGCGCCGCGTTCACTTCGAAGTAAGGATTCTCCGTGGTGGCGCCGATGAGTACGACTTCGCCGGTCTCCGTCGCCGGAAGGAGGAGATCTTGCTGCGCCTTATTAAAGCGGTGCACCTCGTCAATGAAGAGCACGGTTCGTTGAGCGTGCTGGCCGAGCCGCTCCCGTGCTCGCGCGATCGCTTCACGTACGTCTTTTACGCCACTCGAGACGGCCGAGAGCGGCTCCATCACGTAGTCCGCGGCGTGGGCCAGAACGCGTGCGAGGGTGGTCTTGCCGGTGCCGGCGGGACCCCACAGGATCATCGAGGTCAGCTGTTGGGACTCGACCAATCGCCGCAGCGCTCCGTCCGGTCCCACCAGATGGTCGTGGCCGACGATCTCGTCGAGCGTCCGGGGTCGCAGCAGCTCCGCCAGCGGCGCCTGTTCGCGAAGGCGCTCATCGCCGGCGTCGTCAAAGAGCGACGTAGGTCACGAACCCTTCGGCGCGAATTTCAAGTGCAGGTCGCGTAGTTGGCGCTCGGTGATGCTCTTGGGCGCTCCCGTCATGAGATCGGCTCCCGACTGCGTCTTGGGAAAGGCGATGACTTCGCGGATGTTCTCTTCTCCCGCGAAGATAGCCACTAATCGGTCGATACCAAACGCGAAGCCCGCGTGCGGTGGAGCGCCAAACCTAAACGCACCGAGTAAGAAACCGAATCGACTCTGCGCCTCGTCATCGCTGATGCCGAGGGCTCGGAATATTCGCGACTGAATGTCGGCGCGGTGGATGCGCACGGATCCGCTGCCGAGTTCCCAGCCGTTAAGGACGAGATCGTAGGCCTGCGAACGAACCTTCAACGGCTCGGTCTCAATGAGCGCGAGGTCCTCGGGGTGCGGCATCGTAAAAGGGTGATGCGCGGCCTGAAGATTGCCGTCGTCATCGACGCCGTCAAACATCGGAAATTCCGTGACCCACACGTAGTGGTGGGGTCCCTCTCCGACCGGGGGCGAGCCGAGCGATACGCGCAGCGCCCCGAGCACGCGGCAGGCCGGTGCGTACTCGTCCGCGACCACCAGCACCAGGTCACCGACCCGCGCCCCGTCGACGCTCGAGATGGCCGCGCTCTCCGTGGTGCTGAGGAACTTCGCCAGCGGACTATCGAGTCCCTCTGGCGTGACGCGAAACCAGGCCAAGCCTTTGGCCCCCAAGCTTTTGGCGAGTTCGGTGAGCTCGTCGAGTTTGGAGCGCGCGAAACTGGCGCCCCGCGCCACGCGCATGGCTTTGACCGTCGGCGCGGCGAAAGCCTTCACCTCACTCGACTCGA
This sequence comes from Amycolatopsis sp., assembly GCF_025464955.1. Lineage (GTDB taxonomy): Bacteria > Actinomycetota > Actinomycetes > Mycobacteriales > Pseudonocardiaceae > Amycolatopsis. The sequence continues at coordinate 8,924 of NZ_JAODNM010000029.1, read as the reverse complement.
AGACGTCGGAAAGATCGTGCAAGACCATGCCAAATCGCAGGTCCGGCTTGTCCGTGCCGTACAGGTCCAGGGCCTCGGCCCAGGTCATCCGCTCGATGAACCCGGGTCGGACTCCTGTCGCCACTTCGGCGGCGTCGAGGACGGCCATCGAGACGAAGCTAAGGACGTCGTCTTGACTGACGAAACTGGCCTCCAGATCGAGTTGCGTGAACTCGAACTGTCGGTCCGCTCGAAGGTCTTCGTCGCGCAGGCAGCGAGCGATCTGATAATAACGATCGAAGCCGCCCACCATGAGGAGTTGCTTAGCGATCTGGGGGCTTTGCGGCAGCACGTAGAACTCACTCGGGCGCAGCCGAGAGGGCACCACGAACTCGCGCGCGCCTTCGGGCGTGGGAGCCCACAGCAGGGGGGTCTCCACCTCGCAAAAGCCTTGCGCGTCCATCGCTCGACGGAGGGCGGCGTTGACCACGGCTCGAAGTCGAAGGTTTCGTTGCATGGCCTCGCGGCGAAGATCCAAGTAGCGATAACGCAGTCGTACTTGCTCATCGATATCGACTCGATCGTCGAGTTGGAAGGGGGGCGCGTCGGCCAGTGACAGCACCTCCACCTGGCAGTCGCTTAATTCGACCGCGCCGGTGGGGAGTTTGACGTTGACGGTGCCTTCGGGGCGCGGCGTAACCGTGCCCGTGACACGGACTACGTACTCGCTCTTCACGTCGACCAATCCCTCGACGACAGCCTGCACTACGCCGGAGCGATCACGAATATCGAGGAACGCGAGGTGTTCGCCGTGTTCGCGACGCTTGGCCACCCAGCCGCAGACGCTGAGGCGCTCTCCCACGTGACTCTCATTGATCGAACCGCAGAGCAGGTCGCGCAGGCTGGTGGCTTCACAATCGCTGGACATCATCACTTCACTTCGTCACTAGATGGGCGACCGTCGATACGATCTCACTTCGAGCCACGCGTTGTTGCGCCTGCTCAAAGTCCTGGCTTCGCAGGTCCCTAATCGTAACCTCGCCGGCGAAGAGTTCCTCGGGCCCTACGAGCAGGGCCAAACGCGCCCCGGACTTGTCCGCCACCTTCATCTGCGCCTTCATGGAACGTTGGTCGTACGCTCGATCGGTGGCAATTCCCGCCGCGCGCAGCTGTTCGATCAGCGCGATCACCGACTCATCCCCCGTGGTATCGATCACGAAGACGTCGAGTGTTCGCTTCAATAGGGGCGTGGCAACCCCTTCGGCCGTTCGCGCCAACAGCAGTCGCTCGACGCCACTGCCGAAGCCGATGCCGCTCGTCGCTTTACCCCCCAACTGTTCAGAGAGTTTGTCGTAACGTCCTCCACCGCCCACGGCGTTTTGAGCGTTGCCCATCGACTCCGCGATGAACTCAAAGGTGGTACGCGTGTAGTAGTCGAAGCCGCGCACCAGTCGAGGGCTCAAGAAACTTTCAATGCCGACCGCGCCCAGTCCCGCCACGACTTTGTCAAAGTGATCTCGACAACTGTCGCAGAGGTGATCGATTAACATCGGTGCGCTCGAGGTGACTTTGATACAGGCCGCCTTCTTGCAGTCCAGGACTCTCAGCGGATTCTGGCGCCACATCTCACGGTGCTCGTCGCACAGCTCCATTTGGTGATCTTCTAAGTACTCACTCAATAGCTCGATGTAGCGCGGGCGGCACTCCTCGTTGCCCATGGAGTTAACCAAGAGACGCAGATTCTTCAGACCGATCGCCCGGTAGAAGCTGTTCGCCAGAGCGATCACTTCGACGTCGACGGTGGGGTCGTCAGTGCCGAGGACCTCCACCCCCAACTGATAGTGCTGGCGATAGCGCCCGGCCTGTGGCCGTTCGTAGCGAAACGCCGGCGTAACGTACCAGGCCTTCCAGGGCGTGGTTGGCTGGTGTTGGACGAAGGCTCGCACCACCGAGGCCGTTCCTTCAGGGCGCAGGGCGTAGCGACGCTCCCCGCGGTCTTTAAAGATATACATCTCCTTTTGAAAGACGTCACTCTCTTCGCCAATACCCCGCGTAAAGACCCCGACGTCTTCGAAGAGGGGCGTCATTACCAGTGTGAATCCGTACCGGTAGGCGCTCTGCGCGAAAGTCGCGACCACTCCTTCCCAGAGCGCCGAGTCGGGACCGAGGACGTCGTGGGTGCCGGTGGGCGCCCGAAAGGGCGGGAGCGACTCGCTCACGAGGCCTTGTTCTGCCCGGGAAGCTGTCGAAAGGCGTCAAAAACTCCGTCGACACCCTTCAGGGCCGCCAAGAGGCTCGACAGGTGTTCGGGGTCGGCGAGTTCGACGTCGAAGACCATGCGCACGATGCGCGCACCCGATGTCGTGGTGCTGCTCGAAATGATGTTGAGGTGATACTCGGCCACGACCTTAGAGACGTCGAGTAACAGACGCGACCGATCGAACGCCATGATCTCTAAAACCGCGCGGTACTGACCCCCGACCGAGCCGTCCCACTCGACATCAATGATCCGCTCCCCCAAGCGTTCAGCCAGGGCTACCGCGTTCGAACAGTCGTCGCGGTGTACGGAGACGCCACGACCCTGCGTAATGAATCCCATGATGCTGTCCCCGGGAACCGGCGAACAGCACCTGGCTAGGTGAATCATCACGTCGTCCAGTCCCTCCACGTAGACCCCGGCCGAACGTCGCGACGTGCGATTAGAGCGCGGCGCCTTGGTCACCGTGGTGGGCATCTGCTCGGCGTCGCCGCCTCGAAGCTCGCGGTCGAGTCGCTGCACCACGGCGAGAGCGGATATCTGATCGGAGTCGATCGACATGAAAAGCGCCTCGCGATCCTCTAAGCCCAAGGCGGTGATCACCGCGTCGAGGGCGCTCGAGGCGAGAGAGGTGGCGATGGGCAGACCCTCTCGGCGAAGGGCCTTGGTCAGCTCTTCGCGACCTCCCTCAATGGCGTCGTCGCGTCGCTCTCTTTGAAACCACTGGCGAATCTTGGACTTGGCCCGAGACGATACGGCAATGTTCAACCAGTCCCGGCTCGGCCCGGCGTTGGCATTTTTGCTCGTGACAATCTCCACCACGTCAGCCGAGCGCAAGACCGTATCCAATGGCACCAGGCGACCGTTGACCTTGGCCCCCACGCAGCGGTGCCCCACTTCGGTGTGCACGGCGTAGGCGAAGTCGATGGGCGTGGCCCCTTCGATGAGCGCAATGACTCGGCCCTTAGGCGTGAAGAGATAGACCTCGTCTTGTCCGAGGTCGAGTTTCAAGGCTTCGAGAAAGGCGATCGGGTCGTTCTCTTCTTCTTCGACATCAGTGAGTCGTTGCATCCAGGCCATCTCGTTGGCCGAACCGCCCTCTTTGTAGCTCCAGTGCGCCGCCACGCCGAACTCGGCACGCCGATGCATCTCTTGGGTTCGGACCTGCACCTCGACCGACTTACCTCTCGGGCCGATCACCGTGGTGTGTAAGGACTGATACAAATTGAACTTCGGGGAGTTGATGTAGTCCTTGAATCGACCCTGCACGGGAGACCACAGTGCGTGAATGGCTCCGAGGGCGGCCCAACAGTCGCGCTCCTCTTCAACGATCAGTCGGAGCCCGACAAGGTCAAAGATCTCGTCGAACTCTTTGCCACCGACCACCATCTTTTCGTAGATGCTCCAGAGGTGCTTCGGTCGACCTCGTACCTCCGCACTGATCCCGAACTCAACGAGTTTCGAAGAGAGAGTCTCCATCACCTCACCGAGGTAGGTCTCGCGCTCGGGTTGACGCGCCGCCACCATCTGTTCGATCTCGGCGTAACGCTTCGGGTGCAGCGTGGCGAAACTCAGGTCCTCTAGCTGCCACTTCACCTGCTGTACACCGAGGCGGTGCGCCAGGGGCGCGTAGACATCAAGGGTCTCCTGGGCGATGGCTCGTTGGCGGTGCATGGGCATGACGGAAACGGTTCGCATGTTGTGCAAACGGTCGGCCAGTTTGATGAGTAGGACGCGCCAGTCCTGAGCCATGGCGATGAACATCTTTCGAATGGTGGCCGCCTGTTGGGCCTCTTTGGAGTCAAACTCCAAACGGTCCAACTTGGTCACTCCGTCAACGACGGCTGAGACCTGGGCGCCAAATTCGTCGGCCAGCCACTGCGTCGTCACCCCGGTGTCTTCCACCGCGTCGTGCAGCAACGCCGCGGCGATGGTCGTCTCGTCTAAACCGAGGTCAGCTACGATTCCCGCGACCCCAATGGGGTGAGTGACGTACGGCTCACCCGTTCGCCGGAGCTGGCCCTCGTGGGCGTTGATCGCCGTTACCCCCGCGCGACGGATCAGATCGATGTCGCCAGATTCATGGTGCTCGCGAAAACGCACAATGAGACGCTCGATGGAGCTAAGTAAGACGGCGTCGGCGGAGGAGCGCGACGTAAGGCTAACCATGTGTTCAGCCTACCGGTGCGTTAACGCCAAGCTTTAAAGGTTCCCCACGTTCCGCACCACGTTCTTCCGCACCACGATCCGTACAATCCGAACTCCCGATTCCCTCAGTCCATAACGGGAGGGCGATTCCACCATCCCGAGTGGTACTGAAGTCGATGTCGTCGCCCCGCGCGACTGGCGAAGGTGGACAGCGTCAAGAACCGTTTCATTCCTCGGTTGGAGCAACTGCTTATCGAGCCAAGCGAGCGAGCCACTTAATCTCATGGCCCCGTAATCGAGGTTCTGTCGTTGGTCGAGCAACCCACTCGCCACGACCGGCAGTCGCAAGGTCGCCCGTCCCTCGAGCGTGTTGTGGTGCCACATGAATCTCTCCTTCTAGTGGTATTGGTCCCGCCCTTGCAAATGCTGGGGTGACGTGAGAGCGGAGCTGCGCGTCGAAGGAGTTGCGGGTCCAGTGCGCTAAAGGATGGAGGCGAAAGACTCGTGGCTGGCACCTACAGTTAGCGAGCGCAGGCGTCTTCAGGGTCTAGGCCCGCGTTCTCGGGTCGCTAAAGTATTCGATGGCGACCAGGGGGGACGCGACGAGACCCAGGGTCCTTGCACCGTGGTTATTGGCGAACGCCTCCGGCCACGCACGAGCCGAGAGAGAGAAAACAGATGAGCAGACCGCACCTCGAGTTTGGCGTGTTCCTCCCGACCGGGTGGCGATCTGAGTACAAGCCGATGACCGACCCTAGCGAGCAGTGGCGCCACACGATGGACGTAGCCCAACTCGCCGAGAGTCTCGACTATGACGCGCTCTGGGTCGCCGACCACTTCCACATCTTCCCCGGCATGGACAATACGAACATTTTCGAATCCTGGACGACGCTCACGGCGCTGAGCCAGCGCACCGAGCGAGTCAAACTCGGCCACATGGTCAGTTGCGCGGCGTTCCGCCACCCGCCCTTGGTGGCCAAAATGGGCGCGACTCTAGACGTGCTCAGCGGCGGCCGATTCATCTGGGGAGTAGGAGCTGGATGGCAAGAGGAGGAGTTTCGGGCCTACGGTTACGAGTTCCGCGCCCCGAAGGATCGGATTCAGGTGCTCAGGGAGACGGTCGAGATCGTAAAGCTCATGTGGCACGAAGACGACGCCGTGTACAAGGGGCAATTCTTCGAGTTGGACGGGGCAAGGTGCGACCCGAAGCCACTTCAAAAACCCCATCCGCAGATCCTCATCGGCGCTTGGGGAGAGCGCTACGGTTCGCGCTTGGTCGCTGAACACGCCGACCGCTGCAACTTCCCAGGAGACGACGAGACTGTAGCCACGAAACTCGCCCTCATACGAGACCGGTGTCGAGAGATCCGGCGCGACGAGTCCGAGATGATGATGAGTTGGACGGGGGACACCTATCTTCGAGAGACGGAGGAGGAGATAATCTCCGACGGCGTTCGAGCATTGAGGCCCATATCCATGGAGACGTGGAGGGCGACGGGTCTGATCGGCACCCCGGAGCAAGTGTGTGAACGCATACAGGGATTGGTCGACTTGGGGGTGACCGGGTTCACGCTGTCGTTCTTCGATCTGCCCGACCTGCAGTCACTGGAGCTGTTCGCCACCAAGGTGATACCCGAGTTCCGCTGAGCGGAGTACTCCGCGCATCTCTATGCCGAGTTGATGATGAAAGTGAGTGGGAAAGATATTCCTCATCCTGTTCACCGAGCGCTTGTCCCAGGGCATCCAACTAAGACTTCCTCCCGGGTCATCTTGGTTTAGAAAGTCCGTCCCCAATTGATTATTTATGACCGCTGGAGAAATGCAGCGTCAAGCACTTTTCGCACTGCGCGCCTTAACGACGTTTTCGCTTACGGGCGCGCGCTTGAATGGCCGCCGACGAGCTCCCGAGCCGCTGGGGGCGCGCGGCTCCGGCCACGCCCATCTGCGCGCCGGCGAGAGCCGCACTGGTGGCGGTGAGTACGCGACGGTCACTGCGGGTGGTGACGCGAGCCGCCAAGTCGCGGTAGCGAGGTTCGCGCTCTTTCATCCAAGCGAGCAAGGGACTGGCGATAAAGATCGAGGAGTACGCCCCGCTCATGAGACCGACGAAGAGGGCCACGCCGTAGTTCTGCAAGGTCGTGGCGCCAAGCAAGTCGGCCCCGATCAAGAGAACCGCGAGCACCGGCAAAATGGCCACCAACGACGTGTTGATAGAGCGAGCCAACGTCTGGTTCATCGAGAGATTCACCATGTCCGAGTACGTCAGCTCTCCGCTCTTCAGCACGCCTTGGGTGTTGTCGCGTACGCGGTCAAAGACCACGACCGTGTCGTAGAGGGAGTAGCCCAGAATCGTCAGGATTGCGATCACCGTGTCCGGCGTGATCTGAAAACCGAAGAGGGAGTACACGCCGACCGTTACGAGCAGGTCGTGGACCATGGCAATGAAAGCGGCGGCCGCCATCTTGGGCTCGAAGCGGATACTGATGTAGGCGACGACAGCGATGAAGAAGACGACGAGCGCTTCGATGGCCTTGTTGGTGATCTGGCCCCCCCAGGTTGGCCCGACGCTGCTGGTGGAGACTTGGAAGTCGCTAGTGTGCGCCGCACCGGCCATGGCCTTAACCACCTTGGTGGTGACGGCCGACTGCGCCGCTCCCGAGAGATTGTTGATGTCGGCCGTAACTTGATAGGTGTCGCTGCCTAATTTCTCGACGGTCGGATTCGAGAGCCCCGCGCCCTTGACCGCATTGGTCATTTGGCTAATCGACGAGTTCGGCGCCAGCACCTCCCAGGAGCTGCCGCCCTTGAAGTCAATACCCAAGTTGAATCCACGAATCACCAGTGATCCAAGACCCAGCACGATGATGACGATCGAGACCGTGAACCAGACTCTGCGTCGACCGACGAAGTCGACCGTCGTGAGACCGTGATACAGACGGCCAAAGCGCCGGTAGTGCTTCTGCGTTCCGGGGGCGAAGGTCTCGGTCGAGCTACTCACTGACCAGCGCTCCCGCGTGCAGTCCGGCGGCCATGGAGAGGGCCGAGTTGCTCGCCGAACCCCGACGTCCGAGCAAGATAACCAGTGGACGCGTGAAGTACCAGGTAATGAACACGTCCATCAAGGTCGAGAGTCCGAGAAAGAAGGCGAAGCCCTTTACGTCACCGACCGCGATGATGTACAGCAAGACGGCACAGAGCAGGCTGACGGTGTCGGCCGCCAACACGGTGCGCCAGGCCGAGCGAAAACCACGATCCACCGAGGAGCGCACCGAACGCCCGGCTCGGGCTTCGTCTTTCAATCGTTCGAAGTACACGATGTAGCTGTCGACCGTAATGCCAATGGACACAATCAATCCGGTAACACCAGCCAAGTCGAAACTGGGCGCGAAGGCCGTATGGCCGAGTGCCGAAATGATGGCCCACAGCAACGCGGCCGTGACCGCTAGACCAGACACGATGACCAGACCGAGCGCTCGGTAGTACAGAATGGTGTACAGCAAGACCAACGCGAGACCGGCCAAGCCAGCGCCGAGTCCGGCGACCAGCGCGGAGTGGCCGAGGGTGGGCGACACGGTCAAGGTAGTGAGCGGGTCCAGACGTACGGGCAAAGCGCCAAAGTTCATAGCCAGGGCGAGAGTCTTGGCGGACGCTTCGGTGAAAGATCCAGAGATCTCACCGGTGCCGCCGAAACTGCTGAACGCCGCCTGGGTGGGCTGAATCAATGGCGCCGACTGAACGACTCCGTCGAGTTCGATGGCCAGTAATGCGTGAAAGTTCTTCTCGGCCACCTTGTCCCACTCGGGACTCCCCGTCGAGGTGAGCGTGTAGTTCACGACCCAGGCGCCGACTTGGTTCTGCTGGGCGACGGCGCTCTTCACTGCCCTGCCGGTGAGTTCGGACGGTCCCAAGACGTAACGCACGGCACTGTTGCCGAGTTGCGGGAGGATTACTTCTTTCTTGGGGTTGTCGTAGAGAGGCTGGGTGCTCTTAATAGTCGCGAAGGCCGGGTCGGGCTGAATCTGATTGCTGTTGCCCGTCGACGGATTGACGTTTAGGTTCGCCGCGGTCGTGGCGTACTGGGCGCCGCACGCTGGCAGCGGCTTCGCGCCGTAACTCTTCGGGTGGGCGCCCACTGCGGCCTGACACAGCACGGGACGAAAGAGCAACTGCGCGGTCTGGCCCACTGCCTGAAGCACCGCACGAGCGTGCGTCACCCCGGGCACACTGACGACCACGTCTTTTCCTTGAAGGTTGACGGTCGCGCCGGAGACTCCCAGACCGTCCACGCGATCGGTCAAGATGGTGACGACCTCTTGCATGTCCGAGGTCGTCGCGGGCGTGGCGGGCTTGTAGACCACCGACAGCCCACCGGCTAAGTCAAGGCCGAGCTTGGGACCCCAACCGAGCGACAACGTCGCCGCCAATGCACCGAAGGCGATGGCGACGACGAGGACCAGGCTGACGATCAGAGATCGCCGTGAACCGACCTGTGGGGGCATTACGTAGGGTCACCTTCCGTCGGGTGATCGTCGTCGGTCGA
>NZ_JAODNM010000179.1 GCF_025464955.1 Amycolatopsis sp. | reverse complement strand
CCATCGCGATCGACGCCCAGTCACCACTCTCGATACCCTGCGCCAGACTCGCCGCCGACTCAGCCAACGAAATACCGGAGTACGCCTTCGTCGAATCCTTCACCGGCGCAACCAACGGATTACTCACTCGAAACCGTCCTCAACAACAGGGCGGTACGCAAAGCCCGCCAAAAGCCACAATTACCGCAGACCACCGCCGCGCGAATGGTGCCCGCGCTGGTGTCGACAGCTTCGCCCGCCACACTCACCGTAGCGCTGGCATTCCTCCCCACAACGTCCGGGACCGGCGATGGTGACCGGCGGCCGACCTCGTCGGCCGCGAAGGATGATTATCCTCGAACTCGACCTGGTCGGCGAGCCGACGCTCTTTACCATCCGCTTACCGACCTCACTCTTGATGTCTCCGATAGCGCCGGCCATGCCATCGGTGACGAACGTGACACGGCCGGGTGAGACGACGTCGGCTTGGTGTGGGTGACCACGAAGCGCGAGTCCTGGGCTGACGGGGAAGTGGGTGCTGCTGTGGCGTTGCGGCCGGCACGAGCGACTCGGGGGACGTTTAGTACAAACCATTTGTATCGGGGGACGTTTCGTACACAGGAAACCCGGACCAGCTGGCCCCAGCAGTCACAGGGGCACCACCAGCACCACGTCAGGTGTGCCTTGGATCCGCTTCACGAAGCTCGGTAAGCGGCGCGAGCGCGGCTGGCGAACTAAGGGCTTCTCGAACGGGGCTGCCCGACTTGTCAACTGGGAGCGCAGCAGACGGACACACCCGCCCATGACGGCCAGCACTTCGAGCTGGGTGGCCTGGTCGACGACGTTCACCAGGCGAATGCCGAAATCGAGCAGGACGACTGACTCCCGGTCGGTGCGTCGACTCTCCGGGCGCATCGACCGGGTACCACCTTCGCCTCTGGAGGAGAGGCTGAGCCCTCAGCACTTCACGGAGCTGGGGGCTCAGTGCTGTTCCCCGTGCCTGGCTAGCTGAGCGCCAAACCCAAGATGATCACGGCGGCCACCAAGATGAGCGGCACAACGATCAACGTCGAGATCAGGAGTTCGGATCGAGTGCGTTACGTCCGCCGAATCAACGGCCGGCCCGGGTGAACCAGGCGGCGAGGGCTGGGCGGGGCCGGACGCCGAGTTTGGCGCGGATGCGTTCCAGGTGGGTTGCGACCGTGCGCGAAGAGATACCCAGGCGCCGGGCGATCTGCTGGTTGGTCAGACCGTCGGCGACCAGGGCGGCGACGGTGTGTTCCTGCCGGGTCAGCAGTTCCCGGCCGGTCGCGTGGAAGTGTTCGCTGGCGTTCAACGCGTATTCGACGGCGTCCGGGAGGCCGATGCGCGCGCCCGCCGCGCTCGCCGTACGGGCTCTGCGGGTGCCAATCTCGGTCACGGTGCGGTCGACGGTCTGGTACACGCGGTGCTGCCATGCCGGTTCCGCGGCGGCGCGCATCTCCAGCCGGATGCTGTCGGCGCAGGCGAAGAGGCCCAGCGCACGCTCGCTCTCGCCGTTTGCGGCCAGCACGATGGCGATGCCTTCGACAAAATGGGGGACTTTCAGACCGTCCGTTGGGTTGGTGACGAGTAGCGCTTCGACAAAATGCGCTTCGGCGGTCTCGTAGTCGTCTTCGGACAGCGCGAGGGAGCCGGCCGTGTGGAGGATGCTGGCGAGCCTCCCCGGAGTCGCGTTGGCTCGGGCGAGTGGCAGTCCTTCAGCCAGCATTTCGTGGGCGAGGGCTGGGTTGTCCCATTCGAGCGCAGCCCAGGCGACGTCGTTGAGCAGCAGCGAAAGCACCGCGGGGTCGTCGAGCGTCCGCGCGATGTCGAGTGCGCGCCGGTAGTGGCGGTAGGCCTGCGGGACGTTGCCCGAGGACCGATGCGCCGAGGCGAGCAGATTGTGGACCGACGCAATCCTGGCCGGTCGGCCGAGCGTGCTTTCGACGGTCAGCGCTTCGGCGCCGATCCGCAGTTGTTCCTCGTAGCGGCCGTGCCGGTGAGCCGCCTTGCACAGCCCGGCCAGCAGCGACGCCGTGAGCCCGGGCAAGTGGCCTGCCGTCGGCAACGCTTCGCGCAACAACTGCTCGCTCTCGACGAGATTCCGCCCGAGCGCCATCCATGAACGGGCCAGCCCGCACGCGAGCACGGCGTGGCGATCGTCGTCACGCTCCACCAGCCAGTCGATCGCGGCCAGGACGTGGTCGGCGCGCGCGACGACCCGCTCGCACAAGCCGGCCGGGATCAGGAAAGCCTGAAGGTGCGGTTCGATCTCGGCGACCAGATACACCGCCAGCCGGGCGTAGGTGCGGTCGGCCTCACCCGCGGCGGTCAGTCGCTCCCGCGCGAACGCCCGCCCGGCTGCCCACTGCCGCAGTGCCACCGAGCCGTCATCAGTCGTCATCGGGGTGAGCAGAGACTTGGCTTCGAGCTGTCCCAACAGCGACAGGACCCCGTCCGCACCGTCGGTGTCCTCGACGCAGATCGCGGTGGCGACTTCGACGTCGAACGGCCCCGGTAGCACGGAAAGACGTTGCCACATCAGGCTTTGCGCTGGGTTCAGTACGCCATGGCCCCATTCGATCGCCGCGCGGATGCCGGTGTGCCACGGTGTGCTCGTCCGGGCACGGTCGCTGACAAGACCAAGCCCGTCGCCGAGACGGCGGAGCAGCTCGGTGATGCCCAGCAGCCGCACCCGCGGCGCGGCGAGTTCGAGGGCGAGCGGCATGCCTTCCAGCCGGCCACAGATCGCGGCGACCTCGGCCACGTTGGTGGCGGTGACCGCGAAACCGGGGTCGGACAACAGGATCCGGTCCGTGAAGAGCCGCACTGCTTCGGCGCGCCCCAGCTGGTCGGGCGACGCCGTCGCGAGATCGGGCAGCTCCAGCCCCACCAGCGGAAGGAGTTGCTCGGCGGGCATTCCCAGTGCCGAGCGACTGGTCACCAGCAGCCGCACGGACGGACACTGCGGCAGAATCTTTTCGACCACCCGACGGCAACCGTCGAGGACACGGTCACTGTTGTCCAGCACCAGAAGCAGATCACACTCAGCCGGCGGCTTCCCCGCCGCCGCACCGGCCGCGCGCAGACCGTCAAGCACAGCCACTGGCACCTGATCGTCCCCGGCGACTTCAGAAAGGTCCACCCACCAGAGATCATCGGCGAACAGACCACGGCTCCGCCCGGCGACCTCGGCCACCAACCGGGTCTTGCCGACCCCGGGCGGGCCGGTCAGCGTGACGAGCCGATGTCTTGCCACCAGCCGTCTCAGGTGCGCGGACTGTGGTTTCCGGCCGACGAAGGTCGCGGAGAACGAGGGCAGCGCGGTGCCGGCGGACGAGTTGTTCCGCCGGTTCGTAATTGCCGACATGCGCCGGCGGTAAGCACGTTGCCGACAGGCGTTCGAGCAGTAGAAAGCCTGACGGCCGCCGCGCCGCCGCATCTCCTCGTTCGGAGGTGCGGCAAGAGTCGCTCCGCAGCCTGCGCAAAGCTCGCACGTCGTTGGCACGCGCCGGAGCCTAACTCATTCGTAACGCGGTTACAGGCCGTAATACTGGGCGTATCTTGCGGTTTCGTAACGCCGGGCGTCCTGCCGACTGGCCGACAAAGCGCCCATCTCACTACCTTGTGTTCACATACATGCAGACGGTTCATATATCTGAATGGAGTTGCAGTGCTGCATCCCCCTCGGTCCCGTCCCCGTTTCGCTCGCGTCTTCGCCGTCCTGGCCACAGTGACGGCAGTGTTCTCGACAACGGCGGGCGTCGCTGCCGCCGCTCCGGTCCCAGCGTCCAGCGACTCTCCCAGCCTATTCTGCAGAGTGCCCGCGGCGTCGCTGCTGTGTGCCCCGGACACCGCGGTGCTCGACGGCAACCAGTTGGTACGTAACAAGATCGCCCTACTAATCGGGGATCGCACCACGCGTACCTCGTTGAACAAGCTGCTGACGCAGGCAAATGCGGCCTTGACGAAGGGCCCATGGACGGTGGTGGACAAGCCGCAGACGCCGCCCAGCGGCGACAAGCACGACTACCTGAGCCTGGCGCCGTACTACTGGCCCACTCAGCCGCCGACGCCGGCGAATCCTTCTGGCTGCCCCTATGTCCAGAAGGACGGCGTACGCAACCCGGCGACCGACGCCATTCCGGACAAGTCCGAGCGGTTGACCGCGTTCAGCTCGATCTATCAACTTTCCCTTGCGTGGTACTACACGCGTAACCCGGCTTATGCGCAGCGCGCGGCGCTCGACCTGCGCACCTGGTTCCTCGACGCCGCGACCCGGATGAACCCGAACCTGAACTTCGCCCAGGGCATTCCGTGCAAGACCGACGGCCGGGGCATCGGGATCATCGAGTTTTCGTATACGTTCACCCAGGTCCTGGACGCCGCGGCGATTCTCGACACCGGCGCGCCGGGCTGGAACGGGACCGACAACGCCGGCCTGAAGGCGTGGTCCGGCGACTTCCTGACGTGGCTGCAGACGAGTAAGAACGGCAAGGACGAGGCCGCGCAAACGAACAACCACGGCACGTTCTACGAAATGCTGTCCGCCGGAATCGCGCTCTACACCGGCAACAAGACCCTTGCCAGGCAGATCGTCCAAAACGCCGAGAGCACCCGGATCGACACGCAGATCGATGGCGACGGCAACCAGCCGCAAGAAGCCATCCGCACCCTCAGCTACCACTATTTCACCTTCAACCTGGTCGCGATGACCCGGCTGGCGGCGATCGGCAAGCACGTGGGCGTCGATCTGTGGGCCTACCGGACCCCGCAGGGTGGCAGCCTGTTCAAGGCGGTCGACTTCTTGATCCCGGCCGCGACCGGCGGCGCTTCTTACTGGCCCCACCCGGACATCGCCTTCAACCAGTACGCCGCGCTCGACAGTTTGCACGCTGCCGCCGACCAGGGCGACCGCGCCGCCCGTGCGGCGCTCGCCCACACACCCGTGCCGCCGGGAGGTGACCTGTACCCGGTACGGCCCGCCGCCGAGCAGCTCGACGACATCTCCCTGACCCACAGCTGATTGTCTCTCCCCTCCCCTGTAGAAACCGTCCGCATCAAAGGAGATACGGCATGCACAAGCGTCTACTGTGGATCTTCGCACCGATATTGACCGCCGGGATATGCGCCCTGCCCGCCACCGCTTCCGCGGCGGCGGCCTCCTGTACCCCGGCCGGCGCGATCAACTTGTCCACGGACTGGAAGCTGACTCTGCCCACCGGTTCGTCGGGCAGCCCCATCGAAGTCAAGCAGCCGCAACTCGCGAGCTACTCGGCCTCGCCGTGGTTCGCCGCCACGGCCGACTGCGGTGGTATCCAGTTCCGCGCGGCGGTGAACGGGACGACCACCTCGAACAGTGGCTATCCCCGTTCCGAACTGCGGGAGATGAGCGGAAGCGGGGCGAACCTGGCGAGTTGGTCGACTACGTCAGGCACGCACACGATGATCGTCGACGAGGCGATCACGCACGTACCCGCGAGCAAGCCGGAGATCGTCGCCGGGCAGATCCACGACGCGAGCAGTGACCTGACGGCGTTCCGGCTGAAGGGCAGGAGCCTCTACGTCAGTTCGGGGAACAACAGCACCTACAAGCTGGTCACCGCCAACTACCAGCCGGGTACGTGGTTCGAGGCCAAGTTCGTCGTCAGCGGCGGAAAGGTGAAGGCGTACTACAACGGGGTATTGCAGACCACGATCAGCAGTAAGTCGAAGACGAACTATTTCAAAGCCGGTGCCTATACCCAGGCAAACTGCGGCAACTCCTCGCCTTGCGCAGCAAGCAACTACGGCGAGGTCGTCATCAATCACCTGTCGGTGACGCACTCGTAGTCGTCTCCGGCAGTGGTGTGGTCGGCCTGCAGGTTCACCTGGCCGACCACACCACTGCCTGTTCTGCGCTGGTGTCCGCATCAGCCGGCCGCATCGGCCGCGGCCCGGTCTTCCAGCTGCAACCGGCGCACGCGGCCGGGGTTGTAGAGCGCGGCGATGTGGAGACCGAAGATGAGGTGCCAGAGCAGGATGGCGAACGGAAGCTTCCAGCCGTGCCCGAACGAGAAGAACCCCATTCCCTTGCCGGGGCTGTAGATCAGGGGGACGAGGAAGCCTGCGCTGATGATGCTGAGGATCACGCAGAACGCCTGCGCCTTGAGGAAGTTGCCCAAGTTCGTGTCCCGGAACGGGAGTTTGGAATACGCCAGCAGCGCGAAGATCAGGATGAACGCGAATCCGTTGAGGTAGTGCATGAACTGCCCCACGAAGTACTGCCCCGCACTACCCGCGGCCGTGCCCGGCGCGCCGATATGACCGTTGTCGAGCGGCCAGTTCAGCACCGGCAGACCGATGACCGGCATGAAGAAGCCGATCATGGTCGTCGTCTGGGTGGCGACGAACCCGGTCACGAGCAGGGCGGCCAGCGGGTGGCGACCCGAGAAGCGGAACCAGTCTTTGTCCGGCCGGATCTCACTGAGCGCGAGCGTGCTCGACGTTGGGGCGAGGGAAGAACCGAGGGTGGCCATGTCGGATTTCCTTTGCTAATGGGAGTACCCGGCGGAAAACTGCGCTACCTCGAGTAACCCGGGTAGACGGCGATGCACTCGACCTCGACATGAGCACCGAAAGCCAGTCCGGTGACTCCCATGGCACTGCGTGCCGGAAACGATCCCGGCTTGAAGTACTGTTGATACACCGAGTTGAAGTCCGCGGCGGTACTGATGTCAGTCAACATCACGTCGCATTTGAAGACATCCGACATCGTGAGCCTGCGGGCGGCGAGGGATTTCTGGATATTGTCCATCACCTGCCGCGCTTCGGGAACGACCCCGCCGGAAACCACCGCCACCCCAGGTTGCGTATTACCGATTTGGCCAGAGAGGTAGAGAAACCCCCCGACCCGCGCGCTCTCCGACAAGGGAAGATTTCCCGCGGTCGGCCCAGGTAGCGGATAGAACGTGATGGGCGATTGGTCGGCGGCGGCAGTGGCACTGACTCCGACGAACATCAGGCCGGCGGATACCGCGAGCGCAGCAATGCGCTTCATACTGATCCCTTTCGGGTCTGTGGATGTTGGTGAGAACTCTAACGCGGCTTGTTCGGTAATTACCCTCTAATTCTGCAGGACAGAACAAGTTCAGAACAGATCGCTCAGTTCACGCTCAGGCGAGGTCGGCGATGTGAACGATTCTGTTCCGCCCGTTGGCCTTGGCGTGGTACAGCGCGGTGTCGGCAGCGTCGATGAGGCGCTGGACGGCGGTACCGGCCGACGGATACATCGCGGCGCCGATCGAGGCGGACAACCCGGTGATGGTCTGCACCGCTGGTTGTTCGCCGACGTCGACGGCGAGCGTGGTGATCGCATGGCGGATCCGTTCGGCGATGGCTCCGACGTCATGTTGGGTCGCGACGTCGGGCAGAAGCACGACGAATTCTTCGCCACCGAAGCGTCCGACCGCGTCGTTGTGGCCTCGGACCGCCGAGGTGATCGTGTCCGCCACTTTCCGGAGGACGGTGTCGCCGGCGAGATGCCCGTAGGTGTCGTTGATGCGTTTGAAATGGTCGAGGTCGATCATCAGCAGACCGAACGTCGCCCGGACCTGCTCGGCTTCGATCAGGGTCCGCTCGGCCAACTCGTGCCAGCCGGTGGTGTTGAGTAGTCCGGTCTTGTCGTCGCGGATGGCAGCCTGTTCCAACTGCTTGACCAACGCCGCGCGCTGCAGGATCAGCAATGGCGGAAGAACGAGAAGAGCCAGCCCTGGCAAGGTGGCCAGCGCGAGCGCGTTGAGCACGGCCAGACACAAGGTCGCGACTTCGAGTCCGTTGTCGGCCCACCCGCCGAACAACTCGGTCAGCGTGCGACCCGGCCGCGCACGGGCAGGAAGCACCAGGATCGCGTTCACCACGAAGTGGGTCAGAAGTGCCGCGACGACGGCGGCCGCCCCTGCCCACCCGCGCGCAATGGCAACGTGGATGTCTTCGACTCCGGTCCCGACGAGGACGCTTTTGGACGCGTAGCAGGTCATCACGAGAATCGAGGTGTTACTGATGGTGCGCCAGGCCGGGACGCGGTGAAGCCGGTACCAACTGCGCAAAGCGAGGTGCAGATACAGCACCATGGTCAGCACCGCGGCGAACGCGGCGGGCAGCAGCAGAACCCCGGCGAAGATCCACACCGAGGTCATGTTGATGTGCGCCATCCCCGACACCCGGCGTCGAGTCCGCTCGACCTGCCGGTTCAGCTCGGCCTGCAGGACCGCCATGGCGATCAACACGCCGAGCATGACGACCGCGCCGACTCGCGGCGGCGTCGTCGCCAGCAGGTAACCGGTCAGCACCAGCGCGACGGCTTCGATACCCAGGCTGTACGCGACGACGCGGGCGCTTTGGGCGCTCAAGGCCCAGCGCCGCGGTGAGACGATCGTGTCACGAACCGAGGCCGCGAGTGCGCGGGACGAGGTCTTCTTCCGCATAATCATGACGTTCGTGTGCTCATCGTGTGTCCCTGAGTGTGACGTGGACCCGAGGACCATCTCATCACACTCCGTTCAAGATCGGTAGCACAGAGCGCTCAACAAGAGGTACCCCACACGGGAGGTGTGATCATGCGCAGCAGCCGTGACAACTGACCCCGCAGCACGAACCCGTTGATAACTGCACCGGAAGGAGGGCGTTATGCGTAGCCGTGACAACTGAGGGGTCATGACGACCTTCCGACCCCGCATCGTGGACAGCCGGAGCGGCCTTGCGCGTCCGGTTACCCCCGTGCGCCCCGAAGTGGCATTCCGGATCACTTTGGGTTCCACACAAGTTCCCGACATTCGTCGCCCAGGCCCACGCTTCGCTGGACGTGGGTGTCCGGTGACTGGTACGGCTGAGCCGGCAGGTGCGACCCTGTGACCTGCCGTGAAGGCCACCTTCACGGCGTAAGGCGCACTCAACGAGGCCGTCACCACGTCCCTGCCCTACCGAAACGGCCTGCACGAACCCCAACAGTCACACCGCCACCACCAGCACCACCAGACCTTCACCAACCCGCTAGTTCCAGATCGCGTTGACCCACTCCGGGTGATCGATGAACGGGTTGCGGTTGTGCTGGTAGACGTCGTAGATGACCTGGTTGCGGTGCTGCTCGAAGGCGTCCGGCGGGTCCTGGGCGTTCCACTGGCGCAGCACCGAAAGGCGGCCGATGAACGGTGCCGAGCCGTTGCTGACGGTGTCGTCGACCTCGAGGTCGGGGAAGCCGTCGCCGCCTTCGTACCGCACGGCCATGTAGAAGATCATCCGCGCGACGTCGCCCTTGTAGGCGTCGGACGGTTCCCAGGAGTCGGCGTCAGTGAAACTGCCGGGCGCGTCCGCGACCGGGCTGCCGCCGTCGTCGAAGTCCTTGTCGCCGCGTTCGCCGTTCACCGCCACGTTGGCGGGACGCAGATGCTGCAGGTCGGTCCCGGGGCCGGTCGCAGTCCCGAAGCCGCCGTGGGACTTGGCCCAGACGTGCTCCCGGTTCCAGTCGCCGACGCCGCCGCCGTTGGAGCTCTTGGCCTGCGAAACGCCGGTATAGAACAAGATCACGTTGTTCGCGTTGTTCGGGTCCTGGTCGGTCGCCTTGAGCGCGTCCCAGACCTGGTCGTAGGTGATCTTGGTGTTGGTGCTGATGATCTGGTGCAGCGCGGTTTTGAGCGCCGCGCCGGTCTTGCCGGTCGCCGCGCTGTAGTAGTCATCGGGCCCGCCCGGGGTTGACGTCGGCGGCGCGGTGGTCGGGCTCGTCGACGTGGTGGGCGGCGGCGAACCTCCCGCCGCGGCGAACGCGGTAGGCGAGGTGAGCCCGGGATGGGCGAAGTAAGCACCGAGCGGGCCGGTCACGTCGAGTTGGCGTCCCAGCAGGCTCGGTGTGGTCTTCAACCCGTACGCAGCCCGAAAGGATGCCGTGACCTGCACGTAGATCATCCGGGCGGTACTGGTTTCGGTGGCCGTGTCGGCGAGCGCGAGCGCGGTATCGCCGGGGTAGTTGGAGCGGACGACGGTGTTCGTCGCCGTCGGCTGGCCCACGACGTAGCCCCGGACTGTCGCGGAAGCACCGTTCTGCTGCCCGATCGCCTGCGAGACCGTGCTGGGCGCGGTCGCCGTGGCACTCGGCACCTGAAGGACAAGGGCCACAGCTGCGACGGTGACGGCCAGTAAGGCCAGCGGCTTCCAACGAACAGCACGGCTGACGGGCATGGGCGATTCCTCTCCCCAACGTCCACAAATATGAGTTCGCCACACGTTAGGGTGATGATCCCGGCAAAAACAGGCACCATCGTATGAACTTCGCGGAACGCCTTGCGCTCGATGGCCGGCTGCCCGGCGCGGGGCTCGGCCGATGTCGGATCACTACAGCTTCCATACAGGTTCCAAATATTCACCCCCGAGGATGAGCCCCGTGCGACGGCGGTGGCGCCGCCGCCTTACCTAGGAGGCGCAGTTGTCCTTCCACACGGGACGATTCCGGGGCAGGCAAGGGTTGGTACTGGCCGGGGCGATACCGGTCCTGACGGTGATGGCGCTGGCGGGCACACCGGCGCAGGCTTCACCGGACGCGCGGGACCTCGCGAACCTGCAGGCCCAGGTGCGTAACGGGACACTGCTCGGTACGCACGGAGTCCGGACCATGTGCGCGTCGGGCTGTCACGCGGACGTCGTGACCACAAGCCCGGGCTCGGACGCTGTGCTCTCGACGACCACTCCGGTCGGGCTCGGAGCGACGGACCTCGCGAGGGCGTACTCCCTGCCGCCGGCGTCGGTCGGGACGAAAGGCACGATCGCGCTCATCAGCGCCGGAGCGAACACGCACCTGGAATCCGATCTGGCGACCTATCGGAAGCAATACGGGTTGCCCGCGTGCACGACGGCCAACGGGTGTCTCAAGATCACCGACTTCCACGGCGGGCCACCGGTGACGCCGGGGACGACTGACGAGTTCAAGGAGTCCGAAGAGCACTGGGCCGTCGAGACCTCGCTGGACGTCGACATGGCGTCGGCGGCCTGCCCGGACTGCCGCATCATGGTGGTGCAGACGCCCGACATCGACGCGACCGGCGAGCCGGATCCGGACGGGAAGGCGGTCGACTACGCCACCGCGTACCAGACCGCTGTCCGGCTGGGCGCCAACGCCGTCAGCCTCAGCGACATCTTGGGCCTCGAGTCCTCGACGGTCGACGCGACCTACAGCAAGGCCGTGTTCCACCCGGGCGTGCCGCTGTTCGCCTCGATCGGCGACGTCAGCAGCGACGACTCGGCCGCGAAGACCAAAGCGAACGCTGCGGGTGCTGCGGGTGCTGCGGGTGCTGCGGGTGCTGCGAACAAACCCGCCGACGACAAGACGTTCTACACCTGGCCGGCGGACCTGCCGTGGGCCGTCGGTGTCGGCGGCACGTCGTTGAAGCCCGTCGACGCGGCCCGGACACAGTTCACCGAGAAGGCGTGGCACAACCTGACCGGCGAATGCGCCCTGACGATGCCGCCCGGGGCCGGTCAGCCCGCCTCGATCGCCGCGAACTGCGGCGGGCACCGAGCGTCGACCGACGTCTCCGCCATCGCCGACCCGGCGAGCGGGCCCGCGGTGTACGACACCTACGCGCCGTTCACCGGCAAACCGCAGAACTGGATCGTCAGCGGCGGCACCAGCGCGTCGTCACCGTTCACGGCGGCCTGGTACGTCCGCGGCAGCGGGCACACGGTCGGCGCGGTCGGCCCGAGCGCGCTGTACCACGCTCCGGCCTCCGCCTTCCACGACGTCACCACCGACGGCGGATCTCCGGACACCTGTCAGAAACTGGGCTGGGGCGCGAAGGTGTGCCAGGCAGGTCCTGGCTGGGACGGCCCCACCGGGCTCGGCTCACCCCACGGGCTCGGCAAGTTCTGACCTAGTGTCTCGCTGCCGATCGGACCCACTGCGCCACGGCGTCGGGTTCGATCGGCAGCGCGGCCGACAGGATGTCGATTCCTTCGGTGGTCACGAGAACGTCATCCTCGATGCGGACCCCGATCCCCCTCAGCTCCGGTGGCACGGTCAGGTCGTTCGGGTGGAAGTAGAGCCCGGGTTCCACGGCCAACGTCATCCCCGGCTCGAGCTTGCCCTCGTGATAGGCGGGTGCGCTCGAATGGGCGCAGTCGTGCACGTCGAGACCCAGGAAATGGCCGACACCGCAGACGATGTACCGCCGGTGGTGCTGGTTGGCCGACTCCAGCGCCTCGCCCGGCGAGACCGGCAGCAGGCCCCAGTCGTACAGGCCCTCGGCGAGCACCCGCATGGCCGCCCGGTGGAAGTCCAGGTACTGCGCGCCAGGCCGAACCGCGGCCAGTGCGGCGTGATGGGCCGTGAGCACCAGGTCGTAGACCTTGCGCTGCGCCGGGCTGTACTCGCCTGTCACCGGAAGCGTCCTGGTCACGTCGGCCGTGTAGAGGGTGTCGACCTCGACGCCGGCATCCAGCAGCAGCACGGCCTCGGCGTCGACCGGGCCGTTGTTGCGAGTCCAGTGCAGGACCGGCGCGTGCGGCCCGGCAGCGACGATGGACGCGTAGCCGACGCCGTTGCCCTCGGTCCTGGCACGCCGGTCGAACGTCCCTTCCAGCCAGCGCTCGCCGCCGCCCGCGATCGCCGTGGGCAGCTCCGCCGCGACGTCACCGAACGCGAGGATCGTGGCATCGACCGCTCGCCGAAGCTCCCCGATCTCCCAGTCGTCCTTGATCCTGCGCAGCTCGGACAGCGTGCGCTGCAGCTCCCCCGCGGGAGCGCCGGGCACCAGCGCGTCGAGCAGCGGATCGAGGTTTGCGGTGGCCAGGATCGCCGGGATCCGGCCGCGCAAGACCTTCGGCAGGTCATCGAGCGAGCGGCAGGGCAGCTCCACTGCGTCGGACCATTCCGCCAAGCCCGGCGACGGCCCGATCCACAGCTCTCCGTCACGCGCATTGGCGAAGAAGTCCACCTCCGTGGCGCCCGCCGGCTCGCGCAGGAACAGCTCGGCGTCATGCCCTCCGTCGACCGGGCGCATGACGAGTACGGCACCCTCGGCATGGCAACCTGTCAGCCACGAGAAGTCGCTGTCCGGCCGGAAGCCGTAGTCGTTGTCGTTCGCGCGGACGGGCGCGTGGCCCGCGGCGACGGCGATCCGCCGGCCGGGCAGTGCCTCGCTCAGCCGTCGGCGATGCGCCTCGGCCGCCTTGGCCGCTCCGGCGGGCAAGCGCACCGCGCGATCGGCTGGACCCCACCCGCTTTGGACGAACTCGCGGAACCCGGTGGCCTCGATCAGCCTGCTCGGATCCCGTCTCGCCGGTCGGACCTCAGTCATCCCGCAACCCCTTCCTTCGCGAATCGCCTTCGACCATAACCCGCGGGTCCGACAGTTCCGCTCACAGCGTGAACCCGCGCGGGAACGGATCGGTCGGGTCCAGCAGATACTGGCCCATGCCGGTGATCCAGGCGCGACCGGTCACCGTCGGCACCACGGCCGGCACGCTACCGACCGAAGTCTCCTCGATCAGCCGGCCGGTGAACCTGGTGCCGAGCAGCGACTCGTTCACGAAGTCCTCCCCCAGCGCCAGCTCATCCCGCGCGTGCAGTTGCGCCATCCGCGCGGAAGTGCCGGTGCCGCAAGGAGAACGGTCGAACCAGCCAGGGCTGATCACCATCGCGTTGCGGGCGTCACCCCCGTCGGCACCCGGCGCGACGAGCTGGACGTGCTTGCAGCCGCCGATGCCGGTGTCCACCGGGTGCACCGGCCGGTTCCGCTCGTTGATGACTTCCATGATGGACAGTCCGGCGGCCAGCATCCGGTCCTTTTCGGACTTGGCGAAGCCTATTCCCAGGTCCTCGATCGGCAGGATGGCATAGAAGTTTCCGCCGTAGGCCATGTCATAGCGCACTTTTCCGAGCCCTGGTACGTCCACTGTGGCATCGAGTTCGAGCGCGAACGACGGGACGTTCTGGATCGTCACCCCTTTCGCGCGGCCGTCCTCGACGGCGACAGCGGCGACCACGAGTCCGGCCGGGGTGTCGAGCCGAACCTCGGTCACCGGCTCGGTCACTTCGACCATCCCGGTTTCGACGAGGACCGTGGCCACGCCGATGGTGCCGTGCCCGCACATCGGCAGCACCCCGGAGACCTCGATGTAGAGCACGCCCCAGTCGGCGTCCGCCCTGGTCGGGGGTTGCAGGATCGCGCCGCTCATCGCCGCGTGCCCGCGCGGCTCGTTCACCAGTAGCTCCCGCAGGTGGTCGAGGTGGTCGATGAAGTACCGGCGCCGTTCGGCCATGGTGTCGCCCGGAATCGCGCCGACACCGCCGGTGATCACCCTGGTCGGCATGCCTTCGGTGTGGGAGTCGACCGCGCTGAAGTACCTCGCCGCGCGCATGTCAGGCGGCCACGGAATGCTCGGCGAGGTAGTCCATCGCGCGGCGCATGTCGGCGTCCAAGCTGGCCAGCTTCTCGGCGCTCAGCGGCCCGCGCGGCGGTCGGCACGGCCCGCCGAACCGGCCGACCAGCTCCATCCCACGCTTGATCGCCTGCACGAACTCCGTCCGCGAATCCCACCGGAACGCCGCCACCAGCGGTTCGTACAACGCCTTTGCCTCGGCGAACTTTCCTTCCCTGGCAAGGGAGTACAGCAGCGCGGACTCGGCGGGGAACACATTCGGGAAGCCCGCGAACCAACCCCCGGCACCCATCATCAGCGACTCCAGCACGACGTCGTCCGCCCCGGCCACCACCGTGAGGCCCGGCGCCAGCTCGCGGATCTCCAGCACGCGCCGGACGTCCCCGGAGAACTCCTTGACCGCGACGACGTTGTCGAGCTGCGCGAGCTCGGCGAGTACCTGCGGGGTCAGGTCGACCTTGGTGTCGAACGGGTTGTTGTAGACCATCACCGGCAGGCCGACGCTCGCGACCTGTTCGTAGTGGTGGATGACCTCCGCGATATTGGCGCGGTACATCGTCGGCGGCAGGCAGAGCACCCCGTGCGCGCCATCCTCGGCGGCCTTCTCCGTCCACGCCCGCGCCTGGTGCGCGCCAGGCCCGTGGACCCCGACGACGACGATCCCGTCCTCCCCGACGGCTTCGATCGCGGTGCATGCGACCGCACGACGTTCCTCTTCGGACAGTGACGAGTACTCGCCGAGCGAGCCGTTGGGCCCGACACCGCGGCAGCCGTTCTCGACCAGCCACCGGCAGTGCTCCGCATACCGGTCGAAGTCGACTCGCAATCCGGCCGGCGCGCTCGCGTCTTCTGCGTACGGCAGCGCCGCGGCCACGATGACTCCGTCCAGCTTGTCCTGCGTCATCCGTTGTCCTCCTTGAGGTTTGCCAACTCACCGAGCCGGACAGGTTCGGCGATGGGACGTCGAGAGAAGGCCGCCGCGCCGTCCGGGATCCCGGTCAGCTCGGCCACGTTACGACCGCAGACGCGCCCCTGGCACAGGCCGAGACCGGCCCTGCTGACAAGCTTCAGCGAACGCGCACCGCGCGCATCCCGCTGTTCTACGGCCCGGCACAGTTCGCCGTAGCCGACCTCTTCGCAGCGACACACGAGCGTGTCTTCGCGAAGCCAGCTTTTCCAGCCGAGCCGGACGGGATAAGCACTGTCCAAACCGGACGCGAATCGCCGTCCCGCGCGCACTCGCCGGAGCGCGCTGCGCGGCACGTCGACGTCCGCACCGACAGCCTCGGCCGCGGCCAACCCGGCGACCTCGCCTTCGTCCGCGGCGAGCGCGGCGCCGCCGATCCCAGTCAGCTCACCAGCCGCGAAAACACCGGGTACCGAGGTGCCCTGCGCGAGGTCGACAGCGACGAACCCCCCGGCCAGCGCGCAGTTCGCGGCGACCGATAGTTCGAGCCTCGGCGTGAAACCGAAACCGACGCACACCGCGTCGACGTCGACCTGCCGTTCACTGCCCGGCACCACAGTCCAATCCCGAGTGAGCCGGGCTGTCGTCACCGCTTCGACGCGGTCACTTCCGTGTGCGGCGACGACCGTGGTGCGCGGACGAAACGGCACCCGATGCCGAGCGAGCGACCCCAGGTAGCCGGCCAGCTCGGGGACCTTGCGATAGCCTGCGGCGAGCCCCGCGGGGTGGGTGAACCAACCCCTGATCGGGTCGTTCGCCTCCAACACGCCGAGCACTCGAGCGCCGACACCGATCAGCGATTCGGCCACCGGCAACAGGAACGGCCCGGTTCCCGCCAGCACCACCCGGTTGCCGACCGCGACCCGCTGCCCCTTAGCGAGCGCCTGCGCGGCCCCGGCGGTGTACACCCCAGGTAGGTCCCAGCCGGGAAACGGCAGTGCGCGATCGTGGGCTCCGGTGGCCAGCACCAGCGCTGCCGTGCCGACACGACGACGTGCGCGGCCGGGGCCGTCCGCCCGCCCGGTCCGCAGGTGCAGCCGGTGACCACCGGGCACCGGTTCGACCGCGAACACCACGGTCTCCGGCAGATATTCGACGCCGTCAGGGAGCGCAAACGCTTCCGTACCCGGTGTGTGGTCCTGGCGGTGGTACTGGCCGCCGAGCTTCGGCGCGGAGTCGATCAGCAACACCGGCACTCCAGCGCTCGCGGCGGCTCGAGCGGCGGCCATCCCGGCGGGTCCGCCGCCGACCACGACGACGGTGTTCACGAGGGCAGCTCCGCCCCGTGCTGGACGCGGATCTCGTCCCCGTCCGCCACGACGCGCAGGCAGGCGCGCACGTCCGGGATCCCGTTCACCACAACCAGGCAGTCGAAGCAGACGCCGATCCCGCAGAAGACCCCGCGAGGACGCCTGCTTCCGCGGGTGGTCCGCCACGACGTCCGGCCCAGGCCCAACAGCACTCCCGCGACCGTCTGCCCCGGCTCGGCGACGACCTGGGCGCCGTCGACCCGGATGTTCATGCCGGCACCCCGGCGAGCACGGCCGGCCGGTCCACTCGGAACGGCACGGGGTCCACAACGGACTCACGGCCGAGGAACAGGTCGGCCAGCAGCATGGCCGTAGCGGCAGCCAGCCCGATCCCGGCGCCTTCGTGGCCCGTCGCGTGCCACAGACCGGGTAGCCGGCGGTCCTCGCCGATCACCGGGAGGTGGTCCGGAGTGTAGGGACGGAACCCGCCATAAGCCCGCATCACCGGCACGTCGGCCAGGATGGGGAACAGGCCGACGGCCTTGCGGGCGAGTTCCGCCAGCACGTCGACGCGCACGGTCTCGTCGAAGCCGACCCGCTGGCGGCTGGACCCGATCAGCACGGTGCCCGCGCGGGTCGACTCCACCACGGACGAGGTCTGCAGGTCGGCGTCCCCGCTGGCGACCGCGCCCACGTAGTCCGCGTCGTAGACCTTGTGCCGCACCGACTCCGGCAGCGGAGCGGTGACGAGCACCATGCCCCGTCTCGACAGGATCGTGATCGGCGCTCCGGCCATGGCCGAGAATTCACCGGCCCACGGGCCGCCCGCGTTCAGCACCGCACGGCAGGGAATGACGCCGCTGCTCGTCCGAACCCCCTTCACCGCACCGGCGCCATCTATCGACACCCCGAGCGCGGAAACTCCTGAGTGGACAGTGCCGCCGCGCGCTCGCACCGCGGCCAGCAGTGACGTGGCCGCCAGTACCGGTTGCAGCTGGGCGTCTTCCGGATAGAACACGGCCGCGGTGAGTTCTCTGGTCAGATGCGGTTCCAGCTCGGCGGCTTCGGTCGTGCTGACCACGTCGGCCCGCACTCCGGCCAAGCGTTGTGCGGCGGCGAAAGCCTCCAGTGGGGCAGCGCCGGCTTCGGTTGTGGCGACCACCAACCCGCCTTTGGGCTCCCATTCGGCGTCAGCCAGTTCCTCGCCGAGTTCCTCACGCAGCTCGGCGAGAAGCTCCGGCCAGCGGTGCCGGGAAACCTGTGCCAACCGCAGCTCCGGACCCGGCGCCTTGTCGGAAACCAGGACGTTGCCTTCACCGGCAGACGTGGTCCCGCTTGCGGGACCACCGCGGTCGAGCACCGACACGCGTACCCCGGCCGCACTGAGCGCCTCGGCGCACGCGGCACCCACGACGCCCGCGCCGACCACTACGACGTCCGGCTGCATCCCGCCTCCGATCGTTCATTTCACTGAACGATCGGAGCGTACGTCCGAGCCGCAACCCCGGTCAAGCCTGAGCGTGCACGTCCCTCGTGCCCGAGGAACCGCCCAGCATGGGCGGCCCGCTGTCGGCCGGGTACTCCAGCAGCAGCACCGAGACCACCGGACCGCCGATGGTCTCGTAGATGTGCGGGCCCTGCGCCGGGAAGCAGACGTAGTCGCCCGGCCCGAGCTCGAACGGCGAATCCGGTGGCCCGACCCGGAGGCGGCCGGAGGTGACCACCACGTGTTCACGGCCGGGATGGCCGGCCGAGTGCTGCACCTCGCCGGGGCGGACCCGCTGGTCGAACAGCTCGAAGACGGTGTCTGTCACGTCCATCCGCCGCAGCATCCGCAGATCGACGGCGTTGCTGCTGAGCACCTCGAGATCGCCGGAGCGCACGAGGACCACGTCCGGCTCGAGCCGTTCGGTGAGCAGGGAAGACACCGGAACCCCGAGAGCGTTCGATAAACTGAACACGGTCTCGATCGTCGGATTGCCCGTCCCGGACTCCAGCTGCGACAGCGTGCCCTTCGCGATGCCGGATCGCCGCGCGAGCTCGGACAGCGAGAGGCCGCCTTGGTCGCGCAATGCGCGCAGGTTCGCCGCAAGTACCCGCCCAGCCTGTTCCCGCACCATCAACCCCTCCTCCACGCCGGCGAGACTACCCGTAGCCGGCTCTCAGCCCAGTGCGTCGAGGACGTCGAGGTAGCCGTCGCTGGCTCGCCACAGCGCGTCGGAGAAGGGTTCCATCTTGCCCGGAACCCAGCGTCGGTCGTCGTAGACCCGAGTGTGCTCACGCAGGGAACCCAGGCTCACAGCCAGTTCGCCGTCCAGCCGAGTGCGCAGCTCATCGGGCGTCGAAGCCGGCAACCGGACACTCTCCCCTTGCCCTTCGCGCAACGCCGTCATCGTCTCCTCGGCAAAGCCCTTGCCCGTGTCCCAAACCAGCGCGGGCCTGCTGATCACGTGGTTCCAGATCGGCGCGCGAACAGAGCGCCACCGAGCGATGAAAGGATTCTTCAGCAGTCTCGTGGCGTTCGCCCATTGCTGGGAGCCGGCCGGCTCGCTCCACCACGGCACGTCTTCGACGGGAAGGTCGACAGCCAGCGCCACGCCGACCCGCTCCAGGTCCTGCTGCTCGCCGAGGATGTCCCCGAACGCCCACAGCTGGACGACGCGCAGCGGCACGATCGACGTCGGCCGCTCCGCCATCTCGGCGCACTGATCGACCAGTTCCTCGAGATGGTGTACGGCGCGTGTCCACTTCATCCGGCGATTGTCCCCCCACCGCTCACCACGGCGAAGTCAGGCTTCGACCTCCCGCGCGATCCGCGCGGTTGCTCAACCGATTCGTACCGGGGCCCCCGGTTCGAAACGCCGACGCCTCGACCTCGGCACGCACCGGGGGAACGCGAGTCACTGGTACCGATAGGTGAACGCGAAGTAGCCGGACACGTCAACGGTGAGGTTGACCGGTGTGCTGCCGCTGTTGTAGAAACTCTCCGACGCGACTCCGTTGAGTCCATTCAGGATCGACGGCATCGCCGCGTTCGACACGGTCTGGCCCGCCGCCCAGTTCACTGTCGCGGGTGGCACCGCTTCACCGGTGCCCTGCGGATAGATCGACACCGAGCCCGCGCCGGTCGCGGCCACAACCGTTGTCGTAGTCACGATCGTGCTCGTCCACTCGGACTGGTTGACGATCTTCCCCGTCAGGTCGTAGCCGATCGTCGCGCCCGGCCCGAGCGGCTGGCCGACGCCGTTCTTCGTGTCCACCGCCCGTACCGGCGGCACGGCGACGTAGGTCTGCCTGCCCGTCGCGCTGAAGTAGCCGCTCACATCGACGGCGAGGTCGGTCTGCTGACTGGACGCGATGGCGATCTTGCCGTCCGCACCGACCGGCACGATCATCGTGGTGGAGATCGTCTGCCCCTTGGCGTACGTCAGGCTCGCCTCGGTCGGCGCGGTTGTCCCGTCCGGGTACGCGGTCAGGGAGCCGTTGGCTCGTGGCGCGATCGCGGTCACATTGAGCAGCGCCGCGGTGATTCCGGTCGACGGAAGCTGTCCGTTGTCCGCACCGGCGATGCCCACGACCTCGATGCCGCCCGCGGCGACCGGCCCGGTCCCTTTCGTGGTGTCGAGCAGCCGGTCCGGGATGAGCGTGGTGAACCCGTTGGCCACCTTCGGCTGGAAGTAGCCGTCGAGATCGGCGGTCAGGTTGATGCCGGCGCTGCTGCCGTTGTGGATGTCGACCCAGCCGGCCCCGCTGACCGGGACGATCGCGAGGCCGGAGATGGTCTGTCCGGCGCCGAAACTCAGGTTCGACGTCGCGGGCCTGCGGACGCCATCGGCGAACGCGGTGAGCTGACCCGCCACCTGCGGGGCGTTCACGGTCAGGTTCAGCGCGGCCGAGGTGATCCCGGCCGGCACCCCTTCGTGGCCGCCGACCCACACCCGCAGCGTGCCTCCCGCACCGAGCTTCGCCGGAACCCCGCTCGGCGTGCTGATGCCGTGCGCGGTGTCCGCGAGACGAACCGGGCCGTAGGGCGTGTAGTCGGCACCGACCGGGGTGAACTTGGTCGTCCCGGTCGCCGTCGCCCCGTTGGCGTCGGTCATCGTCGCCTTGATCGTGTACGTGCCCGGTTTGCTGTAGCCGTAGTAGAAACCGGGAGCGTTCCCGGTGAGCGTCACCGGCGGGTTGCCGTCACCGAAGTCGACGGTTTCCCCGCTGAGGTTCCAACCGTCCTTGCCGCCGGTCACGGTCAGGTTCAGGCCGAGCGCGCCGTTCTGGGTCACCGACAGTCTGGGTGTGAGCGGGCCGTTCTGCGACACCACGGTGAGTTGAGTCGTCTGCGGGTAAACCTGCGCGGCGCCCGCGTTGGTGGGCGTGAGCGTCACCGTGTACGTGCCGGTCTTGGTGTAGATGTGGCTGACCTTCGCGCAGTCGACGTCGGTCACGGTGGTGCCGTCGCCGAAGTCGGCCGCGCAGGTGAACGGTTCCGACCACGTATCCGTGATCGTTCCTGTGGTGTGCACGGTGCCGCCGACGGGTGCCTGGGTGGCGTTGATGGCCAGGCTGTTCGAGGTGACCGAGTCCACGGTCTCGATGGCGCCCCGGTCGTCATGGGGCCGGACGCCGGTGCCGGTGTTCGCGACGAGTGGATCGTCGACACGCGAGTCCCCATACAGGTCGGCGGTCAGTTCGCCCGGCGCGTTCGAGTTCGCCGAGTCGATGGACGCGTCGGAGTGCTGCGGGTCGGCGTTGCTGTCGTGCACACCCTGCCCGGTCGCCGAGGTGAAGGCGGACGAGGTGGGGTAAGCGGTCCCGGCCCACTGGTACACGGCGTCGGTCGAGTGGTACGGGTAAACGATGTTGTAGTCGGCGGTGACCTCGGACGCCGAAGCCCCGTCCACGACGAGCCCACCGATCGGGGAGGTCGTCGGGTTGCAGATGCCGGGCACGCTGGTCGAGTCCAGAACGTTCTGGATCACGTTGTTCTGCACCGAGATCCCGGTCGAGCCGGTGATCGCCACGCCGTGGTCGCAGGCTGCGCTGATGGTGTTCGACGTGACCGCGACATGCGACGCGCTGGTCACCACGACGCCCTCTGTACGGAACATATCGTTCGTGGTGATGGTGTCGTCATGGCTGCCCGCGTCCACCTGCACCCCGGTCGCGTCAGCGCCGGAGAAGTGGTTCCGGCTGACCGTGACGTGGGAGGAGCTGCCGCTGATCTCCAGATAGCCCGCGGAACCGGGGTTGGCGTCCTGGTTCGTGCCGTCAACGGTGATCCGTGAGGAGTCGCTGATTACCACGGCCTTGCTCGTGGCCCCGCCGAAGATGGCGACGTTTCTGATCGCGACATCGGTCGCGCCGGTTACCGCGAATGCCGGCAGGGTCGCCGAATCCGGTGCGCCGATCGAGGCCTGGCCAGTGCCACCGGTGAACGTGATGGGTGCGCTCGCCGTGCCCGACCGGGAGATCGTGACCGACTCCACGAAGGCGCCGGCGAGCTGAACCGTCTGACCGGGCTCGACCACATCGGCGGCTGCCTGGATCGTGCAGAACGGCACGGTGGGCGTGCCGGTGCCCGAGTCGGAGCAGTTGGCGCCGGAGGTGTTGTCGACATAGATCGTGTCCGCGCTTGCCGCGCTCGCGGCCGGCGGCACCGAAACGGAAAGGCACAATAGCGCGCCGACAGACAGCGCGATTCCACGTCTGAGCAAGGTTCCCCCCTGAATTAGTCACCAATGCCGCAGAACGGTCGCCCCAGTAAGTCCCCCTGGCGCCTCACTCGACCGTGGTGTGACGATGGTCCTATCGCTGCTTCGGGCGAGTCGTTACCGACGCTCAGGCCAACCTGGACCTACCGGACGCCGGCGAAGATCGGCGGGGTGCGGTGCTTCCACGGCATCGCCTGCTCCAGTTGGGCGGCGACGCGGAACAGCACGTCCTCCCGGCCGGTGGCCGCGACGAGCTGGACGCCGATCGGCAGGCCGTCGTCGCTGTGTCCCAGCGGCAGGCTGATCGAGGGTTGGCCGGTGGCGTTGAACACCATGGTGAACGGCCGGTTCGTCCCTGCCCTCGATAACGACCGCACGCTGCGGCAGCCTCGCTGATGATCGCAAGCGGGCCCGAGGCCGTCCAACGGGTTTCGCCGGAGAATCACGGAACACCGCACGTCAAACCAGGGGCGGAAGGCAGAACGCCGCCCTATTGGGCAGCGGTTGCCGGCCACGCCACGCGCAGCGCCGAGTCCGGATCGGCGACCAACGCGCTGACGTCTTCGAAGATCATCGTCGAGCGGGCTGCCGGCTCGTAGCGCGGCCACTCGGCCTCCGTCGCGCCAGGCCTGCCGGTGGCGACGAACCGGACCCACGCCTGGTGCATCACCGAAGCGGCGGCCTGCAGCCTGCCGTCGTCGCGCTTACGGCCCGCGAAGAGGAATCGCCAGTTCGGATTGCCGATGTCGTCGAACATC
Organism: Amycolatopsis sp.; assembly: GCF_025464955.1. GTDB lineage: Bacteria > Actinomycetota > Actinomycetes > Mycobacteriales > Pseudonocardiaceae > Amycolatopsis. The sequence goes on along the minus strand of NZ_JAODNM010000179.1, from coordinate 36,540 downwards.
AGCAACAGGTCCAACCCGTGCGGTGCGCCCATCCCCCGGCCGCGCGGCGCGATGCGCCAGTCCAGCCGATACATCCAGACGTCCCCGCCCGCGGCGTGCTGAGCCTCGGCGAGCCGGATCGCCGGGATCCACCAGTCCCCCGAAGTCAGAGCGGCGGAGCGCACGTCGTCGTCCGACAGATCCGGCAGCAACGGGCGGTACACCTCGACAGCGCGTGCCAGAGCGGACGCATCGAGCATGGTGGAACCGCTGCCCAGCACCGACGCGCTCCCCGTAGCCAGCATGACGAACAGGTCCTGCTCATCGCGGTTGGTCCCGATGAGCACCGGGATCCCGGCCGACTCCCCCGCCGCGATCGCATCACCGGGACGCCGGGGCAGGATGGTTCCGTCGATCACGACGCGATAGGTCACCAGACTGCCGGAGGTGAGCGCAACCCGTTGCTGCGCCTCGATGATCTGCTTGGTCGGCACGTCCGCGAGCGCGGCGCCGGTGTCGAGGCCGAGCTCCGACAACACCGCGTCTGCCACCCTCCCGGCCTCTTCCGGCGTGTGCACCACCGAACCGACCCCAGTGCCGCTCTGCACCACCGCCTGGGCAAACAGTCCGCGCGCGGACGGAACCGCAAGCAGCGTGCCGACCGTGCGTCCGCCGTTGGACTGCCCGGCCAGCGTCACCCGCGCCGGATCGCCGCCGAACGCGCCGACGTTGTCGCGGACCCAGCGCAGCGCGGCGACCTGGTCGAGCACGGACAGGTTGTCGTCGGCGACCCCTGGCAGGTAAAGCATCCCGAGCACGCCGAGCCGGTACGCGATCGTCACCACGACAACGCCGTCACGCGCGAACGCCCGCCCGTCGAACTGGTGCGGCGCGCCGGTGACCCCGCCGCCGCCGTGGATCCAGACCAGTACCGGATGCGGGCCGGGTGACGACGGGGCGTAGACGTTGACGTACAAGCAGTCCTCGTCGCCGACCACACCCCGGCCGAGCAGATCCGGTTGCGGGGAGCGGTCGGCGAAGTTCGTCGCGTCGAGGACTCCGCTCCACCGCTCGGGAGGCTGCGGCGCGGTGAAGCGCAGCCTCCCGACCGGCGGTGCGGCAAAAGGAAGTCCGAGGAACACCCGGATGCCATCCAGTACCATGCCACGAACGGTTCCGTGCGCGGTCTCGACCAGGTGCGTCATGCCTCGAGCTTAGGACCCCGAAGGCCAGGACACCTGCGGGGACTTGTAGTACGCGATACCGAGCACCTTCCACAATGGACCCTGAGCGGCGAGCCGCTTGCCGAACGCCGTCCAGTTGTGCGTGCTCTGCGGCGACCAGCCGAGCTCAGCCAGGGCGGCCAGCCGCGGGAACGCCATGTACTCGATGTCCGCGCTGCTCGTGATCGTCTCCGTCCACAGTGGAGCTTCGATACCGAGCACCGACTGCTCGCCGACACCGCTCAGGTACGCGCCGGGGTTCCAGTCGTAGGCCTTCTTGACCTCGGTGAGCCCCGCCCAGTCCTGGCCGAGCTTGGTGCTGCTGGTGTATTTCATGTCCAGGTAGGTCAGGTTCGCCGGTGACATGAGGATCTTCGAGCCGTTCTTCGCCGCGGCGGCCACCGCGGCGTTGGACGTCGTCGTGTCCCAGAACTGCGGAACCGTCGACGGCAGCAGCGTCGCGTTGGCGACCTCGTGCCAGCCGATCGAGGTCTTGCCGTGGGAGGCGACGATCTGCTGGACGCGGTTGACGAACGCCACGTAGTCCGCGGGCTTCGTCGACTTCGCCTCGTCCCCGCCGATGTGCAGGTATGGCCCGGGGGTCAGCGCCGCGAGCTGCGAGATCACCGCGTCGAGGAACTGGTACGTGCTCTCCTTGCTGGTGCACAACGAGCTGAAGCCGACGTCGGTGCCGGTGTAGAGCGGCGGAGCCTTGCCGTCGCAGGTGAGCTGCGCCGGGTACGAAGCCTCGGCGGCGTTGGTGTGCCCGGGCATGTCGATCTCGGGGATCACCGTGATGTACCGCTGGGCGGCATAGGCGACGAGGTCGGAGTACTGCGCCTGCGTGTAGTAACCGCCCGAGCCGCCGCCGACCTGGGTGCTGCCGCCGTAGGTGGTCAGCCGGTCCCAGCCGTTGATCGCGATGCGCCAACCCTGGTCGTCGGCCAGGTGCAGGTGGAACTGGTTGACCTTGTACAGCGCGATCTGGTCGATGTAGCGCTTGACCTGCGCTACGGTGAAGAAGTGGCGGGCGACGTCGAGCATCGCGCCCCGGTAGGCGTACCGCGGGTAGTCGACGATCTTGCCGCCGGTGACCGTCCACGGCCCCGAGCCCACCGTGGCGCCCTGTGCGGCCGCGGGCAGCAGCTGCAGGAGCGTCTGCACGCCGGAGAACAACCCGGCAGCCTTGCCCGCCCGGACCGTGACCCCGGATGCGGTGACGTCAAGCTGGTAACCCTGGTCGCCGACGCTGGCAGGCGCACCCGACAGCAGCAGCGAAATGCCGCCCGACGTCGTGCCGGGCGTGTGCACCGGAAGCGCGTATCCCGTTGAGCGGCGCAGGATCGCGGCGAGGTAATCGCCGATGCCCGGCACATCAGTGGAGATCACGGCGCCTGAAGCGAGCGTATAGGTAGCCCCACTCGCCGGGGTGGCACTGGCCGGCGCCGGGACGATGCTGCTGAACGGGGTAGGCACTGCCGCGACTGTAGCCGCTGTAGCCGCCGGGGCCGCGACCGAGGTGAGCGCCGCGACCGGCAGCAGTGCGGCCAACGCCGCCACCGCCAGCCTGGAGCGGCGTATTCGGGGGAAGCTCATGGTTTTCTCCGTTGTCTCGAAAGGAGTTACCTGAAGCGACGTACCGGCGGCGTTCGGTGACATCGCTGACCATTGTGCTGGGTCGGTGTGTCTGGAGGCGAGACCTTGTTTTCCCGTTCGACACCCGGTAGTGCGACGCGGGCGAGTGGCCGGAGCTGTCAGGCTGGATGATGATGCCGTGCATGTAGCAGCGGAAATAGTGGCGCTGGTGGTGGCCGTCCTGGCCGTCACCGCGGTAGCGCGGAGATTCGACTGGTCTCCGCCACTGTGTTTGATCGTCGTCGGCGTCGCGGCCTCCTACATCCCTGGAGTGCCCGAGTACCACCTCGATCCGGAAGTCGTCCTGCTCGGGCTGTTGCCGCCCCTGCTGTACGCGACCGCGATCAGGACTTCGCTGGTCGATTTCCGCGCGCTCAAAAGCCCGATCGCGTTGCTGTCGGTCGGGTTGGTGGCGTTCTCCACGCTGGTCGTCGGCGTCGTCACCTGGCTGGTCGTGCCCGGGCTGAGCCTGGCCGCCGGGTTCGCGCTGGGCGCGATCGTCGCGCCGCCGGACGCGGTCGCCGCGACGGCCGTCGCTCGCCGGGTCGGCATCCCCCGCAAACTCGTCCGGCTGCTCGAAGGCGAGAGCCTGGTCAACGACGCCGCGGCGCTGGTCGCGCTGCGGACCGCGATCGCGTCGATCGCCGGCACGGTCAGCGTGTGGGAGATCGGGGGCGACTTCCTGCTCGCGGCGGGAGGCGGCATCGTCATCGGGCTCGCCGTGGGCGCGGTGGCGGCGATGCTGCGCAAGCGCCTCGACGACCCGGCGACCGACACCGCGCTGTCGATCGCCGTGCCGTTCGTCGCGTACATGACCGCGGAGGCCGTCCACGGCTCCGGTGTGCTCGCCGTCGTCATCGCCGGGCTGCTGCTCGGCCACAAGTCGCCGAGCATCCTGTCCGGCGCGTCCCGGCTCGCCAACCGGCTGAACTGGCAGACCATCCAGTTCCTGCTCGAGAACATCGTCTTCCTGCTGATCGGGCTGCAGGTCCGGCGCATCCTCATGGAGGTGGACGAGACCGCCATCGGTCCGTGGGCGCTCATCGGGATCTGCGCGGCCATCCTCGCCGCCACGATCCTCGCCCGGTGCGTCTGGATGGTGATCGTCGGCGTGTCCAAGCGGATCGCCCACGGCAACAAGTGGCCGTGGTCGTACTCGGCCGTCATCGCCTGGGCAGGCATGCGCGGGGTCGTCACCCTCGCCGCCGCGTTCATCCTGCCTGCCGACACCCCGCAGCGAGCGGTCCTCGTGCTCGCCGCGTTCGTCGTGGTGGCCGGCACGCTGATCCTGCAGGGCACCTCCCTGCCCATCCTCGTGCGCAAGCTCAACCTGCCCTCCCCCGACCCCGCTGTCGACGCGCTGCAAGAAGCCGCGGTGATGCACGAGATGACCCGGGCAGGCCTCGCCAAGCTCAACGAGGCCAAGCGCCCGGAAGATGCCCCCGAGGTCGTCAAGCGGCTGGTCGACCGGATGCAGCAGCGGTCGGACTCCGCCTGGGAGCAGCTCGGCAGGCAAAGCGCGCTGGAAGAGACTCCGAGCGACGTCTACCGCCGGCTCCGGCTGGTGATGCTGGAAGCGGAACGGAAACAGCTGCTGGTCGCGCGGGACGCGAAGACCGCGGACGACGAAGTCCTGAGGCGGGTGCTGGAGTCGCTCGACGTCGAAGAGTCCATGCTGGACCAGTTCGACGAAAAGCCGATCGCCGAGCAGCGCGAGCTCAAGACCCCGGCGGCGACGGCGGGCGCCTGTGACCACCTGACCGAGTCGAACGACGACGCCATCCCCAGCGCGACGGACACCTGCGAGGAGTGCCTCGCCGAGGATTCCCAGTGGGTGCACCTGCGTAAGTGCCTGACCTGCGGACACGTGGCGTGCTGCGACTCCTCGCCGAAGCGGCACGCGAGCGGGCACTTCCACGACACCCTGCATCCGGTGATGCGGAGCTTCGAACCCGGCGAGACCTGGCGCTGGTGCTTCGTGGACAAGACCCTGGGGTGAACTAACCTCGGGACACGTGACGACACCTGAGCAAGAAGTCGAGTACCGCCAGCACCGGTTCGCCCCGGAGCCGGGCGCGACCGAGATCTTCCTGATCCGCCACGGCGAGTCCGCGCCGGCCCGGGAAAGCAACCCGCCGCCGATGCTCCTCGGCCAGGCAGACCCCGATCTGGCCCCCGAAGGCCGCGACCACGCCGAGCGCGTCGGTAGCAGGATGGCCGGGGAACGGCTCGACGCCCTCTACGTCACCAGGCTCCGCCGGACCGCGCAGACGGCCGCGCCGCTGGTCGCCAAGCTCGGGCTGACCCCGGCGGTCGACCCCGACCTGCACGAGGTCGACCTCGGTGACTGGGAAGGCCCGCTGTTCCGCAAGCTGACCAGCGAGAACCATCCGACCGCGCAACGGCTGTGGACCGAACAGCGCTGGGACGTCATCCCCGGCGCGGAGGCGGCCGACGCCTTCGCGGAGCGCGTCCAGCGAGGCATCGAGCGGGTCGCCGCCGCACATCCCGACCAGCGCGTCGCGGTGTTCACCCACGGCGGAGTGATCGGCCAGGTCCTCGCTCACGCCAGCGGGTCGACGCCGTTCGCCTTCCTCGGCGCGAACAACGGCTCGATCTCGCACCTCGTGGTGTCCGGGGACAACTGGCAGATCCGGCGTTTCAACGACACCGCCCATCTGGATTCACCGCTGGGCTAGGCCGTGTCCCGCGGCTGGCCGAGGAGCCGCGACCAGCCGCCGGCCCAGGCCGACAACGGCGCCGTCGACGATGCCGGTCTCCCTCAGGCCGCGGAGGCGCTCACTCAGCACGCTCGGGAGATGCCGTCGCAGCGGCGCCGGAGTTCGCGGAACCCGGCCGGTTGCTGCTGAAGTTCCCAGATGACGCGCAGCGTCCAGCGGCGGCCGAGCAGATCGAGCGCGGCCATCATCGGCCACCGGTGAATACGGCTGGCTGGCCGAGAATCTCTTCGTCGCCCGAGGCAGGCTCATCGGGCTGAGACGGCTGGAATACGAGATCTACCGCGTGCTGTGACGTGTTATTTCGCGCAGGTCACCATGGCGTGGTCGCCGCTGGCCGATTCGTCGCTGATGACCTGGCCGTCGACGGTGATCCGGCAGCGCAGGGTGCCGCCGCCGACGTTCTGCGCCGTGACGCTGTAGAACTCGGTTTCATCCGCGCTTCCGCCCCGCCGCAACAACTTGGTCCAGGGGGTGGACGCGGTTCGCTCCTGCACGATGGCCGCGCCGTCCGCGACGTAGGTGATGCCGCGGACACCGTCTTCGCCCAGCAGCTCGTAGATGACCGAATGCGTCACCGAAGCCACCGCGGCCGCGACGGGTTCGACCGACGGTGCCGGGACCGTCGGCTTACCGTGCGTAGTCGATCCGCCGGCCTGCGGCATGACCTGGACGGCCAGCGCGAGGACCAGAGCGATCACGCCCGCGGCGACGACAGTGGTAGAGACCAGCTTAAGTTTCCTGGAGCCGCCCGGTTCCGGCGCACTGGGCGACGGTGGCGCGGCAGGAACACCCATCACAAGGTCTTCTCTCGTTCGAGCGCACTTCCCACGAGTACGTTGACTGTTTTTCGTTAAAACTTGACTCCGTGTTACCCACAATTCCGGCAATTTTCAACGTTCACCCTTTCGGGCGCTGCCAACCTTGCTCCTCAGTGACCACTCGGTCTCTGTCCGCGAGAATGTCGGACCGGGCGGACAGAATCGACCCCGTGTATCGCGAAACCCTGCCCCCGAAGCACCTGGCCGGCTCCGTGCGCTGCGTCTGGTGGTCCGCGCGCTCCGGGCCCCAGCGGATCGTGCCAGACGGCTGCGTGGATCTCATCGTCGGCGGCGGCCGGGTCTTCGTCGCCGGGCCGGATACCCACGCCTGGCACACCGACGAAGCCGACGAGGCTGCCGAAACGGAATTGCACGGCATCCGCTTCCGGCCAGGGCACGCGCCACGGGTGCTCGGTGCCGCCGCCGACGAGCTGAGGGATCAGCGCATCGAGCTGGCGGATCTGTGGGGACGCAGGGGCAGGCCCACCGCCGAGCGCCTCCTCACGCGGCCCGAGGCGCTGGTCGATGTCGTCACGGAGAACGTCCGCGCCGAGCCGGATCGTGAGCTGGACGAACTGATCGCGACCCTGACCGCCGGGGTGCCCAGGGTGTCGGCCGCACTGTCCAGGCTCCCGACCGGCGAACGCCAGCTCCGCCGCCGGTTCACCCTCGCCGTCGGCTACGGCCCGGCGACCTATCTACGGGTCGCGCGCCTGGCCCGGGCGATCGACAAGGCGAGTCTCAGCCCGGACCTGGCCACCCTCGCGGCCGACGCCGGATACGCCGACCAAGCCCACCTCAGCCGCGACTGCCGGGACCTGACCGGCGTCACCCCTGGCGAGTTCTTCGCCACCCGTCTGCGTCGGAACTCTGGGATGATTGCGCGATGATGCCTGGCAGGTGTGCTCGGCACGAGAAACTCTCAACCCTCCTCGCGTCGCGCGACGACGTCGAACTGGCTGCGCTCGTGGACATGGCGAAGGTCGGCAGTGTGGGTGTTGGCGGCGGCTCGGCCACGCTCGATATAGACGGCGTGCCGGTGTTCGTCAAGCGCATCCCGCTGACCGACCGGGAGCTCGCCCAGCCACGTTCCACCGCGAACCTGTTCGCTCTGCCGATGTTCTGCCAATACGGCATGGGCGGCCCGGGGTTCAACGCCTGGCGCGAGCTGGCCGCGAACATCATCGTCACCGACGCGGTTCTGGCCGGCGAGACGGAGTCGTTCCCGCTGCTCTACCACTGGCGGGTACTGCCCGGCCGCGCTCCCATCGCCGCCGAGCACGCCGATATCGACACAGCCGTCGCCGCGCAGGACGACTGCCCAGCCGTACGCGTCCGCCTCGAAGCGCTGGCCACCGCATCGAGCAGTCTCGTGCTGTTCTGCGAATACCTCCCGCATCCGATACTCGACTGGCTGGACAAAGACCCGGCCGGCAAGGCCGGCCAGCTCGAGCAGCAGTTGTCGCAGATCGTGGCCTTCCTGCGCGACCGAGAGCTGCTGCACATGGATGGGCACTTCGGCAACATGCGCAGCGACGGCAAGCGGATCTACCTCACCGACTTCGGACTGGTGACGTCACCACGTTTCGACCTGTCGGCCGCCGAACTCGACTTCGTCCAACGCAACGCCACCCACGACGCCGGATACGCCGCCATGCGACTGGTGAATTGGCTGGTGACCACGCTGTGCGGGGTGGAGATGCCGGCCGGCGGCGGATTCGCCACCCGCAACGAATACGTACTCCGGTGCGCCACCGGCCACATCCCGAATGACGTGCCGCCATCCGTGGCCGCGATCCTGACCCGGCATGCACCGGCCGCAGCAAGAATGAACAGCTTCTACTGGAAACTCTTCGGCGGCGATCTACACGCAGAATATCCCGGGTTGTAAGAGGCCCGGGCAGTGGCCAGGATCCGACTACTTGTCCTGGTCTTTGAATTCGGTCAGCAGGCGCTGTAAGGCAGCGCGTAGCACCTCAAGCTCTTCTGGGCTTGTCAGCCTCGCCCATTGTTGTTCCACGCGTTCGGCGGCCGCGTGGGTGACCGGGGTGACCGACGCGCCGCGTTCGGTGAGGAACACCAGTTGTGAGCGGCGGTCGAGCGGGTTCGGGCGGCGTTCGACGTAGCCCGTGCGTTCGAGTTGGTCGACTGCCTGGGCCATGGTCTGCTTGCGCACGTGGGCCAGCTCAGCGAGTTCTGAGACGGTGATGCCGGCCGGCGACACGAACGGGAACACGTTCGCGGCGGCCGGCCGGATGTCGCCGAAACCCGCCTCGCGCAGCGCGACATCGATGTCCTGGGCGTAGTGCTGGTAGGCCAGCCGGAGCAGAAGCCCGATCAACGGCTGGGTAGGGAAGTTCTCGTCCACGAGATAGACAGGCTCCTGTCTATTGACTATGGTTGAACAGGTACCTGTCCATACTAGGGAACGGAACCCGACATGACCACACCACCCGCCGCCTTCACCCAGTTCGGCCAGACGCTGGCGTTCGCCGAGCGGTCCCTGAGCGCCACACTGCGCGAACACCTCGCACAGCGCGACACCACCCCCGAGACGTGGTACGCCCTCCATCTGATCGGCACGCGCCGGCCGGGCCTGGGCGCGTGAGACGCTCAGCCACCTCCTGGAAGGATCACGAAACCTCAACCCCGATTCCACGCGCGCACTGCTGGCCCGGCTCGAGGCCGAGGGACTGATCCGCGACGACGGGCAGGTCGACCTGACGACCGAGGGGGAAACCCGGTATCACAGCCTGCGCGAGCACGTCAGCAGTGCGTCCATCCGGCTGCTGAACCAGTTCGACATCCACGACATCGAGACGACCGTGCGCACCCTGCAGGCAATCACCGTGCGAGTCGAGGAGGAGAAGGAGGAGTCGCCCCCGACCAACTAGACAAGCCAGTCCGCAATGGACAGGGCTGGTCACCCGGACGAAGCCGGAGGCCGCTCTTTCCTCGGCATCTTTGGCCGGCACACCCGTGACGCTTGACGACTGGTCACTGAATTCCCCCTGCTGGAACTCACTTCCAGTGTTTCGAGTGCTGACCTGTCAGGAGAAAACGCAGTAACCTGGGCGCGCAAGCAGATGCCACTGGAGCCTTCAAGCGCAATTGCTTACAGCCACTGTGCGACGCCCTTGTGACCGGAACAGGTGCCCTGGCGATGCTGACTGAAACTGTAGGTACCGTCTTTGCATTTCGCAGTGGCGCCGGCAGGAGGCGAATCGGCGGCGACAGGCCGTTCGACACAGTTGCCGTCGACGTTGCGGTAGGTGTTGCCGGTGCAGGCCGCGACCTTCGGCGGCGCGGCGGCCTGGGTGGTCTTCGGAGCAGCGGCCGGGGCTTGGGTGACGGGGGCCGGGGCGACGACCGGGGCCGCAGTGGTTTCCGGGATTGCGGCCGAGGTCGTCGTGTCCGTCGTGGACGGCGAAACCAGAGGGACGAACGTCGACGAGTCGGTCGTCAGGGTCGAAACGACCGGACTGCCGGGCGAAGCGGCGCTGGGGTCGCAGCCGGCCAAAACGGCTGCACCGAGGGCCAGCGCACCGAGAGCGCCGGCTACGCGCTTCATCCGGCGAGCACCGGTTCGGTTGCCGGCTGGGGAAAGCGCCATGGGAACTCCGTCCTGCGAGTGGTGTGACCGAGGATTGGTCGCCACGCACAGTGAGAGCGTTACACGGCGTGTAACGAACCGTGACAACGAAGTTCTTACATGGTCAGGGATTCACCCTAAGCGCCGGATTCGTGTTGCCGCCGGGCGAGGAAGTGCGCTGTGTCCATTGTGGACGTGTAGAGCGCGCGGTAGTGCGTGTAGAACTCGTCGTAGACCGCCGTGCGGTCCGGGTTCGGGTGGACGGTCTGGCGGACCGGGTTCCAGGCGGCGAAATCGACGTCGAGTCCGATCGCGACGCCCGCGAGCATCGCGTCGCCCAGGGCGGCCCCGATCGTTTCGGCGGGGATCTGTTGCGGCACACCGGTGACATCGCTGAGGATCTGCGTCCACAAGCCGCCTTGCGTGCCGCCGCCGACCGCGACGACCCGTTTCGCCGTCCCACCGGACGCCCGCATCACCTCGAAGTTGTGCCGCACTCCGTAGGCGATGCCTTCCAGCGCGGCGCGGTAAATGTCCGCGCGGCCGTGCCCGGTGGTCAGTCCGGCGAGGACCCCGCGCGCGTCCGGGTCGAACAGCGGCGTCCGCTCCCCGGCGAAGTACGGCAGCATGAGAAGGCCGCGGCTGCCGGCTGGAACCTCTGCCGCTTCCCTGACCAGGTCAGCGAAATCACCGCCAACGAGGTCACGCAGCCACTCGGTGATCGCCCCCGAGGTGGCCATGCCGGCGGCCAGCGAATATGTGCCGGGGAACGCGCCGCGCGTGGTCCAGAGCCCGGGATGCGGCCGAGGACCGGAGAGGACCTGGACGAGGAACATGGTGGTGCCGTACATCGCCATCGTGTCGCCCGGTTCGGTGACACCGACGCTGACGGCTTCGGCCCAGGCGTCGACCGTTCCCGCGGTGACGGGCAAACCCACCGGAAGTCCCGTTTCCGCGGCCGCGTTCGCCGAAACCGTGCCGACCACCTCGGTCGGCCAGGCCAGCCTCGGCAACGCGATCCCGGGCGCGACGAGCTCGGCCCAGTCCCTGGCCCAGTCGGCCGCGCGCAGGTCGTACATCGGGTCGCACTGGCTCGCCGAATGGTGGTCCAGCACGTACTCACCAGTCAGCCGGTGCACGAGGTACGAACTCGCCATCAGGAACAGTTCGGTGCGGGCGAACACTTCCGGCTCGTGCTTGGCGAGCCATCGCCACTTCGGCCCGACGGCTTGCGACGACAGCGAGGTTCCCGAACGTTCCACAATGGACTCGGCGCCGAGCTCGTCGGTGAGCTCGACAATTTCCACACCGGCCCGAGTGTCGACGCCGTACAGGATCGCGGGGCGCAGCGGACGCCCTTCGCCATCCGCGGGCAGCAGGACCGGGCCGATCCCGCTGACCGCGAGGCCGGCGATTTCCCGTCCGTCGGCCGCCTTGACAAGTTCGGCGCTCAGCGCGAGGAAGTCTTTCCACCACACGGCGTCCGCGTCGTGCTCCACCCAGCCCGGCCGCGGGAACGACGTCTCGTGCGGTCTGCTCGCCCGTGCCAGGACGGTTCCCGACGGATCGACGAGCACCCCCTTGGAACTCGAGGTCCCGATATCAATCCCGAGTAGAAGACCACTAGCCACGCGACCACTCGTCCAGATGAACGTCGAGCAGCTTCGCCGCGACACGCATCTCCGCACGTACGTCGCCTGGCACGGCGTGGATGTGGTTCGCGCCGAAGTTCGACAAGAAGACGTCGGCGGGCGCGTCGAGGCGGGCGAACGCGTGCGGCCACTCCGGGGTCGAGGCCCGGACCAGGGCGTCGTTGGTTTCGTCGTCGTAGCTTTCGAACTCGCCGAGCATCAGCTGCATCCGGTACTCCCCCGACTTCCGGCTCAGCCGCGCCAGCGTCATCTGCCCCGGGGCGGCGATGTGCTGCACCGAAGCACCGCCCGCCGGGAAGAAGAACACCTCGGGGTAGAAGTTGACCTTCGCCAGGTTCACCAGCGGGTCCTCGCTGCGGGCGGCGAACCAGGTCGCGTGCTGGCCGGAGTTGCACAGATCCCAGATGTCACGATCGGGATGGTAGTGCCGGACATCGGCGAACAGCACCGGCGTCCCGGTGATCTTGTGGAAGAGCTGCATCGTCAACGCGCCGTCCATGTCGGCCTCGGTCGAGGTGACGTGGACGGGTTTGGGGCCGTTCCAGTCGTACGGGTCGTTGAGGAACGCCTCGGTGACGTCCATGGTCGCGAAATGCTCGGTGAGCTCGGGTTGGCCCTTGATCCCGGAGAAGTCGAGCGCGCGCTCGGCGATGATGTCCCGGATCGCCAGGTAGGACCGGATCTGACGCTCCAGCAGCTCGGGGGTGAGGCTCTTGCCGTCGTAGTGCACCCCCGCCGCGTGCTTCTCGATCCACTGGCGGGCCCGGGCGGCCTCGGCGGCATCCGCCCGCTCGGCGCGCAGGACCAGTTCGTACTGGTCGATCTCCTCGACGTCGATGCCGAACTGGCGCATCCACTGATCGGTGTTGGCGACCGCGGTGTTCATCCCCATCGGCCTGCCGCCGAACCGGCCGAACGTCGAGCCGCGCAGGGAGGCGACCGCCGCCGCGGCGCGGGCGTGCACCCCGATCCCGGCCACCAGGTCCGGGTCCTCACCGGCGCCCCAGAGCCGGGTGTGGTCGCGGCCGATCTGGTCCAGCGCGCCGCCCGCGGCGAGCATCCCGACCAGTCCGGGCTCGACCGGGTCCGTGCCGGCGACGAGCACCAGCGAACCCGGGGTGGCATCGGCGGCCAACATGGTGAAATGCGGGAAACTCCAGACGACGTAATGGAAGATCGTCAGATCGACGCCGGCAGCGGCCACCTGGCGCGCCACCTTCGTCGCCGCGGTGCTGGTGGCGACGAGCTCGTCCCCGGTGACCACCTCGTGCCCGGCCGCGGCCAGCGCCCGAACCAATGTGTCCTGTTTGGACTGGATGAACCCGGCGTTGCGCGCGTGCACGTGGTCACGTCCGTCGGAAATACTCAGTACGCCGATGCGGGCCACGATTCCTCCTGCTACGGTGCGCGTCACGAAGACCAAGGAGTGCCCCCGATCGCGCCCAGCGTGCGTTGACCGGCTCCGCGGGGCAGCCCGCCCCCAGTATTTACGCGTTTGACGGGGCGCCCCAGCCGGTAATCGATTACTGAAGACGCTATTCTTCACCAGGAACAGTGTCAAGAGTGCACCGAACAGCGCAGGATCGGAGGTCGCGGTGGCGACGATCAGCGACGTGGCTGCCCTGGCCGGCGTGTCCACCGCCACGGTGTCCAGGGCACTCAACGGTAAGTCCACTGTGGACCCCGCGCTCGCGGCCAAGGTGCGCTCGGCGGCGGTCGAGCTGGGCTACCACCCCAACGGCCTCGCGCGGAACCTGCGCCGCCAGGAGACCGCGGTCCTCGCGCTCATCATCTCCGACGTGGAGAACCCGTTTTTCACCGCGATCGCCCGCGGGGTCGAGGACATCGCGCAGACCGCCGGGTACTCCGTGGTCCTGTGCAACTCCGACGAAAACGCCGAGAAGGAGCGCCGGTACATCGACGTCGCCCTGCAGGAACGCGTCGCCGGCGTCGTGCTCTCCCCCACCGGCACCTCGACCAACGTCGACATCCTGCGCGACCGCGGCACGCCCGTCGTCGCGGTGGACCGCCCGCTGGTGGAGGTCCCCGGCGACCAGGTGCTGGTGGACACCCGGCGCGCCGCGCGCGAGGCGACCGAGCACCTGCTCCAGGGCGGTTACCGGCGGATCGGCTGCCTCACCGGACCCTCCGGGGTACGCACGGCGGACGACCGGCTCGCCGGCTACCGCGACGCGCTGCTCTCCGCCGAAACCGAACCCGCCGACGAATTGATCCGCCGTGCGGAATTCCGGTCCGCCACGGCCCGCGAGGCCGTGCGGGAACTCCTCGACGAAGCCGAGCCGCCGGACGCGCTGGTCGTCGCGAACAGCACGATGGCGATCGGTGTGCTGGAAGAACTCGCCGCACGACGGCTCCGGCCCGGCCGTGACATCGGCATCGTCGCGTTCGACGACGCCCCATGGACCCGACTGGTCGACCCGCCGCTGACGGTCGTCACCCAGCCCGCCTACGAGATCGGCACGCTCGCCGCCAAGCTCCTGCTCGCCAGGATCGGCGGCAACGCCGACGGCCCGAGCTCGACCATGCTCGAAGCACGCCTGATCCCCCGCGCCAGCTCCCGCAAGGACGGCTGACGTTCACCGCTGGTGAGTGTTCCGGCCGCTTCTAAGCGGCCGGAACACTCACGAGTCCTATCCCTTGTTGAGCTCGGCGTAGACCTGGGCCGCGTTGTCCTTCGTGACCAGCTTCGTCGGCAGGGTCTGCGTCTTCGGGACGGTCTGGCAGTCGATCAGGATCTTCTTCGCGTTGTCGATCGCTTCCTGCCCACCGGTGGGGTAGACGAACGTCGCCGACAGGCGTCCGGCCTCGACGGCCTTGATCCCGCCTTCGGGGACGGGCAGGCCGTCGATCCCGGTGATGGGCAGCTTCGGCAAACCGGCGTTCTGCGCGGCGATCCGGGCGCCTTCGGCCATCGGGTCGTTCTGCGAGTAGACGGCTTGGATGTCGGGATGCGCCTTGAGCATCGCGTCGGCCTTCGCCTGGCCCTGGTCGCGAAGCCACTGGCCGTCGGCGGTCGCGACGACGTCGATGTTCTTGCCCGCGATTCCCTGGTCGAAGCCGTCGCTGCGTTCTTTGGCCGGCGTCGACCCCGACAGCCCCTTGATCTCGGCGATCTTCCCGCCCTTCGGCAGCAGCGTCGACGCCATGTACTCGCCTGCCTGCTTGCCGATGCTGACGTTGTCCGCGCCGATGAACGACGTGTACGCGTCGCCGTCGACCTTGCGGTCCAGCAGCAGCACCGGAATACCCGCGTCGAAGACCTGCTTGACCGCGCCGGTCAGGGGCGTCGCCTCGTTCGGGCTGATGATGAGCAGGTCGATCTTCTGGGTCAGGAAGTTCTGCACCTGGCCGACCTGCTTGGTGTCGTCCTGCGCCGCGTCGGCGTAGTTCACCGTGAACTGCGGGACGGCGGCCGCCGCCTTCTTGATGTCGTCGTCCATCCGCTGCCGGTAGGGCTCGGACAGGTTGGCCTGGCTCATCCCGATCGTGTACTTGCCGCTCGGGCCCCCACACTTGTTCGACGGCGCGGAGCCGGTCGCCTGGCCCGTCTTGGCGTTGTCACTGGTCGTACCGCACGCCGCGAGGGTGAGCACCACCCCGAACGCCAAGGCCGCGGCCGCCGCTCTCCGTGAATACCCCTTCATCGTTCTCCTCCCTGGTTACCTCTTGGACTCCTAGGACATCGAGGCCGGCCGCAGCCGCTGCACACCGGCCGCCAGCACGATCACCACCCCGATGATCAGCAGCTGGATGTTCGAGTCGACGTCGCGCAGCCCCAGGATGTTGTTCAGTACACCGACCAGCAGCGCCCCCGCGACGGTACCGACCACCGAACCCCGCCCGCCCGAAAGGCTGGTCCCGCCGATGACGACGGCCGCGATGGCGTTGAGCTCGTAGCCCACCCCGTCGTTGGGGCCGGCGTAGTTCAGCTCGCCGACGTGCATGATCCCGGCCAGCGCGGCGAGCAGGCCGCAGATCCCGAACACGAGCACCTTCACCCGCAGCACCGGCACGCCGGACAGCCTGGCCGCCTTTTCGTTGCCGCCGATGGCATAGACGTGCCGGGAAAACGCCGTGACCCGCAACGCGAGCACCGCCAGCGCCGCGACGACGAGGAAGATCAACGCGGAAATCGGCACCACGCCGTTGAAAGTGCGTTCGCCGAGCAACGAGAACAACACCGGCACCTGCCCCGGCTGGTCGCCGTAGGTGAGCGACACACCCTGCCCGCCGGACCAGATCCGCGCAAGCCCCCGGGCGATCTGCATGCCGGCGAGGGTGACGATGAACGCCTGGATCCCGAACCGCGAGCTGGCGATCCCCTGCAGCAGCCCGAAGGCGAACCCGATGACGAGCACGACCACCACGGCCGGGAAAACCGGCAACCCGTCGTTCACCAGCAGCACGGCGACGCCGATCCCGGCCAACGCGAACACCGAGCCGACCGACAGGTCGATGCCGCCGATCAGGATCACCAGCGTCATGCCGACGGCGATCACCCCGGTGTCGGAGATCGACTGCACCGCGTTGAACAGGTTGCCGCTGCCCAAGAAGATCAGCTGCCCGTCCTTGACCGGCGAGAACACCACCGCGCCGAGGAAGACCACGACCAGCCCGAACAGGCTCTGGAACTTGAACAGCAGCGCGACGAACCCGGTGCCGCGGCGCCGGTCGGTCAGAAAGTCCTCACTCACAACGTCTCCCCCAGCCCCTCAGACATCGTCGCGGCGAGCAGCTCCGCTTCGCCGGCCTCGGCGGTGTCCAGCTCGCGCACGCTACGCCCGCCGTGCAGCACGACGACCCGGTCGCACACGCCGACCAGCTCGGCGGGCTCCGACGACGCCAGCAGGATGCCGACCCCGCGAGCGGCCGTTTCCCCGAGCAGCCGGTAGATCTCGGCCTTGGCACCGACATCGACGCCCCTGGTCGGCTCGTCGAGCAGCAGCAGCGAAGGCTCGGTCGTCAGACCGCGCCCGAGGACGATCTTCTGCTGGTTGCCGCCGGAAAGCGAGCCCGCCGGGTCGGTCAGGGACCGGAGCTTCACGCCCAGCCTGTCGACCGTCTTGCCGGCCACACGACGTTCCGCGGCGGCCGAGACCACCCCCGCCTTGGCGATCTTCCCGACCACGGACAACACGGTGTTGGCCACGACCGAATGGTCCAGCGCGAGCCCCTCGGTGCGCCGGTCCTCCGGGACGAACGCGATGCCGAGTTTCATCGCCTGCCTTGGCCCGCGTGGTTTGACCTCGACGCCGTCCAGCACGATCCGGCCGCGCATCGGGGCGCCGGCGGCGAGGCCGTACAGGGTTTCCAGCAGCTCGGTCCGGCCCGCGCCGAGCAGTCCCGCGAGCCCGACGATCTCCCCTTTGCCCACCCGCAGGCTGATTCCGGCCGGCTCGCGCCTGCCCGGCCGCGGACGGCGCCGCACCACGGCGAGATCCTCCACGACGAGAACGTCTCCGCCCCCGGACGAGGACCCGCCCTCGGCGCGGAACAGCTGGCCCATCGGCCGGCCCACCATCGCCGTGGAGGCCTGCTCGGCGGTCATCGCCCGCGCGTCGAACTCGGCGACCACCTCGCCGTTGCGCAGCACGGTCGCCCGGTCCGCGACGCGGCCGATCTCCTGCATGCGGTGGGAGATGTAGACGATCCCGGCTCCGCGCGAGCGCAGCTCGCCGATGACGTCGAAGAGTTGGCCGACCTCGCGGGAGGACAGCGCGGAGGTGGGCTCGTCCATGATCAGGACCCGGGCGTCGAGGCCGAGTGCCCGCGCGATGGTCACGACCTGGCGCTCACCGGTGCGCAGCCGCCCGACTTCGCGCCCGGCGTCGATGCCCACGCCGATCCGCGCCAGCAGGGCCGCGGTTTCGCGCAGCATCCGGCCGCGGTCGACCGTCCCGAACCGGGTTCTCGGCTCGCGGCCGAGGAAGACGTTCTCGGCGACCGACAGCGCGGGGACGAGATCCAGCTCCTGGTGGATCATCGCGATTCCGGCGCGGCGCGCGTCCAACGGACGGGTGAACTTCACCTGTTCGCCCTCGATCCGGATCTCGCCGCGGTAGTCGCCGAGCTCGCCGGAGAGGATCTTCATCAGCGTCGACTTGCCGGCGCCGTTCTCGCCCAGCAACGCGTGCACTTCGCCGCGCCGGACCGTGAAATCGACCTCCTTGAGCGCCGGGACCCCGCCGAAGGACTTGCCGATGCCCGACAGCCCGGCTAACGGTGCGATGCCGCGCTCGTCGTCCATCTCGCCCCCGCGCTCGATCACGCCCCGTGAGAAATCGATTGCCGACCGAAGCTAGAGTCAAGGACCCGGGGTGTCAAGGGGTGAGGTTCCGTCACAGTGTGCTGGACACCATCGCCCGATGCGGGCACACTAACCGACAATACCTACGCAGCGTGTTTGATTATGTGCTCGTTGTGTTGATCTCTGGTGAATTGACCCACAAATCCGGCCGCGAAGCGCACGAACCCGCACAACCGAGCTATTCTGTGTGGATGTCAGTGGCACTCGAGAACGTTTTGGCCAAGGCTGGACTCAAAGTGGACGCGAACGAATTCCTCACGCTCGTCGAGGACGCCGCCCGCAAACTGTCGCCGCCCAACCCGGACCCTTCCCACTACTTCTCGGCCGACCAGCGGGCCGCCCTGACCGACGTCGGACTCGATCTGAGCCCTCACGCCGAAGGCGAAGCCGACTTCCGCGCCAAGACCGTCGCCGCGTACGCCGTGCTCGCCGAGTCCTCGATGACCGTGGTCGAGGCCGCGAACGCGCTGAACGTCCACGACAGCCGCATCCGGCACCGCCTCAAGGAAGGCAGGCTCACCGGCTGGAAGGACCCGGACTGGAAACTGCCTTCGTGGCAGTTCACCGGCTCCGGTGTGCTCCCCGGGCTCGAGATCGTCCTGCGCGCCCTGCCCGAGGACCAGCCCGCGCTGGTCGTCGCCGCGTTCATGAACACCCGCCAGCCCGACCTGGTGATCAACGACCAGCCCGCCACCCCCCGTCAGTGGCTGCTCGCCGGCGGCGACCCCGACTCGGTCGCCCGCTTGATCGAAATGCTGGGCTCACCCTTCTAGCCGGAGGATCTAGGCTGGCACTGACACGATCACCTCTCAAGGACGGGCGAACCACAACGAATGGCCAGGCTCCCCCTGCCGCCTGCGCGCGCTGTCCTGGTCAACGAGCTGCACGCAAGCGACGACGTCGTCACGGTGCCGCCGGCAACCAGGCTGGTCAGGATCTTCACCGCGCACGGCAACCACCCCCAGCAGTGGAACTCCTTCCGCTATACCGGGCCACTGCCCCACGGCCGCTTCGATCAGCAGAAACCGGCCAAGGGTGGCGCACCGGTGACCGATCCGAACAACGGCGTGCTCTACTTCGGGCTTTCGGTCCGCACCAGCGTCGCCGAGGTGTTCCAGACGACGTCCACAGTGGACCGGAAGACCCGCGGCCCGCGCCTGGTGGTGGTCCGGCCCACGCGCACGCTGCGGCTGCTGGACCTGTCCGGGCTGTGGCCGACCCGCGTCGGCGCGTCGCAGGAGATCTCGAGCGGTCCCAAGAAGATCACCCAGGCCTGGGCGCGGGCGATCCGCGCGGCGTTCGGCGACCTGGACGGGCTCTGGTACCGCTCGTCGATGGACTCGGGTGACCCGTCGCTGTGCCTGTGGGACCCGCCCTCGGGCGCGGCCCTGCCACTCGCCCCGGACGTCCTGCTCCCGCTGGACCACCCCGGCCTCGACGTCCCGCTCGGCCGCGTCTGCCAGGAGCTCAACTACACCCTGCTGTGACCGCAACTCGCCGTCGAGTTGCGAGTTGCGGGCGGCGAGTTGCGGTGCTGGTCACCCCAAGAGGCGGGAGTAGCGGATCTCCGTCACGCTTGAGCCCCCGAAGGTGTCGGCCTTCGTGACCTGGTCGCAGGTCCAGCCCCGGGTCTCGTAGAACCGCCGCGACGGCGCGTTGTCCGCGAGGACCCACAACACCGCGTGCTCGAAACCCTGCTTCACGAGGTACTCGATACCGGCTTCGTGCGCGGCCTTGCCCGCGCCTGTGCCCTGCCACGCCGGGTCGGCGTACAAGGCGGCCAGTTCCCCGGTGGACAGGTTCGGGTGCTCATCGTCGCCATCCTGGACCGCCGTGACGGTTGCGTACGCCCCGACAGCACCGTCGCCGCCCACGGCGAGCAGGGTCGCGTACGGGTCCGGCAGGGCGAGCCGCTGCCTCATCCGGTCGACCCGGTCGCCGGCCCGCATGGCGTCGAGGTAGGCGTCCGGAATCATGCCGCGATACGCCGTGCTCCAGCCGTCGACGTTGATCTTCGCCATCTGCTCGGCGTCGGTCTCAGTTCCCCGTCTCACTGTCCAAGCCACGACCTCATCTTCACAGGTGCCGCGACCACCACTCAAGAACTTTTTCGAAGCGCTGTAGCCGGTGCCGCGGCTTCCCGGACCTGGTCAGCTCGTGTCCTTCGCCGGGGAACAACAGGAATTCCGCGTCGACGCCGTTCTGCTTCAGCGCCACGAACATCCGCTGCCCCTGCTCCAGCGGGCAACGCCAGTCCTGCTCCGAGTGGACGACTGCGAACGGCAGGTCGATCTTGTCGGCATAGCTGAGCGGGCTGCGCAGTCGCTGCTCGATCGGGTCCTCGCCGATGTACCCGCGTACGAACGCGTACCCGATGTCGGAGCTGCCGACCATCGAGTCCCACGCGTTGACCGCCCGCTCGCTCCACGCCGCACGGAACCGCTCGCCGTGGTGCGAGGCCAGCCAGCTGGTCATGAACCCGCCGTACGAACCGCCCATCACGCCGACGCGGGAGGAGTCGAGGTCGGACCGGGTCAGCGCCGCGTCGAGCAGCGAGAGGACGTCTTCGACGTCGACGGTGCCGAAGTTTTTGATGATCGCCCGGCCGTGGCTTTCGCCGTAGCCCGCCGAACCGCGCGGATTGCCCAGGATGACGGCGTATCCCGCCGACGCGTAGACCTGTGCCTCGTCGAAGAAACCCCAGTCCTGCATGGCGAACGGGCCGCCGTGGATGGCCAGCAGCACCGGATGCGGGCCCTCACCCTCGGGGAGGACCAGCCAGCCGTGTGCCGGGTAGCCGTCGGCGGAGCGGGTGTTCAGTTCCTCGACCGGGTGCACACCGGCGGTCCGCAGGTCCTTCGCGTAGTCGGTCAGTACTTTTTGGCCGTTCGTCAGGACGACGACCTCGCCTGGGGACGAGGCCGTCGCGATCACGGCCACCACAGTCGAACCGTCGGCGGCGAACGATCGGACGGCCGCGAACTCGCCGCCGACCAGGCGCAACGCGCTCAGCGGAGCCAGTTCGGCGTCCGAGGGCACCGCGCGGAGCTCGGTCGCGCCCCGGTTGAGGACAGCGACCAGCACCTCGTCGCCGAATTCGACGGGCTGCCCGACGCCGTGGTCACAGTTGACCGATTCGACCTCGGTGAGTCGGCGGCCTTCGACCGCCGAACCATCCTGGGCGAGTTCGGCGACCCACAGCCCGGTGTTGTTGGCTTCCAGCCGCTCGTCGACGAACTCCATGGCCAGGAAGAAAACCCGCCCGTCCGCCGCCACCGTCGGCTTGGCCAAGGCCCCGCCGCTGCGCACGGCCAACGTCGGTTCGCCGCCCGCGACCGGGACCGCGTAGAGGTCACGCCGTTCGGTCGCCTCGGCGCCCCAGTCGCTCGGGGCGACGACGAGCACCCGCTCGCCATCAGCCGTCCAAACGGGGTCTTCGATGCTGGTGCGGTCGTCCGTCAGCGGTGACTGCTCGGGCACGACGCCGCTTTCGAGCGCACCTGCGGCGTCGACGACGAACAGCCGTTGCTGGCGGTCGCCGAGGAAGCCGATGTTGTCGATGCGGTAGTCGAAACGGGTGATGTGCCGCGGCGCTTCCTCGTCCGGCTTGACCGGCTTCCCGTCCTCGCCGGGCGTGCCGTACCGGCCGGGCTCGGGCACCCGCGCGACGTAGGCGAGCCGCCGCGAGTCCGGAGCCCACGCCGGCGAGCCGACGCCGAGCGGAGCGGAGGTCAGGCGCTGGGCTTCACCGCCGTCGACCGGCATGACGTGCAGCTGCGGCGAGCCTTCGGCGAGCTCGCCGTCACCCGAACGAAGGAACGCGACCCAGCGGCCGTCCGGCGAGATCGACGGCGCCGAGTCGTGCTCGCCGTGGGTCCAGGCGGACTCGGAACCGTCAAGGCCGATCCGGCGCAGCCCGCCCCGGTAGGAGTTGCTCGCCAGGTCAGGCCGGGCAACCGCGGTGAGCAGGAGCTCGGCGCGCAGGGCGGGAGCACCGGGGACGGCCAGGACTTCGATGTCGGTAGGAAGCACGATTCCGACGGTACCTGATTGTTAGCAGCTCTAACTACCTACTTGTTTCGGCAGCTTCCAGCTCTGCGTTCGCTTCGGTGCGCTTCGACTTCGCCAAGCTCGCCAGCGTCGTCACCGCGAGGACGACCACGATCACCCCGAGGGAGACCCAATTGTTGATGTCCAGCCAGTCCGGCACCGCGTGGTACTCGTGCAGCGCGTGCAGGACCAGCTTGGCGCCGATGAAGCCGAGGATCACCGCGAGGCCGTAGGTCAGATACACCAGCTTGTCCACCAGCCCGCCGAGCAGGAAGTACAGCTGACGCAGGCCCATCAGCGCGAACGCGTTGGCCGTGAAGACCAGGAACGCCTCCTGCGTGATGCCGAAGATGGCCGGGATCGAGTCGACCGCGAACAGCAGGTCCGCGCTGCCGATGGCGACGATCACCACGAACATCGGCGTCAGCCAGCGCTTGCCGTCCTTCTTGATGAACGACTTGTGCCCGTGGAAGTCCTCGGTGACCGGGAAGACCTTCCGCACCATGCGGGTGACGGCGTTCTCCTGGTACTCCTCGCCATGCCCCTTCCCGCGGACCATGTTGACCGCGGTCGCCACCAGGATCGCGCCGAAGAGGAAGAACACCCAGACGAACTCGTTGATCAGTGCCGCGCCGACCGCGATGAACACGCTGCGCATGGCGAGCGCGAGCAGGATGCCGACCAGCAGGACCCGGTGCTGGTGGATCTTGGGGACCTTGAACGAGGTCATGATGATCATGAAGATGAAGAGGTTGTCGATACTGAGGGAGTACTCCGTGATGTACCCGGTGAAGAACTCGATGGCCGGGCGGTGCCCGGCGAAGAACCAGATGCCGGCCCCGAAGAGCACCGCGCAAGCGACGTAGAACACGACCCACTTGGCCGCTTCGCGACTGGTCACGGCATGCGGGTTGTGATCGACGACGACGAGGTCGACAGCGATCAGCGCCAGCAAACCGCCGACGGTGGCGATCCATAGCCATAGTGGAACGGACATAAAGCTGAAACCTCCGGATAGCGCACAGCAGCAACTAGCCGGAGGTCTCTTCCGCCGACGCGAACGCCGACCGACGGTGCCGGGCGCCGCAAGGGCAACCGTGCTGACGACACCGCCGCGAAGGAATACTCCCCTCCACAACTTTGTCCAGTTTGACTGTTCGCGATGCGGAAAGCGAGCTGAGGTTGCCCTAATCACCAAAACGGTGCCATGACCTTCCTCACCCGGACACGGTGCGTGGCCGCTTACTGTGAGTCCGACGTGCGACTCTCAGGTAAGTTCCCCTACCTTCACTCACGTGCCCCGCCTTCCGATTCCCCGTACTCGCGGTAACCGGCTACTCGCCCTCGCGCTGGTCGTCGTGGTGGTCATCGCCGCCGGTCTTGCCTTCGCGCTCAGCGGTTCGAAGACCGCGACCGTCAAGACCACCGACGCCATGGTCGAGGTGCCCGCCGCGCCCGGGTCGCCGGACCGGCTGCCCATCGACACCACGCTCTACTTCCCCGCGAAGACGCCCGCACCCGCGGTGATGCTCGCGCACGGCTTCGGCGGCGACAAGAAGAGCGTCGACAGCCAGGCCAAGGAGCTCGCCGGGAAGGGGTTCGTGGTGCTGGCCTGGTCGGCACGCGGATTCGGCCGCAGCGGCGGCAAGATCGGCCTGAACGACCCCGACTACGAGGTCGCGGACGCCAGCAGGCTCATCGACTACCTCGCGAAGCAGCCCGAGGTCCTCAGCAGCAACGGCGACCCGAAAGTAGCCGTCACGGGCGCGTCCTACGGCGGCGCGCTGTCGCTGCTGCTCGCCGGGACGGACAAGCGCGTCGACGCCATCGCGCCGGTGATCACCTACAACGACCTCGCCCAGGGCCTGGTGCCGAACGCCGCCGCCCCGACGGCTCCGTCGGCGGGCACCCCCGCCGCGGACGCGGCCGCTCCCGACGGCGTGTTCAAGAAGTCGTGGGCGGGCATCTTCTTCTCCGCCGGAACCGGTGGCGCGGCCGCCGGCAACCCCACCGCCGAAGCGCCCGAAGCCGGTCAGGAATCCAGCGACACCTCGACGTCGACGGGCGGCAGCGGCTCGTCCACCGGCGGCGCGCCCGCTCAGGGCGGCCCGCCGGCCGTCGGCGCGGACCCGTGCGGGCGCTTCACCCCGCAGGTCTGCCAGGCGTACACGGAGCTCGCGACCACCGGCAAGGAGAGCCCGCAGACCGTCGCGCTTCTCCATCGGGTGTCCCCCGTTTCGGTAACCGACAAGATCAAGGTGCCGACGCTGCTGGTGCAGGGCGAGAGCGACACGCTGTTCGGCCTCGGCCAGTCCGACGCCACCGCCCGCCAGATCACCGCGGCCGGCGGCAAGGTCCAGACGATCTGGTACACCGGCGGCCACGACGGCGGCGCGCCCGGCCCGCAGCTGCGCGGGAAGATTGCCGACTGGCTCTGGTTCCAGCTCACCGGCCAAGGGGCCGACCCCGGCACCGGCTTCGACTACGACGTCCAGGGCACGTTGCGCGCCAACGGAACGCCGTCGGTCCGGACCGTCGAGGCGCCGGCGTATCCCGGCCTGGCCGGCGGCACCACCGAGCGGCGGCCGATCGCGCTCACCGGCGGTCCGCAGGCGATCGTGCACCCGGCGGGCGGCAACCCGTCCTCGGTCAGCGGCATCCCCGGGCTCAACGGCCTCGCCTCGAGTTCGTCTCGGCTCTCGGGCCTGTTCAACATCGACCCGCCCGGCCAGTCCGCGATGTTCCGGTCCGCCCCGGTGAACGCGCAGGTGCTCATCGCGGGTTCGTCGACCGTCCGGCTGCGTGTGTCCGCCGACCCCGCGACCGCCAAGCCCCAGACCGACGCGGTGCTGTTCGCAAAGCTGTACGACGTCGGCACCGACGGCACCCGCACGCTGCCGGCGAACACGATCGCCCCGTTCCGGGTGACGAACCTGCCCACCGACGGCTCGCCGGTCGAGGTCACGGTCACCCTGCCCGGGATCGTCCGGCCGATCGAGGCCGGGCACTCGCTCGCACTCGTGGTCAGCACCACCGACCAGGCGTACTCCTCCCCCGCCGACCCGGCGGTGTTCCGCGTGTCCCTCGCCGACGGCGCGCAGCTCGCCGTCCCGGTCGTGCCAGGGAAGTCGGTCGGCACCGGCACACCGACCGGGCAGCTGATCGGGATCGGCAGCACCGTGCTGGTCGCGGCGCTGGTGATCGTGTTCGCGGCGTTCCGGCGCCGGCGTTCCCACCACGTCGACGCCGAGCTGGTGGACACGCCGCTGGTCATCGAGGGGCTGTCGAAGTCCTACCCCGGCGGGTTCGTCGCGGTGAAGGACCTGTCGTTCCGGGTCGAACCCGGCCAGGTGCTCGGCCTGCTAGGCCCCAACGGCGCCGGTAAGACGACGACGCTGCGCATGCTGATGGGCCTGATCACGCCGAGCGCGGGGCAGATCAAGGTGTTCGGCCACACGATCAGTGCCGGCGCTCCCGTGCTGTCGCGGATCGGGTCGTTCGTCGAGGGTGCGGGCTTCCTGCCGCACCTGTCCGGCGAGGCCAACCTGCGGCTGTACTGGGCCGCCACCGGACGTCCCGAGGAGAAGGCGCACTTCGACGAGGCGCTGGAGATCGCCGGGCTCGGCGACGCCGTCCACCGCAAGGTCCGGACGTACAGCCAGGGCATGCGGCAGCGGCTCGCGATCGCGCAGGCGATGCTCGGCTTCCCGGACCTGATGGTGCTCGACGAACCCACCAACGGGCTCGACCCGCCCCAGATCCACCAGATGCGCGAGGTGCTCCAGCGCTACGCCGCGACCGGACGCACGGTCGTGGTGTCGAGCCACCTGCTCGCGGAGGTCGAACAGACCTGCACGCACGTGGTCGTCATGCACAGGGGCTCGTTGGTCGCCTCGGGCGAGGTCGCCGACATCGCCGCCGCGGGCGGGGAAGCGACGTTCCGCGTCGACAAGCCCGAGGACGCGGCCGAGGCGCTGCGCACGACGGCAGGCGTGTCGCAGGTCGAGGTCGAAGGCGAGCTCGTCCACGCGGACCTCGACGGAATGCCCCGCGCGGAGGCGGTGGCGACGCTGGTCAGGGCCGGTGTCGGCGTCGAGACGGCAGGGCCGCGGAGACGGCTCGAAGACGCGTTCCTGCAGTTGGTCGGAGAGGAGGCGAGCTCATGAGCAAGAGCGAGGTAACAGGCGATCACGGGGTCCACACCGACCCGGGTGCGCTCCAGGAGCTCACCGACGCGGCCGAGCTGGACCACAGCGGCGTCGGTCCGGACGGCGCGGTGACCGGCTACCGCGCGGGCCGGACGCTCGGGTTGGGCGTCGAGCTGCGACGTCAGCTGCGACGTCGACGTACGCAGCTGCTGCTCGGGTTCGTGGTGATCCTGCCGTTCATCCTGGTACTGGCCTTCCAGATCGGGCAGAACAGCCCGAACAACCGTTCCGGCGGGTTCGTCGACCTCGCCACCGCGAGCGCGCCGAACTTCGTGGTGCTCGCGCTGTTCGTGTCGGGGACGTTCCTGCTGCCGATGATCGTCGCGCTGTTCTTCGGCGACACCATCGCCAGCGAGTCGTCGTGGTCGAGTCTCAAGTACCTGCTGGCGATCCCCGTGCCACGCCACCGGTTGCTGCGGCAGAAGGCGATCGCGTCCGGGATCCTCTCGGCCGCGGCGCTGGTGCTGCTGCCGCTGATCTCGCTCGGCGTCGGCGTCGTGTTCTACGGCGCGGGGGCCGCGATCAGCCCGACCGGTGACGCCGTGTCGTTCGGCAGCAGCCTCGTCGCGATGCTGCTGTCCACGGTGTACATCGTGGTGCAGCTGGCCTGGGTGGCCGGGCTGGCGCTGCTGCTGAGCGTGTCGACGGACGCCCCGCTTGGCGCGGTCGGCGGGGCGGTGCTCGCGGCGATCCTGTCGCAGATCCTCGACCAGATCACCGCGCTGGGCACGCTGCGGAACTACCTGCCGACGCACTATTCGTTCGCCTGGATCGACCTGATCTCCACCGATATCGACTGGACGAACATGGCGAGCGGGATCCTGTCGTCGGTGATCTACGCGACGGTGTTCGGCCTGCTGGCGGCTCGGCGGTTCTCGACAAAGGACGTCACCAGCTGACCTGGCCGGCTGTGCGACCATGGCGGCATGCCGACCATCACTGAGGAGTCCGGTGCTGGGGACTCCGGTGCCGACGAGTTCGGCGGCGTCGCCAGGTTGTTGACCGACGCCGCCGGCGGGGTGGCAAGCACCGTGCAGCGGATGCACCAGGCCATCGCGCGTCGCACGTTCGGCGCGGCCGGCCCGGTGGCGGCTCCGGTGAAAGCACTGCACGACGGGGTGTCCGGGCTGGTCTACCGCACGGTGAGGACGTCGATCTCGGCCGGCGGTGCCGTGGTCGAGAGCGTGTCGCGCGCAGCCGGGGAGATGCGCCCGCGCGGCACGCTCGTCGACTCGAGAGCCGGGCAAGCGGCAATCGGCGTGCTGAACGGCGCTTTCGGGGTCCTCCCGGGCGAGATGACCGTGCGCGTGGCTTATCGCGCGGTGCCGCTGGACTCGGTCGCCGAGTCCTTCCCCAACGCGCACGGGCGGCTGTTCGTGTTCCTGCACGGGCTGATCGAGACCGAGCGCTGGTGGTTCGGCGCCGAGGGGCAGGACTTCGGCTCCCGGCTCACGGCGGATCTCAGCGGCAGCGCGGTGTACGTGCGCTACAACAGCGGTCGCCACATCTCCGACAACGGCCGAGAGTTCGCCGAACTGGTCTCGCGAATCGTCGACGCTTGGCCGGTCGAGGTCACCGACATCGTGATCGTCGGGCACTCGATGGGCGGGCTGGTCGCGCGCAGCGCGCTGCATCAGGCACCCGACGCGCCTTGGCTGCCTGCCGTCACCCGGCTCGTCTGCCTCGGCGCGCCGCACACGGGCGCGCCCCTGGAGCGCGGTGCCAATGCCGCGACGTGGGCGTTGAGCCGCTTCGCCGAATCGGCGCCGCTGAGTGAACTCCTGCGTAGGCGCAGCGACGGCGTCAAGGACCTTCGTCACGGTGACCTGCACGAAGAGCTGTGGGCGGGCCGGGACCCGGACGCGCTCTGGCGGTCCGGCGAGCCGATCGAAACCGTGCTCCCGCCCGGAATTCGGCAGTACTTCCTGGCCGCGACGCTCGCCCGCACGGAGAACAGCCTGCTGGCCCGCACTTTCGGTGATCTCCTGGTGATGCCGTCGAGCGCGGGCGACGCCGCCCAGGTGGCCGATCGCCACTGGCTCGGCGGGATGAGCCACTTCGCGATGTTGCGCGAGGACGAGGTGTACACCACGATCCTCGGCTGGCTGCGCGGCTGACAACGCGCCGGGATCAGTCGGTACGATCATTCGCGGCTGGGGAGGATATCGGGGGGAGGATGCGGTGAGTTACCACCGGGACCATTGGAAGAAGTGGGCGTACGCCGTCGGCGAGTTCGTCCCTGGGGTGTACGAGGCCGTCGTGGTGGTCGGCGAGGCCGAACGGCTGGCCAGGCCCCAGATGACGTACCAGAACGGCGGGCACCCGCTGATCGCCCAGGGTGCCTGGCAGTTCCCCGGCCCGCCCGCGAACATGATGCGGGTCAACGACTTCGTCCAGCGGATCGGCGGCGCGCTGGCCGTGGCCGCCGGGGCACCCGGCGCCGGCGGTCGCGCGGACATGGTGGAGCAATTGCTGCATTCGGTGCCGCCGGCGGAACTCGACGCGATCATCCGCACGATCGGCCCGGCGGGCATCGGCGCGCTGAACCTCTTGGTCTCCGCCGCGGAACAGGCCGGCGCGTGGACCTTCTACCACACCCAGGACTTCATCAACTTCCTGCTGGAGAACGTCAGCCCCCATGTCCTCGGGCTACTCGGCGTCCACCTGGGACTCTGCCAGCCGACGATCGAGGAACCCTGGGAGGAAGGCGGCCAGGACGGGTGGATCCAGCCGGCGGGGCCGTTCGTCGTGTTCGACGACAAGAAGTACCGCACGGACGGCGGCTACCGCGTCGAAGCCTCGACAGCGCCGATGGCTTGGCAGGACATGCTCCAGGGTGCCGTTGCCGACTGCTGGTTCCTCACCTCGACCCAGGCGGTCGTGAAGGCGAACCCGGCATTCATGTCACGCCACGTGTGGGCGAACCCGAACGGCTCGGTGTCCGCGGTGTTCTACGACCGGGACACCCACCAGCCGCAGCGGATGACCGTCGCACCGGACCTCCCGGTACGAGACTGGAAGCTCTGGGGGGCCTCTGGTCACACGAAAGATCCCGCCTACGCGGAACTGTGGCCCGGCTACTACGAAAAGGCCTTCGCGCAAAGCCGGGGCGGCTACGAGAAGATCAACTACGGCTGGGGATACGAGGCGCTTCCGCTGATCACCGGACGGCCGATCGAGAGTCTGGACCCTCAGTCACCGAACCTGGCGATGGAGATCCACGACCGGCTGAGCCGGGGTTGCGCGGTCGTGTCGGCCACCGTCGGCGACGGCAGCCTCAACACTGTGCGACTCAACGGGCGGCTCGTCGGCGGGCACGCGTACTTCGTCAAGGACGTCGACGTGCAGGGCCGCCGCATCTGCATCGGCAACCCGTGGGGCGACAACTCGACGCGTTCGCAGTGGGAATGCTGGCTCACCCCGGCCGAAGCGTGGGAACACCTGCAAGAGGTGAGTGTCGTCCTGCCCTGAGTCCTTTGTGGACTTCGGAGGCGTTTGCGATCGTTGCAGACACTAAGTACCGCAACTCGACGGCGAGTTGCGGGCGCTCAGTGGACGCAGAACTCGTTGCCCTCCGGGTCCTGCATGACGACGCATCGGCCGCTCACCTCGTTGACCTCCCGCAGCACGGTCGCCCCCGCCGCCGCCAACTTTCGCACGTGCTCCTCGACCTGGCGCCAGTCCTCCTCGCTGTGACCGGGCGCAGTGCGCGATGCAGCGTTGACGTCGAGGTGCACGCGGTTCTTGGCGGTCTTGCCCTCCGGTACTTGCTGTGAAGACGTAGTAGCTGGACGATCACTGTATGACCGAGCGGAGTTTGACCAGGTACGTGGCACTGTACTGCCGGATTTCGGTGGATCGCGCGGGCCGCAAAGAGGGGGTCGCGGCCCAAGAGCGGTGGGGGCGGAAGTACGCGGCGGAGATGTGGCCGGGTGTGCCGGTTCGAGTGTTCGCGGACAACCACCTCACAGCGGCCGAGAACGACGTTCACCGGCCGCAGTACGAGCTACTGCGTGAGGCGATAGTTCGGGGCGAGGTGGCGCACGTGTGGGCGGTCGAGCAGTACCGGGTTGAGCGCCGGGAGATCGCGTGGTTTCAGCTGGCCGCGATGATGGACGCGGCGGGCATCGTCGAGTTGCACACCAACCGGGACGGCATCGTCCGGGTACGCGATGACGTGGCCGGGATCAAGGCCGTGTTGGGTGCTGGTGAGGTGCGTCGGCTCAAGCAGCGGATCAACGACACGTTGGCGGAAAAGGCCGCGCTCGGTGAGCCTGCGGGTAGTCGCCCGTTCGGCTACAAGCACGCCAAGACCGAGGACGGCACCAAGACCTATGTGGCGGTGCCGGATGAGGCGGACGCGATCCGGCAGGCGGCCGAGTGGGTGCTCTCGGGGTGGTCGCTGTCCAACATCGCGGCCGAGCTGCGGCAGCGCGGGTTGCGTGGCGCGCACGGTGGTGAGATCACCCCGGGCTCGGTGCGCGGCATGATCGTTGCTCCGACGAGCTGTCACAGCCGCGCGAGGTACAGCGGGCGGACGGCAAGGGTACCTACCCCATCGGTACCCAGCACCAGGGCAACAAAGGACGCCGCTACCTGCTGACCGGCGGCCTGGCCGTGTGCGGGGTGTGCGATCACAAGCTGATCGGCTCGCTCAAGCAGATGGGCAAACGGCATTTGCCGTACTTGAATTGTCATCCGAACGTGGGCGGTCGGGGGTGTACCGGGATCATGTTGGAGGGCACCGAAAAGTACGTGCTTGACCAGTTGTGGGCCAAGCTGGACAAGCCTGAGTTTCTGAACGCGATCGCGGCCGACGCGCACGCCGCGCGCCGTGACGAGATCGCCAACGAACTGGACGGGTTGGACGCGCGGCGGGTCGAGTTGGCCGCGATGTGGGCCACGCCGGGCGGGTTGACGGCGACCGAGTGGAAAGAGGCCCGCCAGACCATCGCCGAGAACGAACGGCGACTGCGGACCGAGCTGTCCGAGCTGCCGCCCCCGGTGTTCAATGTGGACATTGCGGGGGCGCGGGCGGCGTGGCCGGACATGACGTTGGATGAGCAGCGGGAGTTCCTGCGGTTGTTCATCGAGAAAGTCACCGTGAACCGGGCGTTGCCCGGACGTCCACGGGTGTTCGATCCGGACTCCCGGGTCACGATCGAATGGCGGGAACGGTAGCGCACCGACCTCCCGACGTGAACCGGCAGCCGTCACCATCTGAGCGATGGTGACGGCTGCCGGTTCGTTTGTGTTCGCTACCCGGTTCAGGCAGTCTCAGGCATCCTTGGCCGGGTGCTGCGGACGTTGCTGCTCACTTCCCGTCATGGTGTCCGCAGTGGTGCCTCTGAGGCGTTGGCGTGTCATGGCGGCTCTTACGATGCGCGCTGCCTTTGCCAGGGTGTGCGCGTCGTCCACGGCGCGGATCGAGCTACCCGGGCCGCGCTCGCCGCGTCCCTTCTCCGAACCCGGGTTCCCGGGCGCGGCGGTCATCCGGTGCCGCCCGGATCATCGGGGAGGGACCGTCCCCCACCTCGCGACAACCCCTCATCCGGGCCGTTGTCCGGGGTGTCGTCTTCGGCTCGGATGACCTTGAGTTCCTGGCCCTCATGCTCCGTCGTGTGGTTGTGGTCATGGTCGCTTCCTTTGCATCGTTTTTGCGCTGCGGTCGGTTGTGGATCACTGGTGGGTCGGTTGGTCCAAGGGGCACTACCTTCCCCTCGGCCGGTCGCCGGGGAGTGGGGGAGGGAGCCGCGCGCGGTCAGGAATATCCCCGTTTTCGGCGGTTTAGCGGCTGTTCTCGTCGGCATCTCCCTGCCTCCCCTCATCGTGTTTCCCCTGGTCATCGCGGGGAGTTGGGGCGGGGGACGCGGCGGGGAGAACTCCCCGGGTCCCCGGGCGCTCCCCGTCGGAGTCCCCGGGCGTTTCGCCGGACTCGCGGCGGCCGAGCGCGGCCGTCACGTCGGCGATGTGGACGGTCATGACGCCGTGCGACTTGCGCGCGGTGATGCCGTGTTCGGCGAGCATCGCGGCCAACGCGGCGAAACTCCACCCGCCGTAGTGATCCGGGTTGTGCTCCACCAACCGCGCCAACACCTGCTGTGTCCGCACCCGATCATCGTTGCCGATCACCTCGGCGAGGTCGGCGAGTTCGTCCACCTCCGCCGGTACCGCCGGACCGATCTCCGGCCGAGAGCTGGACTCGATCGCGCGGCCCGCCTCCTCAATCAGTTCCATGGCGCGGGCGATGACTGGGGTCACGTCGTCGGCCCCGTCCTCGAACGGGACATAGAACGTGCGCACCAACTCGAACGACTCATCGGTGAGCCCGACCGCCACGCACGTTCCCCGGTCGGTGTTGATCCGTAGCTCGGTCGCCCGTATTCCTGCCGCGTACTTGCCGGACCCGAGTAGACCGTCGTTGGCGACCTGATCAGCCACGGAGAACGCGGCACCGCAGGACACGTTGCGGGTGATCTCCCGGGGGATGCTGTCCTTCGTCGGCGACTGGGTCGCCAGCAGAAGCACGATGCCGTACTTACGGCCCCGCTTGATCAGCCGCACCGCCAGCTCTGCCGCGCGCTTGCCGAACTTGGGGTGCTGGAACAGCTCGTGACACTCATCGATCCCGCACACCAGCGGGTGCAACCCGAGCCCGCGTTTGTCGGCGAGCTTGCGCGACACCTTCGGTGGCCTGCCCGGCTGGTCACCGAGCACCTTGCCGCGCCGCTCCATTTCGGACAGCAAATCCTCAAGGGCCTGCGTCGCCGCCTCGGCAACGCTGTCGTCCATCCCCATGCCGTAGCGGGCCAGACGGGGTGCGAAGGGGTCGAAGTCGGGTGACTCGCCCATCACGAACATCCACAGTTCCGCCGTGGGATCGAGCGCCGCACCGAGCATGAGCGTCCGCAGGGCGGCGGACTTCCCCTGCCCTGGCCGACCACCTACCAGCCAGTTGACGCCGATCAACGGGGCGTTGATGATCAGGCCGCGTTGGGACAGTCCGAACGGGACTCCCTCGAAAATGTCCGTCTGTCCATCATGGACAAGCGGCCACTCGCCGGCCCCGCCCCGCAGAACGCCCTTATCGGCCACCCACAGATCCAGTATTCCGTCCTCATCTCCCTTGGTAGGCCACGTTTCCATCCCCGCGCGGCCCAGGTTCGCGGCGAGTTTCGAGCGTCGCGCGGCCACCATGTCAGCGGTCACGCCCATCGGTAGCCGCACCTGCGCGGCCGTACCGTCACCGTCCTTGCGAGCGCCGATCGTGTAGACCAGCTCACCACCGTCTTTCAGGAACCGGTCAAGCGGTGTGATCCCCAAGTGCGCCAAAGCTTTCGAGATCATCCGCTCATCGATCCACGAATCAGCGTCGTCACGGTCGGGTTGGACCAGCCACCCCGCGCCCGGCGTACGGTCACGGCCCTCGAACACCGCCGCCACCCACCAACCGCACAGGCCAGCCAGCAGCAACCACAGGCCGCCAACCCGCAGGAACACGCCGAGCGCGTCCAGCACCCGGTAGACCGTGGCCAGCCATGGCCACATGTTCGCCCGGTCCATCACGGCATCGGTGACTTTCAGCAGCACCGCGACCACTGCCAGAGCCCCGATGCCGATCGCGAGACGGTGCAGGCGGATTCCGGCCCGTCCCCACCGCGCGCGAGCGTCCGCGCGAATCGCTTCCTGTGCCGCACGGCGAGCTTCCGCGTCTCCCTTCAGTCGCGCGGCGCGGGCGTCGGCCCGCAGATCGCCGTAGGTGAACCAGTTCCACCCCTTGCCGATCCACCGGCCGTGCCCACGTACCGCGAACCACACCAGCCGCACCACATCGGCCGGTGCCTTGCGGACCCGGTAGACCAGGATCGATCGTGTCCGCTGCGCGGCCGGTGATCGCCATGCCCGGCCCGCCATGCCCGCCGCCACCCGGGCGACGCGCCGGGCAGACCGGGCGGCCAGTCCGGCACCGGCCAGCAGCAACCGCCACGCGGTCTGTATCCGGCCCGGGTGCGGGCCGCCATGGTTGCCGTGGTCGTCGATAAACTCCGCGTCGAACACCTTCCGTTCCAGTTGCTCGGACTGCCCACCGTGGACCGTGCCGGTGGCACGGCCGGTGTCGCCGTTCACGCGCGGCCTTCTCTCGTTCACCAGCCCTGCCGCGTTCACGACGCCACGAGGACCGTTCACCGGACCCACCGCGCCCCGGCCGCGTCGGGTTGAGCGCCCGACGACGGGCCACCAGCGCGCCCAGCCGTGTCGTCCCGGCCGTCCGTCACGGCGGCCGTTGTTCGGGTTGTGTACGTGTCCGTTCATTGGCCCGCACCACCCGTCCACGCCTGCGCAGCCCTGTTCTCGGCGGCCCCGGCGGGGTCGGTGACCGATGCCGGGACGGACGCGGCCAGCGCCCGCGCCAACCGCGACGACAAGCCGCGTGAGCAGCCCGTGGCTTGGCGAACCCACGCCGGTGTGATCACCACTCCCGGCGACCACGCCGCGCGCGCCTCCGCGAGGTACTCGGCGAACGGCGTCCGCCCAGACCCGGCCCCGGCGTCGGTGTCCGGACGGGCGTCCGGCTCGGTGTCCCCGTTGGCGTTCACGGCCTCGGCGGCACCGTTCACAGGTCCGGGTGCCGGGTCGGTCCCGGTGTCTCCGGTTGCTTCCCGGTGGCCTCGGTGGGCGGCCTCGGTGAGCTTGTCGCGTAGATCGGTGACCGCCTCGGCGGCGGCGAACACGATCAACGGCGGCACCGAATGCAGCACCACCCCGGACAGGGTCCCGGCCGCATACGACGCCCAGGTGTTCATGACGTAGGTAGCGACCAGCGCAAGCCACTTCGCGCCGCGCACCCACACCCCGGTGCGGACCTGGTAGCGGGCGGTGACCTGCTCGGCTCGCAGGATCGCCAGCAGCACCAGCGACACCGTGGGGTCGAGCACCCACGCCGCCAGCCACGGCAACGACCACGCCGGAGAGTGCCCGGCGGCGAACTGTTGGACGTTGGTCATGGTGAACGCCAGCCCGAGCGTGATCCCTGCCCAGCAGCACCGGTCAACTTGAGACCGCACCTGTTCCACCCGGAGCGCGATGACGTCGGGGTGGGTCTGGTAGCGGCGGGCCTCCGCCGCGTCGGCGGCCTCGGCGGCGAGCCGCTGCCCCCGTGTCGACGGCACGTGCCGCGCGTCCTGTGGACCCGCGCTGTGGTGATCGGCTGCCTGTCCGTTCATCGCCGACCACCTCCCCGACGCGGCTTGGTGGTGTCCATCGAGGTGACCGTCAACACCTTGGTCAGGACGTACGCGGCGACCAGGTCAGGCGCGGCGATCACCACCAGGAGCAACGTCACGTTGCCCGGGTGGGAGATCACCAGCCACTGGACCCCGCCCATAGCGGCCCCGGCGAGCAGGACTCGCCCGGCGAGCGAGACGACCCGAGCACTGGCCCGTGCCGTGTCGGCCGCCTTGCGCGCCCGGCGGGTGCCGATCTTCCACATTCCGACCAGGGCGAGCAGGACGCCGATCCCGGCGAGGATCTGTACTGCGGTGAGGTTGACCGTCATCGCCGATCACCCCGCTTCTGCGCGCCGTTGCGGTGGGCCATCCACACGGGGTGGATCTCTCGCCGGTCGGTGTCGGGGCGTGCGCCCCACACGCCGACCGTGTCCGCACCAGCGGTGCGTAGGTCCAGCTCCAGACACTCGTTGATGACCGGGCATCCGGCGCACATCCCGGCCGCAAGCTCGCGGTCAGCGGAGTCCAAGCCGGACAGCTCCGGAATCTCGGAGCGATCGAACGCCCAGAAGCACAGCCCGTCCCGGGTGACGACCTCGGCCAGCACGTCATCAGGAACGGTCGCCAGGTAGTCAAGGTCGGAAACAATGTCGTCGTAGTTCACAGGGCACCCCCGTTGGTGCGGGGAGCGCCATCGGTGGTGCCCAGCAGCCGCGTCAACGCGTCGGCAGACACGACCAGGCGGGACCGGCGACGGATGACCGGCAGGACGCCGGTCCTGATCGCACGGTGGATCTGCGAGCGGGTGACGCCCAGAATCCAGGCCGCATCGGTCAGCGAGTAGTACACCGGGCGGCGGTTAGTAGAGATTTGCGTCTTCATGATTTGAGGTCCTTTGTTTGGGTAAAGCTGATTTCAGCTAATTATTTGAGCTGATTTAGTCGAATTGAGGCATGGGGTTACTCCGAATGCGCGACGCGGTGGCGATAGGCGCCCCGCGGAATCGGTAGAGCGCTAATGTCGGCGCTGAGGCGGACCACGGAGGAATGGGTGTCGGAAGACTGGGCGGCGGTCGCGAAGGCCATCA
>NZ_JAODNM010000155.1 GCF_025464955.1 Amycolatopsis sp. | reverse complement strand
GTGGGTCCGCGACGCCTCAGTGGTGTCGGTGTGGCTGGTGAGGTTCTTGAGGTCAGCGGGTGTGGTCGGCTGGTGGTGACTGTGGGACTCGTCGGCGTGAACGTGGGACTCGCCGGGCCGGAGTGTGGGACTCGCCGACGCGCTGTGCGAGTCCCACATTCAGCGAGGGCGAGTCCCACACTCAGACCGGCGAGTCCCACACCCAGCTCCGGACACCGACACGACCCGGCTCTTGCTGCGGTAAAACGCAGCCAGTCCACAGCAACCAGCACCCACACATACGACCGAAGAGCCACTTTTGTACAAGAATGCCCTGCTGGGTGTGTTCGGAGCGGGCGGTCAGTCGGCGACTTGGGAGAGGTAGCGCGCGGCGGAGCGCTGGACGATGGCGTGGCCGTCGGCCCGGACGACAGCGTTCCACCAGGCGCCGTAGATCGCGTCGAACGCGTACGGCTCGAGCAGTTCGACGGCGCGCCGGACGATGCTCGGGCGCTCGGGGATCAGGTTCGGGTAGCTGTACATGAAACCGACGTGCGTCCGGTCCGGGATGACCTGCACGATGTCGCCGCTGAACAGCGCGCCCTTGCCGCCTTCGCCGTCCGACCAGTGCAGCACGGTGCCGCCGTCGAAGTGCACGCCCAGGTTGATCAGCGTGAGATCGGGCGCGAGTTCGAGCTTCGTGCCGCTCCACAGCTTGATCGACGGGTCCGGCCGCCCGATCCACTGCCGATCGTTCTCGTGCAGGTGGATCGGCACGTCGAACGCGTGAGCCCACTCGACCATGGTCGTGTAGTAGTGCGGGTGGCTGATCGCGATGCCGGTGATGCCGCCGAGCTCGGTGACCCGCGCCACCAGGGCGTCGTCGAGGTAGGCAGCGCAGTCCCAGAGGAAGTTGCCCGATTCCGCCTTGACCAGCAACGCGCGCTGGCCGATCGAAACGCCGGGTTCGCTGCCGACGCCGACGACGCCGGCGCCCTCTTCGGCGATCTTGCCGGTGTAGGTGCCGGACGCCCGGAGCGTCGTCAGATCCGTCCAGGTCTGGCCCGCCGCGGGGACGTACTGCCGTTCGTCGAGACAGACCGGGCAGTCCGGTCGCGGTTCGCTGTACTGCATGCCGCAGGCGACACACATCGGTTCGCTACTCATGCGCCCATGACAACAGATCGAGGCCCTTCGCGTCGGCGAAAGGCCTCAATCCGTCGGACGAACAGGGTGGCTCGGGCGGGCGGCGTCACACCGCGTACGGAACCGCCTTCACGAGCGTGACCTTCTGGCTGTTGCCGTTGGGCAGCGTGTACGAGCGGGCCTCGCCCTCCTTGGCGCCGAGCAGCGCCTTGCCGAGCGGCGAGTCCGGCGAGTACACGTCGAGGCCGCCCTCGGCGCCCTCCTCGCGGGTCGCGAGCAGGAACTTCTCGTCCTGGTCGTCACCGTCGTAACGCACGGTCAGGATCTTGCCCGGCTCGGCAAGTCCATCGTTCTTGGGCGCTTCGCCGACCTTGGCCGAGCGAAGCAGCTCCTGCAAGTGCCTGATCCGGGCTTCCTGCTGACCCTGCTCTTCGCGGGCCGCGTGGTAGCCACCGTTTTCCTTGAGGTCGCCCTCTTCACGGCTGTCGTTGATCCTCGTGGCAATGACCGCGCGATTCTCGATCTTCTCGTCGAGTTCGTGCTTGAGCCTGTCGTAGGCATCCTGGGTCAGCCAGGTCACCTGTGTGTCGCTCACGGTCACCATCTCCTCGTCGGGCCTGCCAGGCTTGGGTACTCAAGCCGGCCGCCGCACGGGCATGGATTGCCAGCGCGGCTGAGATAAAAGGAAAAACACGGCCCGTCATGGGCCGTGCCGGTAGATCAGAGTAACACGACGCGACCATGCGACGCCGCCCAATTCGCCTCCCGAGAGGCGCTGAGCGCGCGTTTCACCCCGTTGGCCGCTATGGGCTTGACAGGTACCGTGGTACGTCGTACGAGCAGCCGAAGACGTCTGCCGTGACCGGCTTGCCGATACTTCGGATGACGGTACTCATTTTCATGCTCTCGCCGCCAGGTGGGACGAGAATCTCTTTTCGGCCGCTCTCCGCACCCGAGATATCGCGAGCGGTCACGATGCAGTCGCCGAAGCGGTCCGGCTGGTCCCTGGTGACGGCGATGGTGATCTGCACCGTGTCCGGTCCGGTCTCGGTGAACGCGATCCGCTCGGCGTCGATCGGGGCCGCACCCAGGTTGACGTACGCGATCCAGGCGATACCGAAGCTCACGACCAGCGCTATCGCGAGGTACGCCCGGCGGCGCCACCGAGGCTTCGGCCCGGCCTGGTGCTCCGCGCCGTAGCGGCCCTCGGGCAGCGCCCTGGTGAGGGGTTCGGTGCTCAAACCTGGGCCTCCCGATCAGTCTTGTCGTACCGGTGGGGACAATGGATGCCGAAGGACACCTGGGCCGACTCTCCGAGTATCCGCGTGGAGCCGCCGAGGCGATGAGCCGGGTCCGGAATACCGAAACAGAAAGGGTCGTTTGGGGCATGGTGGGAGCTGACGATCTGAACGAATCCGACACCAGGCCGC
This sequence comes from Amycolatopsis sp., assembly GCF_025464955.1. Lineage (GTDB taxonomy): Bacteria > Actinomycetota > Actinomycetes > Mycobacteriales > Pseudonocardiaceae > Amycolatopsis. The sequence goes on along the minus strand of NZ_JAODNM010000155.1, from coordinate 27,630 downwards.
GACTACGTTTGATGGCGGTGCACGCCCACCCTGACGACGAGTCGAGCAAGGGTGCGGCCACCATGGCCAAATATGTCGCCGAGGGGCACGAGGTCATGGTCGTGACCTGCACCGGCGGCGAAGCCGGCAGCGTGCTGAACCCGGCGATGGACCGCCCGGAAGTGATCGAGAACATGGCCGAAATCCGCCGCGAGGAGATGGCCACCGCGGCGAAGATTCTCGGCGTGAGCCACCGCTGGCTGGGGTTCATCGACTCCGGCCTGCCCGAGGGCGACCCGCTGCCGCCGGTCCCGGAGGGCTCGTTCGCGGTGGTGCCGCTCGACGAGCCGGTGGAGAAGCTGGTGCGGATCATCCGGGAGTTCCGGCCGCACGTGCTGATCACCTATGACGAGAACGGCGGGTACCCGCACCCGGACCACATCCGCACTCACGAGGTGTCGATGGCCGCGTTCGATGCGGCGCCGGAGCCGGACAAGTTCCCCGACACGGGCGACGCATGGCAGCCGCTGAAGCTGTATTACAGCCACGGCTTCTCGCGGGCCAAGATGCTCGCCTTCGACGAGGCGCTGACCAAGCTGGGGATCGAGTCGCCGTACAAGGAGTGGCTCCAGAACTGGCCGGCGGACCGGCCGGATGTGATGGAGCGGGTCACCACCCAGGTCGAGTGCGCCGACTACTTCGACGTGCGTGACGAGGCCCTCAAGGCTCATGCCACCCAGATCGACCCGACCAGCCGCTGGTTCGTGGTGCCCCGCGACGTCCAGCGAGCGGCATGGCCCACCGAGGAGTACGAGCTGGTCCGCTCACTTGTGGACAGCACGCTCCCGGAGGACGATCTGTTCGCGGGCATCAGGGAAAAGGTGGGCACATGAGTTTCGTCTTGCCGGCGTTCGCGGTCGTCCCGGTGACCGCGACGGCGTTGTTCCTGGCTCAGCAGCCGACTGGTGGCAACAACACCGACAACGGCGGCCAAGGCGAGGACTTCGGAAAGTCGTCCCCGGTCGGCTTCCTGTTGCTGATCGTGTTCCTCGTCGTGGTGGGCTTCCTGGTCCGCTCGATGACGAAGCACCTCAAGCGCGTCCCGGGGAGCTTCGACACCGACGAGGCCGCTGCCCTCGAGGCCGAGGCCGCCGCGGCGAAGGCCGAGTCTTCCGCGGCCGCACCTTCGGCGAAGCCCGCCAAGTAGCGACGTCGTAAAAAGACCCGAGGGTCCTGGTGGCGGCCGCCGCATTGGTGTTGAACGCACTGCGAGGGTCGCCATCAGGATGGCCTTGAGGGGTCCAGGGACCCGACGTCTGTCCGCATCTCGGGGTTCCCGAATCTGGCCAGGTAGTGCCAGACCCGTTTGAGTGCTTGTTCGTGGTACCGGCCGATGCGAGATGCGTCGCCAATGATGCGCGGATCGAGACAGCCGCTACGGGCAAGAGATGCGCCGAGGTCCACGAACTCGGGACCTCGGTACTGGGGATGCCGGCGTAGTTCGGCAGTGGTCAAGGTGAAGCCGCCGTGCCAGTGGACCGGGCAGGCCAGCTGTCCGGCCGCGGTCTCTATCGGAGTACCGCGATAGCAGGGGTCGAGGACCAGAGCTTCGACATCCCGGGCGAAGTCGATCACGCCGTGCACCTGGGCCTCGATGTAGTCGTCAAGCGGGTCCTTGTCGTCCGCCTCCGCCAGCTCGATCAGGGTCGACAGGTTCGACCGTATCCCGAAGTGTTGAGGCTCGAACACGCTGTCCGGATAGCAGAACGTGGTCCGGGCCAGCGTAGGCACGGCCAGACGCAGGTACGCCGAGCCGAATCGCGGAGAGCCGCCGACGAGCCTGCGGCGGAAGTTCAGCGATCCGTACTAGGGCCGGTCTGACGGCGGCCCGTCGTCATAGGCGCCGGCGAAGATTCGGCTCTCCCACCGCCAGCGGCCGCCGCCCGGGTGCGTGGTCAGTCCGCCGTTGCTGGTCCTGGTCTCGAACTGGGACCGGTACACGCAGTCGCGGGCCATGAGCTCCAGGATCGGCACTCCGGCCACGAGCCGATCGGGGTGAAAGTGCAGCGTCACCCGCAACGAAGGATCCGCCGGTTCTCCGGCCGCCAGTGACGTGACATGGGCAACCGCCCGCTCCTGTGGGCGGAGCCGTGGACCCGCCGTCACAGCCGCGGGTCGACCGGCTCGGACTCCATCGCGAGCACGGCGAACACGCACTCGTGCACCCGCCACAGCGGTTCGCCTTCGGCGGCGCGCTGCAGGGATTCGAGGCCGAGCGCGTACTCCCGGATCGCCAGCCCGCGCTTGCGGTTCAGGTTCCGGGTTCGCAGCCGGGTGAGGTTCTCCTCGGTGGTGTAGTCGGGCCCGTAGATGATCCGCAGGTACTCACGGCCGCGCACCTTGACGCCCGGCTGCACCAGCCCGCGCGCGCCCTTGGTGAGGTTCGCGGCCGGCTTGACGACCATGCCCTCGCCGCCTTCGCCGGTCATGTCCACCCACCACTGCGTCGCCGCGGCCACTTCGTCGGCGTCGGTCGTGTCGACGGTCCTGGTCGCGGTGAGCTTGATCAGCACCGGGTCGGCGTCGGCGAGTCGTCCGGCGATCGCCAGGTGCCAGGCGTGCGGACGCTCATGCTGCGAAGCCCGCTCGGACGCCAGCAGCTGGAACGGCGCCAGCTGGACGCCGTCGAGCCCGTCCGTCGGCCAGCAGTACCGCCGGTACGCCGCCCGGTAGGCAGCCACCGAAGACGTCCGCTGCCGGGTCCGGTCCAGCAGCGCGGCGGCGTCGATCCCGCGGGCTTCCGCCGCGCTCAGCGAGTCGACAGCGGCGGGCAGCATCGCTTCGGCCGCCGCGCCGACGGACGCGTACTGGTCGGCGATGAGCATCCCCGCCTTCGCGCTCCACGGCACCAGCTCGGTGTCGAACAGCAGCCACTCCGAGTCGAGTTCCGCCCAGAGCCCGGCCGACGTCGCCGCCGTGCGGACGCGCCTGACCAGCTCGTTGTTCCGCGCCTGATCGAAGAACGGCCGCCCGGTGCGGGTGTAGACCGCGCCGGGACCGTCGACGCCGAACCGCTTCGGCGCGACCGTGTCGTCCTTGCAGACGAGCACGACCGCCCGCGAACCCATGTGCTTCTCCTCGCACACGACCGTCTGGACGCCCGCCGCGCGGTACTCCGCGAACGCCTGTTCCGGGTGCTCCAGATAGCCGTCGAGCTGTGAGGTGGCGCTGGGCGCCATCGTCGGCGGCAGGTACAGCAGCCAGCGCGGGTCCATCGCGAACCGGCTCATCACCTCGAGCGCGGCGGCGGACTGCTCCGCGGAAACTCCTATGCGGCCGCTGAACCGCGTCTGGATGACCCGCTTGCCGGTGACGTCGGCCAGTTCGAGCACGGCGGGCTTGCGGACCTGGACAGCCGGCCGCAGCGGTTTCGTGGGCTCGTACCAGACCTTCTTCGCCGGCACGTCGACGACTTCGCGTTCGGGATAGCGCAACGCGGTCAACTTGCCGCCGAACACGCATCCCGTGTCCAGGCACAGGGTTCCGTTGATCCATTCGACGTCCGGCATCGGTGTATGTCCATAGAGGACGGTCGTCGAACCGCGATAGTCGTTCGCCCACGGATAGCGGACCGGCAGACCGTACTCATCGGTCTCGCCGGTGGTATCGCCGTACAGTGCGACGCTGCGCACTCGGCCCGACGCGCGGCCCTGATAGCGCTGAGGCAGACCCGCGTGGGCGACCACGAGCTTGCCGCCGTCCAGTACGTAGTGGGCGATCAGGCCGTCGCAGAACGCCTCGACCCGCGCGCGGAACTCCTCGCCCTGCGCGGCCAGTTGTTCGAGCGACTCCGCAAGGCCATGGGTGACCTGGACTTTTTTGCCCCGCAGCGCGCGCAGCAGCTTCTGTTCGTGGTTGCCACAGACGACCATCGCGTCGCCGGCCTCGGCCATGCCCATGACCAGCCGGAGTACGCCCGGAGTGTCGGGTCCGCGGTCGACGAGGTCACCGACGAACAGCGCGGTCCGTCCCTCCGGGTGGTGCGCGCCCGTACCGTCCCCGGACAGGTGATAGCCCAGCGCGACGAGCAGTTCCTCGAGCTCTTCACGGCAGCCGTGGACGTCGCCGATGACGTCGAACGGTCCGGTGAGCTCGCGTCGGTTGTTCAGCAGCGGCTCGACTACGATTTCGGCTTCGGCCACCTCCTGTTCGGTGCGCAGGACGTGGATCCGCCGGAAACCCTCTTTCTGCAACGACTTCAGCGATCGGTGCAGGTCGCCGCGCTGACGCCGGACCACGTGCGGGCCGAAGTCGCGGTCCGGCCGGTTTTCGTTGCGGGCCAGGCAAAGGCGTTCGGGCAGGTCGAGCACGATCGCGGTCGGCAGCACGTCGTGTTCCTTGGCCAGCCGGATGATCCCGGCACGCGACGTCCGCTGCACGTTGGTCGCGTCGACGACGGTGAGCCGGCCGGCGGCGAGTCGTTTCCCGGCGACGTAGTGGAGGGCGTCGAAGGCCTCGGCGGTGGCCGACTGGTCGTTCTCGTCGTCGGAGACCATGCCGCGGAACGCATCGCTGGACAACACCTGCGTCGGGGCGAAGTGCGTACGGGCGAACGTCGACTTGCCGGAGCCGGAAACGCCGACGAGCGCGACGAGCGACATTTCGGGGATGGTGAGTTTCATCGGGAAACCTCCTCTCGGGTGGTGAAAACGGCGAGCTGGGTCGGCGGGCCGACTTCGGCGTCTTCCGGGCCGACCGGCAGGTGCCGGACGGTGTAGCCGTTGCGTTCGGCCACCCCGGACGTCCAGTCGCCGAACTGCGCGCGCGTCCATTCGAACCGGTGATCGGTGTGCCGGAAGGTGTCCGCCGCCAGGGTTTCGAAGCGCACGTTGTACTCGGAGTTCGGCGTGGTGACGACCACCGTCCGCGGCCTGGCGACGGTGAACACCGCGTTTTCCAGCGCGGGCAGGCGTTCTTCGTCGACGTGCTCGATAACCTCCATCAGCACCGCGGCGTCGTACCCGGCCAGCGACGGGTCCGCGTAGGTGAGCGCGGACTGGCGGACGTGGATGCGCTTGGAAACGTGTGGCGGCAGGCTGTCGAGCTTGAGCCGCCGCGCGGCGATGCCCAGCGCTCGCGTGGAGACGTCGACGCCGAGGATCTCGGTGAACGCCGGATCCGCCATCAGCAGGCGCAGCAAAGCGCCCGACCCGCAGCCGAGGTCGAGCACCCGCTGGGCGCCGGCCGCGCGAAGAGCCGCAAGCACACTTCCTTGCCGCTGCACGGCCAGCGATTCCGGGCGCTCGGTGACCTCGGGGTCTTCGGTGACCAGCGCTTCTTCCTCGGGCTGGACGTCGTCGAGCTCGGCGAGCCGGTCCAGGGCGTAGGTCACGTAGGCCTTGCGGTGTTCGAGGTAGCGCTGCGCGATCAGCGCGCGGTCCGGGTGGTCCGCCAGCCAGCCGTCACCGGACGTCAGCAGCTTGTCGGCCTCGTCCTGACCGACCCAGTAGTGCTTGTCGCCGTCGAGTGCCGGCAGCAGGATGTACAGCTGGTTCAGCGCGTCCGCCAGTCGCAGCGTGCCTTCGAGGCGCAAGTCGACATAGCGCGAATCGCCCCAGTCGTCGAACTCTGGATCCAGCGGCACCGGCGTCGTCTCGACCTGCCAACCCAGCGGCTCGAACAGGCGGCGCACGATCTCGTCGCCACCGCGCGCGCAGAGCGACGGGACGTGGATGCGCAGCGGGATCGCCTGCGCGGCCAGCTCGGGGTGCGCGTCGCAGCGGCCGGTCATCGCGCTGCGGAAGACCGTCCTCAGCGCGACCGCCAGCATCGAGCCCGCGGCGTATGGCCGGTCGTTGACGTACTGCGTCAGCGTGGTGCCGTAGCCGCGCACCAGCGCGATCGGGTCGATCTCGACCAGCAGCGCCGCCGTGCACTCATGCTCGTCCGCCTGCGGGTAGAACACGTGCGCGGTCCCGGTGGACAGCTCGAAGGACTGCGCCTTCTGGGGGTGCTTGAATAGCAGGAAGCCCAGGTCGGTGGCGGGGTGATGAGTGGTCGTGATCGTCAGCAGCACCGCGTCAGTGTGCCCCACGCCGGCGCCGCGCACGCCTGGTTTTCCCGAGGTCGCTTCTGGTGAGAGCGCTCTCGGGCCTAGGGTCCGGACTGCTCTGACGACTCGAACGCATGGCGGTGGAGAGTGCAGATACCGATGAGCGGGTTCAGGCCCACGATCAATGACGTCGCGCGTGCGGCCGGGGTGTCCCGGGCGACGGCTTCCCGGGTCGTCAACAACGCCCCAGGCGCTTCGGATCCCATGCGCGCCCGGGTTCACGCCGTCGTCGCCGAGTTGGGCTACCAGCCCAACGAGACAGCCCGAGCGCTGGCTTCCGGTCGACGGCGTGCCGTCGACGTCATCGCGATGACCTCCGGCGCCGGGGCTGGCTGGCTCGGCACTCATCCGTACTTCAGCCGGGTCCTGGCCGGCATGATGCCCGTACTCGAAGGCGTTGACGCACAACTGCGGTTGCACCCGGTAAACCGCGAGACCGCTGCCGACGCCATCGAGGAGATCGCGGCGAACGCGACGCTCGGAGTGGTGCTCGCCGACGCCACCCCGACGCTGGCGACCCGGCTCTACCGACGGTGCCGCCGAGTCGTGTCGATGGTGCCCACGGCCGCGTCCGTGCCGGGCATGGAAGCCGACAACACCGGTGGTGCGTACGCCGCGGTCAACGAACTGCACCGGCTCGGCCGCCGTCGAATCGCCGCCATCCACGGTCCCGCCGACAACTCCTGCGCGATCGACCGGCGTCTCGGGTACCTGCGCGCCCTCGAAGACCTGGGCCTGACCGCGGTCGGCGCCGATGGCGATTTCCACCGCGAAGGCGGTCACGCCGCCGCGCTGCGACTGCTCGAACAGGACCCCGGTATCGACGCGATGTTCGTCGCCTGCGACCTGATGGCGGCCGGAGCCGTCCAGGCCATCACCGCCACCGGCAGACGCGTTCCCGAAGACGTCAGCATCATCGGCTTCGACGACAGCATCGCCGCCGTGTGCACCAATCCGCCGCTGACCACGATGCGGCTGCCCGTCGAGGAGATGGCCGCGGCCGCCACCCGGCTCCTGCTGGACGGCAAGCCGATAGCCGGCCATCGGCGGCACTTCCCGGTCGAGCTCGTCGTCCGGCAGAGCACCCAGGGGTGAAGACAATCAGGAGAACGACTGCGATGCCCGTGAACAAGCAGGACCAGGTCACGGGATCGGCGGCGGGCTCGCCGGTGGAGCGCACATCTGCGCTGCGACTCGTTCTCGCGTCTCCGCTGTATCGCGGCGCCACCGTCGCCCTGTTCCTGTCCGGTCTGGGGTCCTCGGCGGCCGCTCCGCAGATCGCGTCGTTCCTGGTGAACGACCTAGGGGGCTCGCTGACCGCGGCCGGGCTGTTCTATCTCACCAGCCTGACGGCACCGGTGGCCGGCTACCTCGTCGGAGCACGCTCGGACCGCATCGGTGGGCGCCTTGGCCTCTTCCGCCTCTGCGCGGTCGTCGGGTTCCTCGGCTGGGCGGCCATCGGGCTGTCGACACGGCTCTGGATGCCTTACGTCATCAGCGCCGTCGTGCTCGGCTTCGCCGGCGCCGCCACTTCGCAGCTCTTCGCCGCGATCCACGACCAGACGAGCGCGCACCCGAGCGCGAGCAACGACGGAGTCGTCGCCGTCGTACGGATGGCACTGACCGGTGGCTGGGTGATCGGTCCGGCCGCCGGGTCGTTCCTGGCAGCCCAGACTTCGCCGCGCATCATGTTCCTGGCCACGGCGACCTGCGTGCTGGTGCAGATCATCCCGCTCGGCACCCTTCGCACGCCGGCCGCGGCCGAACACACGTCGCAATCACGTGCTCGACGTCCCGGGATGCGCACAATGCTGCCGCTGTTCGCCTTCACGGCGCTCTATGTCCTGGTCTACGCCGGGGAGCCGATCAAGTACGCCTACCTGCCCATCTACATGAACAAGCAACTCGGCTTCCACTCCGGACTCAGCGGCGCGATCATCGGCATCCAACCCCTCGTCGAGATCTTCCTGATGCCCCTCGCCGTGGTCGTGGCCCGCAGAATCGGGATGACGCGGCTGATGGCCGTCGGCGCGGCCCTGGGCGTCGCCGCCAACATCTGCTTCGCCACCACCGGCACCGCGACCGGCTTGTTCGCCGGCCAAGTCCTCATGGGTGGCGTATGGGGGGTGTTTGCCGCCCTCGGCATCATCGTGGCTCAGCGACTCCTGCCCACTGCCGTCGCCACCGCGTCCGCGATCTTCCTCAGCTCCACCGCTCTGGCCTCCGCGTTGGGCGGAGTCGCCGGAGGACTCGGATCAGCCGCTATCGGACTGCCACACGCGTTCTTCATCCCAGCCGTACTCGGCTGTCTCGCGGTCGTCGGCCTGGTCTGGATGAGCCGCTCACGGTCCTTCGATCGGGAGGTATGAGAGGCTGGTTTGCGTGAATCGACTCGCGTCCGCGACCAGTCCGTACCTGCTGCAGCATGCCGACAACCCGGTCGACTGGTGGCAGTGGGGCGAAGACGCACTGTCCGAGGCCAAGCGGCGTAACGTCCCGATCCTGCTGTCCGTCGGGTACGCGGCCTGCCACTGGTGCCACGTGATGGCGCACGAGTCCTTCGAGGACGTCGGTACGGCGTCGCTGATGAACGCGAACTTCGTCAACATCAAGGTGGACCGCGAGGAGCGGCCGGACATCGACGCGGTGTACATGGCCGCGACGCAGGCGATGAACGGCAGCGGCGGCTGGCCGATGACGTGCTTCCTGACGCCGCAGGGGGAGCCGTTCCACTGCGGTACCTATTATCCACCGAAGCCGCGTCAGGGGATGCCGTCGTTCCCGCAGCTCCTGGTCGCGATCTCGGAGGCGTGGACGTCGCGTCCGGACGAGCTGCGCGAGGGTGCGTCGCAGATCATCGCGCACCTGACCGCGCGCAGCGGCCCGCTCACACAGTCCGTTGTGGACGCTGAGGTGCTGGACATCGCGGCGGCGAAAATTGCCGCGGACGTCGACCCGCTGAACGGCGGATTCGGTGGGGCGCCGAAGTTCCCGCCGTCCATGGTGCTCGAGTTCCTGTTGCGCCACTACGAGCGCACGGGTTCGGAAAAGTCACTGTCCGTTGTGGAACTGACGGCCGAAGCGATGGCGCGCGGCGGCATCAACGACCAACTCGCCGGCGGCTTCTCGCGGTACTCGGTCGACGCCGAATGGATCGTGCCGCATTTCGAGAAGATGTTGTACGACAACGCTTTGCTCATGCGGATGTACGCGCACCTCGCGCGCCGGACCGGCTCGAAGCTGGCGCTGCGGGTGACCGATCAGATCGGCGGGTTCCTGCTCGGGCACATCAACTCCGCCGAAGGCGGCATCATCGCGTCCCTCGACGCGGACACTGACGGCGTCGAAGGCCTGACGTATGTCTGGACACCGGCGCAGCTCGTCGAGGTCCTCGGCGAGGAGGACGGCACCTGGGCGGCGGAGTTCTTCGGGGTGACCGCCGAAGGGAACTTCGAGGACGGCGCGTCGACTTTGCGGCGGCTGCGGGATCCCGATGACGAGGAGCGCTTCGAGCGCATCCGCAACGCGCTGCTCGCCGTGCGTGAGGACAGGCCCCAACCCGCTCGGGACGAGAAGGTGATCGCGGCCTGGAACGGGCTGGCCATCACTGCGCTCGCTGAAGCGGGCGTCGCATTGGACCGGCCGCACTGGGTTTTCGTGGCCGGGCTCGCGGCGGAGTTCATTGTGGACAACCACATCGTCGACGGGCGGCTGCGGCGTAGTTCGCGTAGCGGCGTCATCGGCGACGCGGCCGGGGTGCTGGAGGACTACGCATGCCTGGCTGACGGTCTGCTGTCACTTCACCAGGCGACCGCGGAGCCGCGGTGGCTCGACGTCGCCGTCCAACTGCTCGACGTCGCGTTGGAGCGGTTCGCCATGCCGGATTCGCCGGGTGCTTACTACGACACCGCCGACGACGCGGAAACACTCGTCCAGCGGCCGTCCGATCCGACCGACAACGCGAGCCCGTCGGGGGCTTCCGCGCTGGCGGGGGCACTGCTCACAGCGTCGGCGCTGGCCGGTGCGGACAAGGCGTCGCGTTACCGCGAGGCGGCCGAGCAGGCGCTGAGCCGAGCCGGCGCGCTCGCGGGCCAGGCGCCACGCTTCGCCGGGCACTGGCTGACCGTCGCCGAGGCGTTGCAGGCCGGTCCGGTGCAGGTCGCCGTCGTCGGCGCGGACACCGACGCACGCGTTGAGCTGGTCACGGCCGCGGCGCGGGGGATCCATGGCGGCGGCATCGTGCTCGGTGGTACCCCGGGCGCCTCGGGCGTGCCGCTCCTGGCCGACCGTCCACTGGTCGGCGACGCCGCGGCCGCCTACGTCTGCCACGGCTATGTCTGCGACAGCCCCGTCACCACCCCCGACTCCGTCACCGCCCTGCTCTGACCCCACCTCCACCCGGGCGCTCTTGTACAAAAGTGCCCTCCTGCTCTATCCGTGGGTGCTGGTTGATGTGGACTGGCTGCGTTTTACCGCAGCACGGACCGGGGCGGGCGGGGAGTCCCTGGCAGGTGCGAAGGCCGGCCGGGTCGTGTCGGTGTACGGCGAAAGCCGGTGTCAGGCCGACGAGTCCCACCTTCACCACCAGCCGACCACGCCTGGCACAAAAGTACAAAAGTGCGGGTTCTGCTGGGGGCGAACGAGGGGTGGACTGGCGGGATTTCGGCGTAGCGTTCGTAGTGTTGTAATCATGTAATCGCCGAATCAAGGTAAGGCTAGGTGGCGGACATGCACACGCACTTCAGGAAAGGCCGGGGCGGCTGGCAGCAGGGCGAGGTGCCGGCGGCGGACGACGCGGCCGCGTGGCTCGGCGGACGTCTCCCCGACGAGTGGTTCACCGGGGCCCCCGTGGTCACGGTCGACCGTGAAGAAATCGTCATCGTCGGCGAGCTCCCCGCGCTGACCGACGAGTACGCCGACGACGCGGCCCGCGCCGCGGCGGAGGATGGCCGGATCAGCCGGTTCCGCGAGGACACGCGGGACTCGCGCATCGAGATCGCGCGTCAGGCCGAGCACCGCTACCAGCGCAAAGTCGCTTGGGGCGCGCGCATCGGCGGCACCGAGCAGTTGTTCACCACCTTCTCGGCGCCCGTCATGACCAGGCTCCGCCAGCGCGAGCGGCTGGTGCTGGACACCCTCGTCGACTCCGGCGTCGCGCGTTCACGCTCGGAGGCGCTCGCGTGGGCGGTACGCCTGGTCGGCGAGCACGCCGACGCATGGCTCGGTGAGTTGCGAGAGGCCATGACGAAGGTCGACGACGTGCGTACCAAGGGCCCCGACCTCGGCTGACGTCCAAGCTGCGGATATGAGGCAGGCCGGCTACCACTTGTGGCCGGCCTGCCTCATATCCTCATAAAAACCCAGCTCAGGAGTACACAGCCAGCCAGATCGCGATGTAGTGGGCGGTGGCGGCCAGTACCGTGCAGGCGTGGAAGAACTCGTGGTAGCCGAACGTGTTCGGCCAGCGGTTCGGCCAGCGGGTGGCGTAGAAGATCGCGCCGACGGTGTAGAACAGGCCACCGACGGCGAGCAGGACGACGGCCGCGATCCCGGCGTGGTGTGCCATGTTCGGGAACACGAACACCGCCACCCAGCCCAGCGCGATGTAGATCGGCACGCCGACCCAGCGAGGCGCGCTCGGCCACAGCATCTTGAGCGTCACCCCGGCGATCGCGCCGCCCCACACCACGGACAGCACGACGTACCCGGTGGGCTGCGACATCGCCAGCAGGGTGAAGGGCGTGTACGTCCCCGCGATGAACAGGAAGATCATCGAGTGGTCGGCGCGTTTCATCCACTTGTAGGCCTTGGGGCTCCACACGCGCCGGTGGTAGAGCGCGCTCACCCCGAACAGGCCGAGCACGGTCAGGCCGTAAACCGACACGGCCAGCGCGGCCTTCGCCGACACGGTCGACGCGGCGAGGCTGATCAGGGCGGCGGCACCCGCCAGGGCACCGAAGAACGACCAGAAATGCAGATGCCCCCTGAGCCGGGGGCGAGTGTCGACGGTGCGGGCTGGGCCGGACTGTGGGGGCTCGGTCGCTACGCTCACTTAACCAGGCTACGTGAGCGTAGGTTTTTGGCTAGGGTGTCGGCCTGTGATGCTGCCCGGATCGCCGGAGGGCTGTGGCGATTCACACTCGCCCGGGAGAGTGCGTACGCTCCGATGACGTGAGTCTTCGGTCCTTCTTCTCCGACATCGTCTACAGCGCCTACGGGCGACGGCTGATCCAGCAGGCCGCCGGTCGGCATCCGCGTCACATCGCCATCATGCTCGACGGAAACCGCAGATGGGCGCGTGAAGCCGGGCTCGTCGACGTCAGCGACGGGCACCGCGTGGGTGCCAACAAAATCGCGGCGTTCCTCAACTGGTGCCGCGAGGCCGATGTCGAGGTGGTCACGATGTGGCTGCTTTCCACCGACAATCTCGACCGCGCCACCGAGGAGGTCGCCGCGCTGCTCGAGATCATCCCCGACGTCGTCGAGGAATTGGCCGAGCCGCAGAACCCCTGGCGACTACGGATCGTGGGCGCTCTCGACCTTTTGCCGACCGTCACCGCGCGTCGGCTGACTTCGGCCGCCCAGCGAACCGCGGACCGCAATGGCATGGAGGTCAATATCGCGGTCGGGTACGGCGGGCGGCAGGAAATCGCCGACGCCGTGCGCAAATTGCTCCAGCAGCACGCCGACGAGGGCACTTCGATCCAGGAGCTGGCGAAAATCCTGGACGTCGACCATATCTCGGAGCATTTGTACACCTCGGGCCAGCCGGATCCGGATCTGATTATCCGCACCTCCGGCGAGCAGCGGCTATCCGGTTTCCTGCTGTGGCAGTCGGCGCATTCGGAATTCTGGTTCACCGAGGCCTATTGGCCGGCGTTCCGCCGGGTCGACTTCCTGCGGGCCATCCGGGACTACGCCTGGCGGCACCGCCGTTTCGGCAGCTGAGCCGGTTCAGTGCATGAAGAAGGCCCCCGGAGTGATCAGCTCCGGGGGCCTTCTTCATCAGCTGCTAGTGCCCGTGGTGCAGCGAGTCCAGGATCAGCTGCGGGGTGGTCGCAATGCCCGCGTAGGCGCTGGAGATCAGGGACGCGGCACCGTAGCCGAGCGCTCCGCCACCGGCGTTGAAGTGCTCAAAAGCGTCCCAGAACGTGAACGGGCCGTGGTGTTCACCGGCTTGCATGTGCGAGGCCGCAGCGATCGCGGGGGCCTGAGCGGGAGCCGCGGTGGCCGCGAATGCGGTCCCGCCGACGAGCATGAGGCCAGCGGCGGTAGCGGCGACGAATCCAGCCTTCTTCAGCACTTTGTACACTCCTACTTGTCGATAATCGGGGTCCGGGGCACCGAACGAATCCGGTGTTTGTCCCGCCCCACAGAAATTACTCCAGAGTCGTCCGCCGTGATGCTCCTGTGACCCCATTGTGTGAGTCCGAAATGGTCTGGTTCACTCGGCCGGGTTCAGTGTTGAGGAATGAACCTGCACGTTATCCACGACCGTGGTACAAACCGTTTTCCCCACTTTTGATCAACATTCCGTCATTAAGTGGGGCGATTTCTCCCGGTCGAAGGTTACCGAGAAGAGTGAGTGATTACGCAGAGTGAGTCAGGGTGGATCGGCGATGACTCTCACTCCTCGTTGATGGACCGCGACCGACGGTGAGGTGACGAATCGGCGAACCACCCGTGTGGCTGCCTGCACGAAAGCCCGAACGCAGGTAACTTCCGGGGTGAGGGTTCGCGTCCCATGCGGACTCTCACGGGAGGCCCTGGTCGTGGCTGTGGCGGAGCGGACGGTTGAACCGTCCATGAAGCGCACGAGGGGGCCGGCACCCGGCCCTCGTGGACGCGAGAGCTGACGCACCAGCGTCAGCCAGAGCGGACCAGCCAGGGAGGATGCCCGGCCCAGCGAGTGCGGGCGTGTGGTGCCACGCCCACGAGGGAGATGCCGTCGTGACTGCGCAGCGTTCACCCCGTAAGGCCTCTGGCCGCTCTTCGACCGGTGCCTCTGGCACTGAGAAAGCCTCGATCTCACCTGAATCCCAGCGGTGCACCTATGTGCTTGACACCTCGGTGCTGCTGTCCGATCCATGGGCGTTCACCCGTTTCGCCGAACACTCCGTGGTCCTGCCACTGGTAGTGATCAGTGAACTGGAGGGTAAGCGGCACCATCCCGAACTGGGCTGGTTCGCTCGTGAAGCGCTCCGCATGCTTGACGACCTGCGGCGAACGCATGGCCGGCTGGACGCGCCGATCCCGATCGGCGACTCCGGCGGCACGCTGCACGTCGAGCTCAACCACTCGGACCAGTCGGTGTTGCCGCCAGGGTTCCGTACCGATTCCAACGACCATCGGATCCTGGCCTGTGCGCTGAACCTGGCGAACGAGCTGCCGTCGGTCACCCTGGTCACCAAGGACATCCCGTTGCGCGTCAAGGCCGGTGCCGTCGGGTTGGACGCCGACGAATACCGCGCCCAGGACGTCACGCCGTCCGGCTGGACGGGGATGGCCGACGTCGACGTCCAGTCGAACGTGCTCGACGCGTTGTTCCAGTCCAGCTCGATCGACCCGCTGGACTACGGCATGGACGACGTCGCCGAGATGCCCTGCCACACCGGTCTCCGGCTGCTGTCCGGCAGCTCCAGCGCGCTGGGGAGGGTCACCGCGGACAAGCGCATCAGGCTGGTGCGCGGGGACAAGGAGGCATTCGGCCTGCACGGCCGGTCGGCTGAACAGCGGATCGCGCTGGACCTGCTGCTCGACTCCGACATCGGGATCGTCTCGATGGGCGGCCGGGCCGGTACCGGCAAGTCCGCGCTCGCGCTGTGTGCCGGCCTCGAGTCGGTGATGGAACGCCGTGCGCACCGCAAGGTCGTGGTGTTCCGGCCGGTCTACGCGGTCGGCGGCCAGGAGCTCGGTTACCTCCCCGGTTCCGAAAGCGAGAAGATGCAGCCTTGGGCACAGGCTGTGTTCGACACGCTGGGGGCGCTGGTCAGCCAGGAGGTGCTGGAGGAGGTGTTCGACCGCGGCATGCTCGAAGTGCTGCCGTTGACGCACATCCGAGGACGCTCGTTGCACGACACGTTCGTGATCGTCGACGAGGCGCAGTCACTGGAACGAAACGTGCTGCTCACCGTGCTGTCGAGGCTCGGTACGGCGTCGCGGGTGGTGCTCACCCACGACGTCGCGCAGCGCGACAACCTCCGCGTCGGCCGTCATGACGGCGTCTCGGCGGTGATCGAAAAGCTGAAGGGCCACCCGCTGTTCGCGCACGTGACCCTGACGCGGTCCGAACGGTCGCCCATCGCGGCCTTGGTGACCGAAATGCTGGAGGACCACGGCTAAGGGCCTGGGTCGCGTCTCAAGACCCCTCAGGGCACCCTCATTGCGACCCCTCGCAGTGCGTTCAACGCACTGCGAGGGTCGCAATCAAGGTGGCCTTGAGCGAACGTCGCGGACCTACCAGCCTGACGGCAGTGGGCGGCCCTCGGCGAAGCCGGCGGCGGACTGGATGCCGAGCACGGCGCGGGCGTGGAACTCTTCGACGGTCCGGGCGCCGGCGTACGTGCACGCCGAGCGGACGCCGGAGCCGATCGAGTCCAGGAGGTCCTCGACGCCTGGCCTGGCCGGGTCCAGTGCCATCCGCGAGGCCGAGATGCCCTCTTCGAACAGGCCCTTGCGCGCCCGCTCGTAGACGTTGTCCGTGCGGGTCCGGGCGCCGACGGCACGCTTGGACGCCATCCCGAACGACTCCTTGTACGGCCGTCCCTGCTCGTCGTAGCGCAGGTCGCCGGGGGATTCGTGGGTGCCGGCGAACCAGGAGCCGACCATCGCCGCCGAAGCGCCCGCCGCCAGCGCCAGCGCGACGTCGCGGGGGTGCCGGACGCCGCCATCGGCCCAGACGTGCTTGCCCAGCTCGCGGGCCGCGGCCGCGCACTCGGCGACCGCGGAGAACTGCGGGCGGCCGACGCCGGTCATCATCCGGGTCGTGCACATCGCGCCCGGTCCGACGCCGACCTTGACCACGTCGGCGCCCGCGTGGATCAGGTCGCGGGTGCCTTCGGCGGTGACGACGTTGCCGGCGACGACGGGCACGCGCGGGGACACCGACCGGACCGCCTTCAGCGCGGCGATCATCTTTTCCTGGTGGCCGTGCGCGGTGTCGACGACGAGCACGTCGACACCGGCGGCCAGAACGGCTTCAGCCTTCGCGGCGACGTCGCCGTTGACACCAACGGCGGCCGCGACGCGCAGCCGGCCGCTGTCGTCGACGGCCGGGTCGTAGATTCCCGCCCGCAGGGCCCCGACTTGGGTGAGCACCCCGGCCAGCCGGCCCTCGGCGTCGACACCCAGCGCGATCCGGGCGCCGTGGTCGTGGAGCAGCTCGAACACCTCACGCGGCGGCGTGTCCAGGCTGACGGTGACCGCGGCGGGCGTCGCGACGTCCGCGAGCCGTGCGAAGCGGTCGACACCGGCGCAGGCTGCTTCGTCGACAACGCCGACGGGCTTGCCCTCGGCATCGACGACCACGACAGCGCCATGCGCGCGTTTGCCGACCAGGTTCAGCGCGTCGGCGACGGCGTCTCCGCCGGTCAGCACCAGCGGGGTGTCCCAGACGGTGTGGCGGCTCTTGATCCAGCTGACGATCTCGGCGACGGCCGCGCTGTCGACGTCCTGCGGGAGGACGACGAGCCCGCCGCGCCTGGCCACCGTTTCGGCCATGCGGCGGCCGGCGACGGCGGTCATGTTGGCGACGACGATCGGGAAGGTCGCGCCGGTCCCATCCACTGTGGACAGGTCGACGTCGAAGCGGGACTCCACGTCCGAACGGTTCGGTACCAGGAACACGTCGTCGTAGGTCAAGTCGTGGGCGGGCTCATGCCCGGGCAGGAAGCGCACGAGTCCCCAGGCTACCTGCATGGGACACTGGGCGCGTGGCCGACCGGGATCGAGATGACAGCGGACGCGCGCGCAACGCCCGTCCCCGCGACGGTCTGGGCAGGCCGCTGCCCTACGGCTCCGCGGGCGTCGAACGGCAGCCCGAGGGCGTGCCGCGGACCCCGGACGAGACCCTCGTAGAGGCTCAGCGGCTGCTGGACGACGGCAAGCCGTTCCATGCGCACGAGGTGTTCGAGGACGCCTGGAAGGCCTCCGACGAGCCCGCGCGCGGCCTGTGGCGCGGGCTGGCGCAACTTGCGGTGGGCCTCACCCACGCCCTGCGTGGCAACGTCAACGGCGCTGTGTCGCTGCTCGACCGGGGTGCGCTGAACATCGAGCCGTACCGGGTGGATCCGCCGTACGGCATCGACGTCGCCGGCCTGCAGACCTGGGCCCGCGCCCTGGCCGACGAAGCGAAAGTGCGCGTCCGTACCGAGCCGTCCGTGCCCCGGCTCGTGAGTGTTCCGGCCGGTTAGAAGCGGCTCAAACACTCACGAGACGTTACGGCGCGTCCCAGCCGGTGGAGGCGGCCTTCTCGGCGCCGATCGTGGTGCTTTCGCCGTGTCCGGTGTTGACCGTGGTGGTGTCGGGCAGGGCGAAGAGCTTGGCCCGGATGGACTTCACGATGGTCGGATAGTCCGAGTACGACCGGCCGGTGGCGCCGGGGCCGCCGTGGAACAGCGTGTCGCCGGTGAAGACGACGCCCAACTCGGCCGAGTAGAGGCAGACGGCGCCGGGGGCGTGTCCCGGGGTGTGGATGACCTGGAACCGGGTGCCGGCGACGGTCAGGACCTGGCCGTCGGCGAGTTCGCCGTCGGGCGCGCGGTCCGGGTGGGTGAGGTTCCAGACGACCTGGTCCGCGGGGTGGAGCAGGATCGGCGCCCCGGTGAGCTCGGCCAGCTCCGGCGCGGCATTGACGTGGTCGTTGTGCCCGTGGGTGCTGACGATCGCCTGGACTTTCCGCCCGCTGACGACGTCGGCGATGGCCTTCGCGTCGTGGGCGGCGTCGATCACGATGACCTCGGTGTCGTCCCCGACGATCCACACGTTGTTGTCGACGTCCCAGCTGCCGCCGTCGAGCTCGAAGACACCGGACGTGACCAGGTTTTCCACTATCGCCGCCATGCGCCCGACTTTAGTGGAGCACCCCGGGTGAACTTGGGTACCGCTGGTATCTACTTGTGGGTAAGGTTACTGCTGGTAGGTACTTACGGTGAAGGGGCTTCCGATGACCCGCACGCATGAACTCCTGGCCGAACCGCTCAAGCTGCGGTGCGGCGCCGTGCTGCCGCACCGGCTGGCCAAGTCCGCTTTGAGCGAACAGCTCGGCGACCGCCGCAACGCGCCGAGCCGCGAGCTCGCCGAGCTGTACCGCACGTGGGCGCGCGGTGGCGCGGGCGTGCTCGTCACCGGCAACGTCATGGTCGACCCGAGTGCGCTGGGCGAGCCGCGGAACGTCGCGCTGCCCGCCGAACCGGACCCGCGGATGTTCCGGCCGTGGGCCGGCACCGTCCGCGGCACCGACGCGCAACTGTGGGTCCAGCCGAACCATCCTGGCAGGCAGAGCCCGCGTTTCCTTTCGCGCCAGCCTGTCGCGCCGTCGGCTGTCCCGTTCGGCGACCGTGGGATCCGGTCGGTTTTCGCCACTCCGCGTGCGCTGACCGGAGCCGAGATCGAGACGATCATCGAGCGGTTCGTCCTCGCGGCGCGCACGTTCGTCGACGCCGGGTTCACCGGGATCCAGCTGCACGGCGCCCACGGCTACCTGATCTCGCAGTTCCTGTCGCCACTGACCAACCTGCGCACCGATGAATGGGGCGGGGATGCGGTGCGGCGCAGTCGTTTCCTCTTCGAACTGGTCCGGCGCATCCGCGCGGAGATCGGCGACGGCGTGCCGTTGTCGGTGAAACTGAACAGCGCGGACTTCCAGCGCGGCGGTTTCGACGAGGACGACTCGCTCGACGTCGTTCGCGGGCTCGGCGAGGCCGGGCTCGACCTGCTGGAGATTTCCGGTGGTACCTACGAAAAGGCCGTGATGATGGGTGCGTCGCGCGCGAGCACGGTTCGTCGGGAAGCATACTTCCTCGACTATGCGACGAAAGCGCGCAAGGTCAGCGATGTCGCCCTGATGGTCACGGGCGGGTTCACCACCGCGGCCGGGATGACCGAGGCATTGGAGTCCGGGGCGCTGGACGTCATCGGGCTTGGCCGGCCGATGACCGTCGATCCGGAGCTGCCGCGTCGTCTGCTGGACGGCGAGGACGCCCGCGCGGAGCGGTTGTGCCCGAGAACCGGCATCCGTCTTGCGGACAGCTTGCTGGAAATCCAGTGGCACACCCAGCAAATGCACCGCGTGGCCGCCGGTAAGCCGGTCGATCTGCGTCGAGGTGCCTTGCGATCACTGGTGACGGCCGGAATCAACGACCCATTCAACGCCTTCCGTCGCGTCCGGGGCTGATTTTTGTCGGTGATCGGCGCTACCTTCGAGGTTCACGTACTGGAGGGGTGGGATGGCCGAGCCCGACGAAATCATGACGCGTATAGGCAGGGGGATCGAGCTGCGGACGCTGGGGGAGCGCGAGGCCGCCCGCACGTTGTTCGCGGAGGTCTGGGCGGAGATCGGTCCAGAAGGTGACGCACTGCATCGGTGCGCGCTGGCGCATTCGATGGCAGACGTCCAGGACGACCCGCGCGAGGAACTGCGCTGGGACCTGCTCGCGCTCGACGCCGCGGACTCGGTGACCGACGACCGCGTCCACGAGGCGGGTGTGGCAGGTTCGGTTCGCGGGTTCTACCCGTCCCTGCATTTGAACCTGGGCGAGGTCTACCGGAAACTCGGCGACGCCGAAAAGGCGATGGACCACCTCGTATTGGGAGGCGCGGCCGTCGACGCCCTCGGAGACGACGGTTACGGCCGCATGATCACCGGCGGCCTTGACGCCCTCGCCACACGGCTGGGCCAGCTCAAGCGGTAGGTTGCCGCTTCGCCAGGGCGCGGTCGAGGCCCAGGGCGCCGAACGCGAGCGCGGTGAACAAGACGCCGACGAGCACGCAGTTCAGGCTGACTCGGCCGTATCCGAGTGTCCCCGCGTCGACGAACGG
Organism: Amycolatopsis sp.; assembly: GCF_025464955.1. Taxonomy (GTDB): domain Bacteria; phylum Actinomycetota; class Actinomycetes; order Mycobacteriales; family Pseudonocardiaceae; genus Amycolatopsis. Next base: position 7,502 of record NZ_JAODNM010000155.1, on the reverse strand, counting down.
GTAGGGGTAGTAGTTGATGATCGCCCCGCGGATGAGCGTCGTGGCCAGCCACGCGAGCGGGAAAACCAGTGACCAGCCGGCGATTTTCGCGGTGAGGGTGCCGCGTGGGCCGAAGACCAGCCAGCCCAGGACGCACAGGATCGGCGACACCTTGTGCAGCAGGGTGTCGGCGACCAACGCCGAGCCGGTCAAGTGGTGCAGGTTGGCCAGCGCGACCTGGAAAACCACCCCGGTGACGATGATCCCGACGACCCCGTCAAGGCGCAGCACGCGGAACAGCGCCGACGGGTGCGACAGGTTCAGCGCGAGCAACAGGCTCGTGACGCCGACCAGCAGGTTGGAGTCGATCGTGAAGAAGCAGAAGAGGTTCCCGACCCGCGAGGCGGGCGAGGTGAACCGGCCGGCGTTCGCTCCCGCTGTCACGGAGATCTGGACCACCAGGCCAACCAGTGCCACCAACGCGGTGGCCGCGAACCAGGCGTGAGCCGCCTTCGGACCGAACATTCGGCGACCGTACTGCCATCGCGATCATTGCGCGAGACAGCCCGTAAACCCTCAAGGCCACTTTGAGTGCGGTGAACGCACTCAAAGTGGCCTTGAGGGGCCCTCGTGATTCCTTACTTAAGCGCCTTGATCAGTGCAGGTACGAAGACCGAGGCGTCGATTGTGCCCCAGCCGCTGACAGTGTCGAAGCCCTTGGCAGCAGTGAAGCCGGTGACGCCGCTCTGGCTGTTGTCGCCGGTCGTGACGTCGATGATGCCGGCCTTGGTGCCCTTCGGGCCGAGCGTGTTGTACAGCGCCGGGTTGATCTGGCCGAGCCGGCCGTGGTTCGCCTGGACAGCCAGTGCGAGCACGCCCGCGAACAGCGGCGAAGACTGCGAAGTGCCGTGGATGCCTTCCATGCTGATGTCCGGGAACGACCGCATGGTGCTGCCGGTGGCCTTCTTGACCCCGTTCTGCCACGACGGACGGTCGTAGACCTTCGACAGGCCGGCGCCCGAACCGAAGCCGTTGTCCCGCACGTTGACGACGTCGTCCGGCTTGGTGCGCGCGCCGGTCGAGTCGAGGTGGAACTGCGTGGCGCCGAGGCTGGTGACCAGCGGGTCACTGGCCGGCCAGCTCGCGACGCGGTACGGGTAGGTGGCGCTTCCGTACAGCTCGCCGCCGGTCGGGCCGTCGTCGCCGGAGGACGCCACCAGCGTGACGCCCGCCTTACTCGCGCGCTTCAGCGCCGGATCGAGCGTCTTGATTGAGTCGAACGTCGGGAAGTTCTCCTCGGTGGTGCCGAAGCTCATCGAGATGACGTCGGCCAGTTTGTGCTGGGTCATGTAGTCGACGGCGTTCATCATCTCCGGCAGCCCGGTGAAGCCCTGCGTCTCCGCGACGGGCGTGGCCGCGATGATGATCTTCGCGTTCGGTGCCATGGCGTGCATCATCGTGATGTCGAGGTCGGTCTCGCCGCCCCAGGACTGGCAGGTGGCGGTGTCGACGCCCGGGTCGGTGCAGGCCGGGACGGAACCCGAGGGCGAGATGACTGAGAGGTCGGCCGGCGGGAGGCCGTGCGCGGTCGAGTAGGCGTCGAGGACGGCTTTCGCCTTGTCGTCGCCGAACGAGACCAGCGTGGCGACCGAAGTCCCGGCGCCGGTGATGCCCGCGTTCCACAGCGTCGTCGCGTTGTAGAGCTTGCTTTCCGTGGGCAGCGTCGCCATCGCGGCGTCGAGCTTGGCGACCCGCTCCTGCACCGTGTTCGCGCCGACGAATGACTCAGCCGCGGCGGAGAAGTGATGCTTGGCCGGCTGGTGGGCCGTGTTCGGTACCGGAGACGCGCCTGCGGGTGCGGCCAATGCCGCACAGGCGAGTGCTGTGCTCGCGAGCAACGTCGTGGCCACTGCCAACCGATTTCTCATCAACTCTCCAGAATCCCAGAAGTCCATGGATGTTTCCCCCGGGTGCAACCTATAACCGATGACCCCGCAGGACCGCCTACTTTGGTCTGGACTATCCGGCTGCGCGCCAGGTCGTGATCAACCGCACGACGACCACGGCGAGTGCGAGCAGCGCGACCGCTAGTACCCCCGCTGACCAGCGGTCTTCCTGTCGCGACGTCGTGCCGACCGCGACCGGCAGCAGCACGAGTGACGTCGCCAGGTAGGCCAGATGGGTGGTCGGCTCGGGGGTCTGGTGCCCGCCGATCAGCCCAACGACGTCTAGTACGGCCTGGACCACCAGCGCCAGTTGGATGAGCACGAACATCGGCGCGAACCCGCGAAGCCGGTATCGCCCGGTGAAAACGGCCACGACCAGAGTGAACGCCGTCGCGAGACAGGCCAGGGTGGTGCCGAACGCGAGAGGATCGATCACGAGTCGACGTCGGCTGAAGCTGCTGTTGCGGCCCTGGCGTTGGCGGCTTGGCGCTTACGCTTTTTGGTCGAATGCCGAAACAGCCAGGTGGACAGCCCGGTGACCGTCAGCGCCAACGGGGTCAGTCCGAGGACGAACAGCCCGATCCGCCACCACCCGTTCGCCAGCCAGCCGAAGTGCAGTGGTTCGAAGACCTTATCGTAGAACGCATTCCCGCCCGGTTCGGCGGCCGCGTCGCCGACGACGGAGGTGTGCGCCGGGTTGTGGGCGTCGACATAGACCATGACGTCGCCGGAGAAGAAGCCTCGGTAGTTGTAAGGCGCGTAGCCGTTCGAGACGGATACAGCGTAGTAGGCGGCTTCGCCTGGTCCTCGCGGGGTTTGCAGGTAGTGGATTTCGCCCGGATACCGTTGCAGCGCTGCCTTTGTTGCCCCGTCGACGCCGATGTCCACCGCATTGGACGGTGCGGCGTCGGCGGTGAAGCTGTACCGGTTCGGGTCCGCGGAGTGGCCGCCGGTGATCGCCAGCCAGGCGTCCTCGACCTTGGGCAGCTCGAACGCGGTGCCTGTCACGCCCCAGAGGAAGACCATCGGCACGGCGATGATGCCGATGACGTTGTGCAGGTCGTAATCGCGGGCGAAGCGGCCTTTTTTTGCGCGGACGCGGAACCCGCGCGACATCCGCCGGAAGCCCGGCCACCAGGTGATGAGCCCGGTGATCGCCAGGAAGATCATCAGCAGGCCCAGCAGCGCGAGCAGCGCCGAACCCCAGGTGACGGTCGCCAGCCAGGCCATTCCCATGGTGGGCACGGGTTTCGCCAGCCAGGACACGTAGCCCGGGTCGTCCTGGCAGGTCAGGCCGCAGTCGTGGAGGTTGGCGAGGAAGCCCATCACGCCGCTGTCGATATTGGCGCTGCCGTTGATGTGCCCGGTTCCGGGGTCGACGGCGTAGATGTCGGCGAACGCGGGATCGCCGACGGCGAGGATGCCGCCATCATTGCTGACCCAGGCCGCTTTGAACTCGGGATGGGCCTTCGTGACGATGTCCACCGCCTGTTGCGGCGTGATGGGGTTCGCACTAGCACTGTGCTGGTAGAGGTCGCCGTGGGTGGACCGGAAGTACTCGGCCCGGTAGAGCAGGATCGCCCCGGACGTCGTCTCGATGACCAGGAACAGGCCCAGGACCAGCGACAACCAGCGGTGGGTGACCACCATGCCGCGGCGCACCGGCCGCCGCCTCAGCCACCGCCGGACGGGACCCTTCGTCGTCACCGGCGCTTGGGCGGCGGCCTCAGTTCTCGTCATCGCCTCGGCAGGAGGCTGCTCGGCCGCGGAGATGGTCACCGAGGTAGGTTAGCCTTACTTAACTATTGAGGTCCAGGGCCTTTCGTTGTGACCTACTCGTGCAGAAGCGCTCGGACGGCGTCGATGGTGTCGGCGTCGGCGGCCTCCTTGTCCGGGCGATAGCGCACGACCCTGGCGAACCGCAGCGCGACGCCGCCCGCGTATCGCGTGCTGCGCTGAGCGCCGTCGAGCTCGATCTCGACGACCAGTTCGGGCCGCGTGAACACCGTCCAGTCGGTGCGGCGCTCCTCGATCTCCTGGAACTTCTCGGTCTGCCAGGCCAACAACTCGTCAGTCAGGCCCTTGAACGTCTTGCCGACCATGATCGGTGGGCCGCCATCCGGGTCGCGCGCGCCGAGATGCAGGTTCGACAGCTTCCCGGTGCGCCTGCCGTGCCCCCATTCGGCGGCGAGGACGACCAGGTCGAGCGTGTGCACCGGCTTCACCTTCAGCCACGCCCGACCCCGCCGGCCCGCCGCATACGTCGAGTCCAGCGACTTGACCATCACACCCTCGTGCCCAGCCGCCATCGCCTCGGCGAGGACAGCTTCCGCGTCCTCAGGTTGAATCTGACCAGGGATTATGTGCTCACCTGCGACCTTCCGCAGTGCCTCGTTGCGTTCGCTGAGTGGCGCATCGAGCAGGTCCTGCCCGTCGAGGTGCAGGCAGTCGAAGAAGTACGGCCGCAGCAGCAGGGCCCGGACCTGTTCCTCCCGGGTGCTGCCGAACCGGCTCATCGTGTCCTGGAACGGGCGGGGCCTGCCGTCGTCGGCCAGTGCCAGCGTCTCGCCGTCGAGCACGACGGACTCACACGGGAGCGCGCGCACCAGGTCGACCAGTTCGGTGACGCTCGAGGTGATCTCGCGCAGGGTCCTGGTGTAGATGTGGACCTCGTCGCCGCTGCGGTGCACCTGGATTCGGGCACCGTCCATTTTGTACTCGACAAGCGCGGAAGCGTGCTCCGCCATGGCTTCCTCGAGCGACTCCGCCGGTGACGCGAGCATCGGCCGGACGGGCCTGCCGACCTCCAGCGTGAACGCTTCGAGCGCGTCCTGCCCGCCCGTCCGCGCGGCGAGCGTCGTGACCGACAGCTCCCCGGAGAGCATGAACGCGCGCCGGACGGCCTCAGCGGGAACCTCGGCTGCCGCGGCGACGGCGTCCAGCATGACGCCTTCCAACGCGCCCTGCCGCAGCTCGCCGGTGAGCAGCCGGAACAGGAACTCCTGCTCGGCGGCGGTGGCGCGCGCGAACAGCGAGTGCAACAGCTCAGTGCGCAGCTTGACGGACCCGCTGCCGGACAGTTTCCCCAGCTCACCGAGCACTGCGTCGACCTCGGAGACGGTCACCGAAGCCTCCGCGGCCGGAGGCGCGCCCACCTCGGACAGCGTGCGCCAGCCGGTGCCGACGCGGCCCTGCGTGGGCTGGCCGGTCAGGAACGCCGCGACCGCGCCCAACTCGTCAACGCCGGCAGCCTGCACTACGGCCGCCAGGGTGGCGATCTTCTCCTTGCGCGAGCGCGTGGCAGCCACTGCGCCGGACGCCGTCACTACCTCCGCGAGCAACATAGGAGACATCATGCGCCTGACCACCGACAAAGTCGGCTCGAGCGCGCTCGTCAGGGTTCGAGCCGGGCCTCTTCCGAACGCGCGTTCCGGGGGGTCGGGTCGGCGATCCAGCTGGCGAGCAGGGCGAGCGCGCGCTCGGACTCGGAACCGGCCTCGGCGGTGTAGGTGACCAGGCCCTGGTCCGGATCGCCGGGCAGGCGCAGCGTCTCGTAGTGCAGGCCGAGGTCCCCGACGATCGGGTTGCGCATGTGCTTGAGACCGAAAGCCTTCTCCTGCACCGACTGCCGGGCCCACATTTTGCGGAAGTCCGCGCTCTGCACGGAAAGTTCGCCGATGATCTGGGCCATGTGCGGGTCGTTCGGGTGCTTTCCGACTTCGGCGCGGAGGTTCGCCACGACCTCCTTGGCCACGGACTCCCACTCGGGATGGAGGTCGCGGGCCCGCTCGTCGAGGAAGAACATCTTGCCGATGTTGCGTTCGACGGGCGGATACGCGCCGAAGTCGAACGCCAGCGCGCCACCGAGCGGGTTCCACGCCAGAACGTCCATGTAGCGCCCGAAAACGAACGCGGGCACGCCGATCACGTCGAGCAACCGCTGCAGCTCCGGCCGGACTCGCTGTGCTTTCGGTGGAGTTACGCGTTTGCGCTTCGGCGCGGCGAGGTTGCGCAGGTACGCGTCCTCGTCGGCGGTCAGCCGCAGCGCGCGGGAAACCGCTTCGAGGATGGGCTCGGACACGTTGCGCGCGCGGCCCTGCTCCAGCCGGGTGTAGTAGTCGACGCTGATCCCGGCCAGCTGCGCGAGTTCTTCGCGGCGCAGGCCGGCGACCCGGCGCTGGTTGAGCCCGGCCGGCAGGCCCAGGTCTTCGGGGTCGAGCGCCGCGCGGCGTGCCTTGAGGAACGCGCCCAGTGTCTCTGCGTCAGCCATGTCGACAAGTATCCAGGTTCCGCCGCCGGCCTGCCTGGTCCTGGCAGACCCAGGTTGAGCGTGACCTGGTCCGAGCTCGCCGCCGGTCGCAGAGTGGGTCTCAGCAACGAAGACCAAGAAGCGCTTAGGAGCGGGAAATGCAGCGACGAATTCTCGGCGGAACCGGTATCTCGGTCAGCGAGTACGCCTTCGGCGCGATGATGCTCGGCGCCTGGGGAAACACCGACCACGAAGACGGCATCCGCATGGTGCACGCCGCGCTCGACGGCGGCATCAACTTCATCGACACCGCGGACATGTATTCCCAGGGCGAGAACGAGCAGATCATCGGCAAGGCGCTCAAGGGCAGGCGCGACGACGTCGTGCTGGCCACCAAGGGCCATTTCACGATGGGGCCGGACGACAACCACGGCGGAAACTCGCGCCGCTGGCTGACCCGAGCGCTGGAGGACAGCCTGCGGCGGCTCGACACGGACTACGTCGACCTGTACCAGATCCACCGCCCTGACCACACGACCGACATCGACGAGACGCTGTCCGTGCTGACGGACTTCGTGCGCTCCGGGAAGGTGCGCGCGGTCGGTTCGTCGGTGTTCCCGGCGGAGCAGATCGTCGAGGCGCAGTGGGTTTCGGAAAAGCGCGGGCACGTCCGGTTCCGGACCGAGCAGCCGCCTTACTCGATCTTCAACCGGTCGATCGAGAAGGCCGTGCTCCCGACCACGCAGCGCTACGGCATCGGCGTGCTCACGTGGAGCCCGCTGGCGAGCGGCTGGCTGTCCGGGCGCTACGACAAGGCGTCCGACGTCGATCTCACCGTAGGCCGCCGGTCGCTGCAGCAGCACAAGTTCGACCCGACATTGCCGGCGAACGCGGTCAAGCTGGACGCCATCGCGGAGCTGAAGAAACTGGCCGCGGAGATCGGACGCCCGCTGACGCACCTCGCGCTGGCGTTCGTCCGGGCGCACCCCGGGGTCACGTCCGCGATCATCGGGCCGCGGACGCGGGAGCAGCTCGACGACCTGCTCGCCGGTGCGGACCTGGTGCTCACCGGTGACGTGCTGGACCGGATCGACGAGATCGTGCCCCCGGGCGTCGACCTCAACCCGGCCGACGCCGACTACACGCCGCCCGCCATCGCCGACAAGGCGCTCCGGCGGCGGTAAGGGGGTGGCTCGTGAGTGTTCCGGCCGGTTCTAGCCGGTGTCCCAGCCCAGGACATCGTGAACAGTTTATGTCTCAGAACATCGTGAACACTTGCCCGGCCAGCCTGCATGGTCACCGGTCCGAACCCGGTGACCATGCACCAT
>NZ_JAODNM010000153.1 GCF_025464955.1 Amycolatopsis sp. | reverse complement strand
TCTCGATCCGCTTCGAAGACCCAGGCGCAACACCTGCCACCTGTAACAGAATATCCCGTACCAGGGCTCGTGAGTGCCGCGACCGGATCACCCGGCCGCGACACTGACGAGCCCTGACTGCATTCCCGGCTTTCGCAACTCGCCGTCGAGTTGCGAACGCGCCACTGCAGTTCTGAATCGGGGGTGAAGTCGGAGGAGTTGAAGGGGACGGATGAAGCCACGTGCGGTGTGGCGGAGTCCGGCGGCGATGGTGGTTTTCCCTGCCAGGCGGAGGATTCCGATGGCGAGGTTGCGGATGCTGGCCATGACTCGGGTCCGTTGTCGGCGCGGTTTGGGAGGTGTCTTCGCCGTAGGTGACGTCTCGGACGTAGTGCAGGGCGTTCTCGATGCTCCAGTGTTCGCGTGCCCAGGTGGCGATCTGCTGGGCGTTTGCGCGGTGGCGTCGCGTCTGGTGGTGCCCAGGACCGCGATGGCGGTGTTCGTTCCGCTGCCGGTGTCGGTGTCGGTGACGTAGCGTTCGATGAGAAACACTTGCGCGACATAGGGAAACGTGATGCCGTCGGGTGCTGGTTGTACTCGTATCATGCGACGCTCGATACGTCCATGCCCGGTTTCTTCCTTGGTGTGTAACGGTGGCGTGTCCCAGTTGAGGGCGTCCGGCGCGGTGAACAGGTTCGGCTGGTTGGCTTTCACGATGAGCGTGTAGTCGGCACCGCGTTCGGCAACCAGGTAGGTCGCGTGTTCACGCTGGGCGTGGAGCGCGTCCGCGGTCACCAGCCGGCGTTCGCAAACCTTGACCGGTCAGCTTCGATCGAACTCGGCTCGGACGCCGAGCAGGCGCACCGGTCGGGTGTGTTCGAAGCGGTCGAGCACCGCCAGCGCGGCGCGTTCCAATTCTCCGCTGTCGCTGGTCGGCGCGGGCAGCGTGAGACTACGGGTCTGGGTGAGGAATGGTGCGAAGCGGACCTTCACCGCGACCCGAACCACCGGGCGGCCGTCGGCGAGCACGTCGGCCGCCACCCGTCGCGCGAGTGCGGTGACCTGGGCGTCGAGGTCGGCCCGCTCGACGAGGTCGTGCTCGAAGGTGGTCTCGCGGCTATGTGACCGCGGCACGTACGGCGTGTCGGTCACCGTGGTGTCCCCGGCTCCGTGCGCGAGGGCGCGGTACCACGGACCCATCGTCGGACCGAAGCGCTTCGCCAGCTCGCCGGGATCGGCGGCGGCGAGCTTCTCGACGGTGTCCAGCCCGATTTCCGTCAGCTTCTTCGCGGTCTTGCGGCCGATGCCCCACAGTGCGTCGGTCGGGAGCCTTGCCATGACCGTCTCCCAGTTGCCGCTGGTGAGCCGGTAGATCCCGGCCGGTTTCGCGAAGCCGGTGGCGAGTTTCGCGCGCAGCTTGTTGTCGCCGATCCCCACCGAACACGACAGACCGGTCCCGGCGAGCACCGCCTGGCGGATCTCGGCGGCGAGTGCCTCGGGATCCGCGGTCCGCGCGCCGAGGAACGCCTCGTCCCAGCCGAGCACCTCCACGATCACCGGCAACCCGCGAAGGATGTCCATCACCCGCGCGGAGACTTCGTCATAGGCTGGGGGATCGCTCGGCAGGAACACCGCGTTCGGGCAGCGCTTCGCGGCCAGCTTGAGCGGCATACCGGACTGGATGCCGAACTCACGCGCCTCGTAGGACGCCGTCGCGACGACCTCGCGCTTCGTCGGATCGCCCGTGCCGCCGACCACCACGGGGAGACCGCGCAGCTCAGGGCGGCGGGCCACCTCGACCGCCGCGATGAACTGGTCGAGGTCGACGTGCAGGATCCAGTCCGTTTCGGACACTCGCCCAGTATCACCCCGCGCTGGGTACTTCGCGCTGGGTACTCAGGAAGCGGTGACGGCCGGGTCGCTCCCGTCAGGGGAGCGGCCCGGCCGTCACGGCTGGTCGCGCCGGCTAGGAGTGAATGCCCTTGGCGATGGCGTCGATGATGCGGGGCCGGAGTTCGGCCGCGCGGACGATCGCGTCGACGGAGCCGACCTGGACGGCGCGCTCGATGCTGTGGACGGCGTCGAACTCCGCGGCCACCTCACTGAGCTTTTCCGCGCGCACCGAGGACCGCAGTTCGGCCAGTTCCGCGGTGAGCGCGCCCCGCTGGGCCCCGGTCGCCTTAGCGGCGGTGTCGGCGAGGGTGAGTACCCGGGGGTCGTTCGCCGTGCGCTGGTTGACGTCGCCGGCGAACACCACGGCCGCGGCCGGAGCCCCGCCGAGGACCGACGCGAACGAGCCTTCGAGCGCGAGCACCGTCATGTTCGGGTTGAGCGCCTTGGAGAACACGACGAACGCGCCGCCGTGGTACCGCGAGATCACGCAGAACACGATCGGGCCGTCGAAGTTGACGATGGCCCGGCCGATCTCGGCGCCGTACTCCAGCTGCAGCTTGCGCATCGACTCCGGGGAGCCGTCGAACCCGGACAGGTTCGCCAGCACCACCAGCGGCCGGTTGCCGCTCGCCGCGTTGATCGTCCGCGCGACCTTCTTCGCCGACCGGGGGAACAGGGTGCCCGCGGTGTAGGTGTCGGGACCGTCGGCGGGCGGGAAACCCCGGCGGGGGATGGACCGCGACTCGATGCCGACCAGGCATACCGGCCAGCCGCCGAGGTGGACGTCCTGCACCGCGGCGGTTTCCGCGTCGGCCATGCCCGCCCAGCGTTCCAGCACCGGGTGGTCCTGGTCGGCGACGGCATTCATCACCGTCCGGATGTCGAAGGGCTTCTTGCGGTCCGGGTTGTGCTCCTTGGAGAAGATCTCGCCGACCGTGGTGAAGTCGCTGCCCGCCACCGCGTGCGGGAAAGCGGAGATGTCGCGGTCGTGCGGGTCGGTGGTCTCCGCGCGACGCGGCGCGGACTCGTTCGGTACGACGTAGGTGTGGTCGTAGTGCGCCATCAGCACGTCGCGGGCACCGGCCAGGTTCGGCGCCCAGTACTGCGCCTGCCCGTTCGGACCCATCACCCGGTCGTACCCGCCGATGCCGAAGTTGTCCTCGGCCGAGACGCCACCGGAGAAGTCGAGCGCGTGCTTGCCGGTGAGCACCATCGTCGAATCCGGGGTCATCACCAGGATTCCCTTGGTGTGCATCAGCATCGTGGCTTCGGCGTTCCAATACGGCTGGGCGCCGACGTTGATGCCGGCGACGACGATGTTGATCTCGCCGCCGTCCTGGGTGAAGTTCACGATCCGCTTCAGCGCCGCGGCGACCCAGTCCATGTTCTCGGTACCGGAGTCCATCGAGATCTTCGCGCCGGCGGACAGCGCGAACCACTCGAGCGGGACGCGCATCCGCTCGGCCAGGTCCAGCGCCGCGATGACCCGGGAGCACTCCGGCTCGGACAGCGCGCCGAGTGCCTTTGTCGGGTCGCCGAGCAGCATGACCCGGGTGACGCCTTCGGGGTGGCGCAGCGTCGGCGTGGTGATCACACCCGCGACCAGCGCCGCGGAGTTCTTGCCCTTCGGGCGGTTGACCGGGACCAGTACCCCGTGCTCGTCGAGGTCGTGCTCGACGAACGAGCCGCCCGACCCGGTGAGCATCCCGGTCAGCTCGTACGGGTAGACGGTGCCGCGGCGCGCCGCGCTCAGCACCTTCTGCCGGTAGCCGTCGAGCGGTTTGATCGGTTCGGTGGACGGCTTCCCGACCGAAAGGTGGACCTGGGAATCGACGCTGTAGTTGATGCGGATCGCCACCGGGGTCAGCGTGCCGGACTCCCGGTCGCGCTGGCGGGCGAGGAACTGCACCTCCTCGAGCCCGGCACCGGCCGTGGTCGGTACCACGCGCTCGGCGATGGTGGTCAACTCTTCGCCGGTCAGCCCGCTCGGCGGCCAGACGTAGATGACGATCCGGTTGGTGTCGAAGCGTTTCCGGGCCGGCCGCCGGGACTGCACGGTCCGGATCGCGTCGAGGCACGCGGCCACGGTGTCTTCGGCCGCGGGCAGGGACACGAGCCTGCCGTCGTGCTCACGCAACGGGGTCAGGTCGCGGACCTGGGCCATCGCGACCAGGCGTTCGTCGGACGGGTTGTCCCGCGCGACGCACTTGAAGAGGTAGACCTCCTCGTCCGCCGACGGCAGCCGGGTGAGGTCGAAGTCTCGCAGCCGCTCGATCTGCATGCGCCGCGCGATGATCGGGTGCAGGCCGCGGATGAGCCGGTCCTCGGTGAACCCGGTCGGTGACGGCTGGAAGGTGAAGTGGTGGTGCATCACCGCGGCGCCGCGACCGGCCACCATCGTGGTGATCCGCCGGACCTGCGGCGGGAGGCTTTCCTCGGCGATCACTTCGAGCAGCGCGGCCGCCATTTCGTCGGCGTCGGCAGGCTGGTCGGGCCAGCTCACGTACAGCTCGGCGACGGCGTTGCCGGTCGCGGGCAGGTCGCCGGCCAGTTCGCCGACGGCCCGGACGGCCCCGCCCAGCTCGCCGAAGCCGACGCCGGTGGTGATGACGCGGGCGTGCTGGCCCCCGGCGGTGTGTTCGGCGGTGACGAACGTGCACCCGCCGGCGGTCCTCGTGCGCATGTCGCTGAGCGGCTTGTTGCCGTAGTAGCGGCGGGTGAGGACCTCCAGCAGCGGCACCGGGTCGATGCCGGCGCGGCCGATCCGCTGGCCGAGCAGCCGCACCAGGGGTTCCGTGCTGGCCACCATCGTCGCGATCCGCTCGGCGCGGTCGGGGGCGTCCCGGTGGTGGTCGAGGTAGTGCAGGTGCTCACGGATGTCGAGGTAGACCTCGGCCCGCGTACGCCGCAGCAGCGGCTGGGCGAACCAGCGGAACACCACGCTGCGGGCCAGGTCTCCGACAGTGGGGAAGCGGAGCTGGGTGGCCGCGACGAGGTGTTCCAGGGCCAAGCCTGCGGCTTCGTACTGTTCGACGTCGCTGGGTGCCACTTCGGCGAGCCACTGCTTCAGCACAGCGGCGACCACGGCCACATCCGACGACGCGCGCTGCTGGGCGAGGAAGATCCGGAAGACCGCCTCTTCCAGCTCGGGGGTCCGGTCCAGGCCGTCGACGCCGTAGTGGCCGAGTACACGGGCGAGCCTGGCCTGGAAGGTCTCCGACAGCCGCGCCCGGTCGACATCGAGGCTCTGCAGGTAGGTGTGGAAGTACTCCCGCGGGCTGTGGAGCTCGGAATCGCCGATCGACTGCTCACCGGCGGGCCGGTTGCGGCTGAGCTCGGACAGGTCGGCGAACAGGCTCAGCAGTTCGATCTCCCCGGCGAGCGGTCGCCGTCCGGCGGCGACGAGCTCGGCCCGCGCGGTCAGGTACGCGTTGAGCGCGCGCTTTTCGTCGTGCGGGTCGGTGTCGAACCCGAGCAGCAGGCTGCGGAGGTCCGCGAGGGCCCGAGCGGCACGGTCGGCGGGCGACACCGCTTCCGGCTCCGCCGGCAGGTCGATTTCGCCGCTGACTTCGACGGCCGGCCCGGAGTCGTCGTCCTCGGCGAGCGGCTCGAGCCGCAGCAGCGGCGCACCGGTCTCGACCTGGCTGCCCACCGAGACCGAACGCTCCTTCAGCCGCGCGCGGAAAGGCGCGCGGAGGACGGTCTCCATCTTCATGCTTTCGAGGACCAGCACCGGAGCGCCGGCTTCGACCTCGGCGCCGACTTCCAGCGGGGTCGCCACCACCAGCGCGGGCGCCGGCGACCGCACCACGCCGCCTTCGTCGCGGCTGACGCGGTGTGCGACGCCGTCGACCTCGATCAGCTGCACCGGTCCTGGCGTGCCGGTGACCAGGCGGAAGCGGCTGCCGTTGACGGTGATCCGGCCGGTGTGCCGATCGAAGCGGTCGATCTCGACGTCGGCCGGGTGCACGTCCCCGCCGCTGCTGATACCGACCCGGAAGCGGCCGTGGCCGGTCCGCGCGACGGCCACCTTGTAGCTCGCGCCGCGCAGTTTGAGCTCCAGCGGCCTGCCGCCCTCGTGCTGGACCTGGGGACGGCCGCCGTGCGCGGTTTCGAGCAGTCGCTGCCGCTCGATCTCTTCGGTGCCTTCGTAGGCTTCGATGGCGGCCGCGGCCAGCGCGATCGCCGAGTGTTGGTGGGTGACCAGCCTGCCTTCGGCGCGGACGCGGTCGATCCAGCCGGTGTCGGCGGAGGCGTCGATGACCTCGGGCTGGGCGAGCAGATCGAGCACGAAGCTCTTGTTCGTCGCGCCGCCTTCGATGATGACGGTGGTCTGGGCCATCGCGTGGCGCAGGCGCCCGAGCGCCTCGTCGCGGTCGCGGCCGTAGGCGATGATCTTGGCGATCATCGAGTCGAAGTCCGCGGGGATGGTGTCGCCTTCGCTGACGCCGGTGTCGACGCGGATCCCGGGCCCGGCGGGCAGCATGAGCCGCGCGATCCGGCCGGGGGAGGGGGCGAAGTCGCGATCGGGGTCTTCGGCGTTGAGGCGCGCTTCGATCGCGTGCCCGAACTCGGCAGGCTGGAGACCTTCGAGCTTGCCGCCGTCGGCCACGTGCAGCTGGGCCTTGACCAGGTCGATCCCGGTGGTGAGCTCGGTGATCGAGTGCTCGACCTGCAGCCGGGTGTTGACCTCGAGGAAGGCGAACAGCTTCTCGCCGGGGTGGTAGAGGAATTCGACGGTCGCCGCGCCGCAGTAGCCGACGGCCAGCGCCAGCCGCTCGGCGGAGGTCTTCAGCTCGCGGGTCTGCTCCGGGCTCAGCACCGGGGACGCCGACTCTTCGATGACTTTCTGGTTGCGCCGCTGGATGGAACAGTCGCGGACGCCCAGCGCCCACGCCGTGCCGTGGCTGTCGGCGATCACCTGGACCTCGACATGCCTCGCTCCGGTAACGAGCCGTTCGAGGAACACGACACCGCTGCCGAAGGCGCGCTCGGCCTCCATGCTGGTGCGCTCGTAGGCGTCGGTCAGCTCCTCGGCGGAGGCGACCATCCGGATCCCGCGGCCGCCGCCGCCGGCGGTCGCCTTCAGCATCAGGGGGTAGCCGATCTCGGTGGCGGCCTTGATCGCCGAGTCGAGGTCGGAGACCGCCCCGCGGCTCCACGGGGCCACCGGCACACCGACCTCTTCGGCGATCAGCTTCGCGCCGATCTTGTCGCCGAGCTTCCGCATCGCTTTGGCGCTCGGGCCGACGAAGGTGACGCCGACCTTCTCGCACAGTTCCGCGAACGCCGGGTCCTCCGCGACGAAGCCCCAGCCGACCCAAGCCGCGTCTGCCTTGGTCTCGACGAGCGCGCGCTCAAGGACGGCGAGGTCCAGGTACGGGCGGGCCGAAGCCGGTCCGAGTGAGTAGGCGAGATCGGCCTCGCGCACGAACGTCGCCGAGCTGTCCGCGTCTGTATAGAGGGCGACGGTCTCGATCCGGTCACCCGTCTCTGCGGAGAGTTCGCGGACAGCGTGGATGAGCCGCATGGCGGCTTCCCCGCGGTTGATGATGGCGACACGACTGAACACCGGCTGAGCCTCCCACAGATGGACAAACCTCAGGGCGACTCTCCGGGTCCACGGATCGTCGCCCTGCCCTCTTACGCATACTCTCTCGCGTACCCGAGGAATTGGATATGGCGGACTCGGCGTGTGCCGAGGGTCCGTCGTTGTGGGAAACGTCAAAAAAACGCTCCCGACAAGCGGATTTAGTGAGCCACGTCGCATCCTGGTGCGCTTTGGGTTGTGGTGATCCTGCCAGTACCGCCTTGAGCCGCGCCCGGGTTTCGCTGGATTTCACCAGTACCGGCCGGCGGTGCGTGCAAGGACCTCTCGGGGCCATCCTGATGGCGACCCTCGCAGTGCGTTGAACGCGAATGCCTGGAACTTTGGAGGGCCGGCTGGTGCGGCAGGTCCTGTTTACGACAGCAAGGACCGGGGCAAGTGGGCGCTGGTTGCGGAACTGACGCCCAGTCACGTCGAGCAGGCGGTGCTGGCGATGGCGATGTGACTGCTGGGGCTCCTGAAGGCACTTTCGGCAAGGCAGAGACGTCGTGAAGGCCTAGTTGAGTACGCCTTACGCCATGATGGTGGCCTTCACGACACGTCACAACGCCACACCAGCCACACCAGCCACACCAGCCACACCAGCCACGTCAGCCGCACCGGTCACAACGACACGACGCGACAGGCCCTCGGACCCCCTTGCGCGTGCCCAACTCGCCTCGGTCCTTGCTGCAGTAAAGCCGAACCCGCCACCTCGACCGACCAACCACTGCTACGCCTGGCAGGGGCGCGCTGACAGCCGGTGACCAGCTCCGGGAGGCCTCGGCCTAAGGTGTACGGAAGGTCTTTCGGGAGGTCGGGTGTCGGTGGTACAGCCGTTGGTCGGTGTGCTCGCGCTGCAGGGTGACGTGCGTGAGCACGCCGCGATGCTGGAGCGCGCCGGTGCCAGGGTGCTCCCGGTGCGGCGGGCGCGTGAACTGTCCGAAGTAGACGGTCTGGTTCTGCCCGGCGGCGAGTCGACGACGATGTCCCGGCTGCTTGAGTCGTTCGACCTGCTGGAGCCGCTCACCGAGCGGATCGAGGCGGGAATGCCCGCGTTCGGGTCCTGTGCCGGGATGATCCTGCTGGCGAAGCAGGCGCTCGACGGCAGGCCGGACCAGCGGCAGCTCGGCGGGCTCGACATCGTCGTGCGGCGGAACGCCTTCGGCAGGCAGGTGGACTCCTTCGAGGAGGATCTCGAGTTCTCCGGGATCGACGGGCCGCTGCACGCGGTCTTCATCCGCGCGCCGTGGGTGGAAAAGGTCGGTGACGACGTCGAGGTACTCGCCAGGGTTCCGGAAACACCGGCCGCCGGCGCCGCGGCCGGTAGGATCGTCGCGGTCCGGCAGGGGCAGGTGCTCGCCACGGCGTTCCATCCGGAATTGACGGGGGACGAGCGGGTGCACCGGCTGTTCGTAGAGCTCGTGCGGGACAAGCGGTAAGGCCGGCGGTGGGGAAACCAGGCGCCGAGATGATGGAGGACAGATGAGCGGCCACTCCAAGTGGGCCACCACGAAGCACAAGAAGGCGAACATCGACGCGAAGCGCAGCAAGCTCTTCGCGAGGATGATCAAGAACATCGAGGTGGCAGCCCGGACCGGCACCGGTGGTGGCGACCCTGAGGGCAACCCCACGCTCTACGACGCCATCCAGAAGGCGAAGCGGAACTCGGTCCCGGCCGACAACATCGAGCGCGCGCGCAAGCGCGGCGGTGGTGAAGAGGCCGGCGGCGCCGACTGGCAGAACATCACCTACGAGGGCTACGGCCCCAGCGGTGTCGCTGTGCTCATCGAGTGCCTCACCGACAACAAGAACCGCGCCGCGATGGAGGTGCGCACCGCACTCACCCGGAACAACGGTTCACTGGCCGACCCGAACTCGGTGGCGTACATGTTCGACCGCAAGGGCGTCGTGCTCCTGCCGAAGAACGACATCTCCGAGGACGATGTGCTGATGGCGGTGCTCGACGCCGGCGCGGAAGACGTCAACGACGCCGGCGACAGCTTCGAGATCGTCACCGAGCCCGGTGACCTGGTGGCGGTGCGCACGGCGCTGCAGGAGGCCGGTTACGAGTACGACTCCGCGGAAGCCAGCTTCGTGCCCTCGGTCAGCGTCCCGCTGGACGCCGACGGAGCCCGCAAGGTGTTCCGGCTGATCGACGCGCTCGAAGACTGCGACGACGTCCAGAACGTCTACGCGAACTTCGACGTCTCCGACGAGGTTCTCGCCGAGATCGAAGAGTAGAAACTGTGCGCGAGGCCCTCTTTGCCGCGTAGCTCGCGGTGAAGGGGGCCTTCACGCACAGTCGTTTCTGCTGGCCCGCGCCCGAACTGGGGAATATTTCCCGAAAAAGCCGAGCCGGATACTGGGCGTCCGCGCTCCGGTACGGCAGAATGGCCGCCGTGACGACCGAAGCCATCACTTCCCAGGACCAGCAGCTCATCGACTGGATCGAGGAGCAGGCCCGGTCCCGCGGCAACGCGGTCATCGCGGTTCCCAGTGATGCCAAGGGTTCCGGCTACTGCTTCACCGCGTGCGCGTGGGCGCTGCACGAGGTTCCCGAGGCGGTGGTCGTCGGGCTGCCCGACCAGATGGGCCCCGTGCTGCTCGACGCCTACGTCGACCGGGCCGCCGCGGGCGAGCAGTTCGAGATCGGCAGGGCCTACGAAGACTTCTTCCAGGGCGTGCCGGTGGTCTTCGAGGTGGTGGCCAAAGGTCATTACGCCGAGTATTTCGGCAGCGCCTTCCTGATCTACCCGGACGGGGACTTCCCCGCCGTGCAGATGATCGTCGCGACCCCGGACGGCCATTGGCCATGGGGCGCCGACGCCCCCGAAGGTTTCGCCGAGTGGCAGCCCGTGCTCACCGACAGCGGCGCGCCGGAAAGCTGGCTGCCCGGCGCCGGCGGCCTCTGATCAACTGTCCTTAGTGGACGGATGGCAGGCGGCCCTGACCTCGTCGGCCCATTCGGGGAAAGCAGCCGCGAGCTGGTCGGCGTTGCCGAATTCGACGGCCTCGTCGGTGTAGGGCGGCACCACGACCGTGCCCAACAAGCTCCACTCGCCGAGCGTGAACGTGGTTTGCCAGACCCCGGCCGGGACGACGACCTGCGGCCGCTGGCCGGCCGCGAGGTCGGCCCCCAGCACCGGTCGCGTCGCGGTGCCGTCGGGGTGGAGCAGCAGCATTCGTGCCGCCGAGCCCGCGTGGTAGGTGAAGATCTCGATCCGGTCAAGCCGATGCAGGCGTGAGAAATCGGGCGCGATGACCAGGTAGTAGATCGCCGACGCCGCCTCGTCGCGCCAGCTTTGCGCGAACATCCCGCCCTCGATGGGCAAGGGCTCGAGCCCGAGTAGTTCGATGATGTCGTCCGGACCGTCCATCCGCTCATCGTGCCGGGTACGGCGCGTCGGGCCGACCTCGGGCGGGTACGCCCGGTAACCTGACGCCTCGAACTGGTGTGCGAGGAGGCTGAACGGTGCGGGTACTCGGGGTCGATCCCGGTTTGACCAGATGCGGGCTCGGTGTGGTCGACGGCGGTACCGGGCGCACGGTCACCTGTGTCGCGGTGGACGTCATCCGCACGCCTGCCGACGCCGACCTCGCCGTCCGCCTGCTGGGCATCTCCGACGCCGCCGAGCGCTGGATGGACCGGTACCGGCCCGAAGCGGTCGCCGTCGAGCGGGTGTTCGCCCAGCACAACGTGCGGACGGCGATGGGCACCGCGCAGGCGGGCGGGGTGGTCGCGCTGGCCGCGGCCAGGCGCGGCCTGCCGGTCGTGTTCCACACCCCGAGCGAGGTCAAGGCCGCGGTCACCGGCTCCGGCCGGGCCGACAAGGCACAGGTGACCACCATGGTGATGCGGTTGCTGGGGCTGGTGGAGAAGCCCCATCCCGCCGACGCCGCGGACGCCCTCGCGCTGGCGATCTGCCATCTGTGGCGGGAGCCGATGCGGGCGCGGCTGGCCGAGGCCGAAGCGCGGGGCGCCGAGATGGTCCGCAAGCACCGAGCGAGGCTCGCCGAAGCGGCGAAGCAGGCCAAAGCGGCTAAGCCCGTGGCCAAGACAGCAAATACGGCACTGAAAAAGGGGACGGCTCGATGATTTCCTCGGTTCGAGGTGAGGTTCTCGCCATCGCGCTGGACCACGTGGTGGTCGAGGTGGGCGGAGTGGGGCTCGCCGTGCAGGCGACGCCAGCGACGCTGGCCACGCTGCGGCGCGGCGAAGAGACCAGGCTGCACACCGCGCTCGTGGTCCGTGAGGACTCCTTGACGCTGTTCGGGTTCGAAGACGCCGACGCGCGCGAGCTGTTCGGGCTGCTGCAGACGGTGTCCGGGATCGGCCCGCGGATCGCGCTCGCGACCCTCGCTGTGCTGGACCCGAACAAACTGCGGTCCGCGCTGGTCGAGGGCAACATCACCGTGCTCACCCAGGTCCCGGGGATCGGCCGCAAGGGCGCCGAGCGGCTGACGCTGGAACTGCGCGACAAGATGACCGCGCTGCCGGGTACCCCCGACGGGCCGGTCACCGTAGCGGCGTCCGCGGCCGTGCGCGGCGAGGTCGTCGAGGCGCTGGCCGGGCTCGGGTTCCCGGCCAAACAGGCGGAGCTGGTGGTGGACAGGGTGCTCGCCGAGGACGACTCGGCCACCACCGCCACTGTTCTGCGGGCTTCGTTGGCCACCCTCGGCCGTAAGCGTTAGGCGCCGCCGTGGACTATGAAGCCGTGAGCGACTTCGAGACCGACGAGGAAACACTCTCGGCCCTGGAGCAAACCGGCGAGCACGACGTCGAGACCACGCTGCGGCCACGCAAGCTGGCCGAGTTCGTCGGGCAGCCGCGCGTCCGGGAGCAGCTGGAGCTGGTGCTGGAGAGCGCCCGGCGCCGCGGTGTGCCACCGGACCACGTGCTGCTGTCCGGGCCGCCCGGGCTCGGCAAGACGAGCATGGCGATGATCATCGCGGCCGAGCTGGACGCCGCGCTCCGGATCACCTCCGGCCCGGCGCTGGAACGGGCCGGCGACCTGGCCGCCATGCTGTCCAACCTGGCCCCCGGCGACGTCCTGTTCATCGACGAGATCCACCGCATCGCGCGGCCCGCCGAGGAGATGCTCTACCTGGCGATGGAGGACTTCCGCGTCGACGTCGTGGTCGGGAAGGGCCCCGGCGCGACCAGCATTCCCCTGGAGATCGCCCCGTTCACCCTGGTCGGGGCCACCACCCGGTCCGGCGCGCTGACCGGGCCGCTGCGCGACCGGTTCGGCTTCACCGGCCAGATGGAGTTCTACTCCGACGCCGAGCTCGAGCTCGTCGTCCGCCGCGCCGCGTCGATCCTCGACATCCGGATTTCCGACGACGGCTGCGCGGAGATCGCCCGGCGGTCGCGGGGGACACCCCGGATCGCCAACCGCCTGCTCCGCCGGGTGCGGGACTACGCCGAGGTCCGCGAGGACGGGATGGCGAGCCTGCCGGTGGTCAGGGCCGCGCTGAAGGTCTACGACGTCGACGAGCTGGGCCTCGACCGGCTCGACCGGGCCGTGCTGTCCGCGCTGGTCCGGTCGTTCGGCGGGGGACCGGTCGGGGTGTCGACCCTCGCGGTCGCTGTCGGTGAAGAACCGGCTACGGTCGAGGAGGTGTGTGAGCCCTACCTGGTGCGCGCCGGTATGCTCGCCCGCACCCCACGGGGTCGGGTAGCGACCGCGGCCGCGTGGGAGCATCTCGGACTACCAGCTCCAGCGGGCTCGTCTGTCGAGTTCGCACTGCTCGACCAGACGGGGTCAGGACTGGCCGATTAGCCCGATTCGCACCACTGGTGCTGGCGTTTTCGCCGGTACCTGGCACACTCGATAAAGCATGCCTGTCAAAAACCGGACGTATCGCGAAGCCCGGGACGTCCGCCGAATGGAGAACTATGAGCAATCTATTGCTGCCCCTGCTCCTCATGCTCGTCGTGGCGGTGCCTTTGATCATGGGCACGCGCAAGCAGAAGCGAGCTCAGGCGGCGCAGAAGGAGCTGCAGACCGGCCTGAGCGAAGGTGATCGCGTGATGACCACTTCTGGTCTCTACGGCACCGTCGCCGACACCAGCAGCGAGACCACGATCGACGTCGAGATCGCGCCGGGCCTGGTGACGACCTGGCTCCGCCAGGCCGTCCGCGAGAAGGTCGAGCCGACGGTCGACGACGGCCTGCTCGACACCGACTCCACCGAGGTCATCGAGGACGACGCGTCGTCGATCACCGACGCCGACGCGGCCATCGAGCTCGAAGCGGCGGAGAAGGAGAAGGCGAACTCGCAGAGTGCGACGCCGGTGGAGCACGGCAACAAGTAGCCGTTCTTCCGGTTCGCCGAGGCTGGTCGATCGACGCCGCGCCCCACGGCGCGCGTCGCGTCCACGCAGGGCCAACGCTGGCCTCACGCAGCACCGAGTAGTGTCTCGGTGCTGCGTGCGTCTCTGCCGTTTTTCTCGCGCGTCCCACCTTTAGTCACTTGTAGCAACTGTGCCACCCGTGCACCATGCACACCGTATAAAGAAGCCCATTGGGGATCACCCAGTTCGAGGAGACCGAAGCACCGTGGCATCACCGGCCGGGCATCTCCGCCCGGGACGCTATCTCGCCTTGTTCGCCCTGATCGTGGTCGTGCTGTACGCGCTGGTGTTCTTCACCGGCAGCGGCAAGGCCTCCCCGAAGCTGGGGATCGACCTCCAGGGCGGCACGAGGGTCACGCTGACCGCGCGCACCCCCGACGGCGGACAGCCCTCGCGAGATTCGCTGAACCAGGCCCGCCAGATCATCGAAACCCGGGTCAACGGGATCGGTGTCGGCGGTACCGAGGTCATCCTCGACGGCAACAACGTCGTCATCACCGTTCCCGGCAACCAGGGCGACGAGGCGAAGAACCTCGGTCGCACCGCGAAGCTCGGGTTCCGCGCCGTTCTCGACGCGCAGCCGGTGACCCCGACGCCCGTCGTGCCACCGGTCACGCCGCCTGCTTCGGGTACACCCAAGCCCTCGGCCACCGGCACGCCGACGAGTCCCAGCACGCCGCCCGCCGGCGGTGGTGGCGAGGCCGGGGCCGCGCCCGCGCAGGCCCCGAGCACCACGCCGACGACTCCGTCCGCGCCCTCGAGCAGCAAGGCGGCCACCCCTGCACCGTCCGCTCCGCCTGCCGACGGGTCGATCGACGCGAAGACCGCGCAGGAGATCCAGGCGGCGAAGGCGATCCGCCAGAACCCGGCGTTGATCCCGGCGAACGCGACCAACCAGGCCGCGACCGCGCAGGCGCAGCAGCTCGAAGCGCAGGCAATGGCGTCGATCAGCTGCACGCCGCAGGACAGCAACAAGCCGAACAAGGATCCGCTGGTCGGCAACGACGACCCGAAGCTCCCGCTGGTCACGTGTGACACCCAGGGCCAGGAGAAGTTCCTGCTGGCGCCGGAGTTCATGCCGGGTACCGACATCTCCGACGCGAACTCGAACTACGACAGCCAGCGCGGCGGCAACGTCGTCAACCTGACGTTCAACGCCGCGGGCACCAAGATCTGGGGCGACTTCACCTCGGCGAACACCGGCAAGCGCGCCGCGTTCGTGCTCGACACCGAGGTCGTGTCCGCGCCGAACATCACCACCGCGATTCTCAACGGCCAGACCGAGATCAGCGGTTCGTTCACCGCGGCCTCGGCGAAGGCCCTCGCGGACAGCCTGAAGTACGGCTCGCTGCCGCTTTCGTTCACCGCTTCGGATGCCACCACGGTGTCCGCGACCCTCGGCCTCGCTTCGCTGAAGGCCGGGCTCCTCGCCGGCGGTATCGGGCTGCTCGTGGTGTTCATCTACTGCCTGTTCTACTACCGGCTCCTCGGCATTCTCACCATCCTGTCGCTGGTCCTGTCGGGCTCGCTCGTCTACGCGGTACTCGTGCTGCTCGGGCGGTGGATCGGGTACACCCTCGACCTGGCGGGCATCGCCGGGTTGATCATCGCGATCGGGATCACGGCCGACTCGTTCGTGATCTATTTCGAGCGACTAAAGGATGAAATCCGCGAAGGCAGGACGTTCCGGTCCGCCGTGCCGCGCGGCTGGGCCAGGGCCAAGCGCACGATTCTGGCCTCGGACGGTGTGAGCTTCCTGGCCGCGGCCATCCTGTACTGGCTCGCCGTCGGCGACGTCCAGGGCTTCGCGTTCACCCTCGGTATGTCGACCGTGCTCGACCTGGTCGTGGTCTACCTGGTGACGCACCCGTTCGTAGCGCTGGTGTCCCGCTCCAAGTGGACGTTCATCTCCAACCCCAAGCACCTCGGGCTCGGCGCGGTCCAAGAACTGGGTTCCCATCGAAAGCCGACGAAGCCCGTCGTCGGTGGCGCGAACGTGAAGGAGGCCTGACGTGGCGACCGAGGATCTCGGCACCGACGCCGAAGGCAACGTGAAGTCGGCGACGCCGACTAAGCGGGAAAGCTTTTTCCACCGGCTCTACGTAGGCACCGGCGCGTTCGACATCGTGGGCAAGCGCAAGCGCTGGTACCTGTTCTTCGGTGCGCTGGTGATCGTCTGCATCGGTTCGATGGCGATCAAGTGGTTCAACTTCGGCATCGACTTCGAGGGCGGAACCCAGATCCAGATGCCCGCGCACTCCGCGCAGGGCACCGAGATCACCTCGCAGCAGGCGCTGGACGAGTTCCAGAAGGCGCTGGGCAGGCCCGCTTCGCAGGCGCAGAAGGTCGGTACCGGCAACGCCTCGACCATCCAGATCCGGTCGGAGACGCTGAACGCGGCGGACGTCTTCAGCGTCAAGCAGGCGCTCGGCAACGACCTGCACCCCAGCGGTGACGGCCAGGTCGGCCCGCAGGCCATCAGCGATAGCGCGGTGAGCGCGTCCTGGGGTGGGGAGATCTCGCAGAAGGCGTTGATCGCGCTCCTGGTGTTCCTCGCCGCGGTGACCATTTTCCTGGCGATCTACTTCGACCTGCGGATGGCCGTGGCGGCGTTGATCTCGCTGGTGCACGACGTCGTGGTCACGGCAGGCATCTATTCGCTGGTCGGCTTCGAGGTCACCCCGGCGACGGTGATCGGGTTGCTGACGATCCTCGGGTTCTCGCTGTACGACACCGTGGTGGTGTTCGACAAGATCAGGGAGAACACCCGGGGTCTGCTGGGCCTGAGCAGGCGAACTTACGGCGAGGCGGCCAACCTGGCGCTGAACCAGACGCTGATGCGGTCGATCAACACCGCCGTCATCGCCCTGCTGCCGATCCTCGGGCTGCTGATCGTCGGCTACATCCTGCTGGGCTCCGGCACGTTGCAGGACCTGGCGCTGGTGCAGCTGACCGGAACCCTGGTCGGCGTGTTCTCGTCGCTCGGGCTGGCCACCCCGCTGCTCGTCGACATCAAGATGCGTGAGCCGCAGTACCGCCAGCAGGCCGAGCGGGTCCGCAACCGCCGGGCGAGCCAGGCCCGCAAGGCCGCGGACCGCGAGGCCGGCGGCGAGCTGGACCCTAATGATGACGAAGCTCTCGATGCCGAGCTTCGTCAGGAGAAGGCGTACGCGGCGGCTTCCAGCATCCCGGGCCGGATCCCCAAGGCGACCCCGCGCAGCAAGGGCAGGCCGAGTGGGAAACCGAGTGGCAAGGGCAAGCGATAACCGGTGCTACTGGACGACGCCCTCGGCTTGATCTCCGAGGTTCCGGACTTCCCCGAACCCGGAGTGCTTTTTCGTGACCTGACACCGCTGCTGGCGAACCCCGCGGGGTTCGCCGCGGTGGTCGACGCGCTGGCGGGCAGTCTCGACCCCGAAGTCGAGCTGCTCGCCGCCGTCGAGGCGCGAGGGTTCCTGCTCGCCGCGGCCATGGGTTACGCCCACGGCCTCGGCGTGGTCCCGGTGCGCAAGCCGGGCAAGCTTCCGGCTGTCGCCGGGCGGATCGACTACGCGCTGGAGTACGGCACGGCGACGCTCGAGTTGCCTGCCGGCGTGGTTCGCGCCGGTCAGCGCGTGGCCGTCGTCGACGACGTCCTCGCCACCGGCGGCACCGCCGCGGCGGCCTGCAAGCTGCTCGAATCCGCCGGTGCGGAGGTCTCCGAGGTGCTCGTCGTCCTGGAGCTCGCCGCGCTGGGCGGACGGGCTGTCTTGGCCGGCCGCAAGGTCCACACGCTGCAGGTCTGCTGACTCCCGGCGTTCCCCCACCCGGGGGACGCGAGGCCCGGGAGCACATAGCGTTACTCTTGACGTTCTAGAGCCGCGCGAGCTGCAGGAGGTGCGGGTGAGCCAGGAACTCGATTCCGTCGTGCCCGCCAAGGACAAGCCCGAGCCGCGCGCCCCCCAGCCGGTTCAGCAGCCCAGGCCCACTGGTGCCGCACCGACGCCGTCCGCCACCCGGCGGGTCCGCGCCAGGCTGGCGCGGCGGATCACCGCGCAGCGGGCCGCACCGGTCAAGCAGGTGCTCGAACCGCTCGCCGTAGTCCATCGCGAGCTGCATCCCAACGCCGACTTGGCGCTGCTGCAGCGTGCGTACGACGTCGCCGAGGAGATGCACCGCGACCAGCGGCGTAAGTCCGGCGACCCCTACATCACGCACCCGCTCGCCGTCGCGACGATCCTCGCCGAGCTGGGCATGGACACCACCACGCTGGTCGCCGCGCTGCTGCACGACACCGTCGAGGACACGGCGTACTCGCTGGAGAGCCTCAAGTCGGAGTTCGGTGAGAAGGTCTCCGAGCTCGTCGACGGGGTCACCAAGCTCGACAAGGTCAAGCTCGGGACGGCAGCCGAGGCCGAGACCATCCGCAAGATGGTCATCGCGATGGCACGCGACCCGCGGGTGCTGGTCATCAAGCTGGCCGACCGGCTGCACAACATGCGGACCATGCGGTTCCTCTCGCCGGAGAAGCAGGCACGCAAGGCCAGGGAGACCCTGGAAGTCCTCGCGCCGCTGGCGCACCGCCTCGGCATGGCCACGGTCAAGTGGGAGCTGGAGGACCTGGCCTTCGCCATCCTGCAGCCCAAGAAGTACGACGAGATCGTGCGGCTGGTGGCCGACCGCGCGCCCTCGCGCGATACCTACCTCCGCTCGGTGATCGCCGACCTGACGACCAACCTGATCGGTTCGCGGATCACCGCGAAGGTCGAAGGACGGCCGAAGCACTACTACTCGATCCACCAGAAGATGATCGTCCGCGGCCGCGACCTCGACGATATCCACGACCTGGTCGGCGTCCGGATCATGGTCGAGGACGTCCGGGACTGCTACGCCGCGATGGGCGTCGTGCACGCCCTCTGGCAGCCGGTGCCGGGCCGGTTCAAGGACTACATCGCGCAGCCGCGTTACGGCGTCTACCAGTCGCTGCACACCACGGTGATCGGGCCGGACGGCAAGCCGCTCGAAGTCCAGATCCGGACCTACGAGATGCACCGCACGGCCGAGTACGGCATCGCGGCGCACTGGCGCTACAAGGAAACCAAGGGCACCCACAACAACGGCGGCGCGAACAACTCCGTCGACGTCGATGAGATGGCCTGGATGCGCCAGCTCCTCGACTGGCAGCGGGAGGCCGCCGACCCGGGTGACTTCCTCGAGTCGCTGCGTTATGAGCTCGCCGCCCGGGAGATCTTCGTCTTCACGCCCAAGGGCGACGTCATCACGCTGCCGGTGGAATCGACCCCGGTCGACTTCGCCTACGCCGTGCACACCGAGGTCGGCCACCGGTGCATCGGCGCCAGGGTCAACGGCAGGCTGGTCGCGCTCGAGCGCAAGCTCGAAAACGGCGAGGTCATCGAGATCTTCACCTCGAAGGCCGAAAGCGCCGGCCCCAGCCGGGATTGGCTGTCGTTCGCCGGCTCCCCGAAGGCGCGCGCGAAGATCCGGCAGTGGTTCGCCAAGGAACGCCGCGACGAGGCCATCGACGGCGGCAAGGACGCGATCACCAAAGAGGTGCGCAAGGTCGGGCTGCCCATCCAGCGCCTGGTCTCCGCCGAGTCGATGGGCGCGGTCGCCCACGAGCTGCGCCACGACGACATCGGCTCGCTCTACGCCGCGGTCGGCGAGGGCCACACCAGCGCGAAGCACGTCGTACAGCGCCTGGTCGCGCTGATCGGCGGGGTCGACGAGGCCGAGGAGGAGCTCGCCGAACGCGCGACGCCGTCCACGGTGACGCGTCGTCGCGGTTCCAACGACGTCGGCGTCGTGGTCAAGGGCGCCGGGGACATCTGGGCCAAGCTCGCCCGCTGCTGCACGCCGGTGCCCGGTGACGAGATCCTCGGTTTCGTAACCCGCGGCGGTGGGGTCAGCGTGCACCGCACGGACTGCACCAACGCCGGCGACCTGCAGGCCCAGCCCGAGCGGCTGGTCGAGGTCGAGTGGGCGCCGTCGGCGTCCTCGGTGTTCCTGGTCGCGATCCAGGTCGAGGCGCTGGATCGGCACCGCCTGCTGTCCGACATCACGAAGGTACTGGCCGACGAAAAGGTCAACATCCTGTCCGCGTCGGTCACCACCTCACGGGACCGGGTGGCGGTCAGCCGGTTCACCTTCGAGATGGGCGACCCGAAGCACCTCGGACACGTGCTCAAGATCGTGCGCAACGTCGAAGGCGTTTACGACGTGTACCGGGTCACGTCCGCGTCGTAACCGTGCGCGGGTGCCTCTAGTCTGCGAACTATGACTGATGGGCTCGAGTTCGCCCGCGACGGTGATGTCGCGCGGCTGAGGATCGCCAGGCCGCACAAGAAGAACGCGATCACCCACGGGATGTGGGCGGCGATCCCGGGCCTGGTGGCCGAGGTCGAGCGCGACCCTGGTGTCAAGGTGCTGCTGCTGACCGGCGCCGGTGAGGACTTCTCCGCCGGTGCGGACATCAGCGAGTTCGGCGAGCTGCGGTCCTCGGCCGAAGGCGCGGCGAGCTATGACAAGGTCGTCGACGGCGCTGTCCGGGCACTGAGCGGGCTGCGCAAGCCGACGGTCGCGATGATCCGCGGCAACTGCATCGGCGGCGGCTGCCAGATCTCGGTCGCCTGCGACTTCCGGTTCGCCGCCGAGGGTGCCCGCTTCGGGATCACCCCGGCCAAGCTCGGCATCGTCTACGACTTTCCCTCCACCAAGCAGTTGGTGTCGCTCATTGGGCCCGCGCACGCGCGGTACTTCCTGCTTTCGGGCCAGCTGATCGACTCCGCGCGGGCTCGCGAAATCGGCCTGGTGAACGACGTCTTCGCCGCCGACGAGCTCGAGGAGTCCACAACGGACTTCGTCAGGACGCTCTGTGCCCGGTCGCAGAGCTCGATCAGGGGGATGAACCGGATCATCGAGAAGATCCTTGCCGGGCAAGAGAACGCCGACGCCGAAGTCGATGAGATCCGGTTCGGCGCGCTGCACGACGAGGACTACGCCGAAGGCGTCTCGGCCTTCCTGAACCGCCGCCCACCAAACTTCACCCACCGCTGAGCCGCACTGTGGGTCTTCGGTCGTCTGTGTGGGTGCTGGTTGCTGTGGACTGGCTGCGTTTTACCGCGGCAAGGGCTGGGTCGTGTCCGGTGTACGGCGAATGCTGGTGTCCGGAGCTGGGTGTGGGACTCGTCGGTTTGAGTGTGGGACTCGCCCTCGCTGAGTGTGGGACTCGCACAGCGCGTCGGCGAGTCCCACACTCCGGCCCGGCGAGTTCCACGTTCACGCCGACGAGTCCCACAGTCACCACCAGCCGACCGCACCCGCTGACCTCAGGAACCTCACCACCCGCTGAGGCGTCGCGGACCCACACATACGACAGAAGAGCCACAAAAGTGCCTTGCTTGCGGACACTAAGGGCTCGGGCTCGCGTCAGATGACATCCCAGGGGTTCGTCTCGTAGGCGGCGGTAAGGAGCGCCGGGGTGTGCGGAGCGAACTTCAGGTCGACGTCGTCGACGGACGCGACCGGCAGGCACACTGTGCCCGAGTTCATGAAGAACGTGGCGTCGAAAGCGCTGACGTCCACAGGCCGGACGTCGCGTGTCTCGGTGTGTACACCATTGCGCCGCAGACCGAGTTCGACGAGCTGGAACGTGATGCCCGCGAGTTTGCGCCCGGATGGCCAGACGACTGTGTCCCCGTCGAGGAAACCGACGTTCCAAATGGACGCTTCGGTGATCAGCCCGTCTTTGTCGACGAACATCGCGTCGTCATAACCGGCGAACATCGCTTCGCGCGGTAGATAGGTGAGACCGAAACCGCCAAAATGCTTCACCTCGGGTACCACCCGGTCGTGGAAGACCGACCGGACCCGAAGCGGCGTTGTCTCCGGCTCGGTGGCATCGGAGATCGTGACCATGACGTCCGCGGCGGCGGGCTCGGTCGAGCCGCGGTTCGGTGACGACGAGAAGATCGAAACCACCGCTGTGCACGTCGTGCTAACGGCGACGCCTTGACGAAGAAAGCCCAGCACCGCGTCGACGTCGAGCGTCGTGCCGAAAAGCTGCTGCGTGCTCTCCTCGAGGCGCCGCAGATGCAGCGGCAGCCCGCGTGCCCGGCCGTCGCGGACCTGCATCACCGTGAAATGTCCGTAGCTGGACAACCCGGGGAGCAGGTCCGCGACCGTGGCCGGTTTGCCGTTGATCTCGACGAGCTTCGCCATCGATCGGGGGTGTCAGGCGACGGCGACGGCGGTGAACTTGACCGGCAGGTTCGGCTTGCCCGTGGTGTCCCCGCCCTGAGGGTTGACCGTGGACTGGTCGACGCCGGCCTTGGCGACCTTGTCGAGCACCTTCAGGCCGTCGTCGGAGATGCTGCCGAACACCGTGTAGTTCGGGGAAAGCTGCGCGGCGCCGTAGACCATGAAGAACTGGCTGCCGTTGGTGTTCGCCCCGGCGTTCGCCATTGCCAGGATGCCCCGGCCGTAGGTGAGCTGCGGGAAGATCTCGTCCTTGTACGTGTAGCCGGGGCCACCGCTTCCGGTGCCGGTCGGGTCACCGCACTGCAGGATCTGCAGACCCGCGTCGGTGCCGAGCCGGTGGCACGAGGTGTCGGTGTAGAAGCCCTGCTTCGCGAGACTGAGGAAGCTGTCCACCGCGCACGGCGCGAGAGAGCGGTCCAGGGTGACCTTGATGTCGCCCTGAGTCGTCTTCAGCGTCACGTCCTGCGTGCCCGTCGACGACTCGTCGCCGTTCGGTGGAGCCTTGACGGGCTTCGAAGCCGGCGTCTTGGTGTCCGCGGGGAACTGGCACGAGATCGGGTTCGCCAGCGGTGTCGCCCGCTTCGGCAGCGGTGTCCGCGCTGTCGGGATTGTCACCGGCGCCGGAGCGGACGGTGACGGCGAGGCCGACGGGTCGGCCGCTGCCGTGACGTTCGAGCTGCCCTTCGACAACACGAGGGCCGTGACGACCCCGGCAACGACGACGACTACGCCGGCCACTACTCCGATGCCGACGAACTTCCGCCGCTTCGCCCGTGCTGCCCGATGCTTGAGCTGGCTTTCCAGCTTGCGCTTCGCAGCCTCACGGCGTTGCTGATTGGTCGCCACCCGCGTCCTCCCGGATTCCACTAGGTGTCACACGCCTGGGGTAGCGGCAGTGTATTGGCACAGCCTGTGAGGACTGTGTACAGGGGCGGCTAGGCTTGCCGAATCGCGGCCGCATCGGGTCGTCAGGGGGTTCGGCCCGGCCTCGCGGCAGTGGGCGCCGGCGGTCGTGGAGGTGGCTTTCGTTGCTCGTTGTCGGGTTCGCTACCGGCACCTACCGGGCGAACTGCTACCTGCTGGCCGAAGGACCCGGCAAGGACTGCGTGATCATCGACCCGGGTGAGGGCGTCACCGAGGCCCTCGACCAAGCACTGCGTACCCACGACCTGAACCCGGTCGGGATCCTCGCGACGCACGGTCACTTCGATCATGTGTCCTGTGCCACGATGGTGGCCGAGGCCCACGGTGTCGGGATCCGGATCCATCCGGGTGACGCCGGACTGCTCGAAGATCAATCCCGGGTGACGCCGCTGACCGACGAGGTGTTCGAGCTCGCCGGCTTGGAGATCACCGTCGAGGCCGTGCCCGGCCACACCCCGGGGTCGGTACTCTTCCGGCTCGACAGCCAGGAGGGTGGTCGGCTGGTCCTCACTGGTGACACCCTGTTCGCCGGTTCCGTCGGCCGCACCGACCGGGACGGCGGCGACGCGGGGAGCCTGGAGCGATCCCTGCGGTCCACTGTGCTCGCCTTGCCCGACGACACGGTGGTCCTGCCGGGACATGGTCCGGCCACCTCGATCGGCCGGGAGCGGGCGGCGAACCCGTTTCTCGCCACCCTCTCCTGACGACGCTGAGAACGCTGAAGACACTGAAGACACTGAAGACCCAGACGACCTTCCCGACCGGAAAGAGCCAGTGCCGGAGATGACCGAAGCGAACGACCCGGGCGCACGCGAACCCGGGGCCGGGCCGGAGCGCCTCGCCCTCTACCACCACGACCCGGCGGCGACGCGCCGCCGCGGTCTGTCCGGACTGCTCGGGGTGGTGATCCTCGCGGCCGGGTTCGGCGGGGTCGCCGGCTTCTTCGGCGGCCAGCTCGTCGGCCTGCTCGTCGCGGCCGTGGTGGGATTGCCGCTGCTGTATGTGGTGCTCTACAACGTCCGCCGTCGGCTGTGGCTCGAGGGCACCGTCCTCCTCGTGCGCACCTGGCGCGTCCGGCGGATCGACCTCGCCGCGGCCCAGCGGATCGACCTGCTGGTCACCGATGTCCGCGGGAACAGGACGGTAGGGCTGCTGATCAACGCCGGGGAGCGCCGCAAGACGGTGAAGATCGACCTCGCCGTCTACGCCGGCACCGGTGGCCGTGAACTCGGTGTGCTCCAGCTGCGCAGGCTCGCCAACGCCCTGCTCAACAACACCGACGCCAACGGGCTCGTCTTCGCCGAACTGCTCGTGGCCCAGCTCAAGTCGGAAGCGCGGGGGGACGGCGCCGCCGACCGGCCGCTCTACCGGCTGGCGTCGGCCGCGCCCGCGGGCAAGCTCGCGCAGCGGTTCACCATGGAAGCGGTCAACCGGTTCGTGGCGACTCTGGACTGACGGCCCCGACGGCCCCGACGGCCCCGACGGCACCGACCGCCGTGCCGTTCACCGCACCGGGCGAGCCCGCCGCGAGCCGTCGTTCGATGACGGCCAGCTCGCCGCGGATCGCCTCGAGCTGGTAGACGACCTCCGGGAGTTCTTCGGCGGCGAAGGTGGCCAGCCGCTCCAGGAGTTTGATCGTGGCACGGAGCTCGTCCACCGCTTCGGCGATGCGGGGAACGGCCTCGAGCACGTCGAAGGCCGAGTTGAGCACCCGGTGCGCCACGGTAAGCACGCGCCGGGGGAGTGTCGGCACGACGTCGAACATGGCCCCTCCAGAAGTCGCCTGTCTGGTGCCCACTTCGTACTCCACCGAACGGGCGCGCGCTGAGGCGGGTCACGCCGTTGTTGCTGGTGTGACGGGTGTGACTGGAGCGTCAGACGGTCGCCTCGACGGCAGGTTCGGCCGGCTCGCGGCTGGCGATCAACGCGGCCAGCACGGTCGTCACCGGGACGGCCGCGACGATGCCGACGCTGCCGGCCAGGGTGCGGACCAGCTCCTGCGCGATGTCCTCGGAACCGAGGATCGCACCGAGCCCGACCCCGGAGATCGACGAATACAGCAGGACCGGCAGCGCGGCGCCCGCGTAAGCCATCACGAGGGTGTTGACCGCGGAGCCGACGTGGTCGCGGCCGATCCGCAGGCCGGCGCTGTACAGCTCCTTCCAGCCCAGTGAGGGGTTCGCGCGGCGGAGCTCCCAGACCGCGCTGGTCTGGGTGATGGTGACGTCGTCGAGTACCCCGAGCGAGCCGATGACGACCCCGGCCAGCAGCAGTCCGCGGGTGTCGATGCCGTGGCCGAGCGACTGGATCAGCGTGGACGTCGAGTCGTCGAGACCGGTCAGCGAGGACGCGGCGGAGAACAGAGCGGACAGGACGCCGATGAGCGCGAGGCTGACCATCGTGCCGAGCACCGCCGAGGACGTCCGCGCGGACAAGCCGTGGGTGAGGTACAGGGCGATGAACATGATCACCCCCGCGCCGGCGATCGCGACCAGCAGCGGGTTTTCCCCGGACAGGATCGCGGGCAGCACGAACAGCGCGATCACCACGAAGCTCAGGCCCAGCGCGACCAGTGCCGCCAAGCCCCGCCAGCGGCCGAGCACGATCACCGCGATGGCGAACAGCGCCGCGAGCAGTGTCAGCGGCAACCCTCGCTGGAAGTCGAGCAGCTGGAACGACGACGGGTCGTGGAGGTTGCCGCCGTTGTAGCTCAGCACGACCTTGTCGTCGACAGTGAACCGCGGCGTGCTCGGTTCGATCGGCACGGTCAACCGGACGGCCTGCCCGTTCGCGGGGCCGTCGGTCATCGAGACCTCGACGGCCAGGCACGGTTTCTGCCCGGGGTCGGTCTGTGTCCCGACCTGGACCTGGCCCTGTTCCAGGCACGGCCCGCTGGTCGCCGTGGTGATCTTGCCGTGCACCGGCGTGCCCTGGGAGACCGCGCTCACGACGGCCGGTTTCCCCCAGGGATACAGCACGATCATGCCGGCGACGGTCAGCAGCGCGATCGGGACCAGCAGCCAGATGAGCAGCAGCTTGACCCGTCTCGAGGCAGGCGCCGCGGGGCCGTGGCTGTGGCCGTGCCCATGACCGTGCCCCGCGGGATTGACCGCTCGCCGGGGTTTCCGGGGCTCCGCCGCCACTTCGGCGGCTTTGGGGTCTCGGGGTCCCTTGCGGGCTGAGGTGTCCGTGTCCTGCTCGGCGCGGCGGCGGTTCGCGGGCGGCGGTGTCTGCCCGGGCGGCCGGGGCCGTCGTGGTGGTGTCCCCGCGGCTCGCCGGGGTGGCTGCCCGTCGGCGCGGGGGGCCGCCGAGCGCGGCGCGCGGGGCGCCGAGGGGTCGCGCCGGGCACGAGGTGGGGACGGAACATCATCCGATATCCGGCGAATCGGGCCGGTGTCGTCGTCGGAGCCGTCTGTTTCCACCGGACAATCGTGCACATGCCTTCGGCCGCCGGAGTTTCGGGTCGGCTTACCGCCGCGGTGAACCGGGCAAACGACTCAGACGAACGCTTGTCGCAGGTGGACGCGCCGGTAGGCCGACGGCGGGGTGTCGTAGTGGTCGAGAAAGGCCTGCCGCAAGGTTTCTGTGGAGCCGAACCCGCACCGGCGGGCGATGGCGGCGAGGGGGAGCTCGGTGGTGGACAGCAGTTGCGCGGCCGCCGCGGCGCGGGTCGCGCGGACGTAGCGGCTCGGCGTGGTGTCGAGGTGCGCGTCGAACAGGCGGCTCAGCTGCCGCGCGCTGATGCCGGCGTGCTCGGCGAGCGTCATCGTCGTCAGGTCGGCGTCGAGATGCTCGCTGACGTACGCCGTCAGGTCGCGCACCACGCGATGCTCCGGCGGTGGTGCGGCGAGGTACATGCTGACCTGCGCCTGGTTTCCGGGCCGCTGCAGGTAGGTGACGAGTTCTCGCGCGGCCTCGCGGGCGAGCGTGGGTCCGTGGTCCTCCTCGACCAGTGCCAGGGTGAGGTCGAGGGCGCTCGTCACGCCGGCCGACGTGTAGACGTTGCCGTGCTTGATGAACAGCGGCACCGGGTCGACGGTGACCGCGGGGAAGTTCTGGGCAAGCAAGGCGGCGTAGCGCCAATGGGTCGTGGCGCGACGGCCGTTGAGCAGGCCCGCGGCGGCGAGGACGGTGGCGCCGGTGCACACCGACGCGACCCGTCGGCTGGTGTCGGCGAGCCGCCGGACGTGGGTGAGCAGCCGGACGTCGGCGGCGGCGGTCTCGTGCCCCGCCCCGCCCGAGACGACCAGGGTGTCCAGCCCGCCCTCGACCTGGTCGAGCCGGAGGTGCGCGGCGAGCGTCAGCCCGGAGCCGCACCGGACGGGGTGCCCGTCGACGGTGGTGAGCCGGATTTCGTACGACGGCTTGGCGCCGAGCCGGTTCGCCGCGTCCAGGACGTCGGCGGTGCAGGCGATGTCCAGCAGCTCGGCGTCGGGGTAGCCGATGATCACCACGCGTCTGGCGGGCCGTTGCATGCCGGGACGCTAGCAGGTGCACGGCCGGTCAGACATGGTTCGCAGGATTTCGGACACTCACGTCACATCGGCAGTCGTCGCAGGTCAAGCTGGGACGCATGGCTGACGACGAGAAGACGATCGCGTTCGTGCTGTACCCGGGACTGACCCTGCTCGACCTCGCCGGGCCGCTCCAGGTGCTCAGTGTGCTGGCCCACAGCGGTCTCGGCTACCGGGCTGTCGTGGTGGGCGAGCGAGCCGGGGCCGTGGACACCGACACGCCGCTCGGGATCGCCCCGAGCCACACCTTCGCCGAGGTTCCGCACCCGTTCGCGATCGTGGTGCCCGGCGGTGCCGCGCCAACCCTGCGGGCGCTCGGAGACGAACGGCTGCTTACGTACCTCCGCGAGGCGTCGGCCACGGCTGAATGGACGACGTCGGTCTGCACCGGCTCGCTGCTGCTGGGTGCGGCCGGCTTGCTCGACGGCAAACGCGCCACCACGCACTGGATGTACCGCGAGATCCTGCGTGGCTTCGGTGCCGTCCCGGTGGCCGAACGCTGGGTCGAGGACACTCCCGTGATCACCGCGGCAGGGGTCGCCGCCGGGATCGATATGGCCCTCTACCTGGTGGGCAGGCTGGCCGGCGACGAGGTGGCGCGGAATATCCAGTTCACCATCGAGTACGACCCCGAACCCCCCCTCGGCGGGTTGGACTGGGACCTCGCGCCCCAGGTTGCTTCGCACCTCGGCGAAGGCCTGAAATACGGACTCGCCGACAACCCGGACATGCTGGCACGGTTGCTGCCCTACGCCTGAATTCGGCCATACTGGGTGTCATGGCCGTGCCTCTGCGTGACTGGGTGGCATGGCTGGGGCGGGCCGGCTGGGCCAGGCCGTTTCGCGACTAGTCGTTCGATGTTCGATGTTCGCTGAACATCGAACGTAGTATGCTGGGTCGATGAAGCATCCACAGGTGCATCCCGGCGTCGACCAGCTGAAACTCACCGACGTGATGGCCGCGCTGAGCGACCCCATCCGCGTGGGGCTCGTCCGGCTGCTGTCCGACGGGGTGGAGCGCGGCTGGGGGGAGTTGCGGGCGCCGGTAGCGAAATCGACCCTGAGCCATCACCTGAAGGTGCTGCGGGCCGCCGGATTGACCCGAACCCGCGAAGAGGGCACCCGCTGCTTCGTCAAGCTTCGTCGTGACGACGTCGAGAGCCGCTTCCCGCACTTGCTGGACGCTGTCCTGTCAGCCGCGGCGAAGGAAGACGTCGGTCGTCAGGTCGGCCTGATGGCTACGAACTAGGACGCTCTGCCTCTTCGCTGTTCACCACTGTGGGTCGAGGTGGGATCCCAGGCTCGCGGACGCCGCCCACGCCGCCCGAGCCCGATGTCCACACCATGACGTAGTCGCCGCGTCCGCCGACGGTGTCGGCGGGCGGCCGCTGGCGGACGATGGGCGCGTCGAACCCGTTCGTCGGTCCGTACTCTGTTTCGGGCTCGGTGAGCAGGAATCCGGAGGCTTGGCAGGCCGGCCGCGCTTCGTCGACGGTCAGCCCCAACAGGTCGGGAACTTTCCGCACTCTTGCTTTTGCTTGGCCTCGCCCCAGGAGCCGCCCCCTCATCACAAGAATGTGCTTTGCGTCACAGTAGTCGGAAAAGAAGAGAACCCGCGCCCTCGAGGGACGCGGGTTCTCCTTTATTCAGTGGTTACTCAGATGGCGCGAACGCCCTGGGCCTGGGGGCCCTTCTGGCCCTGGCCGATCTCGAATTCCACGCGCTGACCCTCGTCGAGCGACTTGAAACCGTTGCCCTCGATTTCCGAGTAGTGCACGAAAACGTCGGGACCGCCGCCGTCCTGAGCGATGAAGCCGAAGCCTTTTTCACCGTTGAACCACTTAACACTGCCCTGCGCCATACTACTAACTCCTTGTAGCCGAGCCGGGTCCTCACACCGAGAAACCCCAACCTCTGGGCCCCATCCTGCCACCTGGGTGCCCGCGTGTCCGAATGGGTCGGGATCCGGGCCCGATGAGACGGTTCGAAGCGCCCGCGGGACGGGCGGAAAAATGTCGGTCGACCGTGCGCCGGAGTGGAGTATTTCCTCGCTGCGAGCCGTTTTCATTCTTTACCGTCCGGTCGGTCGCGGAAGCCGTTCGGCACGCTGAGTGACGTTCATCTCACGCTTCCGGGATGGTCACGCTGTGGTGGGTCTGTCCGGCTCCGGGTGATGAGCGAAACTGATAGCTGTGAGTGCACCTGTGACGTCCGATCTCCTGGTCCTCGCGACGCGGCCGCAGGCCGACCTGGTCGGCGTCATGCAGCTGCGCATCCGGGTGCTGCGCGGGAAACTCGACGCGATCGTCGCGGCACTCGCGGCGCGGGACGACATCGCGTTCGTCGACGTTTCGGCCGGTGGGGACGAGATCTCGGCGATCCTGCTGGGCAGTGGTCCCCGCAACCGCCTGGTTTTCCACCAGCTGCCTGCCACCTCGGCGGTCACCGCGGTCAATGCGCAGACCGTGCTGCACGTCTTTTCCACCGCGTCGGACTGGCGGCTCGACGCGCTCACCGACGTCGAACGCGCCGAACTCACGCCTCCCGTCGAGCCGGTGGCGGCGCAGCGGCCGCTCGACGACGTCGACGAGCGGATCATCGATGCTCTTGCCGCAGCGGCTCGGTCTCGTCGTCGACGCCAACATCTCGCTCCAGCTGCCGCCCGACCGGCTCGACGAGGCCGGGCGGCAGCTCGCCGCCCATCCCGCCGTCCACGGCGCGTTCGCCACTACCGGAACGTCGAACCTGCAGCTCGCGGTCTGGCTGCGCGACGCCGAGCATCTCTACCGGTTTCTCACCGAGGACCTCGCCGGACTGTCGATCCTCGGCACCGACACCATGCTCGTCGGCCACGCCGTCAAACGCCCCGGCAACGGGTCGCGCTGATCGCCGGTTTTCAGGACGCTGGGGCGACGAGGTGGTGCCGCATGCTCCCGATGCCTTCGACGTGGCTGACCAGTTCGTCGCCGGGGACGAGGTACCGCTGCGGGGTGCGGCCGAGCCCGACGCCGGACGGTGTCCCGGTGAAGATCACGTCTCCGGGCAGCAGCGGGGTCACCGCGGAAAGCCGCGCGATGAGCTCGGGCACCGGGAAAATCATCTGGGCGGTACGACCCTGCTGCATCTGCTCGCCGTTGACCGAGCAGCCGAGCTCGAGGTCGTCGCGACCGGGCAGCTCGTCCGGGCTGACCACGACCGGGCCGATCGGGCCGAAGCCCGGGTACGACTTCGCGAGGCTGAACTGCGGGGCAGGCCCGGTCTGTTGCAGCACCCGCTCGGAAAGGTCCTGCCCGACGGAAAGCCCGGCTACGTAGTTCCAGCCGTGGTCTTCGGCGACGTGGTGGGCCCGCCGCCCGATCACGACGACCAGCTCGACCTCCCAGTCGACCTTGCCGGGCGGCAGCTCGACGTCCCCGGTGGGGCCGGTGAGGCACGTCGGGAACTTCGTGAAGACCACGGGCTGCTCAGGAAGGGCGAACGAGGATTCGGCGGCATGGTCGGCATAGTTCAGGCCGATGGCGAAGACCTGGCGGGGCGCCGGGACGGGGTTGCCGAAGTCCCCGGGTTCGGCGCTGCGCACCCACTCGCCCGCGGGGTTGACGGTGGCTGCGAACTCGGTCAGTTCGTCCCAGCGTTCGTACGCGGCCTGGGTTTCGTGCCCGAACCGCCCCCGGCTGGCCCTCGCCAGATCGACGACGTAACCGGCGCCCACGACCAGCGCCGCGCGCCCGTCCACAGTGGCCAACCTCATGCCGAACTCCTGCCCTCGTCATGCTCGCGAATCTCAGCCAAGCCGGGAAAATCAGTCCTCGATCCAACCATGGCTGCGGGCGACGGTCACCACACATCGCCGCACACTGAGAATCTGTTCCGCGGTCAAGGTCGGTGCCGCGGGAAGCAGTGTTTCGGTGAATTCGCTCAGCAGTTCCCTGGTCGTGAGGACATCGCCGACCCCGTCCTCTTCGCGGTGGAAGTCCTGCCGGGCGGCCGGTGCGGGCAAAACCGCTTTCTCCGCGGACCCGATAATGCGCACCTCGGTCGCCTTGAGTCCGCGATCGCCTTCTTCCACGACGAATTCCAGCGCGGTTCCGGGCGTGACGAGCCTCTTGTCGAAATCGAGGTCGTTCACGTGCAGGAAAACGTCGTCGCCGCCCTCGTCCTGGGAAACGAAACCATAACCGCGAAATTCGTCGAACCGGATAACCCGACCTGTAGTCACCACGTGAATCCCATCCTCAACCTACCCAGACACCTTGCCCACCGCGGGCATCGGCGCGACGTTACCGGCCGCCGCTGATCGGGACAACAGGGGTCGCGCTACCGACGCTACTGGCCGGCGGGGTGGCCGTAACGTGACGCAGGGACCGATAGTTCTCCACGGCCAGAGTCCTCGGCATGTCACTGACGTCCTCAGCATGGCACTGACGGTAAACGCCGGTATCGGCCAGCCCGAGCGCGCGGTGCCCATTGACACCCGGGGCGACGGCTTGATCTGATCCCCGGTGAGAGGGCCTTGCCCGACGCTTCCCGCCGGATCACTGGGGGCGGCTTCGCTGGGCGATGACAACGTTGTCACAAGCTGGAGGTAGGCATTCCATGCGGTCGACTCTGAGACGTCTCCCCGCGGGGGTGACCGCCGGACTGCTGCTCGCCGGCCTGGTCACCGCCGTGCTGCCCGCAACGGCGGCGACTGCCGCGGCACCGGCCGATCCGACAAGTCTGGTCAACCCGTTCATCGGAACGCAGAACTCGGGCAACACCTTCCCCGGGGCGAGCGCGCCGTTCGGCATGGTCCAGGTCAGCCCGGACACCGGCGGTCAGGGCGGTTACGACTACCAACAGGGCTCGATCTACGGCTTCAGCCAGACCCACCTGTCCGGCGTCGGCTGCGGCGTCGAGGGCGAGCTGCCGATGATGCCGACGACCGGGGCCGTCGACTCCGTCGACACCAATAGCTACAAGTCCGCGTACTCCCACAGCGACGAACAAGCCAAGCCCGGCTACTACCAGGTGGGGCTCTCGCGGTACGGCATCAACGCGGAGCTGACCGCGACCCCGCGTACCGGCTGGCAGCGCTACACCTTCCCGTCGACGACCCAGGCGAATGTCCTGTTCAACACCGGCAAGGCCAACCAGTCGGTGCAGGGCTCCGAGATCCACGTGGTCGGCGACCGGACCATCGAAGGCCGTGTCACCGCCGGCGGGTTCTGCGCGGGGAAGGACCAGCACACGGTGTATTTTTCGGCCACGTTCGACCGGCCGTTCACCGCGCACGGCACGTGGCGTGGCTCGACGACGACCCCTGGCGGCAGTGACGCCGCCGGGACCGGCGGCAACGGCGCCTGGGTGACTTTCGACGCGACCACCGACCACCAGGCCGTGGTCAAGGTCGGCCTGTCGTACACCGGCCTCGACGGCGCGCGGAAGAACCTGGCGCAGGAAACCGGAACCTCGTACGACTTCGACAAGACACGTACGCAGCTGCACGACTCGTGGGTGGACAAGTTGTCCGCGATCGGGGTCGGCGGTGGGACGGCTGACCGGCAGACCGCGTTCTATTCGGCGCTCTACCACGCGCAGCTGCACCCGAACCTCGCCGGCGACGTCGACGGCCAGTACACCGGGTTCGACAAGAAAGCGCACGCGGCGGACGGATACACGCCGTACCAGAACCTGTCGCTGTGGGACACCTACCGGCCGCAGAACCAGTTGCTCGAGATGCTGGAACCACAGGTGGCACGCGATGTCGCGCTGTCGGTCCTGTCCATCGGCCGCGATGGCGGGTGGCTGCCGCGCTGGGCGCTCGCGAACAGCGAAACCAACATCATGACCGGGGACCCGGTCGTGCCCTTTCTCGTCGAAGCCTGGTCGAAGGGAATGCTGGCCGGGCATGAGGAAGAGGCGTACGGACTGATGAAGAAGGATGCGACGAGTACCCCGCCGCCGGATTCGCCGTACAACGGACGTACGGGTGTCGACCAATACCAGGCGAGCGGGTACATCCCGGCCGGGCTCACCCTCGGCAAGGACTGCGCGGACAAGGGCGGCGACAACGACTGCGTGCATCCGGCGTCGGCCACCCTCGAGTACTCCGCCGCCGACGCCGCGCTTTCCCTGATGGCCCAGGGACTCGGGCACGCCGCCGACGCGAAGATGTTCGGTGACCGCGGCCAGTGGTACAAGAACCTGTGGGACTCCTCGATCGGCCAGTTCCGGCCGCGCACCACCGATGGCACGTTCGTGACCGCGTACGACCCGGTCGCGGCGGGGGAGCAGTTCCACGAAGGCGGGGCGTACCAGTACCAGTGGCTCGTGCCGCAGGACCCGGCCGGACTCGTCGGCCTCATGGGCGGCAAGGCCGCCGCGGAGAAGCGGCTCGACTCGTTTTTCGCCTACGGCAAACTGCTCACAGACCCGGCGGGCACGGCGCGGACCGACTGGATCGTCCAGCCGTACGACTACTACGCGAAGCCGACGTACAACCCGAACAACGAGCCCGACCTGCTCGCGCCGTACATGTACCTGTGGGCGGGCGCGCCGGCGAAGACCGCGACGGTGGTGCGTGCGGCGATGACGCTGTTCACCACCGGGCCGGACGGGATGACCGGCAACGACGACCTCGGCACGATGTCCGCCTGGTACGTGTTCTCCTCACTTGGGCTGTACCCGACGATGAGCGGGAGCAACTTTCTCGCGGTGTCCAGCCCGCAGTTCCCGTCGGCGACCGTCCGAATCGGACAGTTCGGCGCGAAGCAGGGCGGCACGCTGGCCATCACGGCGCCGGGTGCGAGTGACACCAACCGTTACGTGCAAAGCGTTTCGCTGAACGGTCGTGACGTCCGCGGGACGTCGCTGGACTGGAGCGCGGTTGCGCACGGCGGAACGTTGGCACAGAAGGTCGGGGACAAGCCGTCTTCGTGGGGTACCGGGCGCGCCGCGGCGCCGCCGTCGGTCGACCAGGCCGCCGGTGACTCGCGCCGTCACGTCGACGCGTCGTTCGAGACTTCGTCGGCGGTGTTGCCGACGAGCGCGTCGGCACAGAAGGCGGATTTGACGCTGGACGTGCTGGGACAGTCGCCCGATCTGTCGGTGGCCGTCGTGTCGGCGAAGGTGCCCGCGGGGTGGTCGGTGCGGACGAAACCGCAGTGGCCGCTGGTGACTTGGTCAGGGCGGCTGCCGAAACAGCAGGCCGTGAGCGTGGAGGCCACCGTCCCGCCGAACACGCCGATCGGAAAATATCCCTTGCAGGTCACGGTTTCCGGCGCCGGGGCGAACACCGTCACGCAGTCGGCGACAGTCGAGGTCCGCACCGCGCCGACGTGCGCGACGACCGCGAACGGGCAGTGCGCGGTGGACCTCGCGAGCGAAGTGAACCATGACGGGGCCGCCACGGTCGCGCAGCCGGATCAGGGCAACTTCGACGGTTCGGGTTGGAGCTACGACGCCGACCTGCTGCCGCCGGCCGGCCCGGTCACCTGGGGCGGCGTCTCGTACGCCGCCCCCGATCCGACCGGGACCGCGGCGAACTTCGTCGAGGCGCGCGGGCAGCAAATGCTGCTGCCAGGCGGAAAGTACGCCTCGATCCGGCTCGTCGGCGCCGCCCACAACGGACCCGTCAGCACGGTGGTCACCGTGCGGTACGCCGACGGCAGCACGGCGAACGTTCCGGTGACCGTCGGGGACTGGGCAGGGTCCACACCCGCTGGTAGCACTGTCGTGCTGGA
Source organism: Amycolatopsis sp. (assembly GCF_025464955.1). Taxonomy (GTDB): domain Bacteria; phylum Actinomycetota; class Actinomycetes; order Mycobacteriales; family Pseudonocardiaceae; genus Amycolatopsis. The sequence continues at coordinate 12,331 of NZ_JAODNM010000153.1, read as the reverse complement.
TATGCCGCACCGCATCAAGGCGGGCTCCGGCGTCGACGGCCCGCCCGTCCGGCTGTTCGGCCAGTCCGTCCCACTCGACGCGGGGAAGACCGTCTACTCGGTAACCCTGCCCAACGACCCGCGCGTGCAGGTCTACGCGATGACCCTCGCCTGACGCTTCGCGATCTGGCTCGGGGACCCCTTGTGGCGCTGAACGCCACCAATGCCTGGAACTGAGGGGTGTCGGGTGGTTGGTCGGTTGAGGTGCCTCCGCTGCCAGCACCCCTTCGCCCCGGTCCTTGCTGCCGTAAACAGGACCTTGCCGCACCAGCCAGCCCTCCAAAGTTCCAGGCATTGGCGTTGAACGCCACGGGGGTGGCCCTGAGGGGGTTTCGCCACCCAGCCTCGCTACATTTGCTATACATCGATGCTACGGTTATGTAGCGAGGTCGTCGACGGCGGATGGAGTGACCGATGGGCATGGAGTTGGGGCGGTTCGGAGCCTGGTTGAACCCGGTTCACGGCGACAAGGACAGGAAGGACTTCGGCGTCGAGGCCGAGGCGCTCGGGTACGGCACGGTCTGGCTCGGCGGCGGCGTGACGTCGATCGCGGAGCTGCGTCTGGTGGAGGAGATCCTCGACGCGACGAGCGCGGTCACCGTGGCGACGTCGATCGTCAACGTGTGGACCAACGACCCCGCCAAGATTGCGCGGTCGTACCACCGGATCGCGGACAAGTACGCTGACCGTTTCGTGCTCGGGGTCGGGATCGGCCACCCCGAGTCCATCAAGGCCTTCGAGAAGCCGTACGACAAACTGTCGCGGTACCTCGACGAGCTGGATGCGGCGGGCGTACCGGCGGAACGGCTGCTGGTGGGCGCGCTCGGCAAGCGCATGCTGGCGCTGTCCCGCGACCGCTCGGCCGGTGCCCACCCGTATCTGACGGTGCCCGAACACACCAGGCAGGCCAGGGAGATCCTCGGCGCGGACAGCGTGCTGGCCGTGGAGCACATGGTCGTCGTCGAGCCCGATCCGGTGCGGGCCAGGGAAATCGGCCGGCCGCCGATCGCAACGCCGTACCTCGGTTTGGCCAACTACGTCAGCAATCTGCGGCGGCTCGGCTTCGGCGACGAAGACATCGAGAATGGCGGCAGCGACAAGCTGATCGACGCGCTCGCGCTGCACGGCGAACCCGAAGTCATCGTGCGTGGGCTCAGCGAGCACCTCGACGCCGGTGGCGACCACGTCGGGATCCAGGTACTCGTCCCCGAGGGCGTCGACCCGATGCCGGGTTACCGGGACCTAGCGAAAGCGCTGTTCTAGGCCTCGTCGGCGGGTGATCGCAACTCGACGGCGAGTTGCGATCTCTGAGAACTAAGACACCCCACAAGGGCAGACAAAAGTCGCGGCGGCAGGGACCCACGCACGACCGAAGGGGCATCTTTCGTCGCCGGAACACTACTGGCCAGGGTTTACTTTCCGGCATCACCGCTGCATTCGGCACTAACCTGGAGGCATGCTGGTCGACGATCTCGCGGGGCTGCTGCCACCGGACCGGGTGGTCCACGATCCCGACATCCTTCGGAGCTTCGCCCACGACGAGGCGGAATGGGCGCCGTACGCGGTCCCGGAGGTGGTCGTGCGGCCGCGGACGGCCGAAGAGGTCCAGGTCGTCGTCCGGTACTGCCTGGCCCACGGCGTCCCGGTGGTCACCAGGGGAGCGGGGACAGGGCTGTCCGGTGGTGCCAACGCCGTCGAAGGCTGTGTCGTGCTCGCCATGGACCACTTCGCGAAGATCCGCGAGATCGACCCGGTGGAACGGCTGGCCGTGGTCGAACCCGGGGTGGTGAACGACGACCTCCGGGCGGCCTGTGCCGAGCGGGGCCTGTGGTACCCGCCGGACCCGGCCAGTTCCCCCTGGTCGACGATCGGCGGGAACGTCGCGACGAACGCGGGCGGGGTGTGCTGCGTAAAGTATGGTGTCACCCGCGACTACGTACTGGGCATGCAGATCGTCACCGGGCTCGGCGACCTCGTGCGGCTCGGCCGCCGGACGGCGAAAGGCGTGGCGGGGTACGACCTCGCCGGGCTCATGGTCGGTTCCGAGGGCACGCTGGGCGTCATCACCGAAGTGACCGTGCGGCTGAAGGCGCGGCGGGCCCCGGAGCGCACAGTTGCGGGCTACTTCTCCTCGATCGTCGACGCCGGTGTCGCCGCCGCGGAGATCGCCGCGGCCGGGATCGTGCCGTCCGCGCTCGAGCTCGTCGACCGGCACTGCCTCGCCGCGGTCGACGACTGGAAGAACATGGGCCTCTCGGCCGAGGCCGAGGTCGTGCTGCTCGGACGCTGCGACTCGCCGGGGGCCGCCGGTGACGAAGAGGCGGCCGCGATGCTCGCCTGTTTCGAAAAAGCGGGGGCCACCTGGGCCGCGGTGTCGACGGACCAGGAGGAAGCGGACGCGCTTTTTGCCGCGAGGAGGCTCGCGTACCCGGCGCTCGAACGGCTGGGTCCGGTGCTGACCGAGGACGTGTGCGTGCCGACCCACCAGGTCCCCGAAATGCTCGCGCGAATCGGCCGGACGGCGGCCCGGAACGACATCCTGATCGCGAACGTCGCCCATATCGGCGACGGCAACCTGCATCCGATGCTGATCACGCCGGCCGGCGACGAGGCCGCCAGGACACGCGCGCAGGCGGCGTTCGAGCAGATCGTGTCCGACGCGCTGGACCTCGGCGGCACGGTCACCGGCGAGCACGGCGTCGGGCTGCTCAAGCAGGAAGGCCTGCGCCGCGAACTGGGGCCGGCTGTCCTCGGCCTGCATCACGCCGTCAAGAACGCGCTCGATCCGCACGGGATCTTCAACCCCGGCAAGGTCATCCCTCACCGAATTACCGCCGAAAGGACCATCGCGTGATCGTCTCCACCACGTCCGGGGAGGTCCGCGGCGAAGTCGTCGAGGGTGTCACTCGGTTCCTGTCGATCCCTTACGCCGCAGCGCCTGTCGGGGAACTCCGGTTCGCCCCGCCTGTTCCAGCACCGGCCTGGGACGGCGTCCGTGACGGCACGGAACCCGGTCCGAACGCGCCGCAGACCAACCGGAACGTGGCGGGCTTCGACCTCGGGCCGCTCGTCGGTCCCGGGTGGCGCAAGGGTCCGGACTATCTCACGGTCGACGTCTACACGCCGGACACCGCCGCGGCCGGGCTGCCCGTCCTGGTGTTCATCCACGGTGGCGGGTTCCTCGCCGGAACGGGGTCGGCCGCGGTTTACGACGGTTCCGCGTTCACCCGAGAAGGCGCGGTCTTGGTGACCCTCAACTACCGCGTGGGGATCGAGGGCTTCCTGCCGCTGGAGGGCGGTGCGACGAACCTCGGGCTGCGTGACCAGATCGCGGCGCTGGGGTGGGTGCGTGACAACGTCGCGGCGTTCGGTGGCGACCCGGGCAACGTCACCGTTTTCGGGCAGTCCGCCGGCGCCATGAGCGTCGCATGTCTGCTGGCGTCGCCGCTGGCCGAGGGTTTGTTCCGGCGCGGGATCGTGCAAAGCGGCCACGCCGAGATGGTGCGTCCCCTCGAACAGGCCCGAAAGCTTGCTGACCACCTGGCGAAGGCGCTCGACGTTCCCGCGACGGCCGAAGCGTTTCGTTCGATCCCGGCCGAGGACCTGCTCGCCGCGCAGGAGGCGCTCACTGTTCCCGGTGGCAGCCCGGACCTGCGCGACGCGGACGGATTCGACCCGGGCTTCGGCCTTTCCACGTTCATGCCACTCTTCGGTGACGATATGCTGCCCGAACACCCCGGGCGAGCGATCGAGAGTGGTGCGGGCGAAGGAGTCGATCTGGTTGTCGGGTCCTGTCGCGACGAGATGGCGCTGTACCTGGTTCCGACCGGGGCGATCGACGTCCTCACCGACGAGCAGCTCGTCGCGATGATGTCCAAGTCCCATCCGGACCCGGTGCCGACCCTCGAACGCCATGGCCTCGGGCAGAACGGCCGTTCGGCGGGCGAAGTCGCCGTCCCAGCCCTGACCGAGTTGGTGTTCCGGGCCCCAGCACGTCGGCTCGCCGAAGCGCATCAAGGCCGGACGTATTGCTACGAATTCGACTGGCGCGGACCGCTGTTCGACGGGCGGCTCGGTGCGTGTCACGGTCTCGACCTGCCGTTCGTGTTCAACAACCTCGACGTCGCCAGCGGGCTCGTCGGGGAATCCGCGCCGAAGGGCGTCGCGGAGCTGCTGAACCAATCGTGGGTCCGCTTCGCGGCGACCGGTGACCCCGGCTGGCCGGAGTACGACAGTGGGCGTGCCGTCCTGCACGTCAACTCCGCCTCGGAGGTCCGTCCCGACTAGGACGGGCACTTTTGTGGCTCTTGTGTCGTATGTGTGGGTCCGCGACGCCTCGGTGGGTGCTGGGTGCTGTGGACTGGCTCCGTTTTACCGCGGCGGGGCGGGTGGTGTGGGGAAGGGATTCTGAAGGTCGGTTGGGGTGGCTGGGTGGTGTCGGTGTGGCTGGTGAGGTTTTTGAGGTCAGCGGGTGTGGTCGGCTGGTGGTGACTGTGGGACTCGTCGGCGTGAACGTGGGACTCGCCGGGCTGGAGTGTGGGACTCACCGACGCTCTGTGCGAGTCCCACGTTCAGCGAGGGTGAGTTCCACAGTCAGAGCGGCGAGTCCCACACCCAGCTCCGGACACCGGCATTCGCCGTACACCGACACGACCAGGCCGTTGCTGCGGTAAAACGCAGCCAGTTCACAGCAACCAGCACCCACACATACCGAAGAGCCACAAAAGTGCAGGCGCGGGTTATCGGCGTGCGCAAGGACCCCGCACAAGCGCAAAAGTGGGAGTCCTGGGGTGGATGGACCCGCTATCGTCACTCTCCCGTGAACGAGATTGCGCTTCGTCCGGGTACTCCCGACGACTTCCCTGCCCTGTTGCAGATGTTCGACGACGCCGTCGCTTGGCTGACCGCGCGCGGCAGTGCCGGTCAGTGGGGCACCGAACCGTGGTCCGGCATCCCGCTGCAGGTCGAGCGGGTCCGCGAGATGGCAGGCAGCAATCGCCTGCAGGTGGCCGAGGTCGACGGCGTACCGGCCGGCGTGTCCATCACCCAGGGGACGTGCCCGCGACACGTGCCGTCGTCGGGGGAGCCGGAGATCTACCTCGGTCTGCTGCTCATTTCGCGCAGGTTCGGCGGGCTCGGCGTCGGCGGCCGGCTGATCGCGAACGTGTTCGACGAGGCTCGGCAGAGCGGTGTCGGGCTGGTGCGGGTCGACTGCTGGGCGGGCGGTGACGGCAACCTCGTGCGCTACTACGAGAGCCAGGGGTTCACTCGCACGGTCCAGTTCGAAGTCGAGGTCAGGAACGCGCCCTGGATCGGACAGGTCTTCGAGCTCCGGCTGGACTAACCGGCCGTTTCGTTGCACCATGAGTTAGTTGGCCATGTGTCAACAAGACTCGAGGTCAGCGTCGACGGAGAGGAACCAGCCATGGCACAGCCGCGTTCGCTGCGAGGCAAGGTCATCGTGGTCACCGGCGGGGCGCAGGGGATCGGGGCAGTGACCGCCGCGGCGCTGACGCGGCTGGGCGCACGTGTCGCGATCGGCGACCTCGACCATGTCCGCGCCGAGAAAACCGCTGGTGAGCTGGGTGGCGACACGCTTGCCCTGCCTCTCGACGTCACCGACACTACGGCCTTCACCGCGTTCCTCGACGACGTCGAAGCACGGCTCGGGCCGATCGATGTGCTGATCAACAACGCGGGGATCATGCCGCTTTCGCCGCTAGACGAGGAGGACGACGCGTCGACACGGCGTCAGCTCGAGATCAACGTCCACGCCGTCATCCACGGCACCCGCGAGGCGATCAAGCGGATGCGGCCGCGCGGGACCGGGCACATCGTCAACGTCGCGTCGATGGCGGGCAAGGCCGGGTTTCCCGGCGCGGCGACGTATTGCGCCACCAAACACGCGGTCGTCGGGCTGTCCGAAGCGGTGCATCTCGAGCTGCGCGGCACCGGCGTCGACGTCTCGTGCGTCATGCCCGCGATCGTGCGTACCGAGCTCGCCAGCGGACTCGCCGAGGCCAAGATGATCAAGTCAGTGCAGCCGGAGGACGTCGCGGCGGCCATCGTCGATGCCCTGCGAAAGCCGCGTTTCGACGTCTTCGTGCCCAAATCGCTCGATCTCATGGGCAGGATCACCCGGCTGCTGCCGCGCCGGACCGGCGAATGGGTCGCCCGATCACTCGGCGGGGACCAGCTTTTGGCTTCAGCTGCCCATTCCAGCGCTCGCGCCGACTACGAAGCACGAGCCGCCGGAAGTGCCCCCGCGGTCGACGGCAGTTGACTCGGACGGCCTAACGCACAGTCCGATGTGGACTGCTTGCTGGGCGCTTGCACCGGTCGCCTGTTGAGTGGTGAGCGCGGGCACGGCAAGATTGCTCACTGAAGTTCACCTTCTGGAGGCAATCTGATGGTTTCACCGGCCGCAAGGCTCGCCGCCGCCGCTTCGAACGTGGCGGGCAAGGTGCTGCACGGCGGCGTCGCCGACCTGCGGCCGATGCCGCGAGTGTTGATCGACCAGGGCCCCAACCGGTCGGTCTACCGGATGACGACGAGCACCGGGACCGGCGTCGGCTCGGGCCCGCCGGTGCTGCTGGTGCCGCCGCTCGCCGCGCCCGCGATCTGCTTCGACCTGCGTCGCGGCTGCAGCCTGATCGAGCACCTGGTCGAGGACGGCCGGAACACCTACCTCGTCGACTACGGCAACGTGGCGTTCTCCGACCGGCGGCTCGGTATCGAGCACTGGATCGACGAGGTGCTGCCCAGGGCGATTCGGAAGGTCAGTGAGGACGCCGGCGGTCAGGGCGTGCACCTGGTGTCGTGGTCGCTCGGCGGGATCTTCTCGATGCTGGTCCAGGCGGACCAGCCGACGCTGCCGATCGAGTCGATCGTCGCGATCGGTTCGCCGGTGGACTTCACCGCGATCCCGATCATCGCGCCGTTCCGCCCGCTGGTGGACCTGACCGGCGGCCACCTGCTGACCCCGGTCTACCGCGCGCTCGGCGGGGCACCGTCCTATTTGGTCAGCCGCGTGTTCCGGGCGACCGGGATCAGCAAGGAGATCACCAAGCCGCTCGCGATCCTGAAGAATCTTGATGACCGGGACTATCTCGCGCAGATCGAGGCCGTCGACCACTTCATGGACAACATGATCGCGTACCCAGGTCGCACCTTCGGGCAGCTGTACCACCGCCTGTTCCGCACCAACGACCTCGCCGAGGGCACGGTCGACCTCAACGGGCGGGTCATCTCGCTGTCCGACGTCAAGGTCCCGATGCTCGTCGTCGCGGGCGAGAACGACACCATCGCGCCCCGGGCGTCGGTCGAACGCGTGGTGGAGCTGCTGGAGAACGCCGCGTCCGTGCGCTTCGAAACCGCGCCGGGCGGGCACCTCGGCGTCCTCACCGGCCGTCGGGCCCGCGGGACGACCTGGCGGTTCATCGACGAGTTCCAGGCGGAGCAGTTCGCCGCCGGGTGACGTCAGGCTTCAGCCGCGGTACCGGTTTTCCGGACCGGAGAGGAGCACGACCACGACGATGGCCAGCGCGAGCCCGCCGATACTCAGGTACTGCCCGGCGGCCAGGTTGATGATGGCACTCAGCATCACGGCGCTTTCGAGGACCTTGGCCAGTGGGCGGACCCACGACCCGCCGGAGCGGAGCCGCAGTACGCACGTGAGCAGGGCGACCGCGAAGAACAGGTCGACTGCCGTCGCGACGTAAGCCACTCCTGGGATTTGCTGCCCGTACTGGTTCCGATCGTTGATGTCGGAGATCAACATCAACCCGCCGAAGGCGTTGACCACGATCTGGACGACCATGATCACCATGGCGCCCTTGAACCTGCCGGGCATGGCGACACGGGGTGCCGGAACACTCATGCTGAACTCCTAGGGTCGACCACTTTTCAGCGGCCGACCCTAGGTCTTCGCCGTCGGGACCCCTCCCGATCTCGGTTACTTGAGCTCGGCGGACGTCTTCCCGAGGATGCGGCGGGCGACGATGAGTTGTTGGATTTGTTGGGTGCCTTCGAAGATGTCCAGGATCTTCGCGTCGCGGGCCCACTTTTCGAGGAGGGTCTCCTCGGTGTAGCCGACGACACCGGCGAGTTCGACGCAGCGCAGGGTGATGTCGACGACCGAGCGACCGGCCTTCGCCTTGGCCATGGACGCCTGCAGTGAGTTCGGCTTGCGGTTGTCGGCCATCCACGCCGATTCCAGCGTCAGCAGGTAGGCGGACTCGTAGTCGGCTTCGAGCTGGATGAACGCCGCCGCGGCCGCGTGCTGGGTGTTCGGCGGCTTGTCGTAGTCGATCGTGACACCGGCTTCGGTGAGGATCCGCTTCGTCTCCTCCAGGGCGGCGCGCGCGACGCCGACGCCCATGGCGGCGACGAGCGGGCGTGTGTTGTCGAAGGTCTGCATGACCCCGGCGAAGCTCTTGTTGACGTCGACGTCCGGGGTGCCGAGCAGGTTTTCCTTCGGCACGCGGCAGTTCTCGAAGCGCAGCACGGCGGTGTCCGACGCGCGGATGCCGAGCTTGTGCTCGACCCGGACGACCTCGAAGCCCGGCGTGCCCTTCTCGACGAAGAACGACTTGATCGCCGCCTTGCCCATGGACTTGGCGAGCGTCGCCCACACCACGACCGAGTCGGCGCGCTGGCCCGAGGTCACGAAGATCTTCTCGCCGTTGATCACGTAGTGGTCGCCGTCGAGCTTCGCGGTCGTCGTGATCGCGGCCGAGTCCGAGCCGCAGCCGGGTTCGGTGATCGCCATCGCGGCCCACGTCTTGCCGAACCGCTTGATCTGCTCGTCCGTGGCGACCGAACCGATCGCCGCGTTGCCGAGCCCCTGCCGTGGCATCGACAGCAGCAGACCGACATCGCCCCAGCACATCTCGATGGTGCCGAGCACGACGTTGAGGTTGGCACCGTTGCGGTTGCTCGGCTTCTTGTCTTCCTTGTCGTTGCTGCGACGCACACCGGCCGCGCCTGCGCCGCCCTCGCCGGACGAGTTCAGCCCGTCGAGCAACGCCGCGAACATGTCCAACTCGGCGGGGTAGGTGTGCTCGGCGCTGTCGTACTTCCGTGAAATGGGCCGGAAAACCTCGGCCGCGGCCTGGTACGCCTGGTTGATCAGCGCGCCGGCCTTCTTCGGAGCCTCAAGATTGATCATGGTTCTGCCTTCCGGGAAAAAGCCTCAGAGGAGGACGGCGCCTTCCATCACGCCGATGGCACGGAGGTCGCGGTACCAGCGTTCGACCGGATGCTCCTTGACGAACCCGTGTCCGCCGAGCAGCTGCACCCCGGCGTTGCCGATCTGCATTCCCTTGTCCACAGCCAGTTTTCGCGCCAGCGCGACCTCGCGGGCGTACGACTTGCCCTGCTCGGCGCGCGAGGCGGCGCGCAGGGTCACCAGGCGCAGCCCTTCGAGCTCGATCGCGATGTCGGCCACGGAGAACGCGACGGCCTGGCGGTGGCTCACCGGCTCGCCGAACGCCGTGCGTTCGTTGACATACGGGACGACGTAGTCGAGCACGGCCCTGGCCGTTCCGGCCGCCAGCGCGGCCCAGCCGAGCCGCGACAAACGCACGGCCTCGGCGAACACCTCGCTTTTGGCGCCGCCGAGCAGTGCGCCGGCGGACAGCGACACCTTGTCCATGTGCAGTTTCCCGGTCGCGGCGCCGCGAAGTCCCATCGCGGGTTCCGCTTCGACCGTCACGCCCGCGTTCGAGGACTCGACGATGAACAGAGCCGGGCCGTGGCCTTCCAGAAGGGCCGACACGACAAACAGTTCCGCCTGCGCGGCGCGGGGGACCAGCGACTTGACGCCGTCGAGCTGGTAGCCCTTCGGCGTCCGGCGGGCACGCGTGGCCGGCTTGAACGGGTCGAACAGCGGCACCCGCTCCTGCAGCGCGAAGGCCGCGGCCGGGACGTTTTCGCCGACGAACGCGGGCAGATAGTCGGCCTGCTGCTGCTCGTCGCCCCACAGCACCAGCGACGTGCTGACCGCGGACGGCGCCAGCACGGCGACAGCGAGCCCGAGGTCGCCGTGCGCGAGCGCTTCCGCGACGAGCGCGTTGGTCACGACGGAACGGCCTTCGCCGACACCGCCCAGCTCCTCGGGGATGCCGATCAGCGTGATGCCGAGCTCGGCGGACCTGCTGAGCAGGCCTTCCGGGGCGAGCAGCTTCGCGTCGGCGTCCGCCGCAGCGGGCCGCAGCTGCTCCGCGGCGAACTCGGTGACCGTCTCGACGATCAGCTGCTGGTCCTCGCTGGGGTTCAGGTCGAACAGCCCGGTGTCCTCGGCCGGAGCGAGCCGGACCGGCTTGCCGAGCGTCTGCGTCGACTTGAACGCGCGCCCGGCGGCGCCCGCCGCGCGGAAGCCGTTCCTCGTGCCCGCGGTCACCAGGTTCTGGATCGGCCCGCGAAGGCCGGTCCGCTCGACCGCCTTGCTCCCGGCCAGCCGGGTGAGCGCTGCCAGGCCGAAGCCCATCGCGTCTCGTTTCCTTGGCGCAGCCACCGTCGCCTCTCCCCTCAGCCGGGAACCGGCCTCGTGTACCTACTCGTGAGTAGGTTAACCCGAGTTGGCGGCGAGCGCCAGGGTGACCCCCTTACGGGTGGTCGTTATGCACCTGCCGGCGCCAACCCGCGAAGCGAAATCGTTCGAATGTGACAAGCGCGAGGCCGGCGGCCGCGATTATCGACAGCAGAGCCGCCGCGGGCACGTGACCCAGCGCTGGTGTCACCGCGAGCAGGACGACCGCGACCACCAGCCGTTGGGTGTTCCAGCTCCCCAGGTTGCGGCGGCGCAGCGCGCTCAACGTGACAAGGTAGACAGCCAGTCCGGAGGTCAACGCCCACAGCCCGGCGCCGTGCAGCGGGTCGGTCTGCCGGTAGTGCTCGGTGTCCGCGACGTAGAGCAGCGCCTTCTTGAGCCCGAGCGCGACCAGCACGATTCCGGCGATCAGGGGGAGATGCAGGAACGTATACGAATCGGTGGCGATCTTGGCCCGTTCGATGCCGGTCGTCCGGGTGAGCTTGGCCTCCGAGACGCGGGCGACGACGTCGAAGTACATCCACCACATGGCGGCCACGAGCGCCAGTCCGCACAGTGCGGCGAGCACGACCAACCAGGACAACGGCAGCGAGCCGATCCCGATGCCGATCGCGACGATCGACTCACCGAGCGCGATGATCATGATCCCGCCGAACCGTTCCGCGAAATGCGCCGGTGACGGGATGCTCCAGCCGGCGGCGCCGGAGAAGTAGACGCGGCCGTAGTCGACCACCAGCGCGAGCACCCAGAGTCCTAATTGGACAAGCCCGTGCGTGAACGCCGCCACCGCGAGGATCGCCACGGAGATCAGGACCCCGGGCAAAATCCGGAGCAGGACCCCGCGCAGGGCCGGGTCGGTGCGGGCGACTTGGAGGTACGCCACCAGATGCAGCAGACGCACGGCGAAGTAGCAGCCGACGAACAGCGCCGGCGCGTACAGGCCGCCGGGGAAGTCGGTGAACGCCTCGGGGATGGTCTGCGCGAGGAGGAACATCACCGCCATCGCGGCGAACATGGCGAGCCGCGCGACGCCGCGGTCGGCGTGCAGCGTGTTGCCGAGCCAGGCGTAGCTGCACCAGCACCACCACAGCGCCGCGAGCATGGCGAGGCCCTGCCCGATGCCGAGCAGGTCGAGGTGGTTGGCCATCAGCTGGGTCGTCTGGGTGATGGCGTAGACGAAGACAAGGTCGAAGAACAGCTCGATCGAGGTGACCTTGTGCGCTTCGTCCTCGGTTACCAGATGGAGTCCGTGGTTCTGGGGCACGCGTCAGGTTCGCACGTCAGCGGGGCTCGCGGGGAGGAAAATTCGGATGCCAGGGCTTTGACGTGGAGGTGAGTGTGACTGTTGGGGCTCCTGGGGTCGTTTCGGCAGGTTGAAGGCGTGGTGAAGGCCTAGCTGGGTGCGTCCTACGCGGATAACTAGCCTTCACAACAGGTCGCAGCGTCACACCTGTCACTTCAGCCCCACGGCCGCCACTTCAGCCCCACCAGTCACACCGCACGACGCGACAGGCCCTCCGGGCCCCCTTTACGAGCACTAGCTCGCCGCGGTCCTTGCTGAGGTAGAGCCGAACTCTCCACCTCCGCCGCCCTGACGTCTCGGGCTCGTGAGCGTTCCGGCCGGTTCTAGCCGGTGTCCCAGCCCAGGACATCGTGAACAGTTTATGTCTCAGAACATCGTGAACACTTGCCCGGCCAGCCTGCATGGTCACCGGTCCGAACCCGGTGACCATGCACCAT
>NZ_JAODNM010000043.1 GCF_025464955.1 Amycolatopsis sp. | reverse complement strand
ACCGCCGGGCCTTCCCAGCCAAAAGTGTAGGACAACCGACCCGACACCACACTGCCACCCGCAGTGCCCGACGGAGACACGTTCAACGCGTAGTCGTGGTACATCACCCCCGCGAACACACCAGTCTTGCTGCCCCTCAACGAAACCGGGTCGATGCCCGACCGCTCCATCGCCTCCCACGAAGACTCCAGCAACAACCGCTGATGCGGATCCATGAACAAAGCCTCACGCGGCGAGATCCCGAAGAACTCAGGATCAAAATCGGCTGCATCATGAAGGAAACTACCTCGACGCGTATAACTCTTGCCTTCCTTACCCGGCTCCGGATCGTAAAGATCCTCAATGTTCCAACCACGATTGACCGGCAGATCCCCAACAGTATCGACACCCTCGGCAACCAACCGCCACAGGTCCTCCGGAGAACTCACCCCACCCGGATACCGGCAAGCCATCCCGACGATCGCGATCGGCTCGTCATCCAACGGCCGTGAGACCTCGCGGACCGAAACGACCGCCTTCGTGCCACCGACCAACTCGTCGATGTAGTCCGAGACCGCCTGTGCGTTGGGATGGTCAAAGACGAGCGTGGCGGGCAGGCTCAGACCGGTGATGGTGTTGAGCCTGTTGCGCAACTCGATCGCGGCCAGCGAATCGAAACCGAGCTCCTGGAACGCACGAGCCGGCTCAATCGCCTCCGCCGACGCATGCCCAAGAACCGACGCAACCTCCCCACGCACGATCTGCAATACCGCACGCAGCCGCTCACCAGCGGTCATTCCCCCCAACCGCTGATCCAGCACGCCGCCGGCGGCGACCGCCCGTCGAGTGGGCGGGACGAGACCACGCAGCAGCGCGGGCACCGTGTCGGTGCGGGCGCGCAGGGCACGGGTGTCGACCTTGACCGGCACCACCGTCGCCCTGCCCGAGTCGAGCCCGTCGGCGAACATCGCCAGCCCGGCTTCGTACGACAGCGCGGAAAGCCCCTGGTTCGCCATACGTTTCCGGTCGACCTCGGTGAGGTACTGCCCGAGTCCGGCGCCGACGTCCCAGAGCGCGAACGCCATCGACGTCGCCGTCAGTCCCTCGGCTTGACGCTGTGCGGCCAAGCCGTCGAGGAACACGTTGGCGGCCGCATAGTTGGCCTGCCCTGCCGCGAGTACCAGACCACCGGCCGACGAGAACAGCACGAACGCGGCCAGGTCCATCTCGCGGGTGAGTTCGTGCAAGTACCAGGCGGCATCGGCCTTCGGCGCGAGCACCGCGTCGAACTGCTCCGGCGTCAAGGCGCCGATCAGACCGTTGTCACCAACACCCGCCGCGTGCACCACACCAGTCAACGGACGCTCAAGCCCGCCAATCAAAGCCGCCACAGCATCCCGATCGGACACATCGCACGCGACTACGTCGACCTGCGCGTCCAGCTCGGCCACCAACTCGGCCGCACCAGGCGCGTCCAGGCCACGACGGCTCGTCAACACCAGATGCCGGACACCACGCTCCGCCACCAGATACTTCGCCACCACAGCGCCCAAACCGCCGGTACCGCCAGTGATCAGCACCGCGCCCTCGGGATCGAACGCAACCTCCGAGTCGACGTGCGGCAGTCGCACCAGCCTCGGCAGGAAGACCTCTCCAGCATGGATCGCGACCTCGGGCTCATCCGAGGCGACGGCGGCAGCAAGGAGCCCCTCAGCCTGCTCGTCCACATCGACCAGCACGAACCGGCCCGGGTTCTCAGCCTGCGCCGACCGCACAAGACCCCAGACGGGAGCCTGCACCACATCGACACCAGCGCCGTCGGCCACGGCCACCGCGTTACGGGTCACCACTGCCAGCCGCGAACCGGCGAACCGTTCGTCGGCAAGCCACTCCTGCACAACGGCCAGCACCTGGCGAGTCAACGACCGCACAGCGCCGGGCACCTCGCCGGACGGCGTCACGCACTCCAGTACCACCACATCGGGCACCTCGGCGGGCAGGTCGTCCCACCGGGCGAGTTCTCCGGCCGTCTCGGAGACCGCGATCGGCTTCCATTCGATCCCGAACAGCGGATCCCGGCTCGTAGCACCGGCTACCAGCTGTTCGACGGACACCGGCCGGCCCGCCATCGAGCCGACCGACAACACTGGGCGGCCCGTCACGTCGGCGACGGCGAGCGCCATCCCGTGTTCGACCCGCGTCAGCCGCACCCGCACCGCGGAAGCGCCGACCGCGTGCAGCGACACGTCGTTCCACACGAACGGAATCACCGTGTCCTTGCCGCTGCCCTGGATGATCGCGACGTGCATCGCCGCGTCCAGCAGGGCGGGGTGAAGCCCGAACCGGCCGGCCTCGGTGCCTTCCGGAAGCGCGACTTCGGCGAACAACTCGTCGCCGCGCTTCCAGGCCGTACGCAGCCCCTGGAACACCGGGCCGTATTCGAATCCTCCGTCCCGCAGGACGTCGTACGCGCCATCGACGGCGATCGACTCGGCGTCCGCCGGCGGCCACTGCGCCAGGTCGAACGAGGAGTCCACCGTGGTCGAGGTCAGGAAACCGGCCGCATGCCGCATCCAGATCTGCTCGGTGACCTCCTCAGACCGCGAGTACACCCCCAGCGGGCGACGACCGCGCTCGTCGGCTGCGCTCACCACGACCTGCAGCTGCACCCCGCCGTGTTCCGGGAGAACCAGGGGCGCGGCCAGCGTCAGTTCCTCGAGGGTGCCGCACCCGATCTCGTCACCGGCCCGCAGCGCCAGTTCCACGAACCCGGTACCGGGCAACAGCGTCGACCCCAGCACCACGTGGTCGGCAAGCCACGGCTGCGACCCGATCGACAGACGGCCGGTGAACACCGCACCACCGTTGTCCGGCGACCACACCACCGCACCCAGCAACGGGTGATCCGTCGCCTGAAGACCAGCTGCGCCGACATCCCCGACCGGGGCTCCCCCGGATGGCCAGAACCGCTGACGTTGGAAAGCGTAGGTCGGCAGGTCTACCCGACGCGCACCCAGCCCAACGAAGAAGGCCGACCAGTTGACCTTCACACCGTTCACGTGCAGACGCGCCAACGCCGTCACCGCACTGAGTTCCTCGGACCGGTCCTTGCGCAGCACCGGCACCACCACGGCCTCCGGCGGCAAAGACTCGGCCGCCATCGCCGTGAGCACCCCGTCCGGACCCAACTCCAGGAACGTGGACACACCGGAATCACTCAAGGTGCCCAGCGAATCCGCGAAACGCACGGTGTCCCGGAAGTGGTTCACCCAGTACTCCGGCGACGTCACATCACCCGAGGTCGCGATCGGGATACGCGGAGCCTCGAAGCTCAGGCCCTCCACCACCACACGGAACTCGTCGAGCATGGGGTCCATCAACGTCGAG
>NZ_JAODNM010000085.1 GCF_025464955.1 Amycolatopsis sp. | reverse complement strand
ACCCCGAGACGTCCTGGGCCGGCCCAAGGGCCGACCCAGGACACACCGGTATGAGAAACTGTTCACGATGTCGTGGGACACATGTGTTCACGAAGTCCTGAGACAGCACAGCCGGTTAGAACCGGCCGCAACGCTCACGAGGCTTTAGAGGGTGAGGCCGGTCAGGATCGTGACGCGCTCCTCGGTGAAGTCGGCCATCGCGGAAGCGGGGCCTTCACGTCCGACGCCGGAGTCCTTCACCCCGCCGTAGGGCATCTGGTCGGCGCGGAAGCTCGGGACATCCCCGATGACAACCCCGCCCACCTGCAGTTTCGCCGAAACGTCGAACGCGGTCGCGAGGTCCTTGGTGAACACCCCGGCCTGCAGCCCGAACCTCGAATCGTTGATCAGCCGCAGTCCCTCGTCGACGGAGGAGACCTTGTTGATCGACACGACCGGCCCGAACACCTCCTCCGCCACCACCTTGGCGTTCTCGGGCACGCCGGTCAGCACGGTCGGTTCGACGGTCGCGCCGTCGCGGCCGCCGCCGGTCAGCAACTCGCCGCCGAGTTGCACGGCTTCGGCGACCCACGACTCGACGCGCTCGGCGGCGGCGGTGGTGATCAGCGGGCCGACGTCGGTCCGCGGCGAACTCGGGTCGCCGACGCCCATCGCGCGCACCTGCTCGGTCACCTTGGAGACGAGCTCGTCGTAGACGTCGGCGTGCGCATAGACGCGCTGCACCGAGATGCACGACTGCCCGCCCTGGTACATCGCGAAGGTCGCGATCCGCTGCGCCGCGAAGTCCAGGTCCGTCCAATCAGGACAAACCAGCACGGCCGCGTTGCCGCCGAGTTCCAGCGCGACATGCTTGCGCGGCACGGAATCGCGGATACCCCAGCCGACCGGAACGGATCCGGTGAACGACACCACGGGCAGCCGCGGATCGGCCACGAGCTTCGCGGCGGCTTCGTTGTCCGTGGGCAGGATCGACCAGCTTCGGGCCGGGAGGTTCGTCTCGGCGAGGATCTCACCGAGCACCAGCGCGGTCAGCGGCGTCGCGGGCGCGGGCTTGAGCACGATCGGCGCGCCGACCGCGATCGCCGGTGCGACCTTGTGCGCCACCAGGTTCAGCGGGAAGTTGAACGGCGTGATGCCCAGCACCGGGCCCTTCGGCACGCGCCGCACGATCGCCATCCGGCCGGTGCCACCGGGGTCGGTGTCGAGACGCTGCAGCTCGCCCGAGAACCGGCGGGCCTCCTCGGCGGCCCAGCGGAACGTCGACACCGCGCGGCCGACTTCGCCGAGTGCCCACTTCAGCGGCTTCCCCGACTCGGCGGTGATGATCCGCGCGATCTCTTCGGACCGTTCACCCAACGTCCGGGACACGTGGTCCAACGCGGCCGCGCGGACGTGCGCGGGCGTCGTCGCGGCTTCCTCGCGAACGTCGTGGGCGGCCTGCACGGCGGCTTCGATGTCCGAAGTGGACGGTACGTAGTGCGAACCGGCTTCACTGCCGTCGAAAGAGCTCCGGACGACAACAGTCTGCTCGCTGGTCACCGGTTTGCCGGCCACCCAGAACGGGGAGATGGTCAGAGGGGAGATCGTCACAGTGAAACCTCCGTGAGAACAGCGTGCTCGAGGACGGACAGACCTTCGTCGAGCAGTTCGTCGGACAGGGAAAGCGGCGGGAGCAGCCGCACGATGTTGCCGTAAGTGCCGCAGGTCAGCACAACGACTCCGGCCGCGTGACACGCCTTCGCGACTCGCGAAGTCAGCGCCGCGTCCGGCTCGTTGGTGCCGGGCTTGACGAACTCCGCCGCGAGCATCGCGCCACGGCCGCGAACGTCGCCGATCACGCCGGTTCGCTCGGCAAGCGCGCGCAGGCGGGGCACGACGATGTCGTGGATGCGCCGCGCGGATTCGGCGAGGTTCTGGGTGCGCATGGTCTCGATCGAGCCGAGCGCCGCCGCACACGCGACGGGGTTTCCGCCATACGTGCCGCCGAGGCCGCCCGCGGGAACCGCGTCGACGAGCTCGGCGCGACCCGTCACCGCGGCAAGCGGCAGCCCGCCGGCGATGCCCTTGGCGGTAGCGATCAGGTCCGGGACGACGTCTTCGTGCGAGGACGCGAACCACTCGCCGGTGCGGCAGAACCCGGTCTGGACTTCGTCGGCGACGAACACGACGCCGTTCGCGGTGCACCACGCGGACAGCGCGGGCAGGAAACCGGGAGCGGGCTCGATGAATCCGCCTTCGCCCTGGATCGGCTCGATCACCACGGCGGCCACCTGGTCGCCGCCGATCTGCTTCTCGATCCGGTCTATCGCGACCGCGGCGGCCTCCGCGCCGCTCAGGCCGTCACGGAAGGGGTACGAGCCGGGCACGCGGTAGACCTCGGGCGCGAACGGGCCGAAACCATGCTTGTACGGGACGGACTTCGCGGTCAGCGCCATCGTGAGGTTGGTGCGGCCGTGATAGGCGTGGTCGAACACGACGACGGCCTGTCGTCCGGTGGCCACGCGGGCGATCTTCACCGCGTTCTCCACCGCCTCGGCACCGGAATTGAACAGCACCGAGCGCTTCTCGTGGTCTCCCGGCGTCAGCTCGGCCAACGCCTCGCAGACCTCGATGTAGCCCTCGTAGGGCGCGATCATGAAACAGGTGTGGGTGAACTTCCCGACCTGCTCGCGGACGCGGTCGACCACGGCCGGGACGTTGTGCCCGACGTTGGTCACCGCGATCCCGGAGCCGAAGTCGATCAGCGTATTGCCGTCGACGTCGGTGAGCAGGCCGCCTTCGGCGGAGGCGACGTAGACGGGAAGGACCGAGCTGACCCCGGCGGCCACCACGCCGGCCCGGCGCGCCTGCAGCTCGCGGGAGGCGGGACCGGGGATCTCGGTGACCAGCTTGCGGTGCCGGAGTGCGGGTTCGGTCGTAGTCATAGCTTCAGCATGGGTTCACGCGAGGTCGACGTCAGGTGGACGTAGTGGCCATGTCAGACACTAGAATTAGCCGTTATGGCACTGACCTTGGCCGCGCTCGTTGCCGAACCTTCGCTGGGTCTACGGGTCCTCGCGGGCTCGGACGCGCTGAGCAGGCCGATCGGCTGGGTGCACCCGACCGAGCTGACCGATCCGCAGGCCTTCCTCGAAGGCGGCGAGCTGCTGCTCACGACGGGTCTCGCGCTCGACGAGAAGACGTCGTCGGCGTACGTCCGGCGGCTCGTCGAAGCAGGTGTGGCCGGGGTCGGCTTCGGTGTCGGGCTTAGCCACGACACCGCACCCGCAGCGCTGGTAGCCGCGGCTGCGGAGGCCGGGCTGCCGCTGCTGGAGGTGCCGAAGCGGACACCGTTCATCGCCATCACCAGGGCGGTTTCGCGCGCCGTCGCTGCCGACGAGTACGCGTCGCTCGTGCGTACCGGGCGCGGTCAGCAGGAACTGACCAGGGCGGCAGTGGGGCGAGGCGGTCCCGGCGCTGTCGTCCGGCGGTTGGCCAAGGTGACCAGCGGCTGGGTGCTCCTGCTCGACGCGGCCGGCAAGGTGACTGAAGCGGCGCCCGCGTCCGCCCGAGCCGTGGACCTGCGTGGCCAGGTCGAGCACCTGCGCGGTGGCACCCGGCTGGCGAGTTCGGGTGTCCGTGTCGGTGAGCGCGAGTTCGTCGTGCAGGCGCTCGACACCCGCACGCCCGGCTATCTCGCCGTCGGGTTCGAAGCCGCGATGGACACCGCCGAGCGGTACCTCGTGAACACCGCCGCATCGCTTCTTTCCCTTGCGCAGGAACAGAACCGGGAGCAAGGGGTCGCGCTGCGCCGGATCAGGACCGGGTTGGTCGAACTCCTTTCCGCTGGTGAGGCCGAACTCGCGACCCAGTCGATGAGGACGTTGTGGGGCGCCGCGCCGGAACTGCCGTGGTCGGTCCTGGTCCTGGTCGGGGCCAAGTCGGCCCGCAGAGCCGTTTTCGACACACTGGACGCGGAGGCTTCAACCGCCGCGGACCCGGTGTTCTTCGCGGAGTTGCGGGATTCCGTCGTCGTGGTCGCCGGTTCCGCGGTCGAACCGGCTCAGTTCCCCGGCATCCACACCGGATCGGCCCGGTGTACCTCCATTGTGGACTTCGAGCTCGCGCGGAGCCAAGCCGCGCAGGCCGCACGAGCCGCCCAGGCCGAGCGGGTGCCGTTGCTGCGGTTCGCCGACTACGCCGGGCGAGGACTGCTCGACCTGGTCGCGCCCGACGCGGCGAGCGCGTTCGCCGACGCCCTGCTGTCGCCGCTGCGCCGCCACGACGACACCGGACGCGGAGATCTGCTCGTGTCGCTGCGCTGCTGGCTGGAAAACCACGGGCATTGGGACCACACCGCGTCGGTGCTGGGCGTCCATCGGCACACCCTGCGCAACCGCATCCGCAAGGTCGAGGAGTTGACCGGCCGGAGCCTCGACGCCCCCGGCGTCCGCGCGGAACTCTGGCTTGCCCTGCAAGTTGAGTAAGTGTTCAGCGCGGGGCGGCGACTCCTTCGAGGAGCGAGCGGACCGGCGCGGCCGGATGTCCCAGCAGCTGCTCGAGGGTGGAGCCGGTGGTGGCGAATTCGCCGCGGCGCGCGGCCTGGAACATGCCCAGCAGCATGGTCGCTTGGGCCTCCGGGACACCGTGCTCGATCAACCCGGCCGTCCATTCTTCGTCGTCGGCGACAACGCGGCGGATCGGGCGTCCGGTGAGTTCGCTGAGGATGCCGGCGACGTCTCCCAGGTCGAGCGCGTCCGCCGCCGTCAGTGGTGGAGTCGCGCCGTCGAAGCGGCCTTCGTCGGCGAGGATGATCGCTGCCGCTTCGGCGAGGTCGTCGTGCGTGGTCCACGACACCGGCCCGTCGGCCGGCGCGACGAGTTCTCCGGTCTCGAGCGCCTGACCGAGTAGCAGCGGGATGGTGCCGGCGTAAAACCCGTTGCGCAGGGCGGTGAACGGCGTGCCCGTCTCGGCCAGGTACCGCTCGGTGGCGGCGTGGTCGGGCATCGGCGCGAAGAGCGAATCTGCGCCGGCGGCCTGGTGGCTTGTGTACACGACGCGCTCCGCACCAGCGGCGCGGGCAGCCTCGATCGCCGCGACGTGCTGGGCAACCGCCCGGTCACCCGTCTCGCTTGCCGAGACGACGAGCACCTGCGTGGCGCTCTCGAACGCGTCGGCGAGCGAGCCGGGGTCGGTGAAGTCGCCTCGTCGCGCACGTACGCCTCGTGCGGCGAGGTCGGCGGCGCGCCCGGGGTCGCGAACGCTGATGCCGACCTGGTCCGCCGGGACCCGGTCCAGCAGCCGGTCGACGATCCGGGAGCCGAGTTTGCCGGTGGCGCCGGTGATGATGATCATGTGCTACCTCGCGTTATCGTTGGAATCAACAAAACGATAACACTGGAAATACACTGTTAGCAAATATGCGGTATCGTTGGAATCATGGCGGAAGAGTTGACGATCGATATCGGCAGGCTCGACATGCGGGAGAGCCTGGTGGAGGTCTCGGCGCGGCTCCTTCACGAGCACGGCCCCGCCGCTGTCACCACCCGTGCTGTCGCTCAGGCCGCCGGCCTGCAGCCGCCCGCCATCTACCGGGTCTTCGGGGACAAGGACGGCCTGCTCGATGCCGTCGCCGAACACGTTTTCGCCGCCTACGTCGCGGAAAAGGTGCTCGTCGCGAACAGCGGTGACCCGATCGAGGACCTTCGGGCGGGGTGGGACACGCACGTCGGCTTCGGCCTTGCCAATGCGGCGCTGTTCGGTCTGCTCACCGATCCCGGCCGCGGCACCCGGTCTCCGGCCGCGGCCGCCGGCCTGGAGGTCTTGCGGGGCCGCGTGCGTCGTGTCGCGGCGATCGGCAGGCTCCGCGTCGCGGAAGAACGTGCCGTCGAACTGATTCACGCCGCCGGCACCGGTGCCGTGCTCGCGCTGCTCTCCAAGCCGCCGCACGACCGGAGCCTCGACCTCGCGGACGCGATGTACGACGCGGTGACGCGATCGATCCTGACCGATCTGCCCGCCCCCGCCGAGGACGGCACGACCGCTGCCGCCGTCGCGTTCCTGACCGTCGTGCCGCAGCTGCCGATGCTGACTTCCACCGAGCGCGCGCTGATGTCGGAGTGGCTGAACCGAGCCGTCAGCGGTTGAGCCATTCGCTGCTATGCGGGAAAAAAGGTTGGGGACCCGCTCCCGCCGCCGGGCTGAGCGGGTCCCCGGTCTTTGGCGCGGCTCAGCGGCCGCTCATGGTGGAGATATCCGTGAAGGCAGGGCTGCGCCAGGTCGTGGTCACTGGTGTCGCCGTGTCCGGTGTGGTTGGCGTCGTCGGTATTCCCGTCGAGAGCTGGGTATAGGGACCCAGTAGCGTGACCACAATCCGCTCGCAAAGACGCATCAAGGCTCTCCTCGTCGAGATCGCTGGTGCTTACCGTGGTGCGGTGGCTAAACGCTAAGACACACACTGAACAGCGTCAAGTACATGATTGGGATTCAGATACGTGAACGCCGGGACTGGTTACTGGACGTGGTCGAAGTGCCCGTTTTGCGCGCCGTTAACTCATCGCTGCGTAGTTTTCGGGACTGAGTGAGCGGTGTGCCGCCAGAAAAAAAATTTCCTAGGGAAGGTCCTTCATGTCCGGCGTGACATACATAGAGGCGATCGTGGTGGGCGCGCTGCAGGGGGTGTCCGAATTGTTTCCCGTGTCCAGTCTCGGGCACAGCATCCTGTTGCCGGCCTGGATCGGCGGCCAGTGGCAGGCCGATCTGAGCATCACCAAGGACTCGCCGTATCTGGCCGTGCTCGTGGCCATGCACGTGGCGACGGCCCTCGCACTGGTGCTGTTCTTCCGCCGCGACTGGGTGCGGCTCATCGGCGGGCTGTGGACGTCGATCCGCTACCGGGAGGTCCGCAGTCCCGAACAGCGCCTCGCGTGGCTGCTCATCCTCGCGACGATCCCGGTCGGTATCGCCGGGCTGCTCTTGGAAAGCGTGCTCCGCGACTATCTCGGCAAGCCGATCCCGGCGGCGATCTTCCTCGCGCTCAATGGCGGTGTGCTCTACGCCGCCGAGAAGTTCTCGAAGCCGAAGGCAGTCGAGCCGGTAGGCGTCTCCCGGGCTGAGGAGACCATCGACTTCTCCGCCGAGCAGACGATGATCATGAACGCGATCCCCGCGGAACCTCTCACCGAGGACGAGGAAACCGATCAGCGGCTCGCCAAACTCGGCGTCGGTGAGGCCATGTTCGTCGGCGCCGCGCAGATCTTCGCGCTTCTGCCAGGCATCAGCCGCTCCGGCATCACGATGGTCGCCGGGCTTCGTCGCGGCCTCAGCCACGAAGACACCGCGCGCTTCGCTTTCCTGCTGGCGACCCCGGTCATCCTCGCTGCCGGCGTGCTCAAGATGCCGAGCCTGTTCCAGCCCGAGAACCGCTCGTCCCTCGGCCCCGCGCTGGTCGGGAGTCTGGTGGCCGGCATCGCGGCCTACATCGCTGTCCGTTTCCTCACGAACTACTTCGAATCGCGCACGTTGACCCCGTTCGCCATCTATTGCGCCATTGCCGGAATCGGCAGTCTGATCTTTTTCGCTGTGTGACCCGGTTGCGGTGAATAGAACGGAAAAGTGGAGACTGGAGCCATCGACACTCCGGTGAGTCAAAGCCTGCCCCCACTCACCGTCGGGCGCGTCCTGACGGCGTGGCAGTTCGACGTGCCCGCGATCGTCGGTGTCGTCGTGCTGGGCGCGCTGTACCTGATGGCCGTGCGCAGAGTCGGGAGTTGGCCGCACGGCCGCGTGGTGAGCTTCTTCGGCGGCCTCGCGACGCTGCTGGTGGTCACGTGCTCCTTCATCGGTACCTACGACGGCACGCTGTTCTGGGCTCGCGCCGTGCAGGTGACCACGCTGCTGATGGTCGCTCCGCTCTTCCTTGCGCTTGGCGCGCCCCTGACCCTGCTGATGGCAACGGTGCCCAGCACGGTCGGCGCCAGGTTGCGCCGCATCGGCCGCGGCCGCGCGGCACGCACCCTGACCTTCCCTCTGGTGGTCACGCTGGTGCTGGTGGTGCCGCCGTTCGTGATCTACCTGACCCCGCTGTACGAGCTCTGCCTCCGTAACTCCGTTGTGGACGGCCTGGTCAAGCTCGTTGTGCTGGGCGCCGGTTTCATCTACTTCTGGACTCGGGTCCAGCTCGACCCGACCCCGCGCGAGGACTCGCATCTGGTGTCGGTGTGGATCGCGCTCACCGAGGTCATCTTCGACGGCGTGCTCGGCCTGGTCATCTGGCTCGGGCCGCTCGTCGCCCCGGACTACTACGAGGCGATAGCCCGAACCTGGGGCCCGGATCTCCGGATCGACCAGATCATCGGCGCCGGCGTGCTCTGGATCGGCGGTGACGTCGCCGGGTTGCCTTTCGTGGCAGCACTCTTCGTCCGCTGGTCGCGCGACGACAACCGTAAGGCGAAGGAGATCGACGCCGAACTCGACGCCGAGGAAGCCCAGGCGGCCGAATCCGTCGAAGCGGGCGAAGCCTCCGCCAAATCCGGTCTCTGGTGGGAGAACGATCCCGTGCTCGCCGAGCGCTTCAAGCGCCGGTGAGGCGGACTTTCACCGGCCTGAACGGAACTTTCCTCCCGAAGAACGCGAGGAAAGTTCCGTTCGTTCGACCTCGGTCAGTCGTGGAAGGCGTGCTCCGCGGCCGGGAACTCACCGCGGCGGACGTCGTCGGCGAACGCGGTGGCCGCACCGGACAGCACCCCGGCGAGGTCGGCGTACCGCTTGACGAACCGTGGTGTCTTTCCGCGGCGCAACCCGGCCATGTCCTGCCAGACGAGTACCTGGGCGTCGCAGTCCGGGCCGGCGCCGATACCGACGGTCGGGATCGCGAGTTCGTGCGTGACCCGCTTCGCGGCCTCCGCCGGCACCATTTCCATCACCACCGCGAACGCCCCGGCTTCCTGCAGCGCGAGCGCGTCGGCGAGCAGCACTTCGGCTGCTTCGCCGCGGCCTTGCACGCGGTATCCGCCCAGGTTGTGTTCGCTCTGCGGGGTGAATCCGATATGGCCCATCACCGGGATCCCGGCCGAGGTCAACGCCTCGACGTGGGCCGCGAACCGGCGTCCGCCCTCAAGTTTGACGGCGTGCGCGCGGCCTTCCTTCATGAACCGCACGGACGTGGCGAGCGCCTGTTCGGGCGAAAGCTGGTAAGAACCGAACGGCAGGTCGGCGACGACCAGCGCACGTTTGACCGATCGGGTGACGCCCCGGACCAGCGGCAGCAGCTCGTCCACGGTCACCGGCAGCGAGGTGTCGTAGCCGAACACGTTGTTGGCGGCCGAGTCGCCGACCAGCAGGACCGGGATCCCGGCCTCGTCGAACAGTTCGGCGGTGTACATGTCGTACGCGGTGAGCATCGGCCACGGTTCGCCGCGCTCTTTGAGCTCGCGCAGGTGGTGGACGCGTACTTTCTTGACCGGCTTGGTGGCTTGGGCCGGGCCGTTCCCGTAGGGCGCGGCCAGCTCGGCAGCGTCGGATTCGGTGCCGGATTCACTGGTGGTGGACATCTTTGTCGACCGTCCTTCCCTCGAGGCCTCGCGGAGGTCCCCGGGTCGTGGAGCCTGAACAGGCAAAGCCTGACATGCTCCAGGCCCGCTCCCAAGGTCGTGGGACCAGCTTCACACGCGCGGGTCGGTCCGGCCGCCCGCGACAGGATCAAGCGAAACGAGAACCGGACGTCCTACTTGGGGATGACGCCTGAGGACAACCCAGGACGGTTGACTGGCGTCTTGAGGGAGACATGACGACCGAAAAGGCTCGAAAGGCGACGATGGAACACCCGAACAGCGAGCACGCGAACGCCGTGCCGCAGTGGAAACGCAAAGCCGGGGGTGTCGCGGCCTCGGTCGTGCAGCTCGGCGCGTTGAGCTCGCTCCTGTTGCTGGTGTTCAACGGGGCGTTCGGGCATCTACGCCGGTTGGTCGTCGGGTTGTTCTCGGTGCTGAGCCTTCCAGTGTCGGCAAACCTGTTCATCGTGCTGGTGCTAGCGGTGCTGGGCGCCGCGCTGCGCCGGCGCAAACGGGCCGCGCTCGACGCGCTGATCCTGTTCCAGGTCGGCGGGCTGCTGATGGTCGTCGGTCAGCAGATCACCGTGCTGGTGAACCCGCGGGTGCTCAACGGCTTCCACGGGCACATGGTCCGCAACATCCCGGTGACGTTCTGGGCGTTGACCGTGGCGGACCTCGTGTCGATCGGGCTGATCGTGCTGCTGTTCCAGCTGCGCCCGGCGTTCCCCGCCCGGCTGGCCATCGGCGCCTGGCGGCACGCGCTGTCCGTACTGCTCGGTGGGATGGCCGTGGTGATCCTGGTCGGCTGGGTGATCACCGAGGCGTTCCCCGGCCGCCTGCGCGACGCCTGGGAGCGGTTAGCCTGGGTGGCCAACCATTCGACCGGTGAAGTCATCCAGATCCGGCTGCTCAATGTCTCCGCTGGGCCGAGCTGGCTCGACACGCTGCTGGACGTCAGCGCGACGCTCGTAGCGGCCGCCGCGCTGTACACGTTGTTCCGCGGGGTGCGCTCCAGTCGCAAGAGGACCGATGCCGAGGAGCTGCGCCTGCGCAAGTTGCTCGCCGAACACGGCGAAGACGACTCGCTCGGCTACTTCGCCACCCGTCGCGACAAGAGCGTCGTCTTCGCGCCGTCCGGCCGGGCGGCCGTGACGTACCGCGTGCTCGCGGGCACCAGCGTTGCCAGTGCGGACCCCATCGGCGACCCCGAGGCCTGGCCGGACGCCGTGCAGGCGTGGCTCGACGAGGCACGGGTGTACGGCTGGACTCCCGGCGTGCTCGGAGCGAGTGAGCGCGGCGCCAAGGCGTACGCGGCGGCCGGTTTGAAGGCGCTCGAGATCGGCGACGAGGCCGTGCTCGACGTCCGCGACTTCAGCCTCGCCGGCCCGGAGCGCCGTTCGGTCCGCCAAGCCGTCAAGCGCATCGAGCGGGCCGGTTACACCAGCCAGGTCCGGCGGCACGGGGAAATCCCCGCCGACGAGATGGCGGTGCTGCTGGCTCAGGCGCAACGGTGGCGCGGCGACGAGACCGAGCGCGGGTTCTCGATGGCGCTGGGCAGGCTCGGCGATCCCAGCGACGGCCGGAGCGTCATGGTCGAGGCCTACGACGCGAAGGGCGAGCTGCGCGGGCTACTGTCGTTCGTCCCTTGGGGGAGGCGCGGGCTTTCGCTCGACCTGATGCGTCGTGACCGCGAGGCTGAGAACGGGCTCAACGAGTACATGATCGCGGAGGTCGTCGCGGCCGGCTCGCACCTTGGCGCGCAACGGATTTCGCTGAACTTCGCGATGTTCCGCGCGGTGT
This sequence comes from Amycolatopsis sp., assembly GCF_025464955.1. Taxonomy (GTDB): domain Bacteria; phylum Actinomycetota; class Actinomycetes; order Mycobacteriales; family Pseudonocardiaceae; genus Amycolatopsis. The sequence continues at coordinate 15,001 of NZ_JAODNM010000085.1, read as the reverse complement.
TCTCCGAGGGCGAACGGATCGGCGCCGGGCCGGTGTTGCGGCTGTGGCGCGCGATTCTGAGCCTGGCTTCGCGGTTCTTCCAGCTGGAGTCGCTGTACCGGTCCAACGCGAAGTACGGGCCTGATTGGGAGCCCCGGTTCTTCTGTTACTCCTCCGCGCGAAGGTTGCCGAGGGTCGGCATCGTGGCCGGTGCGCTCGAAGGGTTCGTACCCACCGGGACGTCCCGGCGGGCACTGCGGCTGGAGACGGTGACGGACGAGTTCGTCGCGCAGGCCAAGGAAATCGACGAAGCCGCCGCCCGGCTGGCCCCCAAGGCCGCCCGCCGGCCGGAGCAGGTGCGCGTCCGGATCGCCAAGCTGGACAAGCTGCGCGCGGCCGGGATCGACCCGTACCCGGTCGGTTTCGAGCGTGAGGACGTGCTCGGCGACGTCGTGAAGAAGTTCGCCGACCTGGCACCCGACACCCAGACCGGACACCGGGTCAAGGTCGCCGGCCGCGTGATCGCCCTGCGGGACCTCGGCGGGCTGTGCTTCGCCAGGGTGCGTGACTTCTCCGGCGAGCTGCAGCTGATGTTCGACGCCCGCGAGCTCGATCTGTCCGGTTGGCACAGTGGGGTCGACCTCGGCGACCATGTCGGCGTCGGCGGTCAGGTCGTGACGTCGAAACGCGGCGAGCTCTCGGTGCTCGTCGACGAGTGGACGGTCACCGCGAAGTGCCTGCACCCGTTGCCGGACAAGCGGAAGGGTCTCACCGACCCGGAGACCAGGGTCCGGCAGCGCTACCTCGACCTGGTGGTCAACCCGGATTCGGCGCAGGCGCTGCGGATGCGGAGCACGGTCGTCCGCGCGGTGCGGGAGCGCCTGCACCACGGCGACTTCCTCGAGGTCGAGACCCCGATGCTGCAGACCGTCCACGGTGGAGCGAACGCGCGGCCGTTCGTCACCCACATCAACGCCTACGACATGCGGATGTACCTGCGGATCGCGCCGGAGCTCTACCTCAAGCGGCTGTGCGTCGCCGGGGTGGAGCGGGTGTTCGAGCTCAACCGCAACTTCCGCAACGAGGGCGTCGATGCCACGCACAACCCCGAGTTCACCATGCTGGAGGCGTATCAGGCGTACGCGGACTACGGCACCATGCGCCGGCTGACTCGCGAACTCATCCAGTACGCGGCCGAAGCGGCGTACGGCGCTCAGGTCGTGCGGCGGCCGGACGCGGACGGGAAGATCGTCGAGATCGACATCTCCGGTGACTGGCCGGTCGTCCCGGTGCACGACGCGGTTTCCGCCGCATTGGGCGAGCAGGTCGACTCCGGGACGTCGGTCGAGGTGCTGCGGCGGCTGTGTTTTCAGGCCGGGATCGAAGTCACCGAGGACGCCGGAGCCGGGGACCTGATCCTCAAAGCACACGAGCACTTCGTCGAGCCGAACACGGTGATGCCGACGTTCTACACCGACTACCCGACCGAGGTGTCGCCGCTGACCAGGCAACACCGGCTGGATCCCCGGCTGGCCGAGCGGTGGGACCTGATCGCCTTCGGCTCGGAGGTCGGCACGGCGTACACCGAGCTGACCGACCCGATCGAGCAGCGGCGAAGGCTGGAGGCGCAGTCTTTGCGGGCCGCGAGCGGTGACGTCGAGGCGATGGAACTGGACGAGGACTTCCTACGGGCGCTGGAGCACGGCATGCCGCCCACCGGCGGCCTCGGGATCGGCATAGATCGTCTGCTGATGATGCTCACCGGGGCTTCGATTCGTCAGACCGTGTTGTTCCCGTTCGTTCGCCCGCACGCCTAACCGGTGGAACCGGGTCGGTTCGCCTAACCTGTGCAACGTGCGTGCGGCTCGACTGTTCGCGGTGACCCTGATCAGCGTCGGTGTCCTCGCTTATTCATCCTGGTTGCTGGAGTTCGTGCTGTCCACCGGTCTGTCGCCGGTGGACACACCGGTATGGCGGCTGACCGTCGGCGGGCAGCCGTACCGCGAGGTCTTCCGGATCGCGCAGGTGGTGGCCGGGACCGCGTTCGTGCTCTCGGGGCCACCACTGGTGCGGCTGGCGCCCGTCCATTGGACGGCGCGGCTGACAGCGGCGTCGGTCGCGCTGCTGGGTGTGCTGGTGCTCGCCGAGGCGATCTTCCCCGGCAACGCCGGCGTCCTGCTGGTCACGAACCTGGCGTTCGTGCTCGGTACGGGCAGCCTGCTGCTGTGGTGGCCGAGCGGGTGGCGCGCCTTCGCCGCCACCGGGCTGGTGCTGATCGTGCTCACCTGGGTCGGCGTGCTCGTGCTGGATTCGCCGGGGGTGGGCCACTTCGGCGGGCTGCTCTCGCGGATCCAGATGATCGTGCGGGTCGTGCTGCTGGCCGCGGGAGGGTGTTACGTCATCCGGGCGCCCGGCACGATGTCGGTGTCCGCGCGCGTGCGCGCACTTCGTGCGCGTCCGTGAGCACTTCACAACTGTGCGTCGGCACTTCGTGAAGGCGTCGAAATTGTCGGTGCCGGGTGCGAGGATCTGGGGACTTCACCAACTTCGTCGAGAGGGGTCCCGTCATGGCGGGCAATGTCAGGCCGGTCGCGGACGAACGTGATGGCCTGCTCCAGTTCCTGGCGCAGCAGCGGTACGTCATCCGCATCGCGGCGTACGGGCTCACCGACGAACAGGCGCGCGCGGTGTCGACCGAGAGCCCGTTGACCGTCGGCGGTCTCATCAAACACGTGGCGTACACCGAGCAGAGCTGGATCGACACCGTCCTGCAGCGCGAACGGGGGTCCGTCGAGGGGAGCGAAGAGGCGTACAGCCAGCACTTCGAGTTCGGTCCGGACGAGACGCTCGCAGAGGTGCTCGCCTTCTACGAGGAGGTCGCCAAGGAGACCGAGGCCGTCATCGCCGGCATCGAGGACCTGGGGCAGCCGGTGCCTGTCCCGCAGGACGCGCCGTGGTTCCCCAAGGACATCGACGCGTGGTCGGTGCGCTGGGTGCTGCTGCACCTCATCCAGGAGACCGCGCGGCACGCCGGCCACGCCGACTTCGTCCGCGAACACGTCGACGGTGCCACCGCGTTCCCGCTGATGGCGGCCGCCGAGGGCTGGCCGGAGTCGCCGTGGATGAAGCCATGGTCACCCGCCGAGCAGCCCGCCTAGAACAGCGTGGGTTCGTCGGCGATGGCGCCTTCGATCACCAGCATCCGGCGTTTCGTCGCGACGCCGCCCGCGCCGGAGAAGCCGCCGTCCTTGTGTCCGGCGGCCAGCACCCGATGGCACGGGATGACGATCGGGAAGGGGTTGCGGCCCAGCGCCTGGCCGACGGCTTGCGCCGAGCCGGGCTGACCGAGCTGGTTCGCGATGTCTCCGTAGGTGATGGTCTTGCCCGGTGGGACCGCGCGGGTGAGTTCGTACACGCGGCGGTGGAAGTCCGGCACGCCGTGCCAGTCGACTTCGATGTCGGTGAGGTCTTCGCGCGAGCCTTCGAGCAGCGCGACGATCTCGTCGATAGCGTGTCGAATTCCTTGCGGTGGCTCGGATTCCGTCGCTTCGCCGAAGTACTCGGACACCCGTGCCCGCGTCGCGGCTTCGCTGTCTTCGGGGAGCTGCACACCGACCACCCCGCGCGGGCCCCAGGTGATCGCGCACGGCCCGATGGCCGTGCCGAACACCGCGAAACCGAGTTCCGTCATGCCTTCCACCCTACGAGCCCGCAGGAATGCCGAGAAGGAGGATCCCGTACCGCTCGCGGACTGGGTATGTTCGCCTATCGGCCGAAAATCGGAGGGCGCATGCTCGACCATCTCGTGTTCGCCGGACCGGACCTCGAAGCCGCGGTCGCCCACGTCACGAAGTTGACCGGGATCGCGCCCGTTCCCGGCGGCAGCCACCTCGGCCGAGGTACCGCGAACCACCTCGCCAGTCTCGGCGGCGGCGCCTATCTCGAGGTCATCGGCCCGGATCCCGCCCAGCCCGAGCCGAGCGGGCCGAGGCCGTTCGGCATCGACAACCTCGTCGAGCCAAGGCTTGTCACCTGGGCCGCCCGCACCCGCGACCTCGCAGGTGTCATCGCCAGCGCCCGAGCCGCCGGCTACGACCCCGGCCGGGCCGAGGCCATGTCGAGGAAGACCGCCGATGGGGAGCTGCTCAGCTGGCGCCTGACCACGAGCGGCGCCTTCGACGGGCTGGTGCCGTTCCTGATCGACTGGGGCAGCACCGCACATCCCTCCAGCCGGCCGCTGCCGGAGGCCGGGTTGCTCGCCTTCACCGCCGTCCACGCCCAGCCCGCCCGGGTACAGGCGGCGTTGACGACGTTGGGCCTGGAACTGTTGATCCGCCAGGGACCGCGACCGGGGCTCGTGGCCGTCCTCGAAAGTGCGACAGGTGCCCCGGTCGTGCTCACCTGAGAGGGCTCAGGCCTGGTGTTCGCGCCAGGCGTTGGTGATGGGGAGCCGCCTGTCCCGGCCGAAGGCCTTGAAGGTGATCTTCGTGCCTGGCGGGTACTGCCGTCGTTTGTACTCGGCTTTGTCGACCATGCGCACCACGCGGTCGATCGTCGCCGGGTCGAACCCGTCCGCGATCAGATCCGCGTAACCGCGGTCGCCCTCGACGTAGCCGTCGAGGATGTTGTCGAGCAGCGCGTAGTCGGGTAGCGAGTCCGAGTCGAGCTGGTCGGGCCTCAGCTCGGCCGACGGCGGTTTGCTGATCGAGTTCTCCGGGATCGGCGGGGTTTCCCCGTGCTTCTCGGCTTCGGCGTTGCGCCAGCGCGCCAGCTCCCAGACGTGGGTCTTGAACACGTCCTTGATCGGCGCGAACGCGCCGACGGCGTCGCCGTAGATCGTCGAGTAGCCGACCGCGATCTCGCTCTTGTTCCCGGTGGCCAGCACCAGGTGACCGTCGAGGTTGGACAGTGCCATCAGCAGCATGCCGCGGACGCGCGCCTGGATGTTCTCCCCGGCGAGCCCGGTCAGGTTCAGCTGGTCGACGTAAAGCTTGACCATGGCTTCGACCGGTTCGGTGCGGAAGTGCGCGCCGATCCGGCGAGCCAGGTCGGACGCGTCCGAGCGCGAGTGTTCCGACGAGTATGCCGACGGCATCGAGACCCCGTAGACGGAGTCGCCGCCGAGCGCGTCGGCCGCCAGCGCCGCGACGACGGCCGAGTCGATCCCGCCGGAGAAGCCGAAGGTGACCGACGAGAACCCGTTCTTCTGGACGTAGTCCCGCAGCCCGGTGACCAGCGCGGCCCACACCTCGGCCTCTTCGGAGAGGGGTTCGCTGATGGTGGGCTCGGTGATCGGCTCGTAGGCGGCGAGCGGGGCATCGGTGAGGACCCGGCGCCGCACGTGCAGCCCGGCCAGTTCGCCGTCGGCGCAGTGCCCGCTCGGCTCGAGGTCGAGGTCGACGACGAGCAGGTGCTCGGCGAACTGGGGCGCCCGCGCCAGCAGTGTGCCGTCGGCGCCGACGACGATCGAGTCGCCGTCGAAAACGAGGTCGTCCTGGCCGCCGATCTGGTTCGTGTACACCAGCGGGGCCCCTGCCTCGGCGGCCCGCCGGGCGATCAGCGGCAGCCGGACGTCGTCCTTCGAGCGTTCGTACGGCGACGCGTTGGGCGCGACCACGAGGTCCACGCCCGCCTTGCCCAGCGCGGTGATCGGGCCGCCGTCCTGCCAGATGTCCTCACAGATGACCATGCCGATGTCGAGGCCGTGGAACCGGACGACGTCGAGAGTCTCACCCGGCTTGAAGTACCGGTGCTCGTCGAAGACGCCGTAGTTGGGCAGGTGGTGCTTGAACTGCCTGGCGACGACCTCGCCGCGGTAGAGCGCCGCGGCGGCGTCACGCGGGCCCACCTCGTCGAGGTCGAGGTGGCCGACATACGTCAGCACGTCGCCGCAGCCGGCGTTGTCGAGTTCCTTCGCGAGGTCCTCGACGAGCTGGTGGGAGGCGCGGGCGAACGTCTTGCGCAGAGAGAGGTCCTCGACCGGGTACCCGGTCAGCGACATTTCGGGGAACACCACCACGTGGGCGCCGGCCTCCGCCGCCTTTCGCGTCCATTCGACGGTCAGCCGGGCGTTGCCGGTGAGGTCGCCTACCGTGGTGTTGACCTGAGCCAGTGCGATGCGCAGTTGCGGCATGGCCACATTCTCGCGCACCACCCCCGCCTCGGACGAGCGGATGTGCCGAAGCGCCCACCCCAGAGACCCCTCGGGGCCACCCCGGTGGCTTTGAACGCCACGGGGGTGGCCCCGAGGGAGCCTTAGACCCAGCCGCTAGCCCTAGTTCTTCGACCGCTTCATCATGCTGCGGACCCGCTTGAGGGTCTGCGCGAAGTCGGAGTCGAACGGGTTGTCGTGCACCAGGTACGTCCACGTCGAGTTCGCCCGGCGGATGCCCGACTCGGCCAGGTCGATGCCTTCGTCGGTGAGCTCCGCGTCCACCAGCGTCTTCACCGAGCGCTCGGTGGCCCCGGGGATGAGCTTGTGGAACTCCGGGATCGCCGCGCGGTGGAACTCGTCGAGCGGGGTCTCCCGCGCGAGCGCCCGCAGGTGGATGCTCTCCCGGACGTCGGTCAGGTACGCGAGGTGGTCCGACCAGAGCTGGTCAAGGTGGTACAGCATGACCTCACGGCACACCTGGACGACCTTGGTCTCGTCGTTCAGCTTCTCGGCGAGCTCCTTGTAGCGCTCCGCCTCGGCCTTCTCGAGCGTTTCCGCCGCGAGTTCGGTGCGCAGCACCTTGTCGCGGTAGTCCAGCAGCTCGTGCCGCTGACGCTCGATCAGCCGCGTGTAGCGCCAGGTGTTGCGGTGGATCTCCAGGTCGACACCCTCGGCGACCCGCTGGGCGTGGTTGATCTGCCGGTGCGCGGCCGGGTCGGTGATCTCGCCCGACTCGTCACCGCCGGCGATGTTCTCCATGCCGTCCGGCGCGTTCTGCAGCACCAGCTCGTCGTTGAGGCTCGCGAAGAACACCGCACTGCCGGGGTCGCCCTGACGGCCGGACCGGCCGCGGAGTTGCCCGTCGAGCCGGCTCGACGGGTACCGGGCGGTGCCGATGACGTGCAGCCCGCCGAGCTCGACGACCGCCTCGCGGTCCGCGCCGTCGGCCCCGCCCAGCCGGATGTCCGTGCCTCGACCGGCCATCTGCGTCGACACCGTGACGGCGTCGCGCTTGCCGGCGTCGGCGATGATCGCGGCTTCTTCCTCGTCGTTGCGCGCGTTCAGCACGACACACGGCAGGTCGACCTTCGCCAGCTTCTCGGCCAGCTCCTCCGACTCGGCGACGTCCTGCGTGCCGACGAGGATCGGCTGCCCGGTCTCGTGGACCTTGCGGATCTCCTCCTCGATCGCCCGCAGCTTCTGCGACGGCGACGCGAAGATGCGGTCCGGCGCGTCTTCGCGGACGTTCGGGGTGTTCGGCGGGATGACCGCGACCTCGAGCTTGTAGAACTCGCGGAGCTGCTCGGCGACCGCCACCGCGGTCCCGGTCATGCCCGCGACCTTCGGGTACCGCGCCAGCAGCGCCTGCACGGTGATCGAGTCGAGGATCTCCCCGCGGTCGGTCGCGGCGACCTGCTCCTTCGCCTCGACAGCCGCCTGGAGGCCGTCCGGCCAGCGCTGCAGCTCGGCGACGCGGCCACGCGCGACGTTGATGAGCTGCACTTTGCCGTCGCGGACGAGGTAGTCGACGTCGCGGGTGAGCAGCGCGTGCGCGTGCAGCGCGACGTTGACCGCGGCGAGCCTGTCCGAGCCGGAGTCGCCGTAGAGGTCGACGCCACCGAGCGACTTCTCGACGACCGAGGACCCGGCCGTCGTCAGCCACGCGTTACGGCCGTCGGAGTCGGTCTCGTAGTGCAGACCGAGCCGGAGCCGCCGGACGATCTTGGCGACCTCCTCGTCGGCGACCGCGTGGTCGACCGAGCCGGCCATGACCAGCGGCACGCGGGCTTCGTCGACGAGCACCGAGTCGGCCTCGTCGACGATCGCGATCTCGGGTTCGGGCTGCACGAGGTCCTCGACCGTGGTGACGAGCCTGTCCCGCAGGACGTCGAAGCCGATCTCGCTGACCGCGCCGTAAGTGATCTCGGCGCCGTAAGCGGCGTGGCGCTCGTCGCGGGTGTGCAGCGGCTCGACCCAGCCGACGGACACGCCGAGCAGGTCGTACACCGGCCGCATCCACTCGGCGTCACGACGGGCGAGGTAGTCGTTGACCGTGACGACGTGCACGTGCTTGCCCTGCAGCGCGAACCCGGCCGCGGCCAGCGCACCGGCGAGCGTTTTGCCCTCACCGGTGTCCATCTGGACGACGTGCGCGGTGAGCAGGCCCATCGTGCCCAGGAGCTGGACGTCGAAGGCGCGCTCGCCGAGTGCCCGCCGAGCGGCCTCACGGCCGAGCGCGCAGACCTCGATGAGCTCGGCGTCACCGAAGGCGGCGGCTTCCCGCAGCTTCCCGGCGCGCTCGGTGAGCTCATCGGTGGCGAGTGCCTCGATCTCGGCCTCGAGTTCCCCGATGGCCGGCAACAGCGCTTCGTACCGGGTCAGCTCGACGCTCCCCGGACGTTCGATGATCCGGCGCAGCCGTTTGCCCACCCGGCTGATCAGTGCTGCCACCCTTGGTCTCCCGTCTGTGTCACTGAAGTCCGCGCACACCCAACGCAGCGGTACCACGTTTGAGTTCCGCAGGCGGATGGCACCATCAGGCCTGTGCCCAATCTTGCCTGCTCCAGGTCCCGCGCCCTCCGGGTAGCCGCCTTGTCCGCTTCCGGCCTGCTCGCCTTCACGCTCGCGGCGTGCACTTCGGGCGGCCAGGCCGGTCCGCCGTCACCGCAGACGGAGTCGCTAGGACCCGTCGGTCCGGTGCCGAACGGTCTGGACAAGTTCTACTCGCAGAGTTTGACCTGGGGCGACTGTGCACCCTACGCGACTTCCGCCGACGCGCGGTCGTCGTTCGGCGAGAAAGATCTCCAGTGCGCGCGTCTGACGGTGCCACTGGACTACACGAAGCCGACGGGCACCACGATCACGCTCGGCCTGCTCAGGCGCAAGGCGACGGGTGATCGGATCGGTTCGCTGGTGATCAACCCGGGCGGCCCCGGCGCCTCCGGGATGGAGTCCGCGGCGGGGTTGGTGCCCCAGATCGCCGGGAACGCCCTCGGCCAGCGCTTCGACCTGGTCGGGTTCGACCCGCGTGGCATCGGCGCCAGCCAGCCCGAGGTGAAGTGCCTGACCGACGCCGAGCGAGACCAGCAGCGCACCGAGAACCTCGACACCGACGGCACGCCGGCCGGCGTCGCCAAGGAAGAAGCCGAGCAGAAGGACTTCGCCGCGAAGTGCGCCCAGCGCACCCAGTACGGCGACGCGATGCTCGCCAACATCGGCACGCGGGACGTCGCGAAGGACATGGACGTCATGAGGTCCGCGCTCGGGGACAAGAAGTTGACGTACCTCGGCTACTCCTACGGCACCCGCATCGGCTCCACCTACGCCGAGGACTTCCCCGGCAACGTCCGCGCGCTGGTGCTCGACGGGGCCGTCGACCCGCAGCAGGACGCCGTGCAGTCGCTCGTCGCGCAGGGGCAGGGGTTCGGCAAGGCGTTCGACCAGTTCGCGACGTGGTGCGCCGCCCAGCAGGCCTGCGCGCTCGGCAGCGACGCCGGCGCCGCGGTGAAGAACTTCCAGAACCTGGTGCGTCCGCTCATCGACTTCCCGGTCCAGTTGGCCGACGGCCGCAAGCTCTCCTACGACGACGCGTCGATCGCCGCGGTCCAGGCGCTCTACCAGCAACAACTGTGGCAGCCGCTGAACACCGGCCTGACCGAGCTGACCCGCCAGCGGGGCGAGACGCTGATGAAGCTCGCCGACCTTTACAACGAGCGTGACGGCCAGGGCCACTACGCCACCACCCAGGACGTGTTCACAGCTGTTCGCTGCGTCGACGACCCGCCGGTCACCGACCAGAAGGTGATCCTGCAGGGCCAGAAGGAGTACGAGCAGGCCGCGCCCTTCCTCAACGACGGCCGCGCGCCGAGCGACGCGCGGGACGCGTGCGCGTTCTGGCCGGTGCCGAACACGACCAAGCCCCACGAGCCGAACGCGCCCGGGCTGCCGCCGACGCTGGTGATCTCCACGACGAACGACCCCGCGACGCCGTACCAGGCCGGCGTGAACCTCGCGAAGGCGTTGAAGAGCAGCCTGCTGACCTTCAACGGAACACAGCACACCGTCTTCCTGCAAGGGAATGCGTGTGTCGACAAGGCAGGCACCGACTACCTCGTCGACGGCACGCTGCCGGCGGTGGGCGCACGCTGCTGATCAGGTGACAGAACGCCCCCGACCGTGCCGGACGGGGGCGTCTCCTGTCAGGATGGGGTCGATGACTTTCCCACGCCGTACAGCGGTTTTCCTTTCGGTTTGCCTGCTTTCGGCGTTCACGGCGGCTTGTTCCCCGGAGCCGGCCGCCGTTCCACCGTCACGCCCTCTGCCCCTGCCGCCGCCCGCGGCCGTCGTGCCGGCGAAGTTCACCGCGCAGACTCTCGCCTGGGGCGACTGCACGTCGTACTCGGCCACCGATTCCACCAAAAGGGCGTTCCAGGACACCAAATTCGACTGTGCGCGCCTTTCGGTGCCGCTGGACTACGCGAAGCCCGACGGCGACACGATCACGGTTGCCGTCGTGCGGCATCGCGCCACCCAACCGGGTCACCGTGTCGGTTCCCTGGTCTTGGACCCGGGCGGCCCCGGCGCTTCCGGGATCGACGCGGCGGTGTCCAACGTCGAGGACAACCCGAGCTCGGCCCCCGTCCAGCGCTTCGACCTGGTCGGATTCGATCCGCGCGGGGTCGGGGCCAGCACGCCGCGCATCACTTGCCTCACCGGCGCCGAGCGCGACGCCGACCGCGCGGGCGATGCGGCGAGCGACGTCTCGCCCGCCGGGCTCGGCCGGCAGCAGGCCGATGCCAAGGCCTACACGGAGAAATGCGTCCAGCGCACCCCGCACGGGCTGGACATGCTGGCCAATGTCGGCACCCGGGACGTCGCGCGAGACCTCGACATCCTGCGGGGCGCGCTGGGCGAGCAGAAACTCACCTATTTGGGTTACTCCTACGGCACCGAGATCGGCTCCCGGTACGCCGAGGAGTTCCCCGGCAAGGTCAGGGCGATGGTCCTCGACGGCGCCATCGACCCGCAGCAGGGCGAGGTCGATTCACTCGTCTCGCAGTCCGCCGGCTTCCAGCACGCGTTCGACCAGTTCGCTCAGTGGTGCGTCCCGCGCTCAGGCTGTCCGCTGGGCCGGACCATCGGCGGCGCCACCCAGACCTTCCAACGACTGGTCCAGCCACTGATCGCCAGGAAACTGACGGTCGACGGCCGCAAGCTGTCGTTCTCCGACGCCATCACCGGCACCACCGCGGCGCTGTACTCGCAGCGGGCCTGGAACACCCTGACCGCGGCGTTGACCGCAGTGAAGCACGGCGACGGCGGCCTGCTGCTCGACCTGGCCGACTCGTACTACGAACGCGACGACTCCGGCGCCTACTCGAACCTCATCGACGTGTATTCGGCCGTCCGCTGCGTCGACAACGAACGGGTGTCCGACCGCGCGACGATCGAGACCGCCCACCAGCAGATGCACCAGCTCGCGCCGATGCTCGACGGCGGTACGCCCGATATGAGTGAGTTGGACATCTGCGCGATGTGGCCCGTTCCGCCGACGTCGGAGGCGCATCTGCCGAAAGCTGACGGTCTGCCGCCGACGCTGGTGATCTCCACGACCAACGACCCCGCGACGCCGTACCAGGCGGGTGTCAATCTGGCGAAGGACCTCCACGGCCGGCTGCTGACCTTCGAGGGGACCCAGCACACCGCCTACCTGGAAGGCAATGCGTGTGTGGACCAGGCCGCGTCGGACTACCTGACCGCGGGCACCCTGCCCCCGGACGGCACCCGTTGCAAGTAAGCGCTGGTCAGCCGGCCGGGGGAGTGACCGTCACCGGCACGTTGTGGTTGGACAGCGCGAGCTCGAGCATGGTCGCGCCCTCGTTGGACTCGACCGGCGGGATCTGGACCCACATGCGCATCAGCTCCTTCGGCGCGTTCTCCGCGACCCAGAACTTGACGTCGACGTCGGACTGGATGCCGGGGATGATCGACGAGATGACGGCCTTGGAAACCTTCGCCGCGACCCGGTAGGTCTGGACGCTGCCGAGCAGCTCACTGGCCTCGGTCTGCATCCCGGTGGCCGAGGTCAGCAGCTTGTGCAGCGCGCCGTCCGGTTCGAGCAGCGAGGCGGGGGTGAACCCGGCGGGCGCCGGCACCGTCTCGACCGGCCCGCTCTTCGGCGTCAGGTAGAGCTTGTTGCCAGTGAGCACGTACGTCAGCTGGAACCGGTTGATGGACTCCTGCATGTCGGCCTGGCCCTTGGCCGCGCCGCCGGGCCCGCCGTCGAGGGTCGCGTCCCCCTCGACCTGGCGGATCGGCAACCCGGGGATGACACCGCTGCTGCTGAACGTGAATCGCACGCTGCGCAGCCCGGTGAGGGCGTTGGCTGATTCGGTCACCAATCCGTGACCGTCGGGCAGCGGGCCGCTGGTGTCGAGCTGCGACGACGAACAACCGCCGAGCAACCCGACCACGAGCAGGACCGCCAGCGCTGAGCGGCGGCGAAGCATGCCCACGAGACTACTCAGCACGATCGGGCGCGTGATGAAGGTCGCCGGTTTCGACTCGGACCGGCCCGATTCTCCGCAGATCGCCACCGCCAGGCCACCCTTGGCGAGGGTTCTCCGAAACACGTGAGTGGGTATCGGCGCGTCGCGAAACACGCCGTTAACACGACGTGGTTAGTGTGCGGCCATGGATCGCCAGCAGGAGTTCGTGCTCCGCACCTTAGAAGAGCGTGACATCCGTTTTGTCCGGCTCTGGTTCACCGACGTGCTGGGTTTCCTGAAGTCGGTGGCGGTGGCCCCGGCGGAGCTCGAGGGCGCGTTCACCGAGGGGATCGGCTTCGACGGCTCGGCCATCGAAGGGTTCGCCAGGGTCGCCGAGTCGGACATGGTCGCCAAGCCCGATCCGGCCACCTTCCAGGTGCTGCCGTGGGAGACCCCCGAGGGCGGTCACTACTCCGCGCGGATGTTCTGCGACATCCAGATGCCGGACGGGTCGCCGTCCTGGGCGGACCCCCGACACGTCCTTCGCCGTCAGTTGTCGAAGGCTGCCGAAGCGGGTTTCACCTGCTACGTACACCCGGAAATCGAGTTCTTCCTGCTCGCGTCGCTGCCCGACGACGGCAGCGAACCGGAGCCCGCCGACAACGGCGGTTACTTCGACCAGGCCAGCCACGCGACGGCCACGCACTTCCGTCGTCACGCCATCGAGACCCTCGAAGCGATGGGTATCTCGGTCGAGTTCAGCCATCACGAGGGCGCCCCCGGCCAGCAGGAGATCGACCTGCGGTACGCCGATGCACTGACGATGGCCGACAACGTGATGACCTTCCGGTACGTGGTCAAGGAGGTCGCGCTGACCCAGGGGGTGCGCGCGACGTTCATGCCGAAGCCGTTCACCCATCAGCCCGGGTCGGGCATGCACACCCACGTCAGCCTGTTCGAGGGCGACCGCAACGCGTTCTACGACGCGGAGGACCCGCACGAGCTCTCCGCCACGGGCAAGGCGTTCGTCGCCGGCCTGCTGCACCACGCCAAGGAGATCTCGGCGGTCACGAACCAGTGGGTGAACTCGTACAAGCGCCTGATCAGCGGCAGCGAGGCGCCGACGACGGTTTCGTGGGGCCGGGCGAACCGGTCCGCGCTGGTCCGCGTGCCGATGTACTCACCCGGTAAGGCGTCCTCCCGTCGAGTGGAGATCCGGACGCTGGACTCGGCGTGCAACCCGTACCTGGCGTACTCGGTGATCCTGGCCGCCGGGCTCAAGGGCATCGAAAAGGGCTACGAGCTGCCGCCGCCCGCCGAGGACGACATCTGGCAGCTGTCCGACGCCGAGCGCCGGGCAGCCGGCTACGACCAGTTGCCGCAGAACCTCGGCGAGGCACTCGCCGAGATGGAGAAGTCCGAGCTGTTGCCCGAGGCGCTCGGCGAGCACGTCTTCGACTTCTTCCTGCGGAACAAGCGCGTCGAGTGGGACAACTACCGGAGCGCCGTGACCCCGTACGAGCTGCGGACGTTGCTGCCGGTGCTGTGAGACCGCCGCGGTCAGAGGCCGAACTTTCGGCCTCTGACCTGCGGTGATGACGTTAAGCCACCCCCCTGTTTTCGGAGGGTTTCCGGCCATGTAATCTTCTTCTTGTCGCCAGGAACACCGGGACAACGGGGCTGCAAGCCCCGGGAGACCGGACCAGGGCCGAGCGGGTTTGACACCGCGGATCGGACCAGGTAATGTTCAGCGTCGGCCCTCAAGTGGGCCGCGACCTCCTACTAGATACGTTAGTGGGATGAAGCATCGCTTGAACCAAGTTTAAGTAAAATCTAGTGCTGCATCGCTAGTTATGGATCAGTGTGTTGCTTGAGAACTCAACAGTGTGCTAGTGAACTAAGCCAGTAGAGCTTATGTATAAAGTAACCTCGTAGTGAGGTTCCTTTGAGTGGTTAGACAAGATATGGACAGTTTTACGTTAGCTGTCTTTGGTCTTGATCAAATTCATTGTTGGAGAGTTTGATCCTGGCTCAGGACGAACGCTGGCGGCGTGCTTAACACATGCAAGTCGAACGATGAAGCTCTTCGGAGTGGATTAGTGGCGAACGGGTGAGTAACACGTGGGCAATCTGCCCTGTACTTTGGGATAAGCCTTGGAAACGGGGTCTAATACCGGATATCACTTCCTTGGGCATCCAGGGTTGTTGAAAGTTCTGGCGGTACAGGATGAGCCCGCGGCCTATCAGCTTGTTGGTGGGGTAATGGCCTACCAAGGCGACGACGGGTAGCCGGCCTGAGAGGGTGACCGGCCACACTGGGACTGAGACACGGCCCAGACTCCTACGGGAGGCAGCAGTGGGGAATATTGCACAATGGGCG
>NZ_JAODNM010000076.1 GCF_025464955.1 Amycolatopsis sp. | reverse complement strand
ATCGTTTTCACGATGACGTCCACATGCGCGGGGGTGAGGGCACCGGCCAGTGCGGCGAGCCCGGTCAGGGGTGCGACACCGGGGATCTCTGTCCCGTCGATGGTGTACAAGGAGTTGGTGCCGCGGGAGCGGACCACGATCTGACGTGCGGCAGGCTCGGCCATCCCCGTCGTATGCATCAGCCACTGCACCGCGGAGGTGTACTGGTGGGTGGCCTTGATGCCGTCGGTTTCGGTTTTGGTGACCACGAGCCCCAGCAGCGCGGTGTACCGGTTCATTTCCCGGGTGATCGCTCGGGCGTAGTCGACCAGCGTCGCCGGATCGGCACGCCGGATATCGGCGGGATCGGGGAGGGTGGTCGGTACGCTGGGCACTCCTTTATTCTACTACGGATCGAACGTACATTCGGAACACGTTCAGGTGATACATGCAGTCGCGGTACGTAGTCATCGATTATTCGAAAAGGCTGGCATAGCAACGAATTTCGCCCGTTCGCCTCCTGCAACTGCTTGCTGCGTCACTCACGCATACACCAGACGAACGAGGGCAGTCGCGTACCGTGATTGCCGAAGTGCGAACGGCGTTATCCGTGCGTTGACCGCAGGGAAAGTCCCTTTCAGCCACTCGTTGAACGCAGCCGCCAACGCAATGGAACCGGCCCTCGGATCCCTGCCGTGCACCCGTCCGCCCCGGTCCTTGCTGCAGTAGACCGGAACCAGCGACTAGCCGGACGCAGCTGAGCGTCGCTCATAGCGTGAACGCGCGAGGTAATGGGCCTTGCTGAGCAGCTCGCGAGTGGTCCCGCTGGTGCGCTTGCCCGGGTTCACGACCGCGAGCCAGCCAACTGAGCCGTAGACGGGGTGTGCGATCACGGCGTCGGCGACGCTGGGGTCGACGTCGACGTCCGGTTCCCGCGGAGCGTGGCCCGTCCAGTGGATGAACGACTCCTTCCCGGCGGCGATGTTGACGCGGAACGCAGCTGGGCGATCCAGACGCGAGGTCTCGTCGCCCGGGTAGTTCTTCGTCACGATCGTCGCGAAGGGCTGGGTGGCCTCCGGCACGACACCGTCGGGGGAGTAGTAGAAGAACGTGTCGCCCCAGCTGATCTCCGGTGACCCGTCGCCTGAGCCCGGTGTGAGGGTCAGGACTCCGTCGAGGCTACCCACGAATTCGATGATCTCGTCCGCTGTCATGTGCTCCAGCGTTTCATTAAAGTGCTTATGGAGACTTCAGGCAGGAGGCAGGGGGAAAGCATGGGGTCAAGTCTCAACTCGTTGGCCATGCGTACGGCGGAGGTCGCCCAACGCGCCGGGTACTCCGTTCAACAAGTGCGCAACCTCGAGCGTGACGGTGTGCTGCCGCCAGCCGAGCGGACGGCCGCGGGCTACCGGATTTACCGGGAGCTCCACCTGCAGTCCGCACTGGCCTACCGCGCACTGGCCGCCGGCACGGGTCCCGTTGAAGCCAAACGGATCGTGCGCGCCGTGCACGAGTGCTCAACGCCGGACAGGCTTGCCCTCCTCGACGCGGCACACGCGCGTCTCGACCGGGAACGCAGGGATCTCAGGCTCACCAAGGAGGCGGCCGCGGCCATCTCCGCCGAGCCGATCGGCGAGGTACGTCAGTCGGACTCGATGAGCGTGTCCGAACTGGCCGCGGCGCTCGGCGTGCGGTCGTCGACGTTGCGTTACTGGGACGCCGAGGAGCTTGTCGTTCCCGACCGTGTCTCCGCGCGGGGAACGCGGCGGTACTCACCGGCCCAGGTCCGGGATGCCCGGATCGTCCACCAGCTGCGCAGCGCCGGATACCGCGTCGACACGGTCCGGGCACTGATGCCGGACCTGGCGCGCGGGCAGCGGTCGGATTTCGTCGCGGTCGCATTGGCGGCCAGGGACGCGAGCATCGCGGCACGCTCCCGCGCCTTGCTCGACGCAGCCGCGGCGCTCGGTGCGGTGCTTTCGTTGAGTGACTAGCCCTGGCCGGCCCGGAACTCGTCGAGAACTCGGCGTTCCCGTTTCGTCGGCCTGCCCGCACCGCGGTCGCGACGGGCGACGGGCGCGGAGGCTTCCGGTGGCGGTGGCGGCGTCCGGTCGATGAAGCAGGTGGCGGCGTCAACCGCGCCGACCCGTTTCTGGATCACCCGCACGACCTCGAGGATCTTGGTGGTGTCGCCAACTCGGGCGCGCACCTCGTCGCCCGCCACGACCGTGGTCGCGGGCTTGGCGGGCCGGTCGTTGACGCGCACATGCCCGCCGCGGCAGGCCGCCGCGGCGTCCGGCCGGGTCTTGGTCAGCCGGACCGCCCACAGCCAGCGGTCCACTCGGGTCGACTCCACGGTTCCATCATGGTCCATCGGCCGCCGGGGCGCCGCTGTGCGCCCCGGCGGCTGGTCAGGACGGGGTCAGTACCGAGCGCCGTCGGTGAGTGACACGAAGATGTCGGTCAGGTTGTCCGGCGCGTGGTCGCGGGTCAGCGGAAACGCCGACACGAAGCGTGAACCGGCTGCCGCCATGCCGTGATAGTCGCCCAGGTACAGCGAGTTCGGCGGCGAGGCGACCTTGGGCGCCACGGCCAGGTCGAACGGGCCTGCCACGTGGCCGGCGGCCCAGTGTCCACCACCGTCGGCCGACTGGGCGATCCAGTAGTCCGCGGAGGATCCCTTGCCCAGCGCCGAATAGGTCACGCCGACCACGCCGCGGGTGTTCACCGCGACGGCCGGGGAGAACGCCTGCACCGTCGGATCGGCATTGACCCGCGTGGGTGCTGACCAGGTCCGGCCCGCGTCCGCCGACGTCGACAGCGCGATGCCGTCGCGGACGCCGCCGGAGAAGCGCGAGTCCTGCCAGACCGCGAACAGCTTGCCGTTCGGGCCGACGGCGATCTGCCCCTCGATGTTGGCGCCGTCACGGAAGTTGGCGCCGGACAACGGCTCCTTCGTGCCCACTGCGGCACCGTCGGCGATCTTCACCGGGGTGGACCAGGTGGCGCCCTTGTCCGTGGAGCGTACGACCTGGTACGACACGCTCGTCTGCACCTCGGTCACCGGATCGAACCGGCCGAGGGCGAACATGGCCGTCAGCGTGCCGTCCGGCAGGACGACGATCTTCGACCCTTCCACCACGAAATCGGGGCCGGGATCGAACACGGACTTGGGTGCCTGCCACGTCGTGCCGTGGTCGGTGCTGCGCGCGAGGTACAACGCGCCGCTCACCGGCGGGTCGACGATCCGGTCCCACGAGGCGTAGACGAACCGCGCGTCGGCCGGGTCGGCGGTGATCGACGGCAGATCGTTGAAGATGAACGTCGACGGATCGGCGCCTTCGCGGATGAGGGTGGTCGGCGGCTGCCAGTTCAGGCCGCCGTCGCCGGACTTGCTGACCAGGATCGCGTGGTCACCCTGTGCGGTCGTGGCGTTCATGCTCAGCGACACCACGTACGCCGAACCGTCGGGGGACACGCTCGTCATCGAGTCGGTGGCCCGCCAGTAGTCGCCACCCGCGCAGCGCGAGACCGGCGGTGTCGCCCGTGTCCAATGCGCGCCGCCGTCGAGCGAGGTCGCCGTCACCAGACCGTGTGCCCCGACGCCGGACCAGCGATCCTGCTGCCACACGCTGACCAGGTGTCGTGGGTTGGCGGGGTCGGCCGCGATATGTGGCTGCACCTCCGCGTTCGTATACAGCGTTCCGACCGGTGCTTGGCCGTCGCATCCCGCCGGGTACGGCGTCGGCCCCGACACTCGGACGACGTCGCTTCGATTGCCGTCCGCGGCGGCCGGACCACTGAAGGTGAGTACCCCCAGTAACACCGCAACCGCCATTACCCCAAGTCTTTTCATCGGTCCCCCCAGTGGGCTCGCTTGCCCCGACCCTAACCCAAAACAGCCCGCCGGATGACCGATTTGTCGCAAGTGATCGGGAGTCAGGGTTTCCAGGGAAGGACGTCCCCGTTCCGCACCAGTTCTCCGTAGCGGTCCGGCTTGACGGGTCCGAGCGCGAGGTCCAGGAGCGAAACGGCAGCCTCGGCCGGGCTCGGCGCGGCGCTGACATCCCACCACAGACCGGAGGTGGGGGTGTTGATCATCCCGGGGCAGACGGAGGCCAGGAGGATGCCGCGATCGATGTCCTCGACGCGTCGTTGCGTCGCGAGTGCGCGGATGGCGGCCACCTGGCCGATCTTCGACGGGATGTTGACAAAACCGGGCCAAGCGCCGCCGCGGGCGCTGCCGTCCTTCACCCCATCGCGCCAAGCCGCGACCTGCTCGTCCACCTCGTCAAGCGATGTCAAGCCGTCGAAGCGATTGTGGAGTACCGGCGCGAGGTAGTGCAGGGTTCCCAGCGAGCTGGCGACGGCGATAAGTCTCGATTCGTCGCGCAGGAGCGGGGCGAACGCCCGCAACACCCTGGTGGTGCCGAAGTTGTTCACCTGGGTGTAGGCGTCGACGATTTCGCGCGGGTCGTCGTCCGGGCCGACGCGCATGACGGCGTTGGTGAAGACGATGTCGATACCGCCGTGACGCTCGCGCAGTTGCGCGGCCAACCGGTCGGCGGCGTCGAGGTCGGCGACATCGAGGACTTCGCCGCGGATCTCCGCGCCGCTCCGGCCGAGGGAATCGACAGCCTGCGCGACGCGGCCGGGGTCTCGGCCAGTGAGGTATACGACGTCCTGGGTGTCCATTCGCTGTGCGAGCCCGTCGACGAGTGCCAGGCCGAGGCCCTGCGTCGCGCCGGTCACCAAGGCGATTCGGGGTGTGTTCATACGACCGACACTAGGACGAGTCGGACCATGCGGGTAGCGAGAATTGCTCAACCCTGATATGCGTAAACGTCATGACCTTCTCCGACGCTTCGCTGACCGCGCCGCGGGTTTTCCGCGAGGTCGCCGAGCGGGGCACGCTCACCGCGGCGGCCGCCGCACTCGGGTACACGCAGTCTGCGGCGGGCTGCAGGAGCAGCGGCGCATCCTCCTCGCGTGGCTCACGCGTCCCCTCGCGGAGCCGGCCGCGCGGCTCGCCGACGCCCTGCGCGCTGCCGCGGTCGAGGAGAACGTGCCTGATTAGACACGCTGTGGCCTGCGCGGGGTAAGCCCGGATGCGTCTCCTACACTGTCCGCCGCGGTCGGTATGTCCGATCGGTACTGGGGGTTGGCAGCAGTTGGCAACGATCACGCACGATGAGAGAAGCGGGCCTGAGCCCGCCGCGATGGTCCGGAGCAAGTCCCCGTCGAAGGGCTTCCGCACCGACATCCAGGCCCTGCGCGCTGTCGCGGTGACGGCCGTGGTGCTGAACCACCTGTGGCCGAACAGGCTCACTGGCGGTTACGTCGGCGTCGACGTCTTCTTCGTCATCTCGGGTTTCCTGATCAGCTCGCACATCGGTCGTGAGATCACCCGCACCGGGCGCGTCAAGCTGGGGCGGTTCTACGCCCGCCGGATCCGGCGCTTGTTGCCCGCCGCCTTCCTTGTCCTGCTGGTCAGCCTGGTCGCGGCGTACTTCCTGCTGCCGTTCCCCCGCTGGGAAGCCAGTGCGCACGAGGCGTTCGCCAGCGCCCTGTACTGGGAGAACTGGCTGCTGGCGATCAGGTCCGTCGACTACTCCGCCCTCAACGACTCCGCGAGCCTGTCGCAGCACTACTGGTCGTTGTCGGTCGAAGAGCAGTTCTACCTCCTCTGGCCGATCCTGCTGCTGGTGCTGTTCAAGATCAGGCGTACGCGGGCCCAGCTCGTCGGGATCGCCGTCGTCGCGGCGGCGTCGCTGGCGTTCAGCGTCTACTTCACCGCGGCTTCGAAGAGCCAGGCGTACTTCGTCACGCCGGTCCGGGTGTGGGAGTTCGCCGTCGGCGCGCTGATCGGACTCGCCGGGACGAAGGTCGCGCTGCCGCGACTCGCCGCTGGCATCGCTTCCCTCGTCGGCATCGTGATGATCTTGGGTTCCGCGCTCCTGTTCGACCCGTCGACGGAGTTCCCCGGCTACCTGGCGCTGGTGCCGACGATCGGTACCGGGCTGGTCATCGTGGCCGGCACCGGCGGGGACAGGCAGTGGCACACGGTCCTCAGCGCGTCTCGTCCGGTGCAGCTCCTCGGCAACATCAGTTACTCGCTGTACCTGTGGCACTGGCCGCTGATCGTGCTCGCTCCGTTCGCGCTGAGCCGGGCGTTCGGCACCGGCGGCGTGCTGACGTTCACCCAGCGGGCCGGCGTCCTCGCGCTCTCCCTCGTGCTCGCCTATCTGTCGAAGATTCTGATCGAGGACCGGGGGATGTCGTGGGCGAGGCTCACGAACAGCACCAAGCTCACCTTTGCCGGCATGGTCGCCGGCATGGTCGCCGTCTCACTGGCGGCGGGCGGGCTGATCTGGACGTACGACCGGCATGTGACCCAGGCCGCGGTCGACCTGCGCAACGAGGCGATCAAGCCTTGCCACGGCGCCGCCGCGATGGTCCCCGGCAGCGGGTGCGCCGACCGGTTCGGTCCCGCGAAGGTCGTCAACATGGGGCCGGCGAACCAGTACTACGTCGCGACGCCCGAGTGCCCGCCCGACAGCGAGACGCTCAAGGTCGGACCGGCGAGGACCACGACCAACATGTGCGACTACAGCGGGGGAGACCCGTCGGCCCCGGTCGTCTGGCTGGTCGGGGACTCGCACGCGCAGCAGTGGTCGGGTCCATTGCTCGACCTCGCCCGCGAGCACAAATGGAATCTCAAGCGCAGCTACCTCGGCGGCTGCCCGGTCGCGAAGATCGACTACCTCGGCTACCGCAAAGGTACCAACGCGACCGAGGCTCAGGTTTGCATGAACTGGGGCGCGGAGCTGTCCGCCGCCATCGTCAAGGACCGGCCGGACTACGTGTTCACCTCGTTCTTCGCGCGAGACGAACATCCCGTAGCTGTTCCCGGCAAGACCGAGGCCGACCAGTACCTCGATGGCCTGCCGCCGTACTGGAACGCGTGGACCGCGGCCGGCGCCAAGGTCGTCGTTCTCGGCGACCCACCGTTGAACGGGAAGGTCCGGCCGTCGGACTGCGTGCTGCTGAACCCCCACGATCCGCTGGCTTGCGTGGTCGACCGCGCTACGGCGCAACCGCTGGACCCCATGCTGGAAGCGGCCCGGCGGAGCACGGATCCGAACGTCAAGTACTTCGACCCCACGGACTACTTCTGCGACGAGGCGAAGTGCTACGGCGTGGTCGGCAACGTGACCGTCTACTACGACCCCGACCACCTCAACCTGGAGTACAGCCGCAGCCTCCGGCCGATGATCGCCGCCGCGGCCGGACTGCCTGAGCGCTGACGGGCCCAGCAGCGCGGCTATTCCCCGCGCATCGCCCGGCGGATCTCGGCGAGCTTGTCGCGGGCGGCCGCGTCCCGGTCGGCGATCTTCTTGTCCAGCGCCGCCATATCCTGCTTGCCGCCCAATCCGGCCAGTTCGGTCTGGCCGATCGAGGTGGTGTAGCGGTTTTCGATCCGGTCCTTCACGAAGTCGAAGCTGGGCACCCCGTCGTCGGTGTAGTCCGTCGGCGGCAGGTCCGGCGTGATCGCGGCCGGGAGTGCCGGGGTGTCTTCGACGAGTTCGGCGTCGATCACGTTCGGATCGTCGCCATCTTTGTCGCGCATCGTCTGCTCCATCCCTACCGGGCCCGTCCCGTGTCTCTGTTCGACACTAGCGCCGAGCGGCGACTGAAGCCCGTTGCCCGTACGGACACATCAGCTGGTAATTACGGGCAGAGCAAACCGTCACGCTGTAACGGTTTGCCGACCAAGGACCCGGCGACCGAGCTGCGTTTCCTTCCGTGACGCGTGCTCCCGGGGCGCCTCGCTGACCCCTTGACCGTTCGTGTTCGGGCGATCACAGTGACGTTCCGGTATGTGAACACAGAATTCCAAGGTCCCCACCACGGAAGGCAGTGCCCATGTTCGGAACCGACTCCTCAGCCAAGAAAACCCGCGTCGGACCTCGTTCCCGCCGCCGGTTTCTGGCCCTGATGACAACGATGTCACTACCAGTGGCCGGGCTGCTGGGGGCGACCGCGGCGGATGCCGCCGGCGCGCCCGCACCGACGGCAGCGACAGCACCGGCGGCCTGGACCACAGTCTTCCAGGACGAGTTCGACGGCGCGGCCGGCACCGGTCTGAACGCGCAGGACTGGCTGTACGACAAAGGAACCGCTTATGCGGGTGGCGCCGCCAACTGGGGGACCGGGGAGATCGAGACGTCGACGGACTCGACGGACAACGTCTACCACGACGGAAACGGTCACCTGGTGATCAAGCCGATCCGCGACAGTGCCGGGAACTGGACTTCCGGGCGGGTGGAAAGCCAGCGGACGGACTTCGCGGCGCCGGCGGGCGGGCAGATGGAGATCAGCGCGTCGCTGCAGCAACCTGCCCCGCAGAGCGGGCTCGGCTACTGGCCGGCGTTCTGGGCCATGGGTGCCGACGCGCGTCCGGTCGGTGCGACCAACTGGCCGAACATCGGCGAACTCGACATCATGGAGGACGTCAACGCGCTGAGCCAGCACTCGACCACATTCCACTGTGGACAATGGGCGGGCGAGTGCCACGACCCGGACGGGATCAGCAGCGGACTGCAGCCCTGCGCCGGTTGCCAGAGCGGTTTTCACACCTACTCGGTGATCGTGGACCGGACCGATGCGGCGGCCGAGCAGCTGCGGTTCTCCCTCGACGGCACGCAAACCTTCGCGGTCAACCAGAACCAGGTGTCCGACGTGACTTGGAAGGCCGCTGTCGACCACGGGTTCTTCGCCATCTTCGACGTCGCCATCGGCGGCTCGTACCCGAACAAGGTGTGCGGGTGCACCTCACCGTCAGCGGACATCAGCTCCGGTGCGGGGATGATCATCGATTCGTTCTCGGTCAAGGTGACCAGCTAACCGTCCACGCCGAGTTGCGAGCTCCTGAGGTCGCACTTTTGCGCTTTTGCGGGGTCGTTGCGCGCGCAATAACCAGCGTGCGCACCGAGGGCACTTTTGTCCAAAAGCGCCCTCTTTGAAGTCTCAAGCAGGGCACTTTTGTGGAAGAGTGCCCTGCTTGCGGAGTCACGACCAGTGGTCGGATCGCTAGGCCAATGAGTCCACCTCGTCCTGTGCTTCGTGTGCCGCGCGTTCGGCGTCCTCGAGCGTCGATCGCGCGGCCTCGGCGTCGTCCTCGGCTCGCTGTTGGGCTTCTTCGGCTTCGGCGAGCCGATCTCGAAGGCCTTGTGACTTCTCGGCGGCTTTCTCGGCGCGTTTGGCGGCTTGGGCGGCGTGAGTCTTGGCGCGGTCGCGGTCTTGGGCGAGTTCGGCGGCCTTGCGGCGCAGCATCTCGTGCCGTTCCTTCCGCTGTTTCTCTTCCGCCGCCTTCTTTTTCGCTTGTGCTTGGTCGTTGCCGGCAGGCTTCTTCGGTGCCGGTGCCGGTGCCGGTGCCGGTGCCGGTGCCGGTCGGGGTCGGGGCGGTGGTGGTGGTGGTGCTTCCGTGGTCGGCGTCGGCCAGATGAGGTCGGAAGTGGGTTGCGGCGCCGTCGCCAAGTGGCCGGCCAGGGCGTCCTCGGCGGCGGTCGGGTCGGTTACGACAGCCCCGAGGGCGTCTTCGACTTCGCGCGCAACGGTTTCGCGCAGCGCGGGGGCGGAGCGGATGAGCTGCCGCACGAGTTCGTGTCGCCGGTGGACGAGCGCCCGGAGCTCGGGGCCGGTGAACTGTGCCTGCCGGTCGCGGAGCCGGGTCCCCAGTGCGGCGAGTTCGGCGAGGGGACCGGCTTGGTCCCGGGCCATCCGGTTGAGGGCCGCGGCGGCGACAGTCGGCCGTCGGAGCAGGCGGATCTGGGCGGCGAGGTCGCGTTCTCCGGCAGCCTTGGCCGACCGCGCCCTGGCGCTGCGTTCTTCGACGAACTCGGCCGGATCGAGCGCATAGAGCTCGTCGGCGACGGAGTTGAGGTCCACCAGGCGAGGAAACCACACCTGCGCGCCCGTGGCCTGCCGATGCGCGGCAGCGGTAGTGCAAGGCAGCGGTATGTTGACTGGATCAAGGAAAGGACGGACTTGTGGGCGAGTCGAACTGGGCGGGTAACCACCTCTTCGAGGCAAGCAGGATCCTGCGGCCGAGAACGGTGGACGAGGTCCGTCAGCTGGTCGCCGACGCGCCGAAAGTGAAGGCGCTGGGCACGCGGCACTCGTTCAACGACGTCGCCGACTTCGACGGCGGGGTCCTGATCGACCTGGCCGATGTGGACGCCCCGCTGGAGATCGACGCGGACGCGTCGACGGTCACGGTCGGCGCGGCGGTCCGGTACGGCGACTTCATCCCGGCACTCCACGAAGCCGGCTTTGCCTTGGAGAACCTGGCTTCGCTGCCGCACTGCTCGGTGGCCGGCAGCGTCGCCACCGCGACTCATGGCTCGGGGCAGCGGGTGCGCAACCTCGCGGCGGCCATGTCCGGGATCGAACTGGTCACCGCGGACGGCGGGCTGCGCCGCTTCACCCGTGAGCAGGACCCGGACGTCTTTCCCGGGCTGGCGGTCGGCCTGGGCGCGCTGGGTGTTGTCACGCGGTTGACCCTGGATCTGGTGCCCACGTTCTCGGTGCGGCAGGACGCGTTCGTGGAGATTCCGTGGTCGGTACTGCTGTCCGAGTTCGACGCGATCCAGGCCGACGGATACAGCGTCAGCCTGTTCACGCCGTGGCTCGGGGACAGCGCGGGCATGGTCCTGCTCAAGCGGCGGGCCGAGCCGGGTGAGGCCCTGCCCGAGCTGGCCGGCTTCCATGGCGGGATCCCGATGGAGGCGCCGCCACGCGACAACTTCACCGAGTGGGGGGTGTCCGGTCCGTGGCATGAGCGGCTGCCGCATTTCCGGCTGGACGCCGTGCCCAGCGTCGGTGAGGAGCTCCAGTCGGAGTACCTCGTGCCGATCGCGGACGCCGCGGCCGCGTTGGCGGAGATCCGGGCCATGGGCGAGTCGCTGGCCCCGGCGCTGTTCGTGTCGGAGATCCGCACGGTCGCCGGCGACGACCTGTGGCTGAGCCCCAGCCACGGTGGCGACCGGGTCTGCATCCACTTCACCTGGCAGCCGAAACCGGAGGCGGTCGCGGCGTTGCTGCCGCGGATCGAGGAGCGGCTGGCGCCCTTCGGCGCCCGGCCGCACTGGGGCAAGTTGTTCCACGGTGGTCCGTGGCTGGCCGAGCGGTACCCGGAGATGCCCGCCTTCCGCACACTCGCCGAGCGGTTGGACCCCACTGGTACCTTCCGCAGTCCGTTCGTGAGCCGACACGTTTTCGACGAGTAGTCGGATCAGAGGGACGGTTCGTTGTCCACGGCGTCGGCGAGCAGTCCTCGCATGGTGGCGAGGGCTCGATGCTGTCCGACCCGGACGGCGCCGGCGCTGGCCATGCCGAGTGTGTCGGCGGTTTCCTGCGCGGACAGCCCCAGCACCACCCGCAGGATCACGATCTCCCGTTGCCGGGCAGGCAACCTGTCGAGAAGGCCGTCCAGGCGCTGCCGTCGTTCGAAGTCCTCGACGTAGTGATCGGTCTCAATCAGGGTGGCGGGCGTGGTGAGGAATTCCGCGACCGGTGAGCTGACGTCGCGGACATAACGGCGTCGCGCGTCGACCACCTTGTGCGCGGCGATCCCGTAGACGAAGGCCAGGAACTTGTCCGTGCCGTACCGGTAGCGCGGCAGCGCGACGAGCACCCCGAGCAGGATCTCCTGCGCGCAGTCGTCGGCGTCGCTGTCACGCCGGAACTGGGCGCCCAGGCGGCTGCGGCAGTACCGCGTCACGACGGGGCGCAGCATTCCCAGGAGCGACTGCATCGCGAAACGGTCGCCCGTCATTGCCGAGGCCAGCAGTTCATCTTCTACCACGATCATCGGCGCCGCCGATGACGTCTTCGCACGGCGAACCCCTGACTCTGTTCCGCCGGTTTTGGGAACAGTCGGCCTCCGTGCCGGGGTCTGGGGCCGACCTAGACGCTAGGCGTCGGTGGGCCGGACAACAAGCGACTGCACGCTCTGTCACCCAGGTAGCGGCGGTGGCGTTCCGGTTCGGTCTCTGCCCGCGCTCGGCTCGCGTCTGTGGGTGCTCGAATGGACCCGTTCCGTGGCAACTCGCCGTCGAGTTGCGGTCACCGGCTTCGCACTTTTGCGCTTTTGTGGGGTGTCCTAGTTTCTCAGAGCCCGCATCCGGTTGTTCCGGGCGTCGTGAGTCAACTCGACCAGACCGAGCGCTTCCAGCAGGGGCGGCAGATACATCCCGAACCGGCCGCGGTAGCCGTTGCGCAGGCCGTACCAGCCGCCGACCGGGTTGTCCGGGGACCGGCCCCAGGCTTCGACCGTGCCCTCGGCCGCGGGTTTCTTCTCGTCAGCCGCGCCGAGCAGGACCCAGTCGTCTTGGGCGTTCAGCCATCCTTGCAGATCATCGATGGCCCGGAGGCGGTATTTGAGCGTGGTGGAGCCGACTTGGCAGACCAAGGCCGGCGGCTCTGCCTGTTCGTCGCGATACATCGTGTACTGCGACGAACCGGGCGCGGTGGTGAGCACCCAGGGGTCCTCTTTGGTACCGGCAGCCATAAGTGCACCCACTTCGTCGTGTCGTGACTCATCTGGTCGCCCCAGTTAACTCCCCGCTCGGCCGTGCGCCCAAGCCTTTGTACCGGAACGGAACCGTTCATCGGGACAGGCGTGCCGCCCACAGGTCGGTTCCGCGTCGCCGTCGATCCGGACAGCGGCGAGAGCAGGATCCTGCGCAGCGTCTTCATGGCGACCGACGACACGATCGGGCCGTGCAGGTCACCGTCCCGTCGCGGGAGCGATTGGAGCTGTGTGATTCGCCGGCGTTCCACAGTGGAGTCTGAACAAGGGGAGGACGATGTCGTCGACGATCTCGGTGAGGGCGGCGTCGTCGATCGTCATGCCATAGAGCACGGTTTCGCTGCGGACCAGGTCGAAGGGGACGCGCAGGATCCGGTCGCTGCACCGGTCTGTCCGCAGCTCGCCGCGCTCGACGGCCCGGGTGAGCAACGGTCGGATCAGCTCGGGGGTCTCGTCCTGGGCGAAGCGGCGTCGCAGATCCTCGAACACGTCGGGTTCGCGGAACGTATCGGTGATCAGGCCGGGCAGCGTGTCGCCGGGCACCCGGCGGAACCGCTCGATGCCGCGGCCGACGAGTTCGAGCAGGTCGCCGCGCAGCGACCCGGTGTCGATGTCGGACTCCTGCAGCGGTACGTAGTGCGCGAGCGCGGCGAGCACCAACTTGGCCTTGGTCGGCCAGCGGCGGTAGATCACCGGTTTGCTGGTGCCGGCGCGGACGGCGACATTGTCCATGGTCAGTTTCGGGTAGCCGACCTCAAGCAGCTCCGCCCACGCGGCCGTCAGCAGCGCGTGCTCCAACTCCTCGCCGCGACGCCGACCAACAGTCACCGAACTCCTCGATTAGATCCTTTGCGTTTCTTAGTACCCCAGTGTAGCTTTCGGGAGGAAGATACGAACCGTTTCTTATGGAAGTGGGGGAGCGCTCATGACCGACACCATCCCGGCCATTACGGTGGGCAGGACCTGTCCGTTCGACCCGCCAGACGGCTCCGCTGAGCTGCGGGAACGAGGCCCGGTCGCTCGGGTCCGGCTGTTCGGCGGCCACACCGCCTGGCTGGTCACCGGCCACGCCGAGGCTCGCGCGCTGCTGGCCGACCCGCGCGTGTCGTCTGACCAGAGCAAACCGAACTACCCGGTGCTGCAGCCGACGCATACGCGCTTGACCGACCTGGACACGACGGTGGTCTTCAACGACCCGCCAAAGCACACCAGGCTGCGGCGGATGCTGATCTCGTCCTTTACGGTGCGCAAGATCGCGGCGTTGAGGCCGAAGATCGAACGCATCGTCACCGAGCGGCTGGACGCGATGATCGCCGCCGGCCCACCCGCCGATTTGTTGGCGAGCTTCGCACTGCCGGTGCCGTCGATGGTGATCTGCGAGCTGCTCGGTGTGCCGTACGAGGACCACGAATTCTTCGAGGAGCAGTCCCGGCACCGGCGCGACCCCGACGGCCAAGCCCTCCAGAACCTCGTGACGTACCTCCGCGACCTGGTCCAGAAGAAGATCTACAAGCCCGGCGACGGGCTGCTCGACGACCTGATCGCCGAGCAGGTGGCGGAAGGCAAACTCGACCACGACGAACTGGCCATGATGGGCATGGCGATGCTGGTCGCCGGCCACGACACCACCGGGCACATGATCTCGCTGGGCACGATGCTGCTGCTCAGCAAGCCGGACCAACTGGCCAAGGTGCGGGCCGACCAGGCCGTGATCCCCGGTGCGGTCGAGGAATTGCTGCGCTACCTGACAATCGCCACATTTCTGCCCCGGACGGCCACGGAGGATATCGAGCTCGGCGGCCACACCATCAAGGCCGGTGACGGCGTGGTCGTGGCCAGTTCCATCGTGAACCGGGAGCACTCCGACGAGCTGGACGTGGACAACTCGATGCGCCAGCACCTGGCGTTCGGCTTCGGCATCCACCAGTGCCTGGGCCAGAACCTGGCCCGTGCCGAGCTGGAGATCGCCTTCAGGCACCTGTTCCACCGCATCCCGACGCTGCGCCTCGCGGTGCCGGTGGACGAGGTGTCGCGCCGGCCTGAAGCCGTGCTGTCCGGAGTCACCGAGTTGCCCGTCGACTGGTAGGGCAACCGGCAACTCCTCTCCATATTCCCTCGCCTGCGCCGCGCTAGTCGCGGTGCGGAAGGACGTGTCCTCATGAGCAAGACCTGGTTCATCACCGGCACCTCCCGCGGCTTCGGCCGCAGTTGGACCAAGGCCGCCTTGGAACGCGGCGACAAGGTCGCTGCCACTGCCCGCGACGTCAGCACGCTGAAGGATCTCGCCGACTCCTTCGGTGACACCCTCCTGCCGATCCAGTTGGACGTGACCGACCGCGCCGCGGCCGTTGCCGCGGTCGGGCAGGCCCATGCCCACTTCGGCGGGCTCGACGTCGTCGTGAACAATGCCGGCTACGGCCACTTCGGATTCCTTGAAGAGATCACCGAGGCTGAGGCCCGAGCCCAGATCGAGACCAACGTGTTCGGCTCGCTGTGGGTCACCCAAGCGGCGATCCCGTTGATGCGCACGCAGGGCTCCGGCCACATCGTCCAGATCTCCAGCATCGGCGGCGTCGCCGCGTTCCCCGGCCTTGGCATCTACCACGCCTCGAAGTGGGCCCTCGAAGGCTTTTCCGAGGCCCTCGCCCGGGAGGTCGCGCCCTTCGGGATCAAGGTCACGCTGATCGAGCCGGGTGGTTACGCGACCGACTGGAGCACCTCCTCGGCTGTCCACTCCGAGCACCACTCCGTCTACCAGGCCATCCACGACGCCATTGCCGCGGGCAGGCAAGGCCACCAGTCGCCCGGACCGGACGCCACCATCGCGGCCGTGTTCGCCGCCGTGGACGCCGAGAACCCGCCCCTGCGTCTGCTGCTGTCCGGCACGGCATACGACATCGCGCAAGGCGTGTACGCCCAGCGGCTGAAAACCTGGTCGGAGTGGGAGTCCATCTCCCGCTCCGCCGACCACGCCTAACGCCGTCGCGGGAGAGGCGCGCCGCAACGGACTCAGGGCCGGTCGATGACCGCGCTGTTGTCGGCGCTGGTCGACCTTCTCCATGGCGTCAGCTTTGAAGACCGTATACAGTATCCACGACGGCTGACGCAGTTCCACCGAGAACGGAGACCCGCCTCTCATGTACGCGGTTACCAACCCGGCTACGGGCGAACTGGTCGAGGAGATCCGGAACGCGACCGACGAGGAGGTCCGAGCCGCGATCGCCCGCGTCCATCAGGGCTACTCGTCATGGCGGCGCCGGCCGGTCACCGAGCGTGCGAAGATCGTGCTCCGGGCCGCCGAACTGTTCGCCGAACGAGCGGACGAACTGGCCGCGATCATGACCCTCGAAATGGGCAAGCGGATCAACGAAGGCCGCGGCGAGATCGGCATCGTCGTCGACATCTTCAGGTACTACGCCGACAACGCCACGGCACTGCTCGCGGACGAGCCGATGGCGATCAGGGGCGGCGAGGCGGTCATCACCAAGGAACCGATCGGCGCGCTCCTCGGTGTCATGCCGTGGAACTTCCCCTGCTACCAGGTCGCCCGGTTCGTCGCGCCAAACCTGGTGCTGGGCAACACGATCGTGCTCAAGCACGCCTCGATCTGCCCGCGGTCGGCAGTCGCGATCGAGCACATCCTGCGCGACGCGGGGGTGCCCGACGACGCGTATGTGAACGTTTTCGCTTCCAGTTCCCAGGTCCCGTGGATGCTCGCGGACCCGCGTATCCAGGGGGTGTCGCTGACCGGCAGTGAGCAGGCCGGAATCTCCGTCGCCGCCGAGGCGGGCAAGAACCTGAAGAAGTCGGTCCTGGAGCTGGGCGGGTCCGATCCGCTGATCGTGCTGGACACCGACGACCTGGACGAGACGGTGAAAGTCACCGCGACGGCTCGGATGCGCAACTGCGGCCAGTCGTGCAACGCGCCCAAGCGGATGATCGTGCTGGCCGACCTCTACGACGACTTCGTCGACCGGCTGACCAAGCGCGTGGCCGAGTACTACCTGCCGGGGGACCCGGCGGACCCCGACACGAAACTGCCGCCGCTCGCGTCGATCGCCGCGGCCGACGAGGTGGCCGCCCAGGTCGAGACCGCGCTCCGCCAAGGTGCGACGCTGCGTGCGGGCGGGCACCGGATCGACGGCCCGGGCGCCTACCTGGAAGCGACCGTCCTCACCGACGTGACCCCCGAGATGGACGCCTACTACGACGAGATCTTCGGCCCGGTCTTCCTGGTATTCCGCGCGGAGACCGAGGACGAAGCGATCGCGATCGCCAACGACAGCCCGTTCGGGCTCGGCGCCAGCGTGTTCGGCACCGACCGCGACCGGGCCCGCCGCGTCGCCGAGCGGATCGAGGCGGGCATGGTCTACTTGAACAGCTCCGGCGGCTCGCAGGCCGACCTGCCGTTCGGCGGGATCAAGCGCTCCGGCATCGGCCGCGAGCTCGGCCCGGCCGGCATCGAGGAGTTCATGAACAAGAAGGCCATCCGGCTGTAATGGTGTGACTGCTGCGGTTCAGCGGGGAGGCCCCCTCAGGGCAACCTTAGTGGCGTTGAACGCCACAGGGGTGGCCCTGAGGGGACCTCCGTAAGCGCACCGAAACCTGACCTCGACGCCGGTGTCCCGGCGGCGTTGCCTAAGGTCGGGGTACCGGCAGCGTGCCGACGGAACAGCGGAATGGGGTTCGATGGTGGCGGTCCTGCTGGTGTTGCTCGCTGCGGCCGTCAGTGCGTTGGGGCTCGTGCTGTTACGCAAAGCGACGCAGGCCGAAGCGGCGCGGCCCACGTTCTCGTGGGAGCTGCTGTGGTTGCTGATCCGCCATCGCCCACTCTGGGCAGCCGGAATCGCTACGATGTTCGCCGAATTCGGGCTGCACGCGCTTGCGCTGTCCTTCAATACGGTTTCGATGGTGCAGTTACTGGTGGTGATGGAGCTGCCGTTCACGCTGATCCTGTCCCAGGTGATTCTGGGCGGACGGCTGAAGGTCCGGGAGTGGTCCGCGATCGCCACGATGGCGCTCGGCGTCGTCGTCCTGCTCCTGACATTGTCGCCGCACGGCGGTCATTCGGCTTCGGTCACAGGGTTCCAGTGGGCGCTCGGACTCGTCGTCACGATTGCGGCGATCACCATAATTCTCATGGTGGCTCGATGGGCTCGGCCCGTGGCCAGGACGGCTCTGTCCGGGATCGCGGCCGGGATGGGCGCCGGCCTGATCGCCGTAGTGGCCAAACCGGTCACCGCCGCGGTCGGGCACGGACTGGGCGCGGTGGTCACCACCTGGCAGACCTGGGCTTTGATCGTCGTGAGTATCGGGGCGTTCCTGTTGCTGCAGAACGCGTTGCAGGCCGGTCGGCTGGTCGCGTCCCAGCCGGGGATCACGCTCGCC
Organism: Amycolatopsis sp.; assembly: GCF_025464955.1. Taxonomy (GTDB): domain Bacteria; phylum Actinomycetota; class Actinomycetes; order Mycobacteriales; family Pseudonocardiaceae; genus Amycolatopsis. The sequence goes on along the minus strand of NZ_JAODNM010000076.1, from coordinate 56,754 downwards.
AACCCGCTGGTCGCCGTCATTTGGGGAGTTGCCGTCTTCCACGAACAGGTGCGGAGTGGCTGGTGGTTGCTCGGCGCGGGTTTTGGCGCTGCTTTGCTCTTCGCCGGCGCGGCTTTGCTGTCGAGGTCCCCGCTGCTCGCAGGGCACCAGGAAGCCCCCGAAGTACCTGAACCGTGCATTCCCGACACCGCGGACCATCCCCGTCACGGTCCGGCCGCGTTCAGTGAGTACTCACTGGTCACGGCGCCCGACGTCCGTCGATAGCATGACCGGCTGACCGAATTGGTGCTCGCCGTCCTGATCGTCGGCGCGACCACGTTCAGCCTCTTGCGCGGGACCAAGGTGTCGGGCGAGCCACTGGGGCGGTCATCGCGGTCGGTGTGGGGGAATCCGGGTGGGTGGCTGCTCGCCGTGATCGCCTGTTCCGGGTGTCGTCGTTCCTGGAGCTGCCGTTCGTGCAGCTGGCGTATCTGACGGTGTGCCGCTGGCTCGACGCCGGCGTGTATCGCCGGGCGGTGCGGCTGATCTGGCCGGCGTCGGCCGTCTATACCGTCACTTTCTGCCTGATCGAGTGGGTGCTGCACAATCCCTACACGACGGTAGAGGTCATCCTGGCGCTGGCGAGGCTGCTCGCCACCGGTCCCGGGATGACGGCCCTGATCGGCGTCCTCTGCTGGTTTCTGGTGGTGTTTTTCGTACCCGCACTGGCGATCCGGTACGGGCTGAACTTCGGACTGCCGGTGCTCGGTGCCATTGCGGGCCTGGCGGTGGTCGCCGGCGCGCTGGTCGTCGGTGTCGGCCGTGCGGCTGGCAAAGCACTGCTGACCGAGTTGGCGGTGGCGCTCGTCGCGGGCGCGGCAGCCGCCTGCCTGGCCTACGTCGCAGTCGGGGGATACTCGGCGGCGCGTGTACTCGTTGCTGCGGGCGCGTTCCTGGTCATCGTCATCTCCGTGTGTCTGGTGGGCGACCGCAGGCTCGTCAGGACCGGAGCCCGGAATCGCTGAATCCGAGTGCCGCGTCGCTTACGCTGGGGCGATGTCAGCTGACGAGAGCCGCCCCGCCCGAGTCGAAGATGTGCACGAACTCGCTCTCGCCATGCCACATACCACCGTCGAGCTCGGAACCGGCGATAATCCGGTCTACCAGGTGGGCGGGAAGTCGTTCGTCTTCTTCCGTAACCCGCGGCCGGACGCGGTCGATCCGGAGACCGGCGAACGCTATCAGGATGTGATCGTCTTCTGGGTCGAGGCTGAGGCGGACAAACAGGCATTGGTCCAGGACGAGGCATCTCCCTTCTTCACCACCGCGCATTTCAACGGACACCCGTCGGTGCTCCTGCGTGGCAGCCGGGTCGGCGAGCTGACCCGCGAGGAGCTGGCAGAGGTCGTCCAGGAAGCGTGGCTCTCCCGCGCGTCCGCGCGCCGAGCGACGACCTGGCTCAACGCCCACAGCCTGACGTGACCATCACGGCTGCGCCGAGCGATCAGGTCGTGCGGTCGGCGCGGTGCCGTCGGATGCCGAGAATGCCGGACTCGACGACGAAGAACGCGAGGAGGCTGGCACCGAATACCGGCAATGCCCAGCCCAGCGCGGCGGAACCGAGAAGGATCAGGACGACCGTGGACTGGGGGAGTTGACTCCACCCGGGTTTCGCCAGGGCTCCGGGCAGCCGTCCGGTGCCGGCGGGCCTGCGTTTCCACCACATCCGGTAGCCGAAGCTGATCAGGACGAGGGTGCCCAGCGCGAGCAGCGCCATGCCGATCTGGTTGGCGAGCCCGAACAGGGTGCCGCTGTGGGCCAGGATGCCGAGGGTCGTCAGCTTCGCGGCGAGCGGGTAGTCGGTGAAGCGCAGGTGCGCGAGCACGTTCCCGGTGTACGGGTCGACGGCGACGCTGTCGCTGCGCACGGGCAGCGTTTGAAAGCTTTCCTTGACTGTATAAGCCACGCTGGGCTTCGGCGGCGGGGTCACGGTGAGGCTGTCCCGAAGGCCGGCGCCGCGGGCGGCGGTGACTGCGGCATCGATGGAGATCGGCGCGGCCCCGGCCACGGGCGGCGACACGGCGACCCTCGGCAACGACGGGGTACGTCCGTCCAGCGCGCTGACGAGGGTCTCGAAATGTTGACCCGCGTAGTTCGACCAGGTCAGTCCGGTGATGCTGACCGCGAGCAGTCCGATCGAGAGCCATCTGCCGAGGACGGCATGCCGCTTGCGGGTGCGAGCGCGGCCGGGTTTGGTGGCGCGGGCCTTGCGGCGTCGGCTGATCCAGAGGACGAGGCCGCCGAGCACGAGTACCGGTAGCCAGCTGGCGACCAGTTCGGAGTACAGCCTGCCCGGGGTGCCGAGGTGGAGGTTTCCGTGGAGGTCCCGGAGCCATTGCTGCAGGGGCGGCCGGCCGCTGGTCGTGGTGAGCGCGCCGCGTACCTGTGTGGTGTAGGGGTCGACGTATACCGTGCGCGCCTGTCCGGGTTCCAGCCCCGCGACCGAAAGCACGACGGCGGTGGTGCCGTCTTCGCCCGCAGGGGTGATGACCGAGGTCAGCGTGGCGCCGGGGTTGACCTCAAGTGCCGCCTGGACCTGTTCGGCCAGTGGCTGCGGGGGAGTCGTGTGGCTGTCGACGAAGTATTCGTTGTGGTAGACGAGGTTGTTCACCTGCGGCATGAAGACGTAGGCGATGCCGGTGAGGCAGAGCACCGCCAGGAACGGGGCGACCAGAACCCCGGCTAGGAAATGCACTCGCAGTGCCAGCCGGCGCAGCGCGGCCGTGCTGCTTGGTGTGCGGTGGGCCGGTTCGGGAGTGGTGTCAAGAACGGTGCTGGGCTGGGGATCGGGCACGGTCGTCGTCATCGGGCACTCCCGGGTTGTTCCGGTGGGGACGAGCAGTTCCTTGTGGTGTCAAAGAATCACGGCCAGCATGACGATCATGCCGAGGCACATGAGTACGCGGCAGGAGGCTGACAGCCGCACCGAGCGCAGCACGCCGGTGTCCGCCGGGGCCGGCCGGAACAAGCGCAACCCCGACGACGTGGCGTCGGCGCCGAAGTACAGCATCAGCGCGATCACCACCACGGGTCCGGCGATGCCGGCTCGCCCACCGGACATGTCCATGCCGCTCATATCCGTTCCGGCTGCCGAATTCGCACTGCCGGAACCCATCGAGACCAGCATGTAGATCATCGCCAGCGCGCCGATCAGGTGGTGCACGGCGACCGAGGTCCACCGCGTCGCGTTTCCCGCCCGGAGCAGTCCGGCGCCGAACCAGGCGGCCACGGCGGTGAACAGAATGATCCACACAGCGGTGGGCACGGGATCCGTCGACGGCAGGAACAACGTCGCCATCGCGAGGGCCATCACCGCGTGGGCGAGACTCGACGCTCGCTCTCCGGAGGTCTCGTCGGAACAACCGCACGCGACGGTCTCGACTGTTCCTGGACCTGCTGACGCGGGGACTGGAACGGGGACGGGGTTGGGGGACAGGGCGGCTACCCGGACGGCCGAGTAGCCGCCGAGTACCGTGAACATCGCGGCCAGAGCCCAGCTCGCCCACACCGGGACCATCAGCATGTGCGCCACCTCTCGAGTTGTCGCGGGATCAACCGGGCGAGACCGTCGTGCGGACTTCCTGACCGGCGACGGCTGTGGTGAGGTCTTCCCGGGCTCGGGAAACCCGGGATCGAATGGTGCCGACAGGGCAGTCGCCGACGGTTGCCGCTTCGTCGTAGGACAGGCCGAGGACTTGGGTCAGCACAAAGGCTTCGCGTCGCTCGCTCTCGAGCGCGTCGACCAGTTGGCGCAGCACGACGAGCCTGCCGTGGTCGGGCGTCCTTGCGCCCGAGCGTTCGGCGACCCCGGTCCAGTCGTCGACCTGGAAGGTTTTCGGCCGTCGGCGGAGCATTCGCAGATGGTCGGCGGCGACATGCCTGGCGATGGCGAACAACCACATCCGGGCCGGCGAGCGGCCGCCATACGTCGGCAACGCGACATAGGCGCGCAGGTAGGTCTCCTGCGTCAGGTCCTCAGCGATTCGCGCGTTCGACAGATAACCGAGCAGCCGGGACAACTGGTGTTGCGTGCCGGCGACGAAGGCTTCCGCGGCCGCCCGGTCCCCACGGCCGGCCAGGACGGCATAGCGGGTTATCTCGGTATCATCCACTCGCGGCCATCCTTCGATACGGCCGGCAGAACTCCGTCAGGAGGGCCGGCGCCGGGGTTTTCCGATTGCCGAATAGTGGACCAGACAGCTATGACGGCCAGATGAATTCCGTCTCCGGTCGTGGCGGGGGAGAAGCGCGGAAGGGGTCATCTTTCCGCGATGTCACAGTGATCTGGTCTTGCGCGGGAATCGGTCTACCACGGCGCTTTATCGAAGACGATTGCGTTAAACAATTCTCACCGCAGGGTCGTGGTCACTCTTTCGAGTGAAGGAACTCGTGCGCGAAGATTCCTCACGGACAACTGGGAGCTCGGGGGCGCTCGACTTTACGTAGCAGAAATCTCGCGATCATCGGCGGAAACCTCGGGACTGGTCTTCTTCTGGCGCGTCGGTGATCCGCATTCACCACGACAACGGCGCGGAACGGAATTCGGTTCCGTCCGCCCCGCCGAGGAACGATCCGTCCGAAAGGAATCTTTGATGGACAACCCCGAACCCACCACTGCCGCCGCCGGTGAGCTGCCCGAGCTGCCGCCGGAGCCCGCGCGCCGGCGGCGGTGGCCGATCGCGGTCGCGGTCGTCGCGCTGGCGGCCGGTCTGGCCAGCGTGGCGACCATGCGTGCGGGCACCGACTCGTCCCCGGCGGCGAGTCAGACCGCGGACGTGAACCTGGCCGCTTTGTCCGCGCAGAGCCCGTTGGCGGTCCCGCTCTACCAGGGGCTCGTCCAGCAGGCCGCGGGTGCGGCGGCTCCCGTCGCCGCTGCGGCCGCACCTGCCGCTGACGCTCCCGCGGCCGTTGCGCCGGCGGCAGTCGTGGCGGCCCCGGTTGCCGCCACGACCCCGACGTCATCGATGCCGATGCCGTCCGGGAGTGTGCCCGCGGGCGGCAGTTGTGTGCCGAAGGCGGTGTTGCAGCCGATCATCGACCACATCAAGAGCGCGCACCTGGAAACGTCACCGGGACAGCAGGCGCAGGATCTCCTCAACCTCGACCAGTACGTCAAGACGCACACCGTGTGGCTGGAGACCGTGCTGGCACCGGCGTTCGACGGGTCTGCCGACAAGGTCCTGTCCGACACGCTCGCGCCGATCATCGCGCATATCAAGAGTGCGCACCTGGAGACGTCACTCGGCCAGCAGGTGAGTGACCTGCTCAATGTCGACCAGTACATCAAAACCCACACGGTCTGGCTCGAATCCGTGCTGACCCCGCTGCTCGACCAGGCGACCTGCTGACCCGACCGCGTCGTTTGTGTGGGCTCACTTTCCTTCGTGGGCCCACACAAACCCGTGCTCACTGTCGCGTGTGGACCGACGACGGGGACGCTGAGCCGGTGGGTGGCAGACCGGCTCAGCGTGCCGTGGTCGTCCATGCCGGTCGGGGCCCCGGAAGCGGCGATGGACTCCGAGCAGGTCGTCCGACGGGGTGAGCACAGTTCCCGCACGTCCGCGATATCACTCGATCGTGGACAACACTTTGATCATCAGGAGATGTGCGCACAATGCCTACTCGATTCCCCTACCTGCACCGCACCGTGGTCGTCGGCCTGTCTGTCGGACTGGCGCTGCTGGCCGGCGCCGGCGTCGCGTCGGCGCATGTCGAGGTCGACCCGAACCAGGCGGTGCAGGGCGGCGAAACCACAGTCACCTTCACCGTTCCCGACGAGTCGCCGACCGCCGGCACCGTCAAGGTCGAAGTCTCACTTCCCGCGACCGCTCCGATCGCTTCGGTCCATGCGGCGTGGGTCGCGGGATGGACGACCTCGGTCGCCACGGCCACGCTGGCCAAACCGGTCGCGGTGAACAACGCCCAGGCGACGACCGCGCCGAGCACGATCACGTGGACCGCCCAGCCCGGCGTCCGGTTGGCGCCCGACCAGCTGGGGTTGTTCGCGGTGTCGATGGACGGTTTACCCGACAACACGGCCAAGTTGGTCATGCCGGTGACCCAGACCTTTGACGACGGATCCGTCGTCAAGTGGGACGCGCCCCCGGCGGCCATGGGTGCAGAGGAGCCTGAGCACCCCGCACCCGCGATAACGCTGGCCGCAAAGTCTGCCGAGGCCGCGGGGGACGCGGGAGCCGGCGCATCACCGAGCGCGGCAGCAAGCGGTAGCGATGGGACTGCCCGGTGGTTGGGCGGTATCGGCGTGGCGCTCGGTGCCCTCGGCGTGGGATTCGGTCTCGGGTCCGTACGGCGCGGGCGGCGAACCAGCTGACACCAGTACTCGCGCCGACTACTTGGACTCGACTCGTCCCCGTGGCTTCTCCGCCGACGTGAGCGCGGCCAGCGCGGTCCGCCAAGCGGGGTCGCCGGGAAAGCGCGTAGGGCGAATCATTCATGAGGCGTCCCGATGTTCGTTGTCGCGGTCGGGATCGCCGCCTACACGGGCTTCCGGCTCCCCAACGCGTGGACGGCCACGTTGGACGCGGTCTCGCTCACCGATGGCTTCCATCGGCGGATCGTGGTCGGCACGCTCCTCCATCCGCTGGCTCTCGCGACCGGTTACGCCTACTGGGTTTTCGCCACCAAGAGCTTCCTGGTGCTGGTTGCGCTGCTCGTCGTGCTCGGGGTCGCGCTGATCCAAGCGCAGCTCACCAGCCAACGTGTGTCTTCGCGATGGCTGCCCTGTACCGGCTGCCGGTTCGCCGCGCCGTCCGGGTCGTCCTCCCACCGGTCGTGCTGACCGCACTTGTTCTGGTCGTGCCTGCTGCCTCAGCCGGCGCGCCAGCTGCACTTGGGAAGTCGTTGGGGCGGGACGACTTTCAGTATCGGGCCGATGCGCTGGCCCTGTTCGGTCGTACCCAGAGCCAAAGCTGGCAGCTTTACCGCATCACCGACGTGCTCGCCTATCTGGCACCGTTGGCGGTGCTCCTGATCGTCGCGTTCGTACTGCTCCACCGGACCGGCAAAGTCACCGTGGTGCCGCTGCTGACAGCTTGTGCCGCGATCGCCGCGCCGTTGTCGCTCGCCTTTGCCGGGTGGGACAAGGAGCGGTGGGGCTTCCTGCTGGCGACCAACTTCTTCCTCGTCCTGTGGCTCTATTTGCGCTACACGCAAAGGGAACTGGCTGCACCGCAGATCGCGGTCCTCGCGGCCGCGGTGCTGCTCATGGCTCGGATGCCGTTCGGGTACTTCGACGGGCTCCACCCCCGCTTGCTCAGCGGGCAAGCGTTCTTCGACTTCATCGGACAACTTCGCCACGGCGAGGTGTTCACGCTTCCGAACCGCTGAACCGGCCGACCTTGCACCACCCTCGCGCCTGGTCGCCAGGCGCGACCATCACCGTTTTCCCGGTGGCGAACGGGGGAACAATCCGGCGGGGTGGGGAAGTTGCCACAGGCATGGTGAAACTTGGTTCGATAGGTGCCGCGAGTTCCGCGTTGAGTTCCGGCGACGCCTCAGCCGCTGCCGCGACCGCGCTCGAGGTGGAGGAGCTCGGATACGACACGCTTTGGCTCCCGGGTGGACAGGGCAACAACCTGGCCCAGGTAGTGAACGTGGTTCGTGCCACGAGCCGGATCACCGTGGCGACGGGCATCCTGCCGGTCGACCAGGTGCCCGCTGCCGAGGTTGCCGAGGTGTACGCGGCGCTGGCCGAGTCGCATCCGGGCCGGTTCGTGCCCGGTCTCGGCGGCGCTCACGGCGCGAAGCCCCTGGCGACCCTGAACGCCTACCTGGACGAGCTGGATCCTGTAGTTCCGGCGTCCGCCCGGGTGTTGTCCGCGCTGGGACCGAAGATGCTCGAACTGGCCCGCGACCGGGCAGCCGGGGCGTACCCGTTCCTCGTCACCCCGGAGTACGTCGCCTCGGCGCGTGCGCTGGTCGGCCCGCATACGCGGCTTGCCGTCCTGCTCACCGTGGTCGCGGAGGCAGACTCCACGCGGGCTCGGGAAATCGTGCGCGGTGGGTCGCTGCAGTTCCTCTCGGGCGTGCCCGGTTACGCCGCCAATTTTCGCCGGATGGGCTTCACCGAGAGCGACGTCGCGAACCTCTCCGATCGCCTGGTCGACGGTGTGACGGTGTGGGGCGACTTGGACACCGTCATCCGGCGGTTGAGCGAGTACCGGGCCGCGGGCGCCGACCAGGTCGTGGTCGGGCTGGACGGCCTGCCCCGCGAATGGTGGGCGGTACTGGCCAAAGAGCTGCGCTGACGCCGACAGGCCCCTGCCGGCGATGACGAACAAGCAACTGGTGACTTTCTCCGCCGACTACATCCAGCACAACCTCGCGATCGCTGATGGCCGGGACCCGCTGCGAAAGCTTGTTCAGAGCCTGCCGTCGGTGCCCGGCGTCGCGGACTCGTGAGTGTTCCGGCCGGTTAGAACGCCGGTTAGAACGCGCCGGAACACACACGAGTTGATGTGCTAGCTTTCGCGGAATGCGCGCTAAGTCGACGAACGGTCGCGCGAGGGGCGCCTTCGCGGCATTCGCCTCCCTGCTGGTGCTCTCCCTCGGCACCGGAGCTGTCCCTCTGGCGAGCGCGTCGCCTCGGCAAAACTGTGAGTGTGCGACCCCGTCGATCGATCGGCTGCAGCAATGGCTTGCCAGCGGCGAGGGCACCACCGTGCCGGCGAGCGGCTCGCTGCTCATCCGCCAGGGGCCTCACTACGCGGCCAAGGTGACGTTTCTCAACGCCGAGTGGCACGTGGTCGTCGTCTGGCTCGGCAACCAGTTCGAGGCACAGGCCGATCTCACCAGGTCGACCGGCTTCTGGCTGACCTACAGCGCGACTGATGACCTCTACGTCCAGCTGCGCCCTGCCTCGCACTGGAGCGGCGGCAACAAGTGGCTCACGCTCGTGCCGTCGACAGGCGGCAAGATCGCGCGGAAGTTCTTCAGTTTCTCACCCAGGGCCTGGACGACGTTGCCCGAACTGGGCACGCCGCCGTACTCCTTCGCTTCGGCCTTGAGCGAGGCACGCGGCCTGGTCTTCGTCGGGAAAACTCCGAACACCCTCGACTTCCGCGGACTGCGCGTCGACGGCTACCGGCCACCGTGCCTCTGAACGTCCCTAGTCAGCAGGGCGGCTGGTAAGGCAGGCCCGGGAAGTAGCGGTCCCACTGGGCCGGGGTGATCCGCGGGGTTGCCAGCGCACAGATCTTCCGCGCCACCCGGTCGGTATCGGTCTCCCACAGCCGGATGGTGGTGCTGCTGGTGGCGACGGTGTGCCCGTCGGGGCTGAACGCCACCAGGTCGACCGCGGCGGGCATCCCGGTGAACTCCGTGGTCACCACCGGGTGATGGAGGTCGCTGGTGTCCCACAGCAAAGCCGTGTGGTCCACGCTGCCGGTCACCAGCCGGTCGCCCGTCGGGCTGAACGCCACGCTGGAGACCCGGTCGGCGTGCCCCGCCGGTACCGACATCAGCGCCGGGTGGGCCCGGTCGGTCAGATCCCAGAGGTAGACCTTGCCGTCGGTGCTGCCCGCGGCGAGGTACCGGCCGTCGCGGGTGAGGGAAATCGGACCGTAGGTCCCGGTGCCCTCTCGCAGGGTGGCAGTCAGCCGTGGCGCACGGGGATCGGCGACGTCCCAGAGGGTCACCGCGGCCGTGGCACTGCCGCGGGCGGTGATCAGGGTCCGGCCGTCGGGGGTGTAGCGCAGCCCCCACACCGTGCCGCTTTCGCGCTGGAAGGTCACCGGGTCGGCGAACCGGTTGGGATCGCTGACGTCCCAGAGCTGGGTCGGCCCGTCGTCGTACCCCGCGGCCAGCGTGCGGCCGTCCGGGCTGAACGCCAGCGCGTAGAGCGGCCGGACACCGGTCACGGCGGTGAGTCGCGGATGTGCGGGATCGGTGATGTCCCAGCGTTTCAGCTCGCCGGTGCCGAGCACCGCGGTCAGCGTCGCGACCGCGAGGGTCCGGCCGTCGGCGCTGATCGCACTGGCCGTCGCGTTGCCGGACAGCCCGGTCAGCTTGCTCGCCTGCCGTGGCGGGCTCACCCCGTCGAACGTCCACAGCTGAGGCCCGTTGCCCGTGGTGAACAGCCCGCGCCCGTCCGGGGTGAACTCCGCCTCGGCCCCGCCGATCGCGGGCAGCGCCCACTCCGCCACGTCGTGCATCCGCACGGTCCCGGCACCCGCGGTGAGGATGGTCCGCCCATCGGGGGTGAAGCCCACCCAATTGACCGCGTTGGTGTGCCCGGTGAGCTGGTAGAGCTCGTGTGGCTCGCTGGGGACACCGATGTCCCAGACCCGCGCCCGCTGGTCGTCCCCGGCGGAGACGAGGGTGCGCCCGTCCGGGCTGAACGCGACGGTCCAGATGATCGAGGTCGCCCGCAGCGTGCCGAGGGGCCGGGGAGCACGCGGCTCGGTGACGTCCAGCAGACGGACGGTGCCGTCCCAGCCGCCGACCGCGAGGGTGTGGCTGTCCGGGCTGAAGACCGGGCTGGTGACCAGATCGGTACTGCCGACGACCGACGAAAGCCACTTCGGCGCGTGGCGGTCGGTTAAGTCCCAGAGCACGACCGTCGGGCCGTTCGTGCCGGTGGCGAGCAGTCGCCCGTCGGGGCTGAACGCCGTGCTGCCCAGCTCACCGGGCCCGCCGACCTGGGCGAGCGGTGCCGGGTGATCGGGGTCGGAGATGTCGGTGAGCCGGGCGGTGCCGTCGGAGGAGCCGACCACCAGCAGGTTCCCGTCCGGGCTGATCTGCGCGGTGTACACCTTGAGGGTCTCGTGCGGCGCTATCCGGCCACGTGCCACCGGATGGCGTGGGTCGCGGACATCCCACAGCCGGGAGCCGTGTTCCGGTGTCCCGGTGACCAGCAGGTGCCCGTCCGGGCTGAGCGCCAGCGGGTTCTGCACGTGCTCGGCCGCGGGAATAGTCGCGAGGTGCTCAGGGTGCCGGGGATCGGCCAAGGAGAACAGCTGCACGATCCCGCCCTCGGCGGCGGTGACCAGCAACCGCCCGTCGCGGCTGAGGGTGACCCCGCCGTCGAGGCTCGCCGCGCCGGGGGAGAGGTCGAGGCGGGTGGCGAACGGCGTCGTCATCGCCGCCAGCAGGCCGTCACGGACCTCCTGCACCGGGGCGAGCCGGTAGGCGGCCAGGCTCAACTGGACCGACAACGCGGGATCTGCCGCCCGCAGGCTCGCGGCGTCCCCGACGACTTTCCTGGCGAGCGCCACGTTCCGCTCGCTTGTCGCCGTCCGCTGCGAGTTGATCGCGTAGCCAGTGGTGACGCCCGCGAGCACGAGCAGGACGCCGAGCAGCGCGACCAGTCGGCGCAGGCGCCGCGTCCGTCTTCGGACCGCGCTGGTTTCGGTGGCTTCGGCCCGCAGGCTTGCGTCGAGGAACTCCTGCTCGCGGGTCGTCATCGACTCCCGTGCCCGCGCCGCCCAGTCCGCGGCCCGGCCCAGCTGCAGCCCGCGGTAGAGGCTGCCGCCGTCACGGTCGAGCGCGTCCCAGAGGTCGGTTGCTTCGGTGAGCTGCCGGTGGATCCGCCTGCCTTCGCGGTCGTCGGCGAGCCAGTCCCGCAACCGCGGCCAGCTCCGGATGAGTGCCTCGTGGGCGATTTCGACGCCTTCGTGGTCCAGTACCAGCAGCCGGGCGCCGGCTAGTGCCTGCAGGACCGCCTCGATCTCCGGATCGTCGTCCAGCTCCCGTCGGTTCAGCCGCCGTTTTGTGTCTTCGGTGCCGTCGCCCAGCGCGGTCAGCCGCAGGAAGATCTGGCGGACCAACGTCTGCCGCAACGGCGCTAACGCCGTGTACGCCGCTTCGGCGGTGTGCGCGATCGCGTTCTGGATACCGCCGACAGCCTCATAGGCGGACTTGCTCAGCGTGATGCCTTGGCGCCGCCGCCAGGTTTCCAACAGCGCGTGCGACACCAGCGGGAGGACGCCGGCCTGGCCGGTGGCGTCGGCCACCAGCGTGGTGACCAGCGCCGCCTCCACCCGGCAGCCGAGCCGGACCGCCGGCTCCACGATCGCCGTCCGCAGTTCGTCCGCGGTCATCGGGCCGACCATCACCTGGGCGTCCCGCAGTGCCTCGACGAGGCCGGGATAGCGGCCGCAGTGACCGTAGAAGTCCGCGCGGACCCCGATCACCACCTGGGTGCCGTGCTCGTCCTTGGCGAGCGCGAGCAGGGCGTCCACGAACCGGACCCGCTCGTCCTCGTCGCGGCAGAGGGTGAAGACCTCTTCGAACTGGTCGATGACGAGCAGTTGACCGTGTGCGGCCAGTCCGCTCGCGCACCGGTCGAGCGGATGCTCACCGGGGGTGAAGAGCATGGTCCGGTGCTGATCGTTGCGGGCGGCCAAGCCGGCCCGCAGCAGCGACGACTTCCCGGAGCCGGAGGCGCCGAACACCCCGACGAACCGGCGGTCGACGAGCTTGCCCGCCACCTCCGCCACCAGCTTCTCGCGGCCGAAGAACCGCCCGGCGTCACTGGTCTGGAAGGGCGCCAGTCCGAGATAGGGGGCTTCGGAAGTCGTCGGATCGGGTTGCCCGTCACCGTCCGCGGCCGCCAGCGCGGCCGCGGCCTCCCGCCACCGCGTGTCCCAGGCGGCGAGGTCACCGCCGCATGCCGCGACGTAGGCGGACGTCAGTGCCAGACCGGGCAGCTTCCGCCCGCTCGCCGCGTCGGACAACGCCGCGGCCGAGTAGCCGGCCCGGGTGCTCAGTTCGCGGTAGGTCGGCGTGCCCGCCTCGGCCCGCAGGCCGCGGAGATCCGCGGCGAACAGCACGACGACGTCATCGCCCGGAGCGAGCGGGCGCTCACGTCTTGGCACGTGCTCTCCTCGTGGAAGTCCCAGCGTTACCGAATGGTCATTGTCCAGTTCGGCGGCGCCGACATTGGTCAACTTATCCGCGCTACAAAATCTTGGTGCTGACCCGAATCCTGCCGAAGGACCTGACCGTGGTCGCCGCCGGTGTCCCGGTGGTGGCGTCGACAGCCGATCGCGTGGCCGTGCTCGCCCGGCCTGCCGGTGCGGACGGCATCGTCGAGGCCACCGTGCGCCACCGCCCGGACGTGCTGGTGCTCGACGTCGGCGGCGCCGACGGCACCGCGATCATCCGCCGCGTCGTGCGGGAGGCACCGGGAACCGCGGTGCTGGCCGTGACGCCGCCGGGCGACGAGGCACTGGTGATCGCCCTGATGCGGGCGGGTGCCCGTGGGGTGGTGCACCACGACGCGGGCGCGGACGAGCTCAGTCGAGCCATCCGAGGAGTGGCGACCGGCGCCGCGGTCTTCGGGCAGAGCGCGGCCGACCGGCTCTACGCGCTCGTCACGACCCCAGTGCCGGTCCAAGACCTCCCGCGGCTGACCGCTCGCGAGCACGAGGTGCTGGACCTGCTCGCCGCGGGGCTGGGCCACCTCGCCATCGCGCGGCGGCTCGCGCTCGCACCCAAGACCGTCCGTAACCTCATGTCGAACCTCCAGGCCAAGTTCGGCACCGACGACCGGGAGCTTGTGCTCTCGAGGGCACGTGCGGCCGGGCTCGGCACCGCGCCGAAATCAGCCGATGGGTGCCGTTAGCGGGGCGCGGTCAGTCCGCGGCCGGGAGGTTTGCGGCCCGGTGGTGTGGTGCGAGGTTGTCGATGATGAGGCTCAGGGTGAAGTCGAATCGGTCATGCCCGGTACCGGAGGTCAGTTCGGCTGCGTAACGTCGGGTGTTGGGGAAGCGGTCGGCGGGTAAGGCGCTGAACCGGTCGACGAGTTCTTCTCGGCTGAGAACCCAGTCGTCGTCGGGATGTTGCTGGCGCTGTTGCACAAGTGAGTGCTCCAGGGTGTAGCCGCTGACGTAGAGGGTGAGTGCGTCGAGTGCCCAGGCGGCAGTCTGAACTTCGATGCCTCCGGCGAGCAGGATCGCCAGGATTCCTTCGCCGACCCGCAGTGTTTCGAGGTGGGTGGGAACCATGGCCATGGCGGCGCGGGAGACGCCGGGGTACTTCAGGTACTGGTCGCGAATCTGGCCGTACACGTCGAGGACCTGCCGGCGCCACGCGGCCGGGTCGGGTTCGGGGAGCTCGATCTCGGCGCAGAGCCGGCCGATGAGCAGATCATCGAGATCGTCCTTGTTGACGATGTGCGCGTACAGCGAAGACGGCCCGGTGTCGAGCACGGCGGCGACCCGGCGGATCGTCAGCGCGTCGTAACCCTCAGTGGCGATGACCTGCAGCGCGGCGTCGATGATCCGGTCGGCCGTGATGGGTGTCTTGCGCCGCGTCGGCGGCGCGGTCGGCTCGGGCTGGGCGTGGCGGGCCGCGCGGAGCTGGCGGGGGTCAGCAGGCATGGCCACCACTATAGCTTGACACGAACGTAGTTCGCCTATTAGAACTTAGATCATGAATTCTGAACAATGTTCGTTGAAGCCGGCCCGTGCGGCCCCGCTTCCCCTCGGTCAGGCATGGCTGGTCCTGGTGGCCGTGGTCATCGCCGACCTGATGGACCTCATCGACAGCAGCGTCGCCAACCTCGCCGGCCCCTCGATCCGCGCCGACCTCGGCGGCGGGCCGATGACCCTGCAGTGGGTGCTGTCCACCTACACCGCGGCCTTCGCCCTCGGCCTGATCACCTCCGGCAGGCTCGGCGACCTGCTCGGCCGCCGCCGGCTGTTTCTACTCGGCATGGCGGGCTTCACCGTCGCGTCACTGGCTTGCGGCTTGGCGCCCAGCGCCGGCTTCCTGATCGCCGCTCGCCTGTTCCAGGGCCTGTTCGGGTCCGTGATGATCCCGCAGGGCATGGCACTGGTGAAGATCGTTTTCCCGCCCGAGCACCTGCGCAAGGCACTGACGCCGTTCGGCCCGATCATGGGGCTCGCCATGGTGGCCGGGCCGATCCTGGCCGGTTGGCTGCTGCACCTGGACCTGTTCGGCAGCCAGTGGCGCTCGATCTTCCTGATCAACGTCCCGTTCGGTGTCCTCGCCGGTGTACTCGGCTGGTTCGTTCTGCCCCGGCACAGTGGCGAGGACCGCAGCGCACGCCTCGACCTCCGAGGCGTGGCCCTGCTCACCGCAGGCTCGGCGCTGCTGATCGTGCCGCTCATCCAGGGACGCGACCTGGGCTGGCCCGCGTGGACCTACCTGATGATCGTCGCCGGGTTGGTGTCCTTCGGGCTGTTCGTCGTGTCCGAACGCCGCAGCAGCCACCCGGTCATCACCCCGTCGCTGTTCGGCAAGCGCAGCTTCGTCGTCGGCCTGCTGATCGTCGGAGGGTTCTACGCCTCGCTCAGCGCGTTCGTCCTGGTCGTCAACCTGCTGCTCCAGTCAGGTATGGGCTGGACACCGCTGCACACCGGCTTCGCGCTGATCCCCTGGGCAGCAGGCACCGCGGCCGCCACCCTGCTCTCGGGTGCCGTGCTCGCCGAGAAGCTCGGACGCACCAACCTGCACCTGGGACTGGCCATCGCCGTCATCGGCCTGCTCGCCCTCTGGTGGTCCACCGCACACTGGGGTGACGCCATCACCGTCTGGAAGCTGACCCCGGCCCTGTTCGTCACCGGAGTCGGTTCCGGCCTGCTGTTCATCCCGTTGTTCGACTTCATCCTCGGCGACGCCACCACCGAAGAGGTCGGCACCGGAGCGGGCGTGCTCAACGCCGCCCAGCAGTTCGCCGGCGCGATCGGTGTCGCCGCGCTCGGCACCGTGTTCTTCGCCCGCGTCGGAGCGCCCGCCGACCCGTCCTACTTCGCCGCCGCCGAGCTGGTGTTCGGCATCTGCGCCGGCCTCTACCTGCTGGCCCTGTTGCTGGTCGGGCTCCTGCCCAAGCACTCCCAGCAAGCCCCTCACCAAGCACCGAAAAGTGTATTGCCGTGACGACGAAGACTGCCCTGATCACCGGAACCAGCCGCGCAGGCGGCATCGGTTTCGCGGTCGCTCACCAACTGGCCGAGCAGGGCTACCACGTGATTCTCACGGCCCGCGACGTCTCCCGAGCCGAACCCCTAGCCGCTCAACTCCGCCACGACGGCTACCCAGCGACCGCCCTGCGCCTCGACCTCACCGACGCATCCAGCCTGACCGAGGCCACCGAGCACCTCACCCGGTCCTTCGGCCACCTCGACGTGCTGATCAACAATGCCAGCGACGTCGTCGACTTCACCGCCCTCTCCGCGCTCGAAGCCGACATCGACGCCGTCCGCTCGGCACTGGACATCGACGTGCTCGGGCCCTGGCAGCTGGTCCAGACGATGCTGCCCGTGCTCACCGCGGCACCCGCCGCCCGCATCGTCAACGTCTCCAGCGTTTCCGCGCTGCAGATCGCCGCCGGCCTAGACCTGCGCGCGAGTCTGCGCGCCCCCGCGCACTCGTTCGCCAAGCACGTCCTCAACGTCCTCACCGAAGTGCTCGCCCGAGCACTGAAGGACACGCCGATTCTCGTCAACTCCGTCGACCCAGGCGACACCGCTACTCACCCCGAGCGCGGCGACGAAGCCGACGCGCGCCCGGCCTCCGAGAGCGCCCGCGGCATCGTGTGGGCCGCGACGCTGCCCCACGACGGCCCCACGGGCGGGTTCTTCCGCGACGGCGTGCCCTTGACCTGAACCCGGACGCACGGCTGGGGCCCGCCTTGACGAGAGCCGTTTTGATCGGGCTTTCCGCGGTCGCGATCCGTGAAGGAACAGGATCGTGCGGGGGGTGCGTCCCCGACCGGTTCGACGAGCGGGAGCGCAAACCGGCAAGGTCGACCTCGATCGTCATCGGCTTCCCGTCGGGTCGTCGGTCGTAGCTTCGCGGTAAGCCGCCAGACGTACGAGCGCCTGGTCCTGCCACCCTCAGGACCGCGAGGACCCTGGCTCCCGATAGGCATTTCCAACAGCCCGCCACCGCCGGCGAACATCCGACAGAATCAGGGCCTTACCAGTGTCCTTCGTGGACAACCTCGTGATATGGACGCCGGGGTATCCGTCGTGCGCTCACATCGCCGTACTGCCCGGCGTCCGGGGCCGCATGTCCGAGCAGGACGATGCCGATGGGGATGAACTCCTTCGGGATCGCCAGCAGCTCGTGCAGTAGATCGCCGTCGCCACCGACGAAGGCCGCGGCAATTCCTTCGTCGACGGCCGCCAGCAGCATCAGGTTCATCGCGGCGCCCGCGTCGGTGTACCAGTATGGAACGACCCACAGCGCGTCGTCGTCGATCTTGCCGCGGACTTTTCCCTTGTCCGGCTCCCGGTAGCGTGAGCGATACACCTCCGGACTGACGCAGACCACAATGTGCGCCGGTGCCTGGGCGATGAAGTTGTGGTGGCCGGATATGTCGAGCGTCTCCTGTGCCGGTGCCGCGATCCTTTGTCGCGTCTCGTGGTCGACCACTACGACGAACTCGATACCCTGGCTGAAACCTGCGCTCGGCCCGCGGCGCCCGGTGTCCAGAACCCGCTGCACCACGTCGGCGGCGACGGGCTCGTCGGTAAAGGACCGGACCATCTTCCGCCGGCGTACCACGTCCCTGAAATCCATGTGCAAAGTCGCTCCGCTCGGTGCCGGGTCGTGGTCGGCAGTCACTCGCGGATCGTCATCCGCTTGACCAGAGAGCCGTCGACTTCGAAGGTGAAGTGGCTCGGGCCGTTGAAGCCGTCGCCCCCGACAATGGCGGTCACCGTCCACGCGCCACCCTGCTCGGTGACGTCGGTGACCTCGAGCGATACCCGGACCCCGATGAACTCCTTGTCGCTCCACCCCTGGATCGCCGACCGGCCGCGGAACTCCCGGCCCCAGTCGTCGACGACGCCGTCGGCGGCGAAGGAGTCGAGAAAAGCACCCGACTCGTTCTTGTTCGCGGCCTTGAGCAGGGTGTCAACGGGAGTGGGCAATGAAGGGGTCATCGCTGTTCCTTTCCTTCTCTGCCCCTGACGATAGGCGTCAGGCCTGCTCAGCGCTGACGACCTCCTCGACGACAGGCCGGGCGGCTGGCCTCCGCAGGGCCAATTCGGTGTAGAGAGCCGCGCCGTCGGCCAGGACGCCGTCGTCGAAGACGGCCGCGGGGGAATGGTTGTTGGCGGCCGATTCGGGATCCGCACCAGGTGCGCAGGCACCGAGCAGGACGAACGCTCCTGTGCCGACGGTGATCACCACCGGGTCGAAGACGTCGAACTGCCGGGTCACCGTCACCTGTAGGGCGCTGACCATCGCGCAGGCGGCGAGAATCGGGTCTTTCGCCCGGTGTGGCTCGGAACCGTGGCCACCGGGTCCGTGCACGGTCACGGAGAGCACATCGCCGGCCGCGAGCATCGGCCCGCGCCGGGTGGTGAAGACGCCGTGCGCGGTGCCGGCGGACACCGCGTGCATCGCGTAGGCCGCTACCGGGCGCTGCCCAGAGGCGTCCAGGACCCCTTCGGCCAGCATGTATCCGGCGCCGTTGTCGCTCTCCTCGCCAGGTTGGAACATCAGGACAACAGCACCGTCGAACCGGTGGGTGTTGGCCGCGAGCAGCCGCGCGGCGCCGACGAGCATCGTGGTGTGCAGATCGTGGCCGCAGGCGTGCATCTGCGGCCCGGCTGCGGCGTAGTCCACCCCGCGCAGCAGGACGGTCGGTCCTGGGCGGTGCCCGCGCAGCACGGCCGTCACCGAGGACAGCGCGTCGCCGGTGGTGATCTCCAGTGGAAGGCCGTCCAGTTCGGCGAGCACTTTCTCTTGCGTCCGCGGCAGGTACAGGCCGACTTCGGGCTCGCGGTGCAAGCGGTGCCGGAACTGGGCCAGGTCATCGCTCATAGCCTTGGCGTCCGCAATCAAGGAGGTCGGCCTGATCGGCGGGGTCCTCGGCACCAGCGCCGGAATCGTCGCGGTGGTGGTGATCTCCGCCGTCGACAAGTGGACGCCGGTGCTCAACCTGTCGCTGGTGGCAGGTGCTCCCGTGGCGGGCGCGGTGGTCGGCCTCCTCGCCGGCCTGTACCCGGCGCTGCGGGCGGCCCGGATGCAACCGGTCGAGGCGCTGCGCTCGAGCCCGTGACCGCGTGTCCGAGCAGGCCCCTTGCTGATGGAGCTGATCTTCCGGCTCGACGATCTGCCGGCTGAGCAGGAGCGCGGCCCGGGTCGATAATCGGTGGAGTCGTCCGGCGTCGCGCTGCTAGCGTCGCCGGATGACATTCCCCAGCTCCCCATGGCATCTGCCGGAGCTGGGTGCAGGCCTCCCGCCGCGCTGTGTGATCCGCGCGACCGAGACGCCTGCGTTCTGGACACCGACCAAGGACAGGCCGTTGTACACCGACTGAGACATCCACCGCGCCGAGTAGGCACGCCATGAGTTCCGAGGCCAGTACAGGGAGCTGAATCAGCTTCCGCCGGTGGCCCCATCGGACCATGTCCGCAGCGTGCGCTCGGGGTAGGGCCCCTGCTCTCTCGAGCACTGATATCCCGCAGAGACCAAGCGAGTGATGCGCGCCGTCGTGACACACGGCCCGTCACTCGCATCTCCGTCATGCGCGGATTCCTTCCGCGGAGCGCCGTCTCCGCACGGAAATGTCGCAGCAGATTGGCATCCTTCGGTGACCAACAACGAAATAGCACGACGACTCGCGACGCAGTGGCTGGTATACCCAACGGGCCTGCCGCTCATCCGTCGCCGCTGCCTGAGCTGTACGTCGGCGCAGTATCGGGCACACGGAAAGTTCCGCGTCAACGCGAACCGCAAGCTCCTCGACGTCTGGCTTCTGGCACTGTGCGTCGGATGTGGGGAGACCATCAAGTTGACTGTCCTGGAACGAGTCCACGTCCGTGCCATAGATCCGTCGACCCTGAACCGATTCCACGACAATGACGTCGAACTCGCGGCGAAGCTGCTGGGGGATCCGGGATTGCTACGTCGAAACAGCGTCACACTCGATTGGGACGGGGCGTGGGCTCTCCAGAAGCCGACGGTCGACGTCTCGGAAGCCGAGGTGATCGATACATCGGTCCGCTTCGCCCAGCGAATCCCGATCAGACTGACCACATTGCTGTCTGTCGGGTTGGACGTTTCGCGCGCTGAAGTGCAAAGGCTCGTCGCCGACGGCGCCCTCTCGTCGACGCACCGCCTCACCGGGAAGTCGTCCGGCGACTTCAGTTTCTCCCTCCGCCGATAGGCGGGGGATCAGCACTGCCTCTGAGTGAGGCGTTGATATCCGGAGTCTCGATGGACGGCACGCGCCACTATGGTGGACCGATGGCATCGGTCAAGCAGTTCCAAGTCACCTTCGATTGTGCGGATCCCGAGCGCGTCGCGCGTTTCTGGTGCGAGGTGTTGGGGTACGTCGTACCGCCGCCGCCGGAGGGGTTCGCCACTTGGGACGATTTCGATCGCTCGCTGCCGCCTGAGCATCAGGGTTCGGCGTTCGCGTGCATTGATCCCTCAGGCGTGGGCCCGCGGCTGTACTTCCAGCGCGTTCCCGAAGGCAAGGTCGTCAAGAATCGGCAGCATCTTGACGTGCGGGTCGGCACCGGGCTCGTGGGTGAAGTGCGCCTCGCCACTCTCGAGGCCGAGTGCGCCCGACTGGTCGCGCTCGGCGCGGTACGCGAGCGAGTACTGCTTGCCGATGGCGAAAACGAGTCGTGCATCGGGATGCAGGACATCGAGGGCAACGAGTTCTGTCTGGACTGAGGGGCCGGTCTGCTCCCTTGTCGCTCAGGAATCGGGCTGCCTGAAAATGGACGAAGTGCCTGTCGCGCGGCTAGCCGGTTCGGCGCTCATTTTCCGATCCTGGGTGTGAGGAGGTCGTCGAAGCCGATGCGCTTGAAGAAATCGGCCCGGATGCGGTCGCCGAGATCGAATACTTCTTCCGCTCC
The DNA here is from genome assembly GCF_025464955.1 of Amycolatopsis sp. GTDB lineage: Bacteria > Actinomycetota > Actinomycetes > Mycobacteriales > Pseudonocardiaceae > Amycolatopsis. Next base: position 35,904 of record NZ_JAODNM010000076.1, on the reverse strand, counting down.
GTCGTGCAAGGGGTCGATGTGCACGCGGAAGGGCCGTTCGCCCTTGAGCAGGCCGACAACGCGTACGATCTGACGGGCGACTTCGATGATCCGCTTGATCGCGGCGTTTGACCATCGGCTCGTCGGTCACGTCCATCGCGAGTGCGTGCAGGTTGACCCAGTGCGCCTGTGCATATTCATCGAGTTCGACGACCGCGGCGGCGTCTGTTCCGGTGGCGTCGCGCATACCGGCGTAGACGGTGTGGCCGGCGTCCGCGAGGGTCACGCGCGGTCAGCGCGCCGAACCCGCTCGATGCCCTGGTGATGACGATGTTCTTGGTCACGAATCCTCCTTGAGGACAATGGCGGCTTGCTATGGCGTTGAACTGTGCTGACTTCCGATTCGCCTGCCCGCCGCGGCTTATTTGGTCCGTTTCGGCGCTGTCTGTACCTGTGCGGTTCCCCCGAGAACCGGACATCAGGGTTCCACACTACGAGGGCGATATCTCGACGATAGCTCATGCGGGCTTCGTGGGGTGCCGGTATTCGAATGTCGAATGTGGACGGTCGTGGTTGGAGTAGTCGAGGTAGGCGAACGCAGCGGAAGGTGGTCGAGGTGTACTGGGCACCTGGATCAGCGTGAAAGGCAGCATTGTTGCTGCTCAGGTCACATTTCACCGCGAGGCCGACAGCTTCGCACGCCAACTCCGCATGCAGGTGGCAGCCGTTGGTGGTCTGGATTTGCGAGTCTGATCCGCAGGCGATTTCGTAGTCGCTGGACTCTGGGATGGAATTCTGGTACGCGATATGCATGAGATGCATATCGGTTCTGTGGTCTTTACATAGCGCGTGATGATTCGCAGCTGGGAGGATAGCGTTGAATGCGATAATCGCCCGACCGCGCGGTAACACCCAAACCGAACGTCAACGGCACCGGCGAAGGAGTCGAATTGGCCCCGGTTTCGTTCGGGTGAGCTGGCCGCGAATGTTCGTCAGAGTTGACCGCACCCGGGTGATTGGGGGTGTGGGTGTTGGTGAGATTTGACCGGACGGCCGGTGGCAACCGCGAGCAGATCGGCCGCGCTGACCGACAGTGCCTCGGCGAAGTCGGCCAAGTCGGCGTGTTCCTCGGCCATCCACCGTTCGGTGGCCAGCCGCAGCACAGCCAAACCGATGTCGGTGGCCAGCCGCGCGGTATCCCGATCGCAGCCACGGTGCAGTAAGGCGTTGGCGATCGCCTCGGAGATCGAGACGAGCTTGATCAGTTCGCGTTCGTGCAGCGGAGGGTTGGCTGCGATGACCGCCGCTCGCCGCAGCAGGAACTCGCGTGGGCGGAACACCCGCGGCGCGGTGGCGAATGCGGCCAGCAGCGTCGGCAGCGCACCGGTGCTCACGGGCACGGTGTCGATGGCCGCGACGAACTGCGCCTCGAGTTCCTGACTGCCGCCGAACAGCACTTCCCGCTTGTCGGCGAACCACCGGTAGAACGACCGCTCGGTGAGATTCGCGCGCTGAGCGATCTGCGCGACCGTGGTGCGGTCGTAGCCCTGCTCCTCGAACAGGGCCAGTGCAGCTTGTTCGAGCCGACCAGGGGCGTTGCCCTCCCACCGTGCCATGCCACGAGTATAGCGACAGCAGATGCTGTCATCACTCCGGAGGAGATCCGATGCGAAACGGTCGAGCGGCGAAACAGGTGTTCGGCAGCTGTTCCGCGGCTACTCGACCGCTCAGGAGCCGACCTGGGTCCGGGACGCGGCCGCACGGCTCGCCGCGGTCGCCACCGCGGTGGCTGCCGCGAGCAACCGCGAGGGCGCGACGATGCCTGCGTTCACAGCCTCGACGATGGCGTTGGCGATCGCGTCGAGGTCACCCTCGGCCGAAGTCTGTCCGGTGATCAGGAGCAGGTCGGCGCCGGCAGCCAGTGCCTCGACTGCGGCTGTCGGGATGGACACCCCGCGTGCGTTGGAGGCTGAGTTGAGGTCGTCGGTGACGATCAGCCCGGTGAAGCCGAGTTCGTTGCGCAGCAGCGCGATGGTGGTTGCCGAGCGCGAACTGGGGAGCGAGGCGTCAACCGCCTCGATGATCGTCGGGCCTATCATGACGGCGGGGACTCCCGCGTCGATGACGGCCCGGAACGGCAGCAGGTCGCGCTCGAGGCCGTCGACGTTGGCGGATACGGTCCCGACTTCGACGGCCGGATCATGGCCGCAGCCCCGGTGCCCCGGGAAATGCTTGGCAGTGACGACGACGCCGGCGCCGTGCATGCCGGTGACGAACGCCGACCCGATTCGGGCGACTTCCTTCTCGTCGTCCCCGAAGTGGCGGCCGTCAAGCCAGCCGTTCGGGCCCGTCATCACGTCGAGCACGGGCGCGAAGTTCATGTTCACCCCCAAGGTGATCATCTCCTCGCCGAGTCGGCGGGTGAGCCTGACGATGTCGGCGGAGTCCAGGCGGTGAACCTCGTCCAACGAGGGAACCGGCGAGACCATGTCGTGCAGCCTGTTGATGCCGGTCACTTCCTGGTCCATGGCCACCAGCAGGTCGGTGCCGACGAGGTCGGCCAGCTCGCCGATCAGGTTCTTGACCGTGTCGGCGGTCTCGCTGGATCTGCGCTCGTCGCTCATGCCGCGAGCGACGTACTCGGCGCGGGTTTCGCCCAGCAGCGCGGCTTTGCCGCCGTCCTGGAGGAACTTCCGCACACCGCCGGTCAAGGTCAGACCGGGTAGTTCGGGAATGAGAATCCCGTAGGCGAGCCTCTTGAGTTCTGCGTTGCTCACGATGCCTCCTGGTTCGTTCGTGTTGGTGGCCGGTGGTGTGCTGTTGCGAGCAGTTTCGGGTTAGCCGCGGCGCGCTTGCGGCTGATCGAGTCGAAGACCACGGCGGCGGCGAGGACCAGGCCGGTGATCATGTATTTCACCGAGGAGGTCAGCGAGAGCAGGTCCATGCCGTTGGAGATGGACCCGAGCAGCACCGCGCCGGACAGTGCCGACCACACGTTTCCTCGCGCGCCGAACAGGCTGGTGCCGGCGATCACCGGTCCCGCGATGGCCATCAGCAACAGGTCGCTGCCGCCGGAACCCTGGTTGACCGCCAGCAGCCTCGATGCGGCGAGCACACCGCCGGCGCCAGCCATGGCGCCGGAGATCGAGAACACCGCGATCCGGACGCGGTTGGTGTTGATCCCGGCGCGACGTGCCGCTTCGGTGTTGCTTCCGACCGCGATCACCCGACGCCCGAAGGTGGAGCGGCGGACGACGAGGTCACCGATCGCGACGAGCGCGACCAGCACGAGCACGGCCACCGGCACACCACGGTCGGCGTTGAGTACCGCGACGATTACCGCGATGACGACCGCGACGAGGACGAGACGGACGCCCATGGCGTGGGTGGTTTCGATCGTGAGGCCGACCGCGCCACGGGAGCGACGGCGGGCCGCCGCTGTCAGGCCGTAGGTGGTCACGACGACGACAGCCAGTAGCCATCCGGCCCAGCTGGGGAGAAAGGAGGAGCTCAGCGTCAGGTAGGTCGTGTCGGTGAGGTTGATCGTCCCGGAGTCTCCCAGCAGGTACAGGAGCGCGCCCTGCCAAGTGAGCAGCCCAGCCAGCGTGACGACGAAGGCGGGGAGCGCGAAGCGAGTGATGATCAGTCCTTGCACGGTTCCGACGACCGCACCGCCGAGGACCGCCGCGAGGATCGCGACCGGCGCCGAGAAACCATGGTTGACGTTCAGCACGGCCATGATGGCCGCGGCGAATCCGCTGAGCGCTCCCGCCGACAGGTCGATCTCGCCGAGCAGGAGCACGAAGACCACTCCCACCGAGATGGCGCCGACGCTGACGATTTGCAGCGCCAGGTTGGTCAGGTTCCCCGGTGTCAGGAATCGGTTGTTGGCGACGGCGAAGACGATCCAGACCAGCGCGAGACTGATCAGTACCGGGATTTGGTCTTGTGACCGGGCGAAAGTGCGAAGCGTCCACAATGCCCTGCTCACGCGTGTTTGCCTGAGGTCGTGTGGTGCGGTTGCGGTAGTCATCTCTGGGTTCCTCCCCACGGCGGGGGTTGGTCGGAGGGGGTCGCGCCGGTGATGGACGCGACGACTGCCTCCCGACTGCAGCCGGACACGGTGAATTCGGCGGCATTGGCGCCGAGCCGCAGGACGCAGATCCGGTCGGCGACTGCGAAGATGTCGTCGAGGTTGTGACTGATCAGCACGCAGCCCAGGCCCCGGGCGCGCAGCGCGCGGATGAGCTCGAGCACGTCGCGGGTCTGGGAGACTCCCAGCGCGGCCGTTGGCTCGTCCAGCAGAACGACCTTCGGGCCGGCCAGCAGCGCGCGGGCGATCGCGACGACTTGGCGTTGGCCACCGGACAGGTCCCGAACGAGTGCCCGGGGAGGCGGTGGGTTCGTGGACAGGCTGCCGACCAACTCGATGGCCTTGAGCTCCATTTCCCTTTCGCTCAGCAGCCGGGCGGCGTTGTGTCGCTCCCGACCCAGGTACAGGTTCGCGACGACGTCGAGGTGGTCGCACAGTGCCAGGTCTTGATAGATCGTGGCGATGCCCAACTCGACGCTGGCTGCCGGGTTGCCGAGTGAGACCGGCTTGCGTTCGAAGAAGATTTGCCCGGTGTCCGGGCGATGTGCGCCCGCCAGCGTTTTGACCAGGGTGGACTTGCCGGCGCCGTTGTCACCGACGAGGGCCACCACCTCGCCTGCCGAGACCGTCAGGTCGACGCCCTTGAGAGCCTCGACCGCGCCGAAGGTCTTCGTGAGCTGTGTGGCGACGAGCAGAGTTTTGCGTTCCTCGACTGCCTCCATCAGCGGATTCCCAGGTTCGCGCAGGCCGTCGCGTAGCTCTGGGTGCAGACCTGCGCGACGGTCCAGTACTGGTCCCTGAACACGGTGTCTTCGAGGTTCTTTTGGGTCACCGCAATGGGTTCGAGGAGCAGTGACGGGATGTTGTTCTTGCCGTTGGAGGTGGTGCGCGAGTAGGCGCCGGCGTCCGGTTTGGCGCCCTGCGCCAGAGTGACCGCGAGTGCGGCGGCTGCCTGTGCCTCCTGGGCAGTGGCTTTGTAGATCGTCATGTACTGCTCGCCGCTGATGACGCGCTGAACACCCGCGAGCGTGGCGTCTTGACCGGTGAGCGGGCGCGTCGCCGGATTGATGCCGGCCGACTTCATCGCCGCTACGGCTCCGCCGGCCAGGTCGTCGTTGGCGGCATAGACACCGGCGAAGCCGGTCGGACCCAGGGCGGTGATCGCCTGATCCATTTCCTGCTGGGCATTCGACGGCGACCAGTCGGGCGTGTCGGAGGCCTTGGCGATCTGCAGCTTGCCGGTCTCGATTGCTTGCAGGGCACCCTGTTTGAATTGGCGCGCGGTGGCGGTTTTGGGGTCACCGTTGAGCATGATGATCGGGGCGTTCGTCTTGCCTTGGGCGGCAAGGTCGTCGACGAGGGCTTGACCTTGGAGCTGGCCGACCTTCACGTTGTCGAAGGAGATGTAGTAGTTGACCGGCGCGTTGTCGATCAGCCGGTCGTAAGCCACGACCGGCACGTTGGCCGCCGCGGCGCGGGCGGCGATGACTGCCGCCGAGGCGGAGTCGGCCGGGTCGATCACGAGCACCTTCGCGCCGTTGGTCAGTGCGGCTTCGGCTTGCTGCTGTTGTTTCGCGGGGTCTCCATCGGCATTGCTGTAGATGACCGCGCAGCTTGCACACAGCGCCTTGACCTTGTCGACGAACGCCGGGCGGTCTTTCGAGTCGTAGCGCAGTGTTTGCGACTCCGGCATGAGAAACGCAATCTTCGTGGCCGATCCGGCGTCCGACGTAAGCGATCCGCAGGCGCTCAGCGCCCCTATCATGGCTGAGGAAATCGCGAGTGCCGCGATTCGGCGAGCAACGTGACCGTGCATGTTATTTCCCTTCTGTGACCGACTTTCCCCCGTGCTGCCGAGCGGTGCCTCCTCCTCGGTTCGGCCCAGAACTCGAACCGTCCCCGTTCTTCCGATTGGGCTTACTGCGCTGGAAGTTCGACGAACTGTCGGGTCTGGGCCGAAGTGACGACCGCTTCCGCGATCTGGAGCGCCTTGAGCCCATCGAGCCCGGTTGCGGCCGGCTCACCCTTGCCCTGGACGGCGAGGTTGAACGCCGCTACGGCCGGCTCGTACAGATCGTGGTGGTCGATATGGAGCTCGGTGGACTCGTCGCCGCGGCGCAGCACCACATTCCCGCCCGGTGACTGACGCATGACATCGGTGCCGATCACTGAGCCGGTCGAGCCGTAGACCTCGAGGGCGGTCTGCGAGTGGCCGATCGTGAAGGCGTCCTGGAAGGTGGCGATCACTCCGTTGTCGAAGTGCATGGCGCCGAACAACAGGTCGAAGTGCGGTGCCTCGCAGAGTCCCTGGTTCGCGCCGAACGCCGCGACCGCTTCCACGTCGGCTCCGAGCAGTGCGCGCAGCGTGTCGGCGGTGTGCACGGTCAGATCCATGGCGACGCCCGCGGCTGGTCCGGACGTGCGCCATCCGGTGGCATGGGGCGGGAGCTGGACGGTGAAGGCGCACCGCGCGCCTCGAACCTCGCCGATCGCGCCGTCGAGGACAGCGTTGCGCATCGCCCGATGGGTTGCGGCGCCGCGGACCTGTTGGTTGACACCAAGGAGGACACCGTTGCTCTGGCAGGCGTCGAGGGCGTTGATCGCATCGCCGGCGGTCAGGGCGAGCGGCTTGTCGCAGAAGACGTGCTTGCCCGCGGCCGCCGCGGCGAGTATTTGACCGAGGTGGTGCTCACTGGCACTGCCGATGTAGACGACGTCGATGTCAGGGTCGTCGAAGACCTCGTCGATCGAGTCGTAGACACGGTCTACGCCGTGGCGGGACGCGATCGCCTTCGCCTGAGCCGGCGCGGAGGAGGTGCCGAGCGCGACGACGGTGCTGGAGTCGTCGGCCGCGATCGCCGGGATCACGTACTCGTCGGCGATCCGACTGGCTCCCACGATGCCCCAACGGATCTTGCGGCTCGCTCCTTCAGCGTTCATCTGACGGTCCTCCTCGCTTGGTTATACGTATCACCGGGAGAAGATATAACACGCCTGTTCCAATCGCAAGACCCTCGTGTTCGTTTTGGGAAGCCTATGAGCTGGCATTTTGTGGAAATTATCCACGGAACGCCGTTCGACTACTGATCAAGTGATCAGATATGAGTTCCGAGTGATCAGAGCCGTGTACGGTGGCGGAGTGGAGACGATGCACCGGCAGTCCAAGATCCTGGAACTGCTGACGATGTCCGAGCGGGTCGGTGTCGCCGAGTTCGCGCGCGAGCTGGGCGTATCGGAGGTCACGGTCCGGCGTGACCTGACCGAGTTGGAGACCTTGGGTGCACTCAAGCGCGTCCACGGAGGCGCGATGAGCGCGGCGAAGCGGGGCGAAGAGGTGCCGTTCAACGTCCGCAAGGTCGAAAGCGCGGCGGAGAAGTCGGCCATGGCTCGGTTAGCCGGCTCGATGGTGCGAGACGGCGAGCTCATCGCGATCGACGGCGGGACGACCGGGGCGGCCATCGCTGCGGAGGTCGCACATCGTCGGATCACCGCGATGCCGCTGTCCGTCCAGGGCATCGAGGCGCTTAGTGGATCGCTGAGTGTGTCGTTGCTGCTGCCTGGTGGCGCAGTACGCCGCGGCGAAGGATCGATCATCGGCCCCCTCGCCGAGCAGGCGCTCGCGGCGTTGAGGTTCGACACCTACTTCCTGACGTGTTGCGGCCTCAATCCGAAGACCGGCTTGACCGCGCATGACCTGCAGGACGCAGCGGTCAAACGGGCCGCCCTCGCGTCGTCGGCGCGCATCATTGTCGTGGCTGACGGAACCAAGTTCGCCAGGACCGCGATGGCCCTGATCTGCATGCCCGAGGCAGTCGATTTACTGATCACCGATATCAGCGCCCCGCCCGACGCGGTATCCACGCTTCGCTCAGCGGGCGTGCGTGTCGAGTTCGCCTGAGGCTTCACAGGGACCTCGCTCGTCGCGGCTGTCAAGTGGACTGGGGCGGGCTGTCTGGTAGGCCCGTTGTTCTTGCGGACTCGGTGTAGGGGTGCTGAGCGATCGGACGTGACGTCTCGACCACCATCTTCGCGGCTTGCTCCCGGTACTCGGGAGAGAACCTTCTACGTTTCGATGACACCTGCATCCTCACTTTCGGAAGTGGATCTTAGGTGATCCACTGTCCGGAAGCTTCAGAGCGGCTCAACTGAGTCATGTGAGACGATGGTGTCTCAGAGTGTTCATTGGAGCGTGATGCAGGGTGCGGACCGATTCAGCTGTGGTGCTCGACGGTGTGGTGGCGGTGCTGGCCAAAGACCGCTCGGCATCGATCAAAGCGATCGCGGCCCAGGTAGGGGTCAGTCGCGCGACGTTGACACGTCTGTTCCCCACTCGGCAGGACCTGCTTCTGGCGGTGTCCGAGAAGATCCTGGCGGACTGCGGGGAGGTGCTGGACCTCGTCGAGCGCCCAGGTACGTCGGTTGATGAGGGGATCACCACGCTGGTGGTGGGTTCGGTGCCGTTCGCGCAGATGTGGAACGTCGTGTATGTGGACGTCGACGCCGTGGCTGCCCCGGGGGTGTCCGACCGGGCCAGCGCGGTGTTCCAGCAGGTTGTGTCGTTCATGGGCCGGGGGCAGCGCGAGGGATACCTGCGTCAGGACATGCCCGCGACGTGGCTGGCGGCGAGTTTCTGCGGGCTGGCCGAGACGGCGTGGGAGCTGGTTCTGGAAGGGCGGATGGGGGCCCGGCAGTCCCCGGACTTCATCGCGACGATGTTGCTGCGCGGAGGCAGCGCCTGACTGGGTGATCATGAGTGCATGCGCCGCAACGTGTCTATCGCGCTGGCGACGACATCCTGATCGGACAGGTGGGCGAACTCGTGAGCTCGCTTGCCGGCGTTGAACCCCAGCAGGACAGGCTTGCCGAAGGCCTTGTGCCCGTTGACCCACATCGACCACCTGCCCGGCGTTTCGTGGTCGTACCATTCGATGACGTCGGCGTCAGGGTTCCAGAAGACGTTCGGGAACTCGAGCCAGAGTTTGTCGAGCAGGCCCGCGCCGAGTGCCTTGATCGCGTTCTGCTTGTCCGCGGGCAGTGGCGGGTCGAACGTGATGGTGTTGGCTTTGAGCACCCCGATCGGGACGGTGATCACGGCGTGGTCGGCCGTGACGGTTTCGCCGGACTTCAGGGTGAGCGTGACCCCGTTCGGCGAGTAGGCGACGGCTGTGACTTCGGCGTTGGTGCGCACGTTCATGGTGCCTCGAATGTGCGTCAGCAGCTGGTCGTAGCCGTCGGGCAGCAGCAGGTCGCCACCTCGCAGCGGAGCGCCTTCGTCGTCGGCACTCACCGCGATCTGATCGATGTCGGCGCCGTACTCCTGCGAGTACTGGGCGTTGCACGCGTACTCCAGATCCGGCGGTAATGGTGACGGGAACACCGCGGACATCGCGGTGTTGTCCGGCTCGGCGACGTCCTCGAGTTCGTCCTGGTACCTCGCGAGTTCTCGGTAGGCGGCGTTGTCCACACCGATCGTTTTGTTGTAGTCGAACGGGTAGCGGCGGCCGTGGGTCTCGTCGAGCACTCGGGTCATCGAGTTCCGCTGGGACCCGTGTATCCAGGAGGCGCCCATCTCGGCGGGGACATCGGCGATCCGCGCGGTCCACGTCCTGCCGCCAGTGCGTGCCCGGCCCTCCAGCAGAGTCACTTGGTGCCCTTTGTCGGCGAGCGCGCGGGCGGCCCCGGTACCGGCGAACCCGGAACCGACCACCAGGACGGACTGACCAGGGGAGCCTTTGACAATCTCGAGAGCGGCCCGCCTGCCACTCTCGAGAGCACCATGTGTCATGGCCGGGGCGTCCGACGACGTGGCCTCTCCGGCAAAGTGCAGCCGGCCGGCCACCGGAGCGGCCAGCATCTTGCGCACGTCCGTGCCGTACTCGCTCGGTGCCAGATAGGAGTACGAGCACAACGCGAACGGATCGGTGGACCACGACGTGCGCAGGAAGTTCACCGGATCAGGCACCGGGCCCTTCGGATTTCCGCCCTGCGGCGCTCGTCCGTCGCCGCCCGCCGGTGAACTCGGCGACGAACTGCACCCGGCCGTCACGAGCGATCCCAGAGCCAGCGATCCCAGCCCCAGCGCTCTCAGCATTCCGCGACGACTCAATCCGCTATCCATCTGAATCACAACCATTCGGGGGGATTGCCTATGTCTCAACAGAGACAGTAACGTCTCAGTTGGGCGTCCACAATCTCAGGGTGTGCCGGATGAGTTCGGGTGATCAGTACCTGCCGGCCGCAGCGCAGATTCGCGCTGGTGGGGTCAGCTGGACTCGTTGATCGCGATTGGTCGGGTCGACCAGACCGAACGCGAAGCCAAGATCGCTCTCTCCGTCAGGTCTCGGCTCGTTGCCACGGCGGCTGGATGACTATTTCTGCTGATCCGTCTGCGGTGCAACGACAACTCGGCGGAGATCGCGGAAATCGACCGGGGGCATCACCGCGAAGCCTTGTACTGGGTCGGCTACGAGCAGCGCAGTACGGCGAACGTCGCGCGCAAGATCGCGAAGGAGCCAACATAGGAGCTCCAGATCCCTTCCGGCGAAACCGCGGGCCATGATCGTCTTCCGCTGGCACGCGCTGGCATCACCGCAGGTCAGCCCCAGTCGGTAACCTGGTTTCAACCCGCTGGAAGGCGCACGATAAGCTTCTGCACATCGCCTCCACGGGGGCGGGTCCGGGATGTGGCGCAGCTTGGTAGCGCACTTGACTGGGGGTCAAGGGGTCGCAGGTTCGAATCCTGTCATCCCGACCGGAACGAGGCGAGCCCTTGAGCTGAGAAACACCAGCTCAAGGGCTCTTTTCGTATGCGCGCCACATGACAATGGCTCGGCGAGCGCCCGCCGACGAGGCGATCAGCCGACGAGTGTTTGGGTGCCGAGTGTGGTGAGTAGCGCGAGGCGTTCGGCGTCCTCGGTGCCGGGTTCGGCTGTGTAGATCATGATGCGCAGGTCGCTTCCCGCTACGGTAAGCACGTCGCAGTCCAGTTCCACGGGGCCGACGTGCGGGTGGTCGATGGTCTTGCGCGCGGCGACGTGGTGGCCGACGGCGCCGGAATCCCACAGTTCGGTGAACCGCTCGCTGCCCGCGCGCAGTTCCGTGACCAGCCGTCGCAGCCCCTGATCGGCCGGATAGCGGGCGGCAGCTGCGCGCAGGTCGGCGACCTGGGCGACCTGGAGCTGTCGACGTGCTTCGGGGGAGAGCCGCGCGCGACTACCCGGGCCGACGAAGGCTCGCCAAACACCGTTGCGTTCGATGCCTCGCCAGCCGCTCGGATCTCCCATCAGGGCCGCGTACGGCGGGTTGGCCAAGAGCAGCGACCAGGTCGCGTCGTAGACCGCGACCGGTGTGCCGATGAGCCTGTCGAGCATCCGCTGGACGCTCGGCGTGATGTGCGCCGGCACCGTTTCCGGGCCGGGTTCCGCCAGCCCAGCCAGCCGAAACAGGTGTGCGCGTTCAGTTCCCGATAGACGCAGGGCCCGCGCGAGGGCTTCGACGACTTGTCCTGACGGGTTCGACGCGCGGCCCTGTTCGAGGCGGGTGACGTAGTCGACAGACATTCCGGCCAACATCGCCAGCTCCTCACGCCGCAGCCCGGCAGCGCGTCGCTGTCCGCCGATCGGCAGCCCAGTCGCCTCAGGGGAGGCCCGGTCGCGCCAGCGGCGTACCGCCTTGCCGAACTCCGACGTCGCCATGAGTGTCAGTGTGCACCGCCGGCGCCGGATCTTCCTGGTACCGGCAGTCCCAGGAAGACCAGTCGACTGGTTGACCGCGGCGCCTGGGCGCAACCTGGGGACATGACGACAACACTGATCACCGGAGCAAACAAGGGGCTCGGCTACGAGACCGCCCGCCGACTCATCGCCGCAGGTCACACCGTGTACGTGGGCAGCAGGGACGCCGACCGCGGCCGCCGGGCAGCCGATGAGCTGGGCGCGCGGATGATCCACATCGACGTCACCGATGACGCTTCCGTCGCCGCGGCGGCTAAAGCCATCGAGGCCGACGGCGGCTTGGACGTGCTGATCAACAACGCCGGCGTCGAAGGCCGGACACCGGAGGGGGGGAGTGGTCGGCGCCGCGGACGTGACAGCCGACATGATGAAGGAACTGTTCGACACCAACGTCTTCGGCGTGGTCCGCGTCCTTCACGCTTTCTTGCCACTGCTGCAGGGTTCCGGGGCCCCGGTCGTGGTCAACCTGAGCAGTGGCCTCGGCTCGCTGTCCCGGCTCACGGACCACGGCACGCCGACTTACGGCTACCCGGGCGTGGTCTACCCGGCGTCGAAGACCACGGTCAACGTGCTGACCGTGCAGTATGCGAAGGCGTTCCCGGAAATGCGGATCAATGCGGTGGAACCCGGCTACACGAAGACGGATCTGAACGGCAACACGGGCACCCAGACCGTCGAGGAAGGCGCCGAGATCATCGTTCGGATGGCGCAGGTCGCCCCCGACGGCCCGACCGGCGGATACTTCGACCTCAACGGCGCCGTGCCCTGGTAGTCAGGTGCGACAGGAGGTGACGGCGCCATCTCGGCGGCCCGCGTCAGTCGGGCGGGGTGATCCCCACCGCGGCGAAAAGGGTGCGCACGCACAGGTCGCGAAGGTCTTCGCGGGTGACGGCCGGATTGTCCAGCCAGTCGAGGGTGATCGCGGTGACGAAGGTGAACCAGCCCCGAACGGCGAGTTTCGTCGTTGCGTCGACGGTCGCCAGGTCGGCTAGCCCGGCGAGGATGCGTTCGCGGTTGGCAGCCTGCCCGGCGTCGCGGATCTCCCGGATCTCGGCGTCGCCGGCCGCGGCCGCGCGGTGGATCACGCGGTAGCCGTCCGGGTGATGCTGCGCGTAGTCGAGGTAGACGTCGAGGCCGATGGTGAGCTGGTCCACGTGCGAGACCGACTTGTCGGGCGCGCTCAGGCGCAGCAGCCTGTCCCGTTCGGCGCGGACGATCTCGGCGAAGAAGTCCCGTTTCGTCGGGAAGTAGTGGTAGAGCAGGCCGCGGGAGACCTCGGCGATCTCGGCGACCTCTTCGATCCACACCTCGTCGTACGGGCGGTTCGCGAAAAGCCCGGCGCCGATGGTCAGCAGCTGTTCGCGCCGCTGCTCGGTGCTCAGCCTCGTCCGCATTCCCGGAAGTCTACTTGACATCGGTTCAGTAGCGCGCCACGCTGTTATTGGAATCGAGTTCAATAAGAGCGTGCTTACCTCGTTTCGGTCGCACGGGGTTTGATCGCACTGGGTTTTGATCGCACTGGGGAGGGTTCATGGACACCACAGGTATTCCGCATCCGCCGCGCCGGGTGCCGTTCCTCGGCGACGTCTTCGGGGTGAACCCGCGGACGCCGGTGCAGGACACCGTCCGGCTGGGCCGCGCGTTGGGACCGGTCTTCACCCGGAAGGTCTTCGGCACCGAGATCGTGTTCGTCTCCGATCCCGCACTGGTCGCCGAGCTCAACGACGAGACGAAGTTCGGCAAGCACGTCGCGCTCGGCGTGGCGAACCTGCGCGCCATCGCCGGAGACGGGCTGTTCACCGCCCACGACTACGAGCCGAACTGGCAGCTCGCGCATGACATCCTGCAGCCCGCGTTCACCCTGGAGGCGATGCGCGGCTACCACTCGATCATGGTCGAGGTGGCCGCCGAGCTGACGCGGTCCTGGGACGCCGCGGTGGAGGGTGGCGACGCGGTGGATGTCGCCGCGGACATGACGAAGCTGACGCTGGAAACCATCGGGCGCACCGGGTTCGGCTACCGGTTCGGTTCGTTCGAGCGCGAGCGGCCGCATCCCTTCGTGGTCGCGATGACCCGCGCGCTGCGGTATGCGCAGGTCCAGTCGGTGAAGCTGCCGTTCGTTCGCCGGCTGATCGGCGGCACGGCCGCGGCCAACAAGGCCGACATCGCGACGATGAACGAGCTCGTCGACGAGGTGATCAGTGCCCGACGGCCCGGCGAGGGCGAAGACCTGCTGGCGCGCATGCTGGCCGGCCCGCATCCGGTCACCGGGCAGCGGCTCGACCCGGTCAACATCCGCAACCAGGTGATCACCTTCATTGTGGCCGGCCACGAAACGACGTCCGGTGCGCTCTCGTTCGCGCTCTACTACCTGACCCGCAATCCCGACGCGTTGGCCAAGGCGCGGGCAGAGGTCGACGCGATGTGGGGCGGACAGCGCGATCCGGAGCCGACGTTCGCCGAGGTGACGAAGCTGCGGTACGTCCGCCGTGTCCTCGATGAGGCCTTGCGGTTGTGGCCGACAGCTCCCGGTTATCTCCGGGGAGCGCGTGAAGACGTTGTGCTCGGCGGGCGGTATCCGATGCGTGCCGGCGACCAAGCCTTGGTGATGCTTCCCTTGCTGCACCGCGATCCCGGGGTGTGGGGTCCGGATCCCGATGCCTTCGATCCGGATCGTTTCGGTCCAGGAGAAGCAAAGAAGCGACCCGCGCACGCATACAAGCCATTCGGGACCGGAGAGCGCGCGTGCATCGGGCGCCAGTTCGCCATCCACGAGGCCGTGCTGGCGCTGGGTCTCGTTCTGTACCGCTACGAGTTCGTCCCCGAGCCGGACTACGAGCTGCGCATCGCCGAGTCGTTGACGCTGAAGACCGACGGGTTCCGGCTCGGTTTGCGCCCGCGTGCCGAACGGGCCGCGGAGTTCGTCAGCGAATCTGCCCACCGCGGGGGAGCGTGAGCACAAAGGACGCGCCGTCCTCGCCGACAGCGAGGGTTCCGCGGTGCAGCAAGGCGTTCTCGTAAGCGATCGCCAGGCCGAGGCCACTGCCTTCGGTTTCCCGGCGTGCCTGGTCGCCACGGACGAACCGGTCGAACACGATCGGGCGCAGCGCCGGTGGCACACCCGGTCCCGAGTCGGTGACCCGGACGATGACGAACCGGCGCGCGGTGCCATCGATCGCCACGGTGACCGGCGCGGCCCCGTGTGTCACCGCGTTGGTCAGCAGGTTCCGGACGATCGTGTGCAACCGCCGCGGGTCACCGGAGACCGATGTTTCCCCGCTCGCCTCGACACGGGTCTCGGCATCGGGCGCGCTGAGTCCGATGGCGTCGGAGACCAGCGCCTCGAGATCGACGCGTTCCGCGCGGAAGTCGACGGCGCCCGCGTCGAAGCGTGACATTTCGAGCAGGTCTTCGACCAGTCTGGCCAACCGTCTCGCCTGCACACTCAGAAGCGCACCGGCCCGCGTACGCACGGCGGGGTCGACGTTGTCGAGACTTTCGGTCGCGGCAAGCATCGACGCCAGTGGTGTCCGCAGGTCGTGCGCCACGTCGGCGACGAACCGGCGCTGCTGCTTGTCTTTCGCTTGCAGCTCCTCGATCGACGTGCCGAGCCGCTGCGCCATGCGGTTGAACGAGCCGGCCAGGTCGGCGATCTCGTCCTTGCCCTGCACCGGAAGCCGGGTGCCGAGCGCACCGTCTCCGAAGCTCCGCGCGGCCGCGGCGACGGCGCGCACCGGCTTCTGGATGCGCTTGCCCGCCACCATCCCGGCGAGCGCGCCGAACAACGCGACCACCCCGGCGATCCCGGCGAGCTGCAGCTGCAGGGTGGTCAGCTCGTCGCGCAGCTTGCGCGTGTTGTAGAACTCGGCGAGCACCAGGCCCTGGTCGACCTCGCCGATGATGGTCAGCCGAGGCCCCACCCCGGTGGAGGAATCGAAGCTCACCCTGCCGCCGTCCAGGACCGATTGGACCTGCGCGACCGGGAGCTGGCCGGCGACGAAGACGCCGGCGCTGCCGGCCGTGGGCACGTAGTCCCCGCCGATGACCCGCGGTGGCGCCTGGTCCGCGGTGAAGTCCAGCACCGCCCACTCGACGCCGAGCCGCCCGCGCATGAAATCGGTGACCGCGAGCGTGTTGCTCCGCCGCCCGGTCAGCGGGATGTGGTTCCCCGCTTGGCTCCGGTCGGAGTCGAAGCCGGCCTCCGCTGCCGCCGAGAACCGGGCCAGGGTCGCGCTCTGTTCCAGCTGGTAGGCAGTGAATGCCACCGCGCCGGTGGCCAGCAGGGTCACCAGCACGACCGTCACCGCGATCCGGGCCCGCAGCCCGCGGAACGACGGCCACCGGCTCATGGTTTGACCAGCCGGTAGCCGAGCCCCCGTACGGTCCTGAGCAGGGTCGGGTTGCCCGGGTCTTCCTCGATCTTGGCCCTCAGCCGGGCCACGGCGGCGTCCACGATGCGCGAATCGCCGACGTACCCGTAGTCCCAGACCCGCTTGAGCAGCGCCTGCCGGCTCAGCACCTGCCCGGGATGGGCGGCGAACTCCAGCAGCAGCTTGAGCTCGGTCGAGGTCAGGTTGAGCTCCTCGCCGTCGGAGGTGACGATCAGGGCCGCGCTGTCGATCACCAGGCCTCCGATGCGGATCGCGGCCGGGTCCGGCCCGCCATCGGGCGTCGAATCCGTTGCCGACCGGCGCAGGATCGTCTTCACCCTGGCATCGATGATCCGCGGTTCGGTCGGTTTGACGACATAGTCGTCCGCTCCGCCCTCGAGCCCGACGACTACGTCGACCGGGTCCCCGCGGGCGGTCAGCAGGATCAGCGGGATCATGCTCTTGACCCGGATCCGGCGGCAGACCTCGAACCCGTCGATGCCGGGCAGCATGACGTCGAGCAGCACCAGGTCGACCGTGGAGAGCTGCTTGAACAGCACGTCGAGGGCTTCTTCGCCGGTGATCGCGACGGTGATGTCGTGACCTAATCCGCGCAGCGCGAGCGAAAGAGCTTCGGCGAGCGACTCGTCGTCTTCCACCAGCAGCAGCCGGGCCATAGAACGTGACACCTTGTTTCCGGGAGACGACTTTCGATCACCGTATCCTGCCCGCGCTGGGTGATCCTGTTCGTGCGAAACCATCGACTGCTCGTGACAGTCCTGGCACACAGCATTCCTACCGTCGGGGTCATGAGCCCTTGTGTGACACAGGCGGGACCGGTGGCCGAGGTCACCGTGGACCTGGCGGCGATCGGCCGCAACACCGCGGTGATCGCCGGCGAGGCCGGAGTACCGGTGATGGCGGTCGTCACCGCGGACGGGTTCGGCCACGGGATGCTTCCGGTCGCGAAGGCGGCGTTGGACCACGGCGCCGGGTGGCTGGGTGTGGCCTTCGCGGCGGAGGCCCTCGAACTTCGCGCGGGCGGTATCACCGCACCGATCCTGAGCTGGCTGCATGGCCACGACCAGGACTTCTGCGGGTTGATCGAGGCCGACGTCGACATCTCCGCCGGGTCCGTCGAACACCTCGTCGGCATCGCGGCGTGCGCGTCGCAGCTCGGCGTGACCGCGAAGGTCCAGCTGAAGATCGACACGGGACTCGGCAGGGGCGGCTGCACGCCCGCGGAGTGGCCGTCGTTCGTACTGCTGGCCAGGCGCCTGGAGCGCGAGGGGCTGGTACTGATCCGCGGGATCTGGTCCGACCTGGTTGCCGACGACGCGGCCGAGCACGTCGCCCGGTTCGAGAGGGCGCTGGCCTACGCGGGCACCAGCGGGTTGCGGCCGCAGTGGTGCCATGTCGCGAACTCGGCGGCGGGGCTCGGTGTTCCGGCCTCGAGGTTCGACCTTGTCCGCGCTGGAATCGGGCTCTACGGAGTCGAGCCCGTCGAAGGCCGTGACGTCGGACTGCGCGGGGCGATGACGGTGACCGGACGCATTGTCGGTCTCAAGGAATCGCGACCGGGCGCGGAAGCGTGCCGAGACTTCCCCGCGACGTCGACACGCTCCCGCACCCGAGGGCTTGTCCCGCTCGGTTTCGCCCACGGGATCCCGAGAGCGGCCAGCCGGCGCGCCCAGGTGCAGATCGGCGGACGGCGTCACCGCACCGCGGACTGGATCATGATGGACCAGTTCGCGGTGGAGGCAGGCGCGCACGGCGTGGCGCTCGGCGACGAAGTCGTCCTGTTCGGACCTGGGGATCGCGGCGAGCCGACCGTTTCCGACTGGGCCCGCTGGGCAGGCACGGTGCCGCACGAGATCTTCGCCGGCATCGGCTCGCGGATCCCGCGACGCTACCTCAGCGACGTCGAAGCCGAACTCGTCTCCGCAGCCCGAGCCTGACTGGTGAATGTTCTATCTGCGGCGGTGAGTTGCGAGCGCTAGAAACCCCAGGTGCGGTCCGGGGTGATCCGGATGCCTTGGCTGTACATGGCGTCGAAGCTCTCGACGTCGTGCTCGATGCCCGGGTAGTGCGATTCGTACTTCTCCAGGTAGCCCGGGGTGGTTGACGGTTTGATGTCCGGCACCAGCTTCGCGCGTCCACTCAGGACGAGGACGTCGCCGCCGCCCGCCCCGGTGTTGAAGTTGACGGAGACCAGCGGGTTGGCCTCGATGTGCTTGACCTTCACCGCGGTCGGCTGGCTGAAGACGAGCAGGGTGTCGCCGTCGCCGACGAACCAGATCGGGCGTGGGGCCGGTCGCCCGGTCGAGGTGACCGTGGTCAGCCACGCGACCGGGTCGGTCAGGCGTCGGGGGAGCGTCTCATGCGGTTCGTAAGCCATGCCATCCAGGCTATCGGGTTCCGGAAAACGCGCGCGACAACGCTCTGACCTGCACAGAATTTAATTCCTTGACGCCGGAAAATAATTACACCTACGCTGTGGCCATGCGTCACCCAGGTCACAGTGTTGTCGCCGGGCCGCCCGTGGTCGGGCCGCCCATCGGCGGTCCGACGGGTGCGCTCGTGTTCACCACCGTGCTGACCGGGGGCCCGCTTTCCCGCGCCGACGTCGCCGAGTTGACCGGCCTGTCGGCCGCCGCGGTCACCAAGGCGATGCGCCCGCTGGCCGACGCCGGCTACCTCGTCGAAGAAGAACCCGCCGACCACGGATCGCGGCGCGTAGGCAGGCCGGCGACCCCGGTCCGGGTCTGCGCGGAACGCTGCTACTTCGTCGGGATCAAGGTCACCGGCGACGAGCTGATCGGGGTGGTCACCGATCTGCAGGCCACCATCTGCGCCGTTGTGCACCGCCCGCTGCCGTCCCACGACGTCGACGAAGTCGTGGCCGCGCTCGCCGAACTGGCCGGCGAACTGCTGGGGGAGTCGCGCGACTACCGGCGCCGGTTCGGCGGGCTTGGCGTCTCGGTCGGCGGCGACGTCGACCCGGAGACCGGCACCGTGCGGTACGCGCCGTTCCTAGGCTGGCGCCAAGTGCCGCTGGTGCGGCTCCTCGGCGTGGCCACCGGCCTGCACGTCCTGTTGGAGAACGACGTCCGCGCGCTGACCGTGGCCGAACAGTGGTTCGGCGCCGGGCTCGGCTCCCGGACCTTCGCCGTGGTCACCGTCGGCGTCGGCATCGGCTGCGCGCTGTTCGTCAACGGCGCGGTGGTTGCCGGCGCGCACGGGGTCGCCGGAGAGATCGGCCATTTCCCGGTCGACGCCTACGGGCCCTTGTGCCACTGCGGGAACCGCGGCTGCGTCGAGGCGATCGCCGGTAGCTCCGCGATCCTGGCCAAGGTCACCGCGATCACCGACGGGCGCGCGAGCGACATGGACGCCGCGATCGCTTTGGCACGAGGGGGTTCGCCCGAGGTCCGGGCGGTGTTCACGGTGGCCGGGCACGCGATCGGCATGGCACTGGCGGCGGTCGCCAACTTCATCGGCCCCGAGCTCGTGGTCATCTCCGGCGACGGACTGGAGGCCTACGACCTGTTCGAGGACCAGATCCGGACCACGTTTGCCGAGCAGGCGTTCGGCGCGGCAGGCGAATGCGACCTCATCATCCGCCCGCACACCTTCGACGACTGGGCGCGAGGCGCCGCCGCGGTCGCCATCCAACGTTTCATCGAGCCGGGCACGACCGCACCGGCCGCCCGGTTCCGAGCACCGCCCCTGTCCGTCTAGCCCCGCCGTCCGAAGAACCCCCGCAGTCCGAAGTAGCCCAGCCGTCCGAAGAACCAAGGAGCCAATGATGTCTCGATCCCTTCCGCGTTCGCCCATGCCGTGGCGAGTCGGCATGCCCGTGTCCGACCGCAGAACCGTGCTCAAAGGACTGCTCGGCGCGGCCGGGCTGGCCGCGGCCGGTCCGCTGATCGCGGCCTGCGGCGGCTCCAGTAGCTCGGGGGCGGGCTCCAGCACCGTGTCCGTCGGGTCCAGCGGCTCCGACGCCACGGCGAAGGCTGCCTACCAGGCCCTGTTCGACGGGTTCGCGAAGACCGGGTCGCTGAAGGTCAAGCCCAACATCGTCGACAACAACACCTTCCAGCAGACGATCAACAGCTACCTGCAGGGCACCCCGGACGACGTGTTCACCTGGTACGCGGGCTACCGGATGCAGGTGTTCGCGAAGAAGGGCCTGCTGCACCCGATCGACTCGATCTGGCCGGCCATCCAGGGCAACTTCAGCCCGGCCACCCGCGACATCTCGCTCGGTGAAGACGGCAAGCCGTACTTCGTGCCCCTGTACAACTACCCGACCGCGGTGTTCTACCGGAAGAGCGTGTTCGCGCAGCACGGCTACCAGGTGCCGGGCACCCTCGACGAGTTGGTCGCACTATCCGCCAAGATGCAGAAGGACGGCCTGATCCCGTTCTCCCACGGTATCGGCGGCGGCGACGGCTGGACGCTGCTCAACACCTTCGACTACCTCAACCTGCGCACCAACGGTTTCCAGTTCCATAAGGACCTGATGGCGGGCAAGACCTCCTGGACCGACCCGAAGGTCGCGACCGTGCTCGACGAGTGGTCCCGGCTGGTGCCGTTCTACCAGCCCGGCGGCGCCGGCCGGAAGTGGCAGGACGCCACCCAGTCCCTTGTGGACAAGAAGACCGCGATGGCCGTCACCGGGCTGTACGTCGCATCCTCGTTCAAGGGCGCGGACCTCGACGACCTCGACTTCTTCCCGTTCCCGGTGGTCAACCCGCAGTTCGGGCTGGACAGCGTCGAAGCCCCGACCGACGGCTTCCTGATGAGCAAGTCGCCGAAGAACCTCGACGGTGCGCTGAAGCTGATGCAGTTCATCGGCACCGCGGCCGCCGACGAGGCCTACCAGACCGGTGACCAGTCGAACCTGGCAGTGGTGACCACCGCCAGCACCGCCAAGTACGACACGTTGCAGCACAAGGCCGCGGACCTCATCGCCAAGGCCAAGAACACCTCGCAGTTCGGCGATCGGGACAGCGACCCCGGCTTCATGTCCGACGTCGTCGAGCCCGCGTTCGCGGACTTCGTCGCCAACACCGGGAAGGGCGCCTCGACGCTGCAGAGCATCGAATCGCAGAAGACCCGGTACTTCTCCGCCTGAGACAGGATCACCGAAGATGAGTGTCTCGACTAAAGTCGCCGCCCCGGTCTCGCGCCGCAGGCGGAAGGTCAAGCGCCTGACCAAACGTGACAAGGCCCTCCTCGGCCTGCTCGTGGGCATCCCGCTGCTGGTGCACGTCGCGCTGGTCTGGCTGCCCGCGCTCGGGTCGGTCGCGCTGTCGTTCACCAAATGGGATGGCATCGGCCTGGACACCATCCACTGGACCGGGTTTTACCAGTACATCCAGGCCTTCACCAACGACCCGTCGTTCTGGCCCGCGGTGGAGAACAACGTGCTCTGGCTGGTGTTCCTGCTGGCGCTGCCGACCCCGTTCGGGATCTTCCTGGCCTACCAATTGGACAAGAAGATCCGGTTCAGCCGCTTCTACCAGACCGCCATCTTCCTGCCGATGGTGATTTCGCTGGCGGTGGTCGGGTTCATCTGGCAGATCATCTACCAGCCGGACTACGGCCTGCTGAACAGCATGCTCGGGACCAACCACCCGGGCGGGACCTACATCGACTGGCTGGGCAACCCGAACCTGAACCTGCTGGCGGTGCTGGTCGCGGCGGGCTGGCGGCACACCGCGTACATCATGATCCTTTATTTGGCCGGGTTGAAGAGCTTCGACCCCACGCTGAAGGAGGCGGCGGCGATCGACGGTGCGAACGAGCGCCAGACGTTCTTCCGGATCACCTTCCCGTCCCTGCGGCCGGTGAACGTGATCATCCTGGTGGTGACCGTCCTCGAAGGACTGCGCGCTTTCGACCTGGTCTACGTCCTCGGTGGCAACACGGGCAGCAAGAAGGGCCTCGAGCTGCTGTCGATCCTGATCACCAACAACATCGTCGGCGAGTCCGGTCAGGTGGGTTACGGCTCGGCACTCGCCGTGATCCTCCTGATCGTCTCGCTCGTGGTGATCATTCCTTATCTCGTGCAGAACTTCCGCAAGGAGCAACGATGACCGCGCAAGCCCCGCCGAGGGCCGTCCGCACGGCCGTGTCACCCCCGGTCCGGCCGAACCGGCGCAAGGTCAAACCCGCTCGGATCGTGCTGCACGTCTTCCTGATGGGCACCGCGCTCGTCTGGCTGGTTCCGTTGCTGTGGGCGATCTACACCTCGCTCCGGCCGTATGACGAGACGGCTTCGCGCGGGTTCTTCACGTTGCCGGACAAGATCACCGGTGAGAACTACTCGACGGCGTGGAGTCAGGCGGAGCTGCCGCATTTCTTCATGAATTCTTTGCTGATCACGGTCCCGGCGGTGCTGCTGACGCTGCTGTTCTCCGCCGGGATCGCGTTCTTCGTGACGCGTTTCAGCTTCCGGTTCAACCTCGCGCTGCTGATGTTGTTCACCGCGGGCAACCTGCTGCCGCCGCAGGCGATCATCACCCCGCTCTACGAGCTCTATCTGAAGCTGCCGCTGCCCGAATGGATGAGCGACTCCGGGGTGTTCTACAACTCGGCCTGGGGCGTGATCGCGATCCACGTCGCGTTCCAGTGCGGGTTCTGTACGTTCGTGCTCAGCAACTACATGCGCACCATCCCGAACGAGATCACCGAAGCCGCGCTGGTGGACGGTGCCCCGGTGTGGCGGCAGTTCTTCCAGATCATCCTGCCGCTGTGCCGTCCCGCGTTCGCGGCCCTGGCGACGCTGGAGTCCATCTGGATCTACAACGACTTCTTCTGGGCACTCGTGCTGTTCCAGACCGGGGACAAGCGGCCGATCACCTCGGCCATCGCCAACCTGTCCGGCGAGTTCTTCACCAACCCGAACCTGGTCGCGGCGGGCTCGCTGATGACGGCGATCCCGACGCTGCTGATCTACTTCCTGCTCCAGAAGCAGTTCGTCAGTGGTCTGACGCTCGGTTCCAGCAAGGGGTGAGCGCCACTGTTTCCCCCCGTCCGCGGCGTCCCCGCGGACGGGGGTGTCCACGAGCTTTCTTTCATCCACAGACTTAGGGGAGTTCATGGCCGCAATCGACTGTGCCGCCGGTGGCCGCATGTGGTTGCTCCACACGGCATCGACGAGCTACGCGCTGGCGCTGACCGCGCAGGACGCGCCCAAGCACGTCCACTGGGGACCGCCGCTCACCCTCACCCAGGCGTTGAGCGTGGTCGGACCCGATCCCGAGCCGGCCAACAGTTTCGACGGTGCCGCGGACGGGCTCGAGGAGCTGGCCGTGGACGGCGGGCCGCGGTTCGGGCCGCCGTCGCTGCAGGTCCGGTTCGCCGACGGCACCCGGGCGTTCGAGTGGTTGTTCCTCGGTCACGAGATCGTCGAGGGTGAAGGGGAAGCGCTCCTGCGCCTGGACTTCCGGGATCGGCACTACCCGTTGCAGGTGAGTTTGTCGTACCGCGTGCTGGACGGCGTCGACGTCATCGAGCGCTGGACCACGGTGACGAACTCCGGTGACATCGATGTCGTCGAGCTGCTGCGGCTCGACTCGGCCGCGTGGGTGATCCCGCCGCGCACCGGGTACCGGCTCAGCGAGACGACCGGGTGGTGGTGCGCGGAAACGCAGGCCCGGCGCGGGGAAATCGCCCGCGGCGAGACGGTGTTGACCAGCCGGCGCGGGATCACCGGCCACCATGCCAACCCGTCGTTGATGATCGACGCCGGTGACGCGGGAGAAGAGCAGGGCGAGGTGTGGAGCGCCGCGCTCGCGTGGAGCGGCTCCTGGCGGATCACAACGGCTCGCACCTCCGACGACAGGGTGAGCGTGACCGGCGGCTTCGGTCACGATGGTGTCAGCTGGCGGCTGCAGCCGGGGGAAACCCTGGCCACACCGAAGTTTCTCGGGCTTTACCACGCGAGCGGGTTCGGCGGGTCCAGCCGCGCTTGGCACGATTATGCCGTCAAGCATGTCCTGCCGCACAACGACGAGATCCGTCCCGTGCTCTACAACTCCTGGGAAGCCACGGCTTTCACCGTCAACGACCAGCAGCAGCGGGCGCTCGCGGTGCACGCCGCGGACCTCGGCGTCGAAATGTTCGTGATGGACGACGGCTGGTTCGGCCGGCGCACCAACGACGACGCGGGGCTCGGTGACTGGCAGGTCAACCGCGAGCGCTTCCCCGAGGGTCTCAAGCCCCTGGTCGACCAGGTGCACCGGCTGGGCATGCGGTTCGGCCTCTGGGTCGAGCCCGAGATGGTGAACCCCGACAGCGACCTCTACCGCGAACACCCCGACTGGATCCTGCACTACGCGAACCGGCAGCGCACCGAGCTGCGGAACCAGCTGGTGCTGAACTTCGCCCGGGCCGAAGTCGCCGACTGGGCGCTGCAGTGGCTGCGCGAGCTCGTCGGCGAGCACGGTATCGACTTCCTCAAGTGGGACATGAACCGCGCGTTCAGCGAAGCGGGCTGGCCGTCGAACACCGGCGATCCGGACCGGCTGTGGATCGAGCACACCCGCGCGGTCTACCGGATCATGGACACACTGCGTGCCGAATACCCCGGCCTGCGGATCGAGGCCTGCGGCGGGGGAGGCGGGCGGATCGACTTCGGCGTCATGGCGCGGACCGACCAGATGTGGACGTCGGACAACACCGACGCCTACGACCGGCTCGAGATCCAGCACGGCTTCAGCCAGTTCTACCCGCCGCGCGCGATGGCGGCCTGGGTGACGGACAACCCGAACTTCCTGACCGGCCGCACGATCCCGCTGCCGTTCCGGTTCCACGTCGCGATGTGCGGGGCGCTCGGCATCGGCGGCGACATCGGGACGTGGGCGGGTGAGGACCTCGCCTACGCGCGTGAGCAGATCCAGCTGTACAAGGAGATCCGGGAGGTCGTGCAGTACGGCAGGCTGTACCGGTTGTCCCCGCCGGCGGCGGATCTGACCGCGCTGTCGTACCTCTCGCCCGACGGCGACCGCGCGGTGGTGTTCGGCTTCCGCACGGCCGGGCATTACGGACGGGCCGACGCGGCCGTTCGGCTTCCCGGACTCGACCCGGCGGCCCAGTACGTCGACGAGGATTCCGGCGTTTCACACCACGGTGCCGTCCTGCTCTCCCACGGGCTGACACTCGACCTGCCCGCCGGGGACTACGCGAGCGCCGTCGTCCGCTTGCGTCGCGTCTGAGGCTCCCTCGGTGCCACCCCAGTGGGTTCAACGCCAATGCCTGGAACTTAGGGGTGTCGGGTCGTTGGTCGGTTGAGGTGGTGGGTTCGGCTTTACTGCAGCAGGGACCGGGGCGAGTTAGGCACGCGCAAGGGGTCCGAGGGCCTGTCGCGTCATGTCGGGGTGACTGGCGGGGCTGATGTGGCAGGTGTGGCGTGACGTGTCGTGAAGGCCACCTTCATGGCGTAAGGCGTACTCAACTAGGCCTTCACGGCGTCTCTGCCTTGCCGAGAGTGCCTTCGGGAGTCCCAGCAGTCACATCGCCATCACCAGCACCACCTGCACGACGTGACTGGCCAGTGCGTCCGCTGTCAGCCGGGCTTCTGCGGACGAAACGCCCCCCGATACAAATGATTTGTATTAAACGTCCCCCGAGTCGCTCGCGCGCGGGCTCCAGCAGCGGGCTCAGCGGCCGGTGAACGTCGCTTTGCCGGGGCCGTCGGCGAGGAAGCTCTGGACGGCGCCCCGGAGGTCCTCGGTCTCGAACAGCTCCGCGGCGATCGTCGTGATGTGCGCGTTGGCTTCCGGGACGCCGCCGTGCTGGAAATGGTCCAGCACCCGCTTGGTGGCCAGGTGCGCCTTCGTCGGCCCGGTCGCGATGTCGGTCGCGAAGGCTTCCGCGGCGTCGGCGAAACCGTCGTCCGGGAAGACCCGGTTGACGACGTTCCACCGTTCCAGGGTGGCCGCGTCGTAGGTGGCGCCGGTCATCACGAACTCCTTCGCGCGCCCGATTCCGGCGCGGGCGGCGAGCCGCTGCGTTCCGCCCATGGTCGGCGTCAGCCCGACGACACGCTCCACGAGCCCGAACTTGGCGCGCTGGGCGGCGAGGATGATGTCGCAGGCGACGGCCACCTCGAACGCCCAGGTCAGGCACAGGCCGTGCGCGGCGAACACGGTCGGGCAGTTCAACGCGGCGACCCGATCAGGGATCGTCAGCATCTGGTCGAACAGCCGCTTCGCGTCGGATACGTTCTCCTGCGCGGCAAACAGCGACACATCAACGCCGCCACTGACGATCTTGCCCTCGGCCCGGATGAGCACCGCGCGGGGAGTGACGGCCTCCAGTTCTTCGAGCGCCTCGCCCAGCTGCGTCTGCAGTTTCGCGGTGTACAGGTTCAGCGGCGGCGCGTCGATGGTCAGCACCGCCAGGCCGCTTGACGCGCGCTCGATGCGGACTTGCGAGGGCACGGGTGCGGTTTCCGTCGACATGCTTATCCAGACTCTTCGGTTTCGACCAGGTCGGCCCAATACCGTAAGGCTTCCGGGCGCCATTCGACATGCGTGCGGTGGAACAGCGCGGCGGCCTTGAACCCGCTCCAGTTGGCGGGCAGCAGCTCCGGCGGAAGCTGCGGGTCGAGGAACGGGAAGCGGCGCCATTCGTGGACGAGCCGGATCTGTGCCCGCAGTGTCGGCTCGCCCGGAGCCGGGTTCAGGCCGGTGAAGGTGTCGATGAAGTCCTCGTAGCGGTCTTTGAGCTCGCTGAGGTCCCAGGACCGGGCGACCATCGTCTCCTGCTCGCCGATCTCGCCGTACCGGGAGGTGAACGACATGGCCTGGGTGTCGAGGCCGAGCTCGTTGACGATCTTTTGCGCCTCGCCCTGGTGCGACACGTCCGGGCTGATCCACACCCCGGCGACCGGGGAGCCGAAACCGGCCCAGGTCAGCCGCGTCCGCAGCCGGTGGCGCAGGTCCCGCTTGGCTTCCGGGACCGACACGACGAGCATCAGCCAGCTGCCGTCCCACGACCGGGGCTCGTCACCGAAGGCGTAGATCCGCGCGGCGCCTTCGGTGAGCAGGCGGCGGCCGGGCGGGGTGAGCGACCAGCGGACCCGGCGGCCGACCCGTTCGGAGGTCACCCAGCCCTCGGCGGACGACCTGGCCAGCGCCTGCCGAGCCGACTTCTCCTCGACGTCGAGCATGCCGAGGACATCGACCAGGCTGGAGGTCCAGACCGGCTGATCCCTGGGCAGGACGAACTCGCCGACCACGGTCATCAGCAGGGACCGCGCACTGGCGTGGCTGACCTCCCGCCGCCTGCTCAGGGTGGGCCGCGGCGCCTGCTCGGCCGCCCGGCGGCCTAGCGTGCCCGGAGTGGCGGTTTCCGCCATAACCTTCACCGACCTCATCGCATACCTACAGCTGAACCTGGCATGAACCGGCACAGCCTAGCGAGCATGTCACCTTGGGTACGCGTGTCGGTGCCGGTGCGTCGTCACCCAGTAGACTTCGGTTCCTCATGAGCGCAACTCTCGTCGCCAAGGATCTCGCCGCCGGACATGGCGACCGCGTCCTGTTCTCCGGCCTGGACCTGGTCATCGCGCCAGGCGACGTCGTCGGCCTCGTCGGGGTCAACGGCGCGGGCAAGTCCACGTTGCTGCGGACCCTCGGCGGGCTCGCCGTGCCAGAAGCCGGGACAGTGCGGCTCAGCCCGCCCACGGCCACGGTTGGTCACCTGCCGCAGGAACCGGAACGGCGTCCCGGAGAGACGATCGCGGGGTTCCTGAACCGCCGGACCGGGGTCGCCGCCGCGCAGGCCGAGCTCGACGCCGCGACCGAAGACCTCGCCGCCGAAAAGGCAGGCGCGGACGACCGCTACGCCGACGCCTTCGACCGTTGGCTCGCCCTCGGCGGCGCGGACCTCGAGGATCGCGCTGAGGAGGTCATCGCCGAAATCGGCCTGACCGTCGGCCTCGACCAGTTGATGACCTCGCTGTCGGGCGGTCAGGCGGCTCGGGCGGGGATGGCTTCGCTGCTGCTCAGCCGGTACGACATCTTCCTGCTCGACGAGCCGACCAACGACCTCGACCTGGACGGCCTGGACCGCCTTGAGCGCTTCGTCACCGGCTTGCGCGCCGGCACTGTGCTGGTCAGCCACGACCGGGAGTTCCTGACGCGCACGGTGACCAGGGTCGTCGAGCTCGACCTGGCCCAGCAGCAGGTCAGGGCCTACGGCGGTGGGTACGCGGCCTATCTCGAGGAACGCGAGGTGGCCCGGCGGCACGCCCGTGAGGACTACGAGGAGTTCGCTGATACCAAGGCCACCCTCGAAGCCCGCGGGGCGATGCAGCGCGGCTGGATGGAGAAGGGCGTCAAGAACGCCCGGCGCAAGGCGCCCGACAACGACAAGATCGGCCGCAAGTTCCGCTCGGAAGCCACCGAGAAGCAGGCGTCGAAGGCCCGCCAGACCGATCGCATGATCGAGCGGCTGGACGTCGTCGAGGAGCCCCGCAAGGAATGGGAGCTGCGGATGGAGATCGCCGCCGCGCCCAGGGCCGGCGCGGTCGTCTCGGTGCTCCGCGGGGCGACGGTCGAGCGCGGCGGGTTCACTCTTGGCCCGGTCGACGTCCAGATCGACTGGGCGGACAAGGTGGCCATCACGGGCGCCAACGGGGCCGGGAAGTCGACCCTGCTCGGCGCCATGCTCGGCCGGATCCCGTTGACCGCCGGGGAGTCCACGCTCGGCTCCGGCGTCGTCGTCGGCGAGGTCGACCAGGCTCGGAAGCTGTTCCTCGGCGACCTCCCGCTGGTGGAGGCGTTCGCCGCCGAGGTGCCGGAGTTCGCCGATGCCGAGCTGCGCACCCTGCTGGCCAAATTCGGCCTCAAGGCCGCCCATGTGACGCGTTCGGCACAGACGTTGTCGCCGGGCGAGCGGACCCGGGCCGCGCTGGCGTTATTGCAGGCCAGGGGCGTGAACCTGCTGGTTCTCGACGAACCGACGAACCACCTGGACCTGCCCGCGATCGAGCAGCTGGAGGCTGCGCTCGCGACCTATCCGGGCACGTTGTTGCTGGTCACGCACGACCGGCGGATGCTCGACGCGGTCGCCACCACTCGGCACCTCGAAGTCGTCGACGGCAAGGTCATCGACCGCTAAAGAGGCCTCAATTCCATTGCGGGTCCTGGTCGGTACTGGGAATCTCGGAAGATGACCAAGCTGAAGACGTTCGAGGACCTCCTGGCCGAAGGCGACGCGGTGCCCGTCGACGGCTGGGACTTCTCCTGGTTCGACGGCCGCGCCACCGAGGAACGCCCGTCGTGGGGCTACTCAAGGCTCCTCGCCGAGCGTATGGGCGTCGCCACGGCAGCGCTCGACCTGCAGACCGGCGGCGGTGAGGTGCTTTCCGGCATCCCCAAGCCGCCGAAGACGCTCTTCGCGACCGAGGGCTGGCTCCCCAACCTCGCGATCGCGGAACGCGCGCTCAAGCCGCTCGGCGGTTCGGTCGTGCAGGTGGCCAACGAAGCGGACCTGCCGTTCGACGACGACACGTTCGACCTGGTCACCAGCAGGCATCCGACGTATATCCACTGGGACGAGATCGCGCGCGTCCTGCGGATCGGTGGTACTTACCTGTCGCAGGGCATCGGCGCCGGCACCAACCGCGAGCTCTACGAGGCGATCGTCGGACCGACCCCCGACGACGACTCGCGAAGCCCGCGACGCGCGGCCGCGGCAGCCGAAGCCGCCGGACTCACCGTGGTGGACCTGCGTTCGGAGGCGCTGAGTGTCGAGTTCTTCGACATCGGCGCCGTCGTCCACTTCCTGCGCAAGGTCCTCTGGACCGTGCCCGGGTTCACCATCGAGCGCTACCGCCCGCAGCTGGAGCGGCTCCATCACCGGATCGAAGTCGAAGGCTCGTTCGTCTGCCACTCGCAGCGATACCTGATCGACGCCCGCAAACGGGAGATCACGCAACACTGACCTGGGGAAGGCGAGCGCAAAAGCCTTGGCTGCTGGGCTCAACCGTTTCGTACCGGGGGACCCCTGGTACGAATGATCCGTACCAGGGGTCCCTCGAAGCCGTGCACAGCGGTCAGCAGGACAGGTTGCCACCCGGGTCGACGCCCAAGACGCCGGCGAACTGCGTGTAGAGGTTGATCCGGTCCTGCATCTCGTCGGGGTTGTTGCCGTTGCACTCCAGGCCGCCGTTGATGGCCCGGATCGTCGCACCGAAACCGGCGCCGTTGACCATGGCGTCGTGCGAGGTGGTGCCACCGGCGCCGGTTCCGGTGAACCAGTACCAGAGCCCGGTCTGCCACGCGACCGCCGGGTCCTGCTCGACCTGCCACGGGTTGTCGAGCAGGTCGATGCCCAGTGCGTCACCGGCCGCTTTGTAGTTGAAGTTCCAACTCAACTGGAGTGGACCGCGACCGTAGTAGGCCGCCTGCCCGGCCGGACACCCGTAGGACTGGCCCCAGTCGCAGTAGGTCGGGTAGTTGGCGGTGTTCTGCTCGACGATGTACACGAGGCCGGCGGTTTCATGGCTGACGTTGGCCAAGAACGCGGCCGCCTCCTGCCGCTGCGTGGTGTCACTGCCGGTGCTAGCGAACCCCGGGTAGGAGTTCATGGCGTTGAGCAGGCCGTCGTAGGTGTAGAAGCCGTTCCGGCTGGGGAACATCTGGTTGAACTGGTCTTGGCTGACGAACGAAGCCGGCGCGGCGTGGGCCGCGGCCGACGTCGCGGTGAGCATTCCCGCGGCTGTCGCCGCACCGACAAGAAAAGCCATCATACGTCTGATAAGCATGGCAGTGCTCCTTCCACAATGGACACACGACCGGTGTGGGACCGAGCCCGGTCCCACACCGGCACTCCGATCAGAAGCCGGCGAACGAGTCGGTGAAGGCCAGCTGGTTCTGGTTCACACCGCTGCAAGTCGGCGACGCGTGTGGCGCGAAGCCGGAACACGGCTGGTCACGGTTGGCGGACCAGAAGGACAGCCGGCCGATACCGTTGGCAGAGGCCCAGTTCTTCACGGTGGCGGCGTTGTCGAGGGTGAACGTCGAGTTGTCGTCGTTGACACCGATCATCGGGGTGATGCCGACATTGCCGTAGCTGTAACCGGAGTCGACGGACTGCATCTGGGACAGCGTGGCCTGTGCCGCACTGATGGCGGCTTGGCCCATGTCCTGCGTGCCGCCGCCGTAGTCCATGGCCATGACGTTGACGTTGTCGATCTTGACTCCGGCGGACTTCGCCGCCGCGACGACGTTGACGCCGTCCTGGGTCAGTCCGCTCGGCAGCACCGGCAGCGTGACCGAGAATGTCAGGCCCGGATTGCTTGCCTCGAGGTCCTTCATCGCGGTCATCTGCCGGGCGGTCGCGGCGGTATCGGCGATGGCGGCACCCTCGATGTCGAAGTCGAGTGAGTTCACCCCGTAGGAGCTGATGATCTTCTGGTAGCCGGCCTCGATCGCACTCTGGTCCGTGCACGTCCACGCGAGGGGTTCACCGCCCGCGCCACCCGAGGAGATGATCACCGAGGCCCCCTCGGACTTGGCCTTGCCGATCGCGGCATCGGTGCCCGGGTCGGACCCCACCGGCAGGGTGGACCCCCAAATCGCGTTGCACCCGGCGCCGATGACAAACGCGGCGGTGAACGTCTTGACGCCGTGCTGGGTGATCGCGGTGTCCAGCAACGACTCCGTCGAGTTGGACATGTCGGTGTACGGGGCGAAACCGCCGCCACCGGCCGCGTTCGCCGGGGTGGCGGCCAGCGCGAACGCGGCGGCCGTGACGGCGGTCAGCGCCACACCCATCGTGGAGCGGAACTTGGCGCTCATGCGGCACCTCCGGCGATCTGGTTGAAGATCCTGGAGTAGGCGTAGCCCGTGGCCTTGTCGTAGCTGGCTACTTCCCAGAAGGCGAGGAGCTGCACGCCGTTGGACGCGGCGAAGTTCTCCAGGGTGGTCGCGTCGTCCTGGCTGAAGGTCTCGTTGTCGTCGTTCTTCCCGGCGATCGGTGTGATGCCCAGCTTGCCGTACGCCTGCGCGCCGGAGATGCCGTAGAGCCCGGCGAGCTGGTCGCTCGTCGCCTTCGAGCCCGAGAGCGCGTCGTTGAGGGCGTTCTCACCGTCACCGAAGTCCATGGCCATGATGTCGACCGCGCTGACGTTCACCCCTTGCGACTGGGCGTCCTGCAGAACCCCCATCTCCTCGGCGGGTAGGCCGTTCGGGGCCACCGCCAGGGTGTAGTCCACCTGCACGGCGGGGTTCTGTTGCTGCAACGCGGCCAGCGCCTGGTTGCGCCGCTGGTTGGCCGCGGAGTCGTCCAGGGTGCTTCCCTCGATGTCGAAGTCCAGCCGGTTCACCCCGTAGGTGTTGACGATGTTCGCGTAGGCGGCCGTAAGGTCCGGCACCGAGGTGCAGGTCTGGGCCAGCTCACCGCCGGCGGCCCCACCGAAGGAGATGATCACGTCGCCGCCGGCCGACTGGAGGTCTTTGATCTGCTGGGAGAAGGACCCGATCGGAGCGTTTCCGGCCTCCCACTGGGCGGTACATCCGTTCTGGGGAATCAGGAATGCCAGCGTGTAGAAGTTGGTGCCGGTGGCCTGCATGTCCTCGGCCATGAGGCCGGCGGTCGAGTCGCTGAGTTCCAGATAGGGCGCCGCGAAGTGTGCCGGTAGGGCGGCGGGCGCCGCGTTCGCCGCGGGCGCGAGGCCGAGCACCGCTGAGCCGGTGACGAGCGCGACAGCGCCCGCGAGCAGTGGTGTGGTTCGGGGGTGTGGCATCAGTTCTCCAGTGGGGAAGGGGGAGGGGGAGTGAATGTGCTTACTGCAGTGCTGCTTACGGGTAATTGGACAGGTCGGCGACGGTGTTGCCGGAATTCACCGAGCCGCCGGTGTCGTTGATGATGTTGGTGATCGTCCCGGTGCCGCCCAGCGAAACCGTGACCAGACCGTGGAGACTCACGCCCGGTGTGTTCGGGACTTCGAACGCACGATCGGCCACAACGCTGGGATTGGTACTGAAGTAGCAGTAACTGCCGAGGCCCCAGGCCTGGTGGTTCGTGACAGTGTCGGCGACTTTGTAGGCGGCGTATCCGTTCCCGCCACCGCGCCAGGTGCCCTGATCCGGGACGTCGTAGGGCATCTCGTTCTGGAAAAAGTACGTGCGGCCGTCGTTGCCGTTCCAGATCACCTGGTACTGCTGGAAATGCTCGACGGCCAGGCCGTACGCGGTGACGTTGTCGCCGTTGACGACCAGCCCGTTGTCAGCGGTGTTGTCGTTCCAACCGACGCCGTCACCGTGGTCGGCCCGCCAGATCCACGTGTCGTCGGTGATGACGTTGTTGCTGTTGATCACCGCTGCCTGGCTCACCTTGCCGACACCGGCGCCACCGACGCGGAAGAAGACGTCGGACAGCGTCGTCGGATCGCCACTGTGGTCGGCGCCTGAGCCGCTCGGGCCTACTTCCAGCAGGACCGGGGAGTTGGTCTGTCCGGCGTCGAGCAGCAACCCGGCGATCTCGACGCCGTTGACGTCGTCGACCTTCATCGCCGCGTTGCCGTTGTCCGGGGTGAGGGTGGCCAGTCCGAGGCCGAGGACAACCGTGTCGGGCCGGGTCACGTGGATCTCGCTGCTCAGGTGATAGACGCCCGGTGTGAACAGTAGATTCTTGCCCGATGCGAGGGCGCTGTTGATCGTGTCGGCGGTGTCGGCGGGCTTGGCGATGTAGAACTGGCTGATCGGCAGCGATTTCCCTGGAGCCGTGCCACTGCCCCAGGTCGTACCGGCGGTGTTCGTGCGCACGCTGGGCGCGAACACCTGGTAGTTGCCCGAGCCGTCGACGTAGAGGAACGGTTTCTCACGCACCACCGGTGTCTGGTCCACTGTGGTGTCGGGCGGGTTGGGGAAGGACTGCGCCGGCGCGTTCTGCGCGCCGACGAAGACCATGTTCCAGTTGGACCCGTCCCAACTGCCCCAAGAAGTGTTGCGGGACAGCCACTGTTGTTGTGAGCCCGAGCGCACCTGGCCGGTCACGTTCGAGTCGGCCAGGAACCCGCCGCTCGAATAGCCGCTGTCGGAGAGTTGGAGGTCGCCGTGGATGTCCACCCGCCGCATCGGCGACGACTGGGACACCGCCCAGGTGTCCGTGCCGCCGGACGGATTCACCGCGAAGTTTTCGGCGCCGCGCCAGAAATTGACGAGGGCGCCACCGTTCTGGTCCTGGACGTGCACACCACCGTTGATGGTGACATCGTCGGGGTTCAGCCCCAGGCCCAGTGCCTGGGTGTAGTAGCCGACATTCACGTCGTTGTTATATGTGCCGGGTTTGAACATCACGGCATAGCGGTCGCCGCCGAACTCGTTGCCCTGCTGCTGGTTGGAAATGCTGTCGAGCTGAGACTGGATGTCCGAAGAGGACATCGAGGGGTCGAAGATCTTCACGTTGGGGCCGAAATCGGGAGCGTCGCTCGGGCTTGCTGTGCGCGCGGACGCCGGCGGGCCGGCCTTGCTGGGCGGCGCGGCGACGGCGGCCTGGGTGACGAGTACGGTCAGAACCGATCCCAGCAGCGTTATCGTCAGCAACCGGGATTTCCGTTCAAATGTCCGCAATGGACATTCCTCCTCTGGTGTTGGCC
Source organism: Amycolatopsis sp. (assembly GCF_025464955.1). Lineage (GTDB taxonomy): Bacteria > Actinomycetota > Actinomycetes > Mycobacteriales > Pseudonocardiaceae > Amycolatopsis. The sequence goes on along the minus strand of NZ_JAODNM010000076.1, from coordinate 1,104 downwards.
CTGCCCAACGGAAGTCTGGGCTCAATTGAAGGCGAAGGCGGCCGAGGTCTGCCCAGGCAGGGTGTATCTGGACGACTCGCCGCCCCAGTTGGCTTGAACGTCGTCAACTGCCCCGTGCCGTCGTGCTCGACGGCGTAGTCGACCTGGCCGCTGCGCGAGTCTCCGTTGTGGACGGTGGCAGTTCGGTGCAGATTCCGCGATCGCCGTAGCAGTGTCAGGCCATGCCGCCGAACAGTGGATTGTGGCGGATCTCGCTGTCGTCTATCTCAGCGGCCGCGCGTTCGTTCTGTGGCGCGACGCAGTCGAAGTGCACGCTCTGGGTCGCAGGGTAAGCGTCACAGTCATGATCACCTCTCAGGTCGTGCTTTCGAACGCTCCTTCATGATCTTAAGAGGAGTATCCGAGGTCTAGACCAACAAGGCAAGGTTAAATTTAGACTTAGAGTAAGTATCGCGGGAGGCGCTTCCATGTAGTACCTTCCAATGTGGCGCGGGGAGCGGGTCGACTCCCCAGGGCCGTGGCCCGGCATCTGCCTGGTCTGGTGCGCACGCGTGCGGCCAAGCCCGCAACGCGGCTGGTTCGCAGGTGCGGGAGATGCGCTCAGGATCCGAAAGTACGGGCCGACCTCTGGGTAATCTGGAAGCGCTTCCAGAATTGGTGCCGGATTGTGCGCCCTGGTAGGACATCGACCTCCCCCCGCGATTCAGGAGGTAAGCAACATGCGACCCATCCCCGAACAACACCGTGCACGCCGACGGCGCATCGCGCTGGTTGCCGTCTTGACCATGGTCTTGGCTTCGATGGGCGTCACCAGCGCGGTGGCGGTACCCGCCCCCGGCGCGGTCGTCAGCCAGCACGGGAACCGCGCCGACGACGGCACGGACATCTGGAGTCAGCTGAAGGCGGGTTGGAACCTGGGTAACTCCTTCGACGCGACCCCGTGCGAGACCTGCTGGGGCAACCCGGCCACCACCAAGGCGATGATCGACCAGATCGCCACCAAGTTCAACTTCCTGCGCATCCCGGTGACCTGGTACCCGCACCTGACCACCGGGGCGCCGAGCTACACCATCGACCCGGCCTTCCTCGCCCGCCTCAAGCAGG
>NZ_JAODNM010000069.1 GCF_025464955.1 Amycolatopsis sp. | reverse complement strand
ATCCGCTTCGAAGACCCAGGCGCAACACCGTTCACCTGTAACAGAATACCGACCCACTCCAGGGCTCGTGAGTGCCGCGACCGGATCACCCGGCCGCGACACTGACGAGCCCTGACTGCATTCCCCGGCTTTCGCAACTCGCCGTCGACTTGCGAAGGCCATCCGCGGTACTGAATCGGGGGACCGGGCGCAGCGAGCCTCGGCAGCCACCGAGTGACGGGAGTAGCGCTCGGATCCGCACCGCAGTCCCTCTCAGCCCCTGTCCTTGCTCCAGTAGACGGGAGCGCACGCACGACGGTGACGGCGCTTCCCGAATCGCAACTCGCAGCAACACCGACGGATCCGACCAAGATCACCACCCTCCACCATCGGTGGATCCAGGTTCAACGCCAACGCGGCGGCCGCCATCAGGATGGCCCTGAGGGGTCCTCCCCGAACCCTGGTGACGAAGACATCGGACGCAACTGCCTCTCCGCTCCCGTCCCGGCCTCTGTAGACCGCCGCCGACCACACAACGCGACCACCCCTTCCCTTGAGGTTCCAGGCATTGGCGTCCTACGCGGTCAAGGTGGCCGCCCCGGTGCCTGTCGCGTCGGGGTCAGTTCCCCCAGCCGCCGAAGTAAGCGCGCACGTCAGCGACACTCCACCAGCTGGTCGACGACGCGGTCAACGTCATCCGCACGTACCGAGCGGGTCGGTAGTTCAGGTTGACCGTGGTGAATTGGCCTGTGCCAACACCATTGGCCACCGCGGTGGTCCAATGCCGGCCGTCGATGCTCGTGGTGACGGTGTAGCCGCGGGGGAAGTCACCGGTCGCGGCACCGCTGTCGAAGACCACCTGCCGCGCCACTCGCACTTTGCCGAAGTCCACCTGGAGGTAGCGGCCGGGCTCCTGTGCGGCCCCGGAGCTGTACCGGGTGCTCGCGTCGTCGTCCACGGCTTGCGCGGCTCCGCTGCCGGTGGGATCGGAGACCGCCGACCACCCTGCCGGGTCGAGCGCGACTTCGCCGTTGGTTCGCGGGCCGTTCCAGACGAAGGTCGCCAGTGCACCACCGGGCAGTGTGTAGGTGAACCCCCGGCCGCCTTCACGCACCGCGAACGTCTGCGGGGAGTCGTTCTCGTTGTGCGCGACCAGAACCGTGCTTCCGTCCGGGTTGCGGAACGCCGTGTCCATGACCTGGCCGTTCCATCCGGTGGTCCCGAAAGAAGTACTCGCGATCCGGACCGCTCCCGGTTTGACGAACCGGGCCAGGTGACCAAGCGTGTAGTACTCGGCGTTGCGGACGACTGTCCCATCAGGATTGATGGTCAATACTCCGGTACAGGTGGTGCAACCGCCGACATGCGGCCCGCCTTGGGGATCGAGGGCGATGTTCCAGTTGACCACGCTCTTGGCCCAGTTGCGGGTAGCGCCGAGGACGAGGTTGCGGGTGTGCCACTTGAGCGTGTCGGAGAAGGTGTTCGCCGGATCGGACGACTGGCTGCCCGAGCATTCGGTGAAGTAGATGTCCTTGGCCGGAAACTCGTTGTGCAGCGTGGTCATCGCGCTCGGGTCGCCGGAGTAGCAGTGGTAGGCGATGCCGGAAATGTAGCGCGCCGCGTCGGTGTCGAGCAGTTGCTGGGGGTAGTCGTTGATATCGGCTGTCTCGTCGGGCGGGGTCGCGGCGGCGTCGTTGGGATGCTCGGACCAGTTGTGGTCGTATCCCAGGATTTTCGTGTCGAGGCCCGCGCGGCGCAGCATCGGCCCGAGGTCGGCGATGACCTTCGCCTCCTGCACCGAGGACATATCGGTGCCGGGGTAGCCGGCGGGAGTTCGGTTCTGGGGCTCGTTCTGCACCGTGATGCTGTCGACGCGCACGCCGTTGTCCCGGTAGGCCTGCACGAATTTCACCAGATAGGCGGCATAGGCGCGGTAGATGCGCGGATCGTCGATCAGGCGTCCGCCGACGAGCGAGCCGCCGGTCTTCATCCACGCGGGCGGACTCCACGGGGTGGCAAGGATCTGGAGGCTCGGGTTCAGCTGTCGAGCTTCCCGGAGCAGTGGCAATATCTGGCTCTGGTCGTGCGCGATACTGAACTTCCGCAACTCGTAATCGGTCTGCCCGGTCGGCAGGTCGTCGTAGGTGTACGAGGCCTTTGCCGCGAAATCGGACGCGCCGATGGGCTGGCGCAGGAAGTCCAGGCCGTCACCAGTGCTCGGGTCGAACAACGAACGCATCGTCTCGGCGCGGGTATTCGGCGGCAGGGCGGAAAGGACGGCCGCGGAGGAATCGGTGAGCGACGCGCCGAAACCGGACATCGTCTGGAAGGTGCGGCTCGGATCGACGACGACCGTGGGGGCGGTGCTCGCGTCGCTGGTCAAGGCCACCGTGCCCAGATCCGACAGCTTGTCGGTGCCATCCGGCGTCGTGATCCACACGTGTGCGGTGCCTGCGTACGCCGGAGAGGCCACCGCGGTCGCGCCAGCTCCGGCGAAGGCGGAGGCCACCAGTGCGCCGCAGAGGGCGATCAACGCTGGGGAGTTTCTGCGCATGGGACCGGCCTCCGAGTGAAATGTAACACTTGTGAAACACTCTTGGAACAGGCGTGCTCGGCACACGAAACCACCGGATCGGGGCACTGTCAAGCACTACGTGACAGCTGCGGGACAGGCGATAAGCTGCGGATATGAAACAAGCGGCTGTAACAGATGACTAGTCGGGTGCAGGGACGGGCCAGCGTCCGAGCCATCGCCGCGGTGACCGGGGTCTCCATCGCCACGGTTTCGAGGGTCCTCAACGATCATGCCCACGTCGCCCCGGACACCCGCGAGCTGGTTCGCCAGGCCGCCGAGCGGCTGGGCGCACCCCTCCGCCGGACGACGGCCACCGGCTCGGTCTACCTGCGCTGCCCCTACCGGCTGACCGACTACTTCGGGCTCATCGTCTCGTCCATCGCCGAAACACTGGAACTGCACGGCAGGCAGGTGATCCTCGACGCGGGCGAAAGTGCGCAGCGGAAAGCGGTCCTCCCCACGCTGGCGGCCCGAGGCGGAATCGACGGTGCCATCCTGATCCTGCCACCCGAACCGCGAGATGAGCTCGTGGACCTGCGGGAACGCGGATTTCCTTTTGTGGTGGTGGATCCTCGGACCCCCACGCTGCCCAACATGGCTTCGGTGTCCGCGGCCCACTTCGCCGGCGCGCGCGAAGTGGCGGAGCATCTGGTGGCACTGGGTCATCGGCGGATCGGCGTACTCGGCGGACCGCACAACTGGCTGGCCGGGCGAACCCGCCTGTCCGGGCACATCTCCGCGCTCGCCGATGTCGACATCCTGGTCGCCCCGGAGCTGATCCGGACCGCGGAACCGACGGTGGACTACGGCAAACGCGCCGCGGACGAGCTGCTCGACCTGCCGAAGGCGCCCACCGCACTGGTCGCGTTCAACGACAAGGTCGCTGTCGGCGCGCTGGCCGCGGCCGCCCAGCGCGGCCTGCGCGTGCCGCAGGACCTGTCCGTCACCGGCTTCGACGACGCCGACATCGCGCAGGCCACCAGCCCGATGCTCACCACCGTGCGCCAGCCGCTGCAGGAGATGGGCCGCATGGCCGTCAGCCTGCTCGTCCGCCTTCTCGACGGGCACCAACTGGACGCGCTGCACGTCGAACTCGCCACCGAACTGATCGTGCGCGATTCCACCGGCCCCGCACCGCTTCGCTGAGGCGCCCGGATTTCGGCGGCGGCTCGGCGACAGCACCCGTGTGAGCGAACGGCTGCCGACAGGTCCAGGGCCTCAGCCTCATCAGTCACCACCAGAGCCTCCTTGCGTGGAGGTGGCACCGCGCTCGGCGCGATGCCGCAGGAAGGCGACGACGTGTGCCCGGACTTCCGAAGTCGCCGCGATGACATGGCCACCGCCGTGTTCGAGAACCGTCGGTGCGGCGAACTGCCGGGCCAAAGTGAGGGAATCGGCGATCGGGACAACGGTGTCCGCGCTGCCCATAATGTGCAAGGAAGGCAACTGGTATCCTTCCTTCACCGTGAAGAGCCTCTTGTGTTCGACCGCTTCACTGCGGAACCCGCCGGCCATGATCGCGAAATCGAATACCAGCGGTGTCCGCTCGGACACTTTTCCGTCCGGCGCGCGTAAGCCGGGAAGAACGCCGGTCAGCGCGGCACCCTGGCTGAAACCGAAGACGCCGTCGAACGGCCCCTGCCGATCGAACAGGTCGATCAGCCAGTCTCGCGTTCGCTGCCAGCCACGGTATTCTCCCTGCGAGACTGGGAAGTTTCCGTGCCACCAGCCGAAGTCTCCGGCCGCCAGTGAAGGAGCGTCGACCTCGATGAATTCCACGGTGGACCGCAGATCGCCGAACAGCGGTTGCATCTGCTGACGCAGGATCGCCGCACTTCCGTGATAGCCGTGCAAGCAGAGCATGCGAATTCTGCGTCGAGGAGATTCTTTCCCGGAAAATAGTGATTCGTCGATGATAGACCTCTTGTTCTCAAGAAGATTAAGCGCATTCCCGGATTCAGTAATTCCAGCGCCGAGGAACTGTGCTCAATCATGCCCGCCTGCCGTTCCCGTGTCCAACAGGTAATCCGTCTCGGTCTGATAAGTTCCGTGCATGACGGTTTCGCTACGCCAGCTTGAGTACTTCGTAGCCGTGGCGGACGAGGGATCCTTCACCCGCGCCTCGGAACTCCTGCACGTCAGCCGGCCGGGGCTGTCCATCAGATTCTGGCGTTGGAGCGAGAGCTCGGGGGCCCGCTCCTGGAGCGCCTACCGAGGAAAGTGCGCCTGACGCCGCCGGACGGACGGTGCTGCGCACGCCAGAGCCAGCCTGGCCCACGCCGAACGGGTCAGCAGCGCAGCGAAGCGGGTGTCCGGTCTTGCCACCGGAGAGCTGCACATCGGCACTCTGTACTCGATCAGCGTCGGCGTCGTACCCGCCGCGCTGCTGGCTTGGCGCCGCCACTACGCCGAGGTTCAGGCCCATCTCGTCGAGTTCCGGCACACCGACGACCTGGTGGCCGCAATGGAAGCGGGGCAGGCCGACCTCGCCGTCGGGCCCACGCCGGGAGGCTGGGAGGGCCCGGTGCGTGAGATCGGTGCCGAGGAGTTCGTGATCGCGGCCTCGGCCACTTCCGGCGTGCCCACCGGCCGGAAGAACATCAGCTTGGCCGAGCTCTCGGAATACGACTGGATTCACTTCACCGCTCACAGCGGCCTGTCACATTTCCTCGAACAGGCCTGCTCGGCGGCAGGATTCCAGCCACGCGTGTCGGTACGGACGGAACAAGGCCCCTCCGCACTGTCGCTCGCGCGCGCCGGTCTCGGACTCGCGCTCGTACCGAGCAACATCGTCCCACCGCATTTCGACGGCATCCTGCTTCGCCCCGACCCGCCCATCTACCGGCCGCTGAGTGTCTACACCCGAGTCCGCGCCGACCCGATCACCGCCGCCTTCGTCGACGCCGTCGCCGACGCAACCGCGGTCACGCCGCCCCACATGGTCCAACTTCTCGGCTCGGCGTGACGCCAGTGGCCGAGTGGCCGAGTGGCCAGGATTTCAGACGAGCGGGCTCACCCGCTGGCCACTGCCGACGAGCGCGTGCCCGTAGATCTCTTCGCTGAGTTCGGTGGTGATCGTCGGGTGTCGAGCAGCCGTGTGGATGTCGCGCCAGTACCGCTGAACCGGGTTGGTGGCGGAAAGTGAGCTTGCGCCGCCGACGTTGACCAGCAGATCGGCAGCCGTGCGCAGCGCCTTCGATGCGTACCCCGCGTCCATACGCAACCGGGCCCTGGCCACCTCGTCGAGTTCAGCACCGCCCTCCACGACAGCGTCAGCCCAGTTCGCCGAGCGGAGCACATGCAACCGGGCGGAGTCGATGAGATTGCGAGCGTTGGCAATGTCCGATCGGATACTCGGCGCGTCGGCAAGGCGCTCGTAGCATGAATCACTCAGTGGCTTGTCCCCCGCGACCACCCGCATCGTCGCGTCGAACACCTCTTCCGTCGCACCGAGCATGGTCGCCACGAACGTCAGCGCCAGTGACCCGAGCGAGGTCCGGTAGTTCGCTTCGATCGTCTCGGCCGGCTGAATGACCTTCGCGAAGGACAAGATCCTTTCTTCAGGAATGAATACGTCCGACGCGGTCAGCGTGTTCGTGCCGGTCCCGCGCATGCCCATCATGTTCCAGGTATCCACAATGGACAGATTGGACATGGGCACGAGGGCCACGCCCTGATCGACGACCTCGTTGCGCTCGTCCATGATGGGCATGGTGAGCACGGCCCAAACGGCCTGGTACGCGCCGGAGGCCCAACCCCACCGTCCAGTGACGATCTGGCCACCCGGCACCCGCACCGCCGACGCGGCAATGCTGGTGAGCGACCCGCAGAACGCCTGATCCGGATCATCAGCCCACAGCCCGCGGCGAGTACGCTCGGCGAAACGGGCTGCGATCTGTTGTGCGCCATAGGAGACGGCGACAACCCACGAGCTGGACGGACAGGACTTGGCCAACTCGGCGATAACCTCGACACTGGCGGTGAGCCCGGCCGCACGGCCGCCGAAGGGCCTCGGTACCCCGAGCCGGAAGAGTCCCGCTTCACGCAGCGCCTTCACTGCCTCCTCGGACAACCGATTCGCGCGTTCGGCGTCGGCGGCATGGGCCCGCAGGACGGGGCCGACCGCGACGAGGGAGTCGACGCGACCCGGGCTGTTTTCTTCGTTCACAGTGAATCCGCATCTCTCCGTAGTGGTTCCAGGCCTACTCCTGGATGATGGCCATGCTTTGCAGCCTTATCGCGTCCTGTCCTGGCGGCGCGCCGAACATTCGCCGGTACTCTCGACTGAATTGCGAGGGGTTGTCGTACCCGACCGAGTATCCGATCGCGGCCACGTCATGTGGTGCCGCGATGAGCTCGGCGCGCGCTTTGTGCAGTCTTACCTGTTTCTGATACTGCAGCGGGCTCATCGCTGTCACGGCACGGAAATGCCGGTTGAGAGACGAGACACTGGTGCCGGCATACGAGGCGAGGTCGTCGATCCGGATCACGCGGTCGTACCGGGTCCTGATCCACCCGATGGCTCGGGCGACGAGGGCCAGCCGGCTGTCGGCGATCCCGGCCTGCCTGATCATGGCCGCTTGCGGACCGTTGAGCAGCCACCAGTGAATCTCGCGTCGTACTCCGGCCGCCAGCACCCGGAAGTCACGCGGCTCGTCGAGTAGACGCATCAGCCGGACGATGGCGTCGAGCAGGTTGTCGTCCGCGTCGTCGACCGCTATGCCCGGTCCGTCGTGCGGGCGGATCGTAGTGGGACCGCCGTCTACCAGCAGCTGCGCGATGATCGCGGGTTCGATCGGCAGCCCGAGGCCAAGGAACGGCGTGCTGGGGCTGGCTCGGCTGATCCGCGAGATCAGCGGAAGGTCGACGGTCATCACGGCGATCTGGCCGGGCTGCTGCTCGAAGACATGGTCACCCAGTACCGAGCACTTCGCGCCTTGCGCAACCAGTGTGAGCATCGGTTCGACGACCGTGCCCATCGGCTCGGTCACACGCTCGGCGGCGAACACCACCACGCCCTCGATCCACAGTGGACATGGATTGTCCCCGGCGAGTCGTGCGATCCGGCGCCCGAGTTCAGCCAAGTGACTCATCAGTCGAGTGAATCATGGACCCGGGACCACGTCCAACACCATGATCCAGGCAACATTGAGCGGATCATGCAGTGGTTCGAGCGTTTTGGCCTAGGCGATCTTGACGCCGCGTCGTTCAATGGTGTTCGGGATCGCCTCAGCGGTGTCTCGTCGTCCTGTCAGCGTGGGCCCAGCCGCAAGGCGATCGTGCATTCGTTGGAAGCAGCAACACGAAGGAAACAACTCATGCCCAAGACCATCGTCATCACCGGCGCCAGTGACGGGATCGGCGCCGCCGGCGCCCGCCAGTTGCACAAGGACGGTCACCAAGTCGTCGTCGTGGGGCGCTCCCCCGAGAAGACCCTCGCTGTCGCAAAGGAACTCGGTGCCGACCACTTCCTGGCGGACTTCGCGCGCCTGGACGAAGTCCGTGGCCTCGCTGCGAGGCTGAACGAGACGTACGGGCGCATCGACGTGCTGGTCAACAATGCCGGCGGGATCTTCGGCGATCGCGCCAAGACCGCCGACGGCTTCGAGAAGACGTTCCAGATCAACCACCTTGCGCCGTTCCTGCTCACCAACCTCCTCATCGACAAACTGGTGAGCAGCCACGCCTCGGTGATCCAGACCTCGAGCTCCGGCGCACGGCTGTTCGGCAAGCTCGACCTGGACGACCTCGACCACGACTCCGACTTCACCCCGCAACGGGCGTACGGCACCGCGAAACTCGAGAACATCCTGTTCACCAAGGAACTCCACCGCCGCTTCCACACCCAAGGCCTGTCCGCGGCCGCGTTCCACCCCGGCGCGGTCGCTACCAGCTTCGCCACCGAGTCCGACAGCTTCATGAAGCGCATCTACAACAGCCGCATCGGCCGCAGCTTCATGGTCACCCCCGAAAAGGGCGCCGACCAACTCGTGTGGCTGGCCGAATCGGCTCCGGGCACCGCCTGGGAATCCGGCACCTACTACGAAAAACGCAGGCCCGCACGGCGGAACCACTCGCAAACCCTCGATGCCGACGTGGCCCGCGTGTTGTGGGAACGTTCCGCCCAACTCGTCGGCCAGCAGATCAGCTGACTCCGTCCACCGCACGATTGGGTGCACCCGACCTGTAGGTTGCGCCGGCGACCCCGGACGCTCTCGACCTCACCGAGAGCATGAAGGTGGTGATCGGCCCCCGGAAGCCGCGCAACTCCGGCAGACCGAAACGGCTCTGCCGGAGTTGCGTCGTCCTCAAGACACTTTCGCAAACGGCCTGGTGGAGTTACAGACCGACGGGGGCTTGGATCAGTGCTTTTCAGTGGCGAACTTATCTCTGGCGGTAGTACCCGTCGAACGTGGTCGCGAGTGTCTGGGCTGCGCCGTCAGAGAAGAGCGTCACGAGGCTGTCTGCCGAATCTGTCGCGGAGACCTGTGCCCGGGGGAAGAGCTCGGCCTCATACTCGGCTACGGCTTTCTCGGTGTCGCCAGGGTTGGCGGCGATAGCGAAGGCGAGCTGGTAGCCGTCGTACATGGCGAGGTTCGCGCCTTCCCCTGCGAACGGGGACATCAGGTGCGCGGCGTCGCCCAGGAGAGTCACCCCTGGTGTGCGGTCCCACGTGTGGATGGGAGGCAGGGCGTGGATGCGGCGCGGGGTCAGCGCGGCGTCGGCGTTCGCGACAAGCCCGCGCAGTTCAGGTGCCCAGCCGTCGAGCACGCCGAGTGCCGCGGCCTTGCCGGCCTCGGTGTCGGTGAAGTCGACGGAGTCGATCCAACCTTCCTCGGCGTGGTGGCCGAGGTAGAAGTGCAGGCTGCCGTCTGTCTCGCGGTGTCCGATGATGCCGGCACCACCGCCGAGGGCGAACAGCATCCCAGGGCCCATCACGACAGCTTGGTCGGGATGGCGCTCGTCGGCCTCCTCCAGATCTCCTTCGATGAAGGAGATGCCGGTGTAGGCCGGGAGCGCGTCGGAGACGAGCGCCCGTACCTTCGACCAGGCTCCGTCGGCGCCGACCAACAGGTCGGTGGTGAAACTCTGGCCGTTCGCGAGGGTCACCTCGTGGCGGCCGACGGGCTCTTCGAGCGGGCGGACGGCGATCACCCGGCATCCCCAGTGCACTGCGCCGTCGGGCAGTGCGTCGAGCAGAAGGTCACGCAGATGCCCGCGGTCAATCTCAGGGCGCGTGAAGCCGTCGACTTCCTTGTTTTCGAACAGCACGGTGCCATGGTGGTCAAGTACGCGCTGGCTCTCGCCGCCGACGTGGACGAGCTTGGTGAACTGGTCGAACAGGCCTGCGGCCTGCAGCGCTTTCTGCCCGGTGTCGTCGTGGATGTCGAGCATGCCGCCCTGGGTCCGCACGTTGCGGCCGGCCTCGAGCTCGAAGAGCGGCGCGGTGATGCCGTTGGCGTGCAGGACGGCGGCCATGGTCAGTCCGCCCAGGCCGGCGCCGATGATCGCGATGGGGTGGTGCGGGGTGTTGGTGGTCATGTTGGTCCCTTCGATCTGGTTGGCGGGTGCGTCGGTGGTCGGGAGTCCTGTCATCCCCGCGACTCCCGGTAGGTCCTGGCCAGCGGTGCCCAGCCCTCTACGGCGTCCAGGACCTTGGCAAGCGCCGTGACGTGCCGCCCCTCGCGCGCCACTGTCGCGCCCTCGAAGTCGGTGAGCACCGACAGCTCGACCTGGGGCTGCACGTCGAGCATGCCGAGGACCCCCGATAGGACGCGCAACTGGTCCAGGGCCCGTGCCCCGCCCACGACCCCGTATCCGACGAAGCCGACCGGCTTGTGCGCCCACTCGGCGAACACGTGGTCCAGCGCGTTTTTCAGCACCGCGGGGATTTGGTGGTTGTACTCCGGCGTCACGATCACGAACGCGTCGAATCCGTGGATATGGCTCGCCCACGCCTTCGTGTGGTCATGCGTGTAGCGCCCGGCGGCCGGAGGGATCGGCTCGTTCAGGTGCGGCATCGGGTGATCAGCGAGGTCGATCAGCGCATAGCGCGCGGGGCGTTCGGCGACGGCCTCGAGTACCCACTCGGCGACCGCCGCGCCCTTGCGCCCTTCGCGCGTCGAGCCGAGCAAAACACCGATGTTCATCGAATCCATGGGTTTCTCCATTTGAATGGTCGAGCCCGCTGTTCACGAGCATGTGCACCGCGGCAGGCGCTGGAAGGACGGAGGGTCAAGTGGTGACGGCTGATTGCCCCCCGGCTTCCTTCGCGGTGTTCTGGGCCGAGCCGGGCGCACCGCGCAGCGGGATTTCCTTGATGAATACGGCGGCGAGGAAGGCGACCGCGGCGCACAGGGCTCCGACCAGGAAAATGTTCTGGGTGCCGTGGGCGACCGCCTGCAGGTAGACGTCCTTGGCGTCGGCCGAGAGTCCGGTGACGGCCGAGGCCTCGGGGCCCCGGCCGGCGCGCTGCCTACCCCGGTCCCGGCCACAGCGCGGGCGAACAGCGATCCGAAGATCGCCACTCCCACCGAACCGCCGAGTGTGCGGAACAGGCTGGTGCCTGCCGACGCAGCGCCCATGTCCTTGAGCTGCACGGCGTTTTGGGCGATGGTGTTAGCCATCTGGATAGTGAATCCGACACCCACCCCGACCAGGACCATGAAGGCGCTGGTAACCAGCCGCGAGGTCGTAGTGTCCATAGTGGACAGCAGTTCCATGCCGACAGCGAGCACGGCGGCACCGAGCACCGGGAAGATCTTGTACCTGCCGGTCTTCACCATGACCTTGCCCGCGATCACGGAAGCGACCACGGTGCCGGCCATCATCGGCAACAGCAGGATGCCGGAGTTCGCCGCCGAAGCGCCTTGCACGGTCTGCTGGTAGAGCGGCAGGTACAGCGTGGCGCCAAACATGGCCACGCCGGCAACGACCAGCAGCACCGCGGAAATCGGGAAGTTGCGGTGCCCGGTGAAGATCCGCAACGGCAGCAGCGGCTCGACGGCCCGGCGCTCAGTGGCGACTAAGCCGACCAACAAGAGCACTACGGCCGCAGCGAGGCCGAGGATCTGCCAAGAACCCCAGGCGTAGGTACTTCCAGCCCAGGTCGCGGCCAACACGAGGGCAGTGATAGCCGTGGTCAGCAGCGTAATGCCGAGCCAATCGATCACGACCTTGCCACGGCGGACAACAGGCAGGTGCAGCATCAAGGCACACCAAACGATACACAGCACACCGATGGGGATATTGATGTAGAACGCCCAACGCCAACCCAGGTGGGAAGTGACGAAACCACCCACCAGCGGGCCGCCGATGCTGCCGACGGCCTGGACGATCGCCACCATGCCCTGGTACTTGCCGCGCTCGCGCGGCGGGAGCAGGATGCCGATCAGAGCGAAGGCCCCGGCCATCAGGCCGCCCGCCCCGATGCCCTGCAGAGAGCGGAAACCGATCAACTCACCCATCGAGTTCGCCTGGCCCGAGAGTACCGAGCCGACGATGAACACCACGATCGAGCCAAGGAACAAGTTCTTGCGGTTGTACAAGTCGCCGAGCTTGCCCCAGACCGGGGTCGAGCACGCAGAGGTCAGGGTGTAGGCGGTCACCACCCAGGAAATATGGTTCAGGCCGCCGATCTCGTCGACGATCGTGGGCATCGCGGTGCCGACGATCAGGCCGTCGAGCTGCGAGAGCAGCATGGCCAGCAGGATGCCGAGCATGATCCAGCGGATGTTCTTCGGCACGACGGGTATGGCGTCGCCGCCGGTCGCGGTGGTCGTGGACATGGCGTTACTCCTTCCTGGACGGGACGCCTCCACTCTAACGAACATGTTCGTTACGAGCAAGTTCGCAGCGAATGCGTTCGTGACGGCGGTCATCGAGGTGGCGGGAGGATGAGCTACTGCTGCGGCGCCGCCGTGTGCTCCGACGAGTCGAGCCGGCTCGGCAGCGGCGTGTCGGCGATGCCGCGGATCAGCACCTGAAGCGCCCAGTCGAAGCGGCTCGCTCCTGGGCCCGCGAAGATGAGATCGTGCAGTTGGCTCAGGCGCGGGTATGTCTCGGCCGGCGCGCCGGCGTAGGCCCGCTCACAGCGAGCGATCACATCGCCCGGCTCACGCCACGCGGTGAGCTCAGCGGCCTTCGCAGTGACCTGCAGGACCAGCAGATCGATCCCCCAGGCCGCACGCTCGGCCGGCACGCCCGCCTCGAGCAGGCCGTCCAAGAGGAACTCGTTCAGGCGCAGCGACTTCTCACCCTCGGGCATTGTTCCCGCGGCGATCTGCGCCAGGCCGCGGCGGCGCAGCAGTACGTCGCGCAGAGACCTCAACGCCGCCCCGACCCGCTCACCCGGCGGCAGGTCGGGGCGATACGCAATCTCCCCGTACGCCGCGTCGAGCATCAGGGCCTGCAGGTGGCTCAAGTTTTCGACGTACACATAGAGCGAGGCCGACCCAGTGTCGAGCGCTGTGGCGATCCTGCGCAGGCTCAGGTTCGCCAGACCTCCCGCCACGAGCAGATCGAGCCCGGTCTCGACGATGGCCGCACGACTCAGTGGCGCCTTGGCCGGGCGGTCGCGCCGGCTCACCGGAACGTGCAGTGAACTTTGCCGCATAGCCGGACACTAAGCACTGCTCGTGACGAGCACCATTCGGAAAGTTGTGAGCGTCTACTCCGGCAGCGGCGTGTGCAGCATGCCGTCGAGGAGCGTCCGGACAGCCCACTTCCGGCGCCGCAACGGAGGTCCGGACAGCAATTGCGCACCAAGCGCGGCGATGCGCGGCGTGCTGGTCGACGATGCGTCCGCCAGCGCTGCGGCGAGCAAATTCCACTCGTTCGTGGAGCTGCCTGAATCGTCGCGGCCGGCGTGCTCGGCCGCGTTCGCGGTGGTGTCCTGCAGCAGGAGGTCCACGCCCCAGGCCGCCTGCGCGTCCGGGACCCCGCCTTCGCCGAGCAGGACCAGCAACGCCTCCACGAGATTCAGGTAGTTGGGGCCCGACGGGCGCGCGACGAGCGCTGAGCGGGCCAGACCCGGATTCTCGTAGAGCACGTGCCGGTAGGAGGAGAGAACGGCATCGATCCGCTCACGCCAGTCCCCCGCGGCCGCGACCGGCCCGAGGTCGACCTCGCCCAACATCTCCTCGAGGATGGCCGCGTGAAGCTCGACGGTGTTGGTCACGTAGACGTACAGCGAGGCCGGGCCGGTGTCGAGCTCCGTAGCCAGACGCCGCATCGTGACACGCTCGAGACCTTCGGACCGCATCACCCGCACCGCGGTCGCGACGATCCCCTCACGGGTCAGCGCGGGCTTGGCAGGACGCTCCCGGCGGCTGACCGGCTGATGATGTGCAGGCATACTACGAACGTACCGAATGCGTTCGTAGCGAACAAGTTCACCCGCCTTACCGCCGCGTCACGAGCACCGGTGCAACACGCGCCGGACGGTCTCGAGCGATTCGTCGACGTCCCCGACGATCTCCATCAGTCGACGAACATGTGCTCGACCGAGGTGTGCTCCGCCGTCCCGATGATCGCATCGACCGCAACTCGCCGTCGAGTTGCGAAACGGACATCCTGCACGACACGGCCAACTCCCGATGGCGGGCCTATCGGGCATTTCCCTACGCGGAGAAGGAAAGGGAGTTGATGTTCCACCCGCCGTTGTCCTGGTTGAGCGTGAGGACCTGCCGTCCTGCGGGCAGGGTGACGGCGGCCGTGACCGTGGTCCAGTTCTGCCAACCGCCCGTCGCCGGGATGGCGACGGCGCCACTGAGGTCCGACCCCGATGCGCTCGACAGATGCAGCGCGCCGGTCACCGCGGACGGGGCCGCGACGCGCAGGTTTACGGTGTACCTGCCGGCCGATGCCACGTTCACCGTGTAGCGGAACCACTGTCCGCCGGCGGTCCAGCCCAGGTTGTAGCCGCCACCGGTGTCCGAAGTGGACTCCAGGTCGATGCCGTCGGACCGGTAGCCGTTGGCATTGCCGTTGACCGAACTGGTGTTGTAGGCGATGCCCTGGCCGCCGGTGTCGTAGTTCTCCGCCGGCACGGTGCCCGGCGCGGCGGCCGGTGTGCCGCCGTACGGCGCCTCGCCCGCGGAGTTCTGCCAACTGTTGCCGCTCACCGAGGCGGTGAAACCGCCGGAGCTGTTGGCGTACGGCGTGGCCCCGGAGCGCAGCCCGGTCACGTTGTTGCCGGTGATCGTGGCCGACCCCGTCGGCGCCGGATAGAACGGCGGCGAGATGGCGATCCCGTTGCGCCACGGGGAAGTGATCGTGTTGTTCTGCAACTGCGTGTTGGTGGACTGGGAGAAGCCGACGGCGTCGTACACCGAATCGCTGACCGTGTTGCCCGAGACGGTGACCCCGTCGACGGAGCCGACCTCGTGGCCGTCGCCGCCGTTGCCGACGTGCAGTGCGGGCTGGCCCTGGTTGTAGGCGTTGCCGCCCGAACGGACGACCACGTTGCCGGACACTGTCGTGGACGACAGGTCGTTGCCGTTGACGCCGAACCGGCCCGCGCCGAGGCCGATGTACCGGGCGGTGTCGCTGATGTAGTTGTCCTGCACGTGGTGGCCGCTGCCGCCGTAGATCCCGATACCCTTGCCGCCCCACGGTGCGATGCTGGTGTTGCCGGTGAGCGTGACGTTCGACATCGCGGTGTAGTACGTCGTCGAGCTGCCATTAGTGTTGTAGGCCACGGAGTTGATCGCCACCGCGTCATCGCCGGTGCCGCGCACAAAGTTGTTCTTCGCCGTCAGGTTGTTGCCGGTGGTCGCGTTCAGCGAGACGTTGTTGAGGTTGATGCCGTCGGCCCAGATCGTGGTCAGGCGGCTGTTCTCCACGGTGCCGCCCGTGCCGGAGGCCCAGAAGCCGGACAGGGTGTGTTGGGTCCAGATGCCGTTGGCGACCCAGTTCGTGCCCGAGGCGTCCATGGCCCCGCCGGCTCCGTCCACCGAGTCCCGGCTGGTGGCGTTGGAGTCGAGGTGCAGGTTCTGCACGGTGCACGAGGTCACCGAGAAGATCGCGCCCAGCGGTGTGTTGTTGGGCAGCGGCACGGCACGGTAGATGGTGCTGTACCACTCGCCGGCGCCGGCGATGGTGATGCCCTGGGCCTGCAGGCCCGCCGTGCCCTTCAGAGAGAACGTACCCTGCGGGATCCAGAGGGTCTTGCCCTGCGACTGCGCCTGGTTGATGCAGTTCTGGATGGCGCCGGTGCTGTCGACCGCCTGGCTGTCCCCTCCGCCGTTGGTCGGGTTGTTGTCGGCCACGGCGCCGCAGCTGGTGATGGAGATCGAGTTGTCCGGCTGGGCGAGCGGCGCCGGCGGGTTCTCCACGTCGACCACGTCGACGTCGTACGAAGCGGCGGTGTTGGCGGAGTTCTTCACCAGCGAGAAGGTGCTGCCGGGCGCGATCGGCGCGCCGGTGACGAAGGTGTGCGTCTCGTCGAAGAACACGCGAGGATCGTTGTCGGCTGGGTTCTGGTCGTTGCCGTTGTAGTTGTTGCCTTCGTACAGCCAGGTCTGTTTCGAGTTCACGCTGAGCGCCTGCCGGAAGGCGCCGTTGACGTACAGGTCCAGCGTCGCGGTGTTGCCGCCACCCGACGACGTGTCCGGAATGCTGACGCGCACGTTGACGAAGCTGATCGGCTGGCCGGTGTTGTTGGCCCACTGGATCGACTGCCCGTTGCCGGCGAGATGGGCGTAGGCGTGTCCGGAGGCCTCCAGTGTGGGGCTGGAGTACTGGTTTGTCGGCGCGGAGGTCAGCGAGACGACGGTGGCGCCGCCGTTCAACGTGGCGGCCTCGGCTTCGTAGCTGCTGAACGACGTCGTAGCGCCGGCTGCCGCCGCTACCGCCGCGGTTGCGGGCGAGCCTGGGGCGAAGGCGACGATTCCGGCCGGTACGAGGACGAACGCAGCCAGGAGTGCGAGGCCGGCTCGTCGGTGGGGAGACAACAAGCGTGGGGTCATTGCCAGTCCTCGACAGTGAGGTGGTCCGGACCAAAGTCCGAGGTGGGGACCGCCCACGGTACAAGAACGCTACGGCTTCGCACAATATCTTGACGCTGCTCAGAAAATTTCTGACAGCTTTCCGGAAAATCATCGCAGCCCGCGTGGCCAGCGGAGATAAAGATCCAATGAATGTAGAGATGGATCATCGTCGCACGATGTCGAGCCGTTAGACCTGGACACGACCGGCGTCGTCGCGCTATAACACCTCCGATGTCATACGCAACGTAACGCGACGATGCGTTCAGGGAGGACCCGGGTCCGCTCGACGCCCTCCGCGCCGTGTGCTCGCCACCACCGACACCGCCACCGAAGCCTCTGCCTCCGGCCTCACCGCCAGGCAAGGTCCAAATCAGACTCGACGCTGGGAGCGCTTCCAGCTCGGTTCATCAGCCTGCGAACACGCGCCGACAACACCATCCTCACCGCCGACAGCGCCGGCGCCGCACCGTTGATCACCAACCAGGAGGAAGCACCATGCACTCCATTCCCACCCGCCGATGGCGCAGAGCACTGGCCGCGGTCTCCATCACGGTCCTGACCACGGCCTTGGCATGGACGGATGTCGGCACCGCGGCGGCGGCGGTGACGACCCCCGGCACGATCGTCGGCCAGCAGAGTGGTCGGTGTGTCGATGTCGCGTCCGGGGGGACCGCGAACGGCGCCGTGGTGCAGCTCTATGACTGCAACGGCACGGGCGCGCAGCAATGGCAGGCGGGTTCGAACGGAGCCATCACCAACCCGCAATCCGGCAGATGTCTCGACGTGAACGGCGCTTCGACCGCGAACGGCGCCCGGGTGCAGCTCTATGACTGCAACGGCACCGGTGCGCAGCAGTGGCAAGTGGGTTCCAACGGAACCATCACCAACCCGCAATCCGGCAAGTGCCTGGACGCCACGGGAAGTCCCAACAGCTCCGCCCTCCAGATATGGGCCTGTGGCGGCTCGGCGAACCAGCAGTGGACCGTGAACGGCACCAGCGGTGGTGGCGGTGGCACGGACATCTGGAGTCAGCTGAAGGCGGGTTGGAACCTGGGTAACTCCTTCGACGCGACCCCGTGCGAGACCTGCTGGGGCAACCCGGCCACCACCAAAGCGATGATCGACCAGATCGCCACCAAGTTCAACTTCCTGCGCATCCCGGTGACCTGGTACCCGCACCTGACCACCGGGGCGCCGAGCTACACCATCGACCCGGCCTTCCTCGCCCGCCTCAAGCAGG
>NZ_JAODNM010000036.1 GCF_025464955.1 Amycolatopsis sp. | reverse complement strand
TGGTCGCTTGACCCAACAGCGAGTCTCTACCGAACCCGGGGCGGTTCAGAGGTTCTTGAGGTCAGCGGGTGTGGTCGGCTGGTGGTGACTGTGGGACTCGTCGGCGTGAACGTGGGACTCGCCGGGCTGGAGTGTGGGACTCGCCGACGCGCTGTGCGAGTCCCACACTCAGCGAGGGCGAGTCCCACAGTCAGGAGTGCCCTAGGTCGCAGGGGTCGGCGTGGGGTGGAGGGTGGTGGTGACGAGGTCGTAGCCGAGGTCGGGGTGGATGCCGTCGGGATTGGTCACTGAGCCGTCGGTGTACCAGGTCCGGTCGGCTTCGGGATGCGGGCCGACGACGCCGACGCGGCCTGCGCCGTAGGTCGCCACGACGGCTGCCGGCGCGCCGTTTTGGTAGGTGGCCAGCACGGTCGCGGCGGCGCCGGGGTTGAGCTTGAACTGCGGGCCGTCCTGGAAGAACATGTGCCGCGGCCGCCCGCGCCAGCTGACTTCGACGATCGTGTCCTCCACAGTGGACACTGTGGCGCCGCGCGAGCTGACGTACTCGGCGGTGTCCCCTGGCAGCAGCGCGAAACCCGGGGTCGCGCCCGCCAGGTACCCGCCGAGACAGAAGCCCAGGTAGTGTCCGCCGCCGTGCACCCAGCCCCGGATGTCGTCGGCGTACGAGCGCATCTTGCGCCACGCCGGCTCGAGGCTACCGCCGCCGGGCTGCGCGTACACGGTCGCCGTGGCGAGGGTTTCCTTGGTGAGCTTGACGTCTTCACCGGGCCCGCAGAACACCGTCCGGAACGACGTCGGACCGGTCTCCAGGAGCGTCGCGACGGCTTCCGGGCAGCCGGACGTCGACGCCGGGCCGCGATAGACCAGCGCGAGCGGCCGCGTGTCCGCACCACCTGCCGACGAACACGCGGCGAGCCCGCCGAGCAGCCCCATGGCGCCCGCGGCCACGAGGAACTCACGGCGTCCGAAAACTCGTGAAGTCTCCATCAGGACGATTCTCTCGCGAGTGCCTCGTTGTCCGCGCGCTTGGGAAGCCCATCGGGGCCGCGCGGAAACGGGCTCGGTCGCCAGCCGTCGGGCAGCCTGGAGACGGAAGCAGGTGGCGCCGGCCGTGTCCGACGCCGTGAAGCCCAGCGACGAGCTCGTTTCGCGGCCGCGCTGACCAGGGATTCGAGCGGTCCACGTCCAGCCGTCGCGCGCCACGCGAGTCCGATCAACAGGGCCGCGGCAACCTGCAGGATGTACCCGGTCGTGGAGTCGTAGACGTCGTAGTCGGAGTTGAGGAACATGATGTGCGCGGTATACAGCGTGAGCGTCATGCTGCCGGCAGCCGCGAGAGGCGCGCGGACCACTGCGATCACCTGCCGCCAGCCTGGTTTCGTGACGTGCCCAAGCAGCAGGAACAGCCCCAGCAACCCGGTCGCGGAGCCGATCGTGCCGATCAGATCTGGTGGGGTGCTGGTGTGCGGCGCGTTGGTCGCCAGC
Organism: Amycolatopsis sp.; assembly: GCF_025464955.1. Lineage (GTDB taxonomy): Bacteria > Actinomycetota > Actinomycetes > Mycobacteriales > Pseudonocardiaceae > Amycolatopsis. Next base: position 11,013 of record NZ_JAODNM010000036.1, on the reverse strand, counting down.
CACCACCACGACGACGTGGGCACCGTGCCGTCACCGCCGAGCCTCAGCATCTCCGACGTCTCCGGGATGGTCAGGACGCTCCTCGGCTGCGCGGCCCAGATGTGCGCGAGCCCGCCCATCCGGTTCAGCAGCTCAGAAGACGCGATCACCGCGCCCATCGCCATCACCACCCCGCTGACCAGCAGCGCGAACGCCACCTTGACCCTCGCCAGGTTCAGCCTGCCGATGACCAGCCCGGCGCACAGGTACGCCAGCCACGGCACTGCCGGGTACTCCCCGGTCAGGGACAGTTCCGACAGCAGCGCGATCGGGTGGTGGAACAGGTAGCCGAAAGTCGGGTTCTCCAGCGTCGCGGCGGGCAGGTGCGCGAGCAGGACGTGGCTCAGCGCGGGCACCCCGCCCGCGACGGCGACCCCGGCCACGGCGATCGCCCAGGTCGGCAGGTACACCAACGGGATCGCGAGCACGAACAACACCGCGTAGTACGGCAGGATCACCGCGCCGAGCGCCGCATCGGCGTAGCCGATCACGAGCCCGATCAGCAGGACGACCAACGCACGGGCGCCGAGCGCGGCCGCCGTCGGGCCGGCGTCGCGTGCCTTGACCCGGGCGCGTCCGGTCATGAACGCGATGCCGACCCCGGCGAGTACCGCGAACGTCGCCGCCGCGCGCCCGCCGAAAACGGCGAACGACCACGTCGGCGAACCGTCCGGATTGGACTCGAACAGCGAGTGGACGGCCATCATGCCCAGCAACGCGACCCCCCGCGTCGCGTCGACGCCGAGCAGGCGCGACGCCGTGCGCGACTTGACCGGCTCGCTCATCTGTTCATCACCGCGTCCACCAGGTCCAGCCCGAGATCGAGCCCGAGCGTGCCGGGCACCGCCAACCCGACATCGGAGAACCAGTCAGCGGTCGCTTCGGGATGGGGACCGACGACGCCGACCCTGCCGGAGCCGAACTTCGTGACGAGTGCGGCGATCGTCTTGTTGGGATATGTCGCGAGCACCGTCGCCGAAGCGCCGGCGTCGAGTTCGAACAGCGGCCCGTCCTGGAAGAACAGCGTCCGCCGACGACCGCGCCAAGTGACCTCGACGACGGCGTTGTCCTCGGAGTGCACGGTCGCCGAACGCGACGCGATGTACTGGTCGGTGTCGCCCGGCAGCAGGTCGAAACCCGGGGTGGCGCCGGCCAGATACCCACCGAGGCAGAAGCCCAGGTATCGCCCGCCGGACCGCACGAACGAACGGATGTCTGCCCGATGGCGCCGCAGGTGCTTGTAGCCGTGGTCCAGGCTTCCGCCGCCGGGCTGGGCGTACAACGTGGCGCCGGACAGCGTTTCGGCGTCGATCGACAGGCGTTCTTTCGGTCCCACGTAACGGACGTCGAACCCGTGGTCGCTCGATTCGAGCAGTTCGGCGACCGCTTCCGGGCAGCCTCGCAGCGACGCGGGTCCGCGATAGACCAACGCGACCGGCTTCCCGTGTCCCCGGCTCGGAGGCGACCCCCAGTCGGCCAGCGCGCGGCGGAGGGACGCGAACACTCCGCTCACGAAGCACTCACCTTCGGTTTGAGAAGCGGCCAATGCGCCACGCGGACCCGGCGCACTTCGGGTTCAGGAACCGGCCCGCTGCTCACACCCTCGGCGGGAATGCCGCGCCAGCGTGTCCCCGACGGCAGATGCTCGCCCTTCATCAGCAGCGACAGCGAACCGAGCGAGACGTCCTTGCCGACCACGGCGTCGTAGAGAACGACCGCGCGGGTGCCGACGGTGGCGCCCGCCGCGACGGTCACGACCGACATCTTCATCACTCTGTCCTCGAAAAGGTGCGTCTGCAGGGAAACCTCGGTGCCGATCGTGGCGTCGTCGCCGATCTCGACGAGGTCGAACTCGGTGAGATACGTCGTGCCGATCCAGGTCCGGCGGCCGATCCGCGCGCCGAACCACCGCAGCACCGGCGGCAGGAACGGGGTGCCGACAAGCATGCCGACACCGGCCGGGACCGCGGCCGCTTCGTAAAGCCCGGTGACGAACTCGGAGCGCCGCACGAACGGACTCCACAACGGCTCGACGCGCGGCACGTAGGTCCCGATGAGGTTGCGCTTGATGGCCACGCAGTAGGCGATGGTGCCCAGTCCGACGGCCATCGCCACCAGCGGCGAAACGAGCGCCGGGACCGGCAGGTCGCGCCCGTCGGCGAGCCCGGAAAGCGCGAGCAGGAACAGGTAGAAGCTCACGCCCAGCACGGAAGCGGGCAGCGTCGCGCGGAAGAACTCGACGGCGAGCCGGTGCGCGACGACCTTCCGTGGCGGGCTGAACGTCTCCGCCTCGGAGTACGACCCGCTGTCCTGCCGCTGCGGCAGGTTCATCGCGGGCGAGCCCAGCCACGAAGTGTTCTTGAGGACGCCCTCGTACGGCAGCACAGTGCTGACGCCGACCAGCGACCCGTCGCCCATCGTCGTCCCGCCCGGAACGAACGCGGCGTTGCCGACGAACGCACGGCTGCCGATGCGCGTGGGCAGCAACGCCACCCTGCCGTTGGCGAACGTCGCCGCGCCGACACTCGCCATGTCCGCGACGAAACTCTCTTCCCCCAAGGTAAGCAGGTCCGGGTCCAGGTGCGCCGCGGTGGAAACCTCGGCCCGCCTGCCGATCTTGGCGCCGAGCAACCGCAACCACGGCACGGTGTACAGCGTGGCGTACAGCGAGTTGGTGAACAGCAGGCTGAATTCGAGGAGCTTGTCCGCGACCCATTTGCGGACCCCGAGTCCCGAGCGGACCGGGTGGATGCCTTCGGGCACGCTGGGCAGAACCAGCCGCTTTCCGACCGCGACGACGACGCAGACGGTGACCACGAAGATCGGCCCCGCCAGCAGTGTCGCGACCAGCCCGGCGAGCACGCCCCAGCCGAGCAGCGCCCACCAGACGAGTGCGACCCCGGGCACGATCATCGCGATGGCCCCGATTTCGAGTCCGCACAGGCCGATCGTCGCGGCCAGGACGTGCTGCGGACGCCAGCCGCGCAGGCCGCCCGGAGCGTCCAACATGGACTCCGCCGAGGGTTCCAGGTCTTCCACGGGTTTCGCGGGTGAGCCGGACCACTTCTTGCCCGTGGGCACGGATTCACCTTGGCCCAGCACGGACTGCTCGCCGAGTGCGGCACCGGGTTCCACTGTGGACCCGGGCTCGAGGACGGTGTTGGCCCCCACGAACGCCCCGGCGCCGACGGTGATCGGCGCGACTTCGACCCAGCCGTCACCGACGCGCCACGGACGCAGCGCGGCGCCGTAGCCGATCGAGGCGTCAGCTCCGATGTGGACCATCGACGGCAGGCTGATCGAGCTGCTTTGGATGGTCGTGCGAGCGCCGACCTTCGCGCCGAGGACGCGCAGATACAAGGCCATCAACGGCGAGCCGCTGAGCACCGGCAGCGGACCGATGGCGAGCAACAGGTCCAGGAGCCACAACCGCAGGTAGGTGATGCCCCACAACGGATATCGACCGGGCTTGATCCCCGCGGACAGCGGCCGTGCGAAGAGCGGCGGCACCACCCAGCGCACCCCGAGATAGCTGATCACGATCGCGATCAGCAGCTGGACCAGAACGGATACCGAGACGTCACCGTTGTTGATGGTGTAGACGTACGACACGGGCAGCGTGATGACCAGCAGCAGCAGGTAGATGCCCACCGCCTGCGCGGCGCCGGCGCGGCCGATGCGGGCGGTGCCGTGGCGTCGCGGCGCGGGCCGAGGCGCCGAGTTCGCCGGTTCGGTCTGCGCGGCGGCACCGATGTGGGCCGCCATCGAGCGGACGGTCGGGTTGGCGTACAGGTCGCGGACAGCCGGGCTGGCACCGATTTCCTGAGCGCGCAACAGGGAAACCACCGTCGCGGCGAGCAGGGAATGTCCGCCGAGGTCGCCGAAGAAGTCCGCCTCGACCGACAAGGACTCCGGCTCGACAGCGAAAGCCTTGGCCCACACGGCCTGCACCCGAACTTCGAGCTCGCCCTCGGCTGCCACCACCGGGTTGTCCGCGGCGAGAAGGCGCCGGCCGGTCGGCGTCGGCAGCTTCGTGCGGTCGACCTTGCCGCTGGGCATCGTCGGCAGCTCGGCGACGACGTCGAGGAACGACGGCACCATGTACGCCGGAAGCCGTTGCCGCAGCTGGCGATGCAACCGGGAGACGACCTCGGCTTCTTCGCTGTCACCGATGGGCACGATGTACGCGGCGAGCTCGCCGGGGCCGTCCCCCCGTGTCAGCGGTACGAGCGCGGCCACGGCTTCGGCTACGCCGACGTCTTCGAGCAGCACGTTGTCGATCTCGCCGAGGTCCACCCGGTAGCCGCGGATCTTGACCTCGGCGTCGGCGCGGCCACGGTACTCGATCTCGCCGTCTTCGGTGATGCGGCCGAGGTCGCCGGTGCGGTAGAGGCGGCTGCCCGGCGGCACCGAGGCGTGCTCGATGAACCTGTCCGCGGTGAGGTCGGGACGGCCGACATAACCGCGCGCGACGCCCACGCCGCCGATGCAGATCTCGCCGACCTCGCCGTCGGGGATTTCGTTGCGCTCGTCGTCGAGCAGGACGATCGAGTACGTCGGCAACGGCCTGCCGATGGTCACCGGGCGGCCGGAGACGAGCTCGCCCCAGGTCGCGGTGACGGTGGCTTCGGTCGGGCCGTAGGTGTTGAGAATGCGGCGTCCGGCGCGGCTCCAGCGCTCGACCAGGCGCGCGGGACACGCTTCGCCGCCGACGAGCAGGGTGCGGATGCGGGGCAGCTCGCGGGGAATCGTCGCCAGGAGGGTGGGCACGCAGTAGAAGACGGTCACGGCGGTCTCGTCGAGGAAGTCCGCGAGTTCGGCGCCGAGGCGGCGGGAATCCGTCGGGCCCACCACCAGCGTCGCGCCGACCGACCACGTCGGCCAGATCTCCTCGATGGAAAAGTCGAACGAGATCGTCATGCCCTGGTAGACGCGGTCGCCGGGGCGGACGTCATAGACGTCGGGCACGACGTCGAGGAAGTTGCAGATACTCGACTGCGCGACCTCCACCCCCTTCGGCCGCCCGCTGGAGCCCGAGGTGTAGATGACGTAGGCGGCAGGGTCCTCGTCGACCGCCACGGGCGCCGGTCTGGACTCCGGTTCGGTCGCGAGCCGCGCGGCCGAGGTGTCGAGTTCGAGGACCGCGCAAGCAAGCCCGGCCGTGCCGGCGGCGAGGTCGGCCGTGGTCAGGATGAGGTCGACGCCGGAATCCTCGGCGATGTAGGCGATCCTGTCCGGCGGGGAGGCCGGGTCGATCGGCACGAACGCCGCGCCGGACTTCCCGATGCCGAGCAACGCGACATAGGTGTCGAGCGAACGCTGCAGCAGGATCGCCACCCGGTCGCCCGGCCCGAGGCCGCGGCCGCGCAGGTGGTGGGCCAGCCGGTTGGCACGCGCGTCGAGCTCGCCATAGGTGAGCTTCGCCGTTTCCGCCTCGACGGCGATCCGCTCCGGCGCGCGCTCGGCAGCCGACTCGAACACCTGCTCCAGGCGCCGTGCCGTAAGCCGGGAAAGATCTTCCTCTTTCGAGATTGTCGCGCTCAGTCGCAACGGACACTCCGGTGAGTAATTCGAACCTGGGGCACGCCGGAACCATCGGAAATTCCGTTGATCTTGTTACATCGGAATTACGACACGATGATCACTGCATTTCACCGTACATGGTCTCGGGAGTTGATCTCCCGGTCAAGAGCACAAATCCCGGCGGAAATGGACACCGCGCCACTTCAGTGGACATTCAGCTCGCGAACCCGCGCAAAACAGTAGCGGGAGCCTGTGAGGAGAACTACATCGGCCGACCAATCCCACCGGCTGACCGCTACGAAAGGAATTGTGTGCGAAACCTGTGAAAAGAACAGGAGACTGGCTCGCCACGACTTACCGTAATCTGCTAAAGCCCGCACACCCGTCACCCAAACGCCAATTCGCCGCACGTTCGGTGGGGCGTTGCGTCACGTTCCCTCGGCACGACATGGCGACCCTCGCGTGGCGCTGAACGCCAGCGCGGCGGCCGCCATCAGGATGGCCCCGAGGGGTCCTTTGCCGAGCGGACGTGGCGGCTTAGGGAAGCAAGGACGAGGCGGCCGGGGTAGAGGGAGGAACGAGAGCCTGTTGCGTGACGGACCCCAGGATCAGGCGCGATGGGCCCGGCGGCGGGCGAGGACGACAGCGACGGCGACACCGTAGGCGACATGGTCGGCAACCTGCGGCAGCGCGGGCAGCGCGCGGATGCGGGGGAACCGTCGGCCGACGACTCCGAGGTCGAGCGCGGCGACGACCAGTCCGGCGGCCGCTCCGGCCGCGACAGTGTGCCGCTTCGGCAAAGTGCCGGCGAAGACAGCAGCCCAGCCGAAGGAAAGCGCGACGTGCGCCACGGCGGCGGCCGCGAGCAGTGGCAGCGGGCGTGATTCGCGCGGCAGCACCATTGTTCCCGCCGCCAGCGAGGCCTCCAACGGGTCATCGCCGACGACGAGCGCACACAGCGTCGACGGAGCTCCGCTCACGACGGCGGCGAACGCTCCCGCCGCCGCTGCGTCGCGAAGAAAGCTTCTGGCCTCAGCTGCCAAGGCTTAGCCCGCCGGTCGCGGTCAACGCGGCCAGCGCCGGCCCGTACATCCGCGTCTTGATGGTGCCCAAGGTCTCCCCCGCCTTCGAAGCCAGCGGCGCGACCAGGCCGATCGCGGTCGAGAGGACCTCATCCTCGGTTACCGCGCGGTCGACGATCAGCGCCGCGGCCGCCTCCGTGCCGCCGTAGCGGCGCCCGGTCGTCATCACCTCGTGCGCGACCTGCGGATGCAGCCGCCCCTGGATGAGCGCCGCCATCCCGGGTGTGAACGGGATGTGGATGTCGACCTCGGGCAGGCAGAAGAATCCGCGATCCGCCCGCATGACCCGATAGTCGTGGGCGAGCGCGAGCATCCCGCCGGCCGCGAACGCGTGACCGCCGATCGCCGCCACCGTCGGGACCGGCAAGGTCAGGACGCGAGCCAGCAGCGCGTGGATCGAGCCGACGTAGGACTCGGCCTGGTCGGCATTGGCCATCAGCCAATCGAGGTCGAGCCCGTTGGAGAAGAACTTGCCCGTCGCCGTCGTCACCAACGCGCGCGGCCCCTCGGCGCCGGCAACCTCGTCGAGCGCGAGCCCGATTTCGGCCAGCCGATCCGGATGGAACCGGTTCTCGGTGTCCCCGAGGTCCAGCATGAAGACGTCACCGACACGGTCGAGCTTGGGCATCGAAACTCCTCTGCGTTGAGATCCCCGATGTTACTGGCCAGTAGCCCAACCGGCAACCGCGGCTGCGCGACAATTGGACCGTGACCCGAAAATCCACCACGGACTGCCCCTGCGGGCTCGACAAGGCGTACGACGAGTGCTGCGGGGCCATGCACAGCGGGGTTGCGACGGCGACGACCGCGGAGTTGCTTATGCGGTCGCGGTTCAGCGCCTTCGCCGTCGGCGACGAGGCCTACTTACTGCGGACGTGGCATCCCACGACCCGGCCTCGCGAGGTCGACTTCGATCGCAAGCAGAAATGGACGCGCTTGGAGATCCTCGGCAAGAGCGGCGGCGGCGCGTTCCACACAGAGGGGACCGTCGAGTTCCGGGCACATTTCACCTATCGGGGGCAGCCGGATTCCTTGCACGAGAACAGCCGATTCGTCCGTGACGAGGGCCAGTGGAGCTACTTGGCTCCGCTCTGACGAAGACTCTCGTCTTGACAATAAACATTGTCGGTGAGAGCCTGGCTTCATGTTCGACGTGGCAGTGATCGAGGACGCGGCGGCCGCCGAGGTGTCGCTCGATCCGATGCGGGCGCGGCTGTTGTCCGAGCTCAGCGAACCGTTGTCCGCCACGATGTTGGCGGGCCGGGTGGGGTTGGCGCGGCAGAAGGTCAACTACCACCTCAAGTCGCTCGAGAAGCATGGCCTGATCGAGCTCGTCGAGGAACGCAAGAAGGGCAACGTCACCGAGCGCCTGATGCGCGCGACGGCGTTGTCGTACGTCATTTCCCCGAGGGCACTGTCCGCGGTGGAGCCGGATCCGGCCGTCTCGCCGGACAAGCTGTCCGCGCGCTGGTTGCTGGCCGTCGCCGGACGTCTGGTGCGCGACGTCGGCGATCTGATCACCGGCTCGACCAAGGCCGGCAAGCGCGTCGCGACTTTCGCCATCGACGGCGAAGTCCGGTTCGGCTCGGCCGCGGACCGGGCGGCGTTCGCGGAAGAATTGGCCACCGCGGTCACCGCACTGGTGAGCAAATACCACGACGAAAGCACCGAAGGCGGCCGCTCGCACCGCGTCGTCGTCGCGGTTCATCCCAGCACCGAAGGCGTTCGCCCGTAACAACTCTGACCGCAACTCGACGGCGAGTTGCGGACTAGGGCAGGGTGGCGACGAGGAGGTCGAGGGCGCTGTGCTGGCGGGCGGCGTCGGTGGTGTCGAGCGGGCCGGCCCAGCGCAGGCCGTATTGGTTCAGCGTGTCACGGTCGGCGGCGTACGCCGTGTCGGCCTGACGCTGTAAGTACGTCTGGTACGGACGCCCTGGCAGAACCCGGTTCAGCTCGCCGAGGTTGCGAGCGAACGCGCCTTTGAACGACGGACCGTCCGCGCCGCAGTCACCGGTCTCGCACGGATCCCTCAGTACACCGCCGGAATTAAGCGACGTCGTGGTGGTCGACGCGTCAGCGAGCTGACGCGCGGTGGTCAGCAGGCCGGCGTTTCCGTTCGCCCGGTTCAGCTCGGCGAGCGCACCGACGATGACGCCCTGGTTGTAGCTCCACACCGTCCCGTTGTTGTTGCCGCACGCGGAGTTGAGACCGTCGTTGACCAGGTGGGCGCCGTTGATCATGCCGCTGGCCGCGAACCATGACCAGGCCTGGTTCGCCCGCGCGAGGTACGTCGTGTCCCCGGCCAGCCGGTTGTGCAACGACGCGTTGACCTTGATGAACAGCTCGTTGGTGATCGCGTTCTTGTAGGTCTTCGCGGTCGACCACCACACCCCGCCGCCGCAGACGCCGTCCCGGTAGCCCGCCATGTAGTTGGCGCCCGCGACGGCCGAGTCGAGGTAGCGATGGTCCCCCGTCAGGTCGAAGGCTCGGATCCAGGCCAGCGCCCACCATCCGGTGTCGTCGAGGTAGGCATTGGTGAAGTTCGCGCCGTTGTTCTTGTCGAACGTCGTCGCGATCGCGTACGGGTACGCCGTCGATCCCGTTCTGACGCCGTAATCGAGCATCGACGTCATCGCGTTCGCCGAATTCCACCAGCCGGTGGTCGACCACAGCCCGGTACCGGGATCGTAGAACTGCATCAGCGCGGTGGCCGCAGCCTCGGTCCGATTCCCGGCCCCGACCGTGGACCGGGCCCACGCGGTACACGCGATTTCGGGCCGGTCACCCGCTTTTCCACAGGCGCGCAACGCGCCGAGGCGCTGGTTCGTCGGGTAGTCGACGTTGTACATCAGCGTCCGCCACCCGCGCGAACCGGCGGGAACCACCGTATTGCCGATGCGGCTGTCGGCAGCCCACGTCTTGCCGCCGTCGAAAGACCGGTCCAGCCACGCTTCATCCCCGGGCGAACCGTTGTCGATGCTCGCCCAACCCATGTTGTCGCCGTCCGACAGGTGCAGCACCAGGCTCCGACTCCAGATGGACGTCGTGCCCGCGGACCGGTCTCCCGCCGCCTTCGCCGGGTCGTAGCCGTCGCAGTATTTCGCGCACACGACGGTACTGACACTGCTGACGGTACTGACACTCCTGACAGTGCTGACACTGCTAGCGCTGGTGGGTGCGGGCGGCGTCGTAGTGATGGGTGCGAGCGTCAAACCGGTCACGAGCAGCGCCGTCAACCACATCAAGCAAGCGTGACAGGGGTCACCTCATCGAGCGACAAAGTCGCCTGTTCAGCCCCGGCCGGAGGTCGTGCCGAACGCGGTGCGTTACGGCCGGGCGGTACGTTGTCCCCATGTCCAGGACTCGTGTCTACCGCAACGGAGTGCTCGAAGCCGAGAACTTCCCCGTCGAGCAGATTTCGGACTATCTGGACGATCCGGCGGTGACGGTCTGGCTCGACTTCTGCGAGCCCACCGAAAAGGACCTGGCCGCGATCACCGAGGAACTCGGCCTGCACCCGCTGGCCGTCGAGGACGCCGTCCACGAGCACCAGCGGCCCAAGCTGGACCGGTACGACACACACGCCTTCCTCACCGCGTACGCCGCGGTCCTCGACCCGGCCACCGGCGACCTGCTCACCTCAGAGGTCGCGGCGTTCATCACCGCGCACGCACTGGTCACCGTGCGCAAAGACGACAATTTCGACATCCTGGCCGTCCTCGACCGCTGGGACACCTCGCCGGACCTGGCCAAGAGCGGCACGGGGTTCCTGGTCCACGGCCTGCTCGACTACATCGTCGACGGCCACTTCGAGGTCGTGCAGTCCCTCGACGAACAGATCGAAGCCCTCGAGGACCTGGTGTTCGAAGACCGGCCGAAGGACGCCGACCTGCAGCGCCGGTCTTTCCAGCTGCGCAAGAGCCTGGTGAAGGTCCGGCGGGTGGTCCTGCCGATGCGCGAGGCCGTCAACGCGATCATGCGGCGCGACCTGCACATCGTCGACGACGCGATGCAGCCGTACTTCCAGGACGTCTACGACCACGTCCTGCGCGCGATGGAATGGACCGAATCGCTGCGCGACCTGGTCACCACGATCCGCGAGACCCAGCTCAACCTGCAGAGCAACCGGATGAACAACATCATGAAGAAGGTGACCAGCTGGGCGGCGATCATCGCGATCCCCACCGCGGTGACCGGGTTCTACGGCCAGAACGTGCCCTATCCGGGCTTCCAGACCATCGCGGGCTTCTGGACGTCGTCGGGGATCATCGTCGTACTGTCGGCGATCCTCTACCTCGCCTTCAAGCGCCGCGACTGGCTCTAGGGCAAAAGCTCGTGAGCGTTGCGGCCGGTTAGAACCGGCCGCAAC
>NZ_JAODNM010000147.1 GCF_025464955.1 Amycolatopsis sp. | reverse complement strand
CATCCACCTGATTCGCAATACGTTCCGGCTCGCGTCCCGGGTCGACTGGGATGCGATGAAGCGGGATATCAAACCGATCTATACGGCGCCGAATCCCGAGGCTGCAAGCGCGGCTTTGGAAGAATTGGAGGTCAAGTGGGGTAAGAAGTATTCCGCGGTGATCCGTCTGTGGCGTAATGCGTGGACTGAGTTTATTCCGTTCCTTGACTATGATGTGGAGATCCGGACGGTTCTGTGTTCAACGAACGCGATTGAATCACTGAATGCCCGGTATCGACGGGCAGTGCGAGCGCGAGGGCATTTCCCGACCGAGCAGGCTGCTCTCAAGTGCCTGTATCTTGTGACTCGCAGCCTGGACCCGACCGGGACCGGCCGCACTCGATGGGCGATGCGCTGGAAGCCTGTGCTGAACGCCTTCTCCATCACATTCAGTGACCGCTGGCCGGCTGCTGAGACCTACTAACCGAACACGCCGAAACACCGTTCGCGAGACAGGCCCTACGCGGGACACCTGCTGAGGATCTGCGACCCGCAGGCGCCGAGCTCGTGACGTTGGACGGTTGCCACTTCCTCAGTCGGTGATGGCAGGGCTCGGGAGTGCGCGGGTGCGCGGCTGACGTCCGATGCGGCGAGCGACGGTCGCGATCTCCTCGTCGTCATAGGCGCCTCGAGCGCCAGAGATCGACATGCTCGTTGCGTCGGCTAGATCCTTGAGCTGATACGGGCTGGGCCTGACGAACTCGCGGCCGTAGGCGACCAGCAGCCGCATCCGTGCCGCAGCCTCGCGTATCTCTCGGCGCGCCTGTGTGATCTCGGCGAGCAACGGGTCGAAGTAGTCCTCGGAGTTCTCGACAGTGTGCCGCCTGTTCTGCTCGAACGCGTTCCGCTGGTCCTCGACGTCCCTGCGCCACGCGTCGTAACCAGCCTCCTCGTTGTCGTTCGCATCGGCCTTCAACGGGTCTGGCAACGGGTAGATGATGTCCACCAGGTCATCGATCATATCTCGCTTCATCATGGGTTTCACCATACGCATACTGTTACTCTCAGTGCAATGAATTTTTTCCACAGAAACTGAGTGCGGCAGCGATAGACAGGTCTTCCCTTCGGACGAGTGTCGGCCGGGCATCCGCGATCAGCTCGGCACCGCCGATCCAGAGCTGACCGAGAGCACCCGGATCGTTGGCTGTGAACGTACCCGCTCTTGACCGCCACCGCCCCGACACGCTCGCGCACATCCATGACCGCCCACCTGTTCTGATGGCCGCCGAACTTCGAGACGGTTGACTCAACGAGGGATGACCGACTCGGCGTGGTGGGCGACCAGCTCACCAGCGTGCCCGAACTGCGCGTCGAGCCCGATGTCGGAACGGGCGCGCTGAGCGAGTTCCTAGACCGCTCGAGCCGCTCAGTCACCGTCTTCCACAGAATCTTCGTCAACTCAAGGAACTAAACGAGTCCGAACTCAGACACCTGTACTCCGTAGGGCCGGGCTAACTGACACCGAGGTGACGCGCATGCGTACCGCCATCTTTCCTGCACATCTCAGTCAAGGAAACGCTCCGGAGCGCACCGCTCGGCGTCGCGCACGAGCCGAGCAGCACTGCGGTTGGTTGCCTGATCAGCTCGTTGACAGATGTCAGGGACCGGACTGAGCTGGCGGGCGTTGTCCAACCGGGTCCAGCTGACGGTCTGGCCGTCGAGCCACACGCAGATCACCCGTAAATTCGCCAGCGCATCAGCGACGACCGCCGGTCGATCGCGGATCCGACGGCGGCCGCAGCGTCGATAATCTGATGAAAGGTCAGCTCGTTGCCATCGACCCGGGACAGCCCCGGCGGCATTGTGAGCCGGGGGAGGTCACGGTTCGGCAGCCAGCCCCAGGTCGACGTCCTCGATGCCGGGCGGACTGTCGGCTTCGAGGAGTGCCCAGTCCACCGGGTAAACATGGCGTCCTCGACGAGACCATCGAGGCCGCCGTGCGCGCCCGCGCGTGACACGGAAGTTCCACCGATCGGCTGCCCCCACATCTGGCGGCAGCTGCGCGCACACTCAGCGCGGGCGGTGGCTCTAAGGCTCGACACGGGGATGTCCACCGGAACCTCGGGAGCCCTCGAAGCACTGATGCCGAACGCCCATGCGGCCGGCGAAATCTATCCGCTAGAGGACTTTCCTCGCGTTCCCCAGAGGCGGAGGGTTTCCGCGAAGAGGCCACCTTCCACGTTCGGTCCCTTTTCAATAAAACACAGGTTGTGGTAAAAGTGCACACCCCGGATCTGTCCGTCGGTAGGCTGCGGTTCCCAGGCTTCGGCGCGCAGGAACTCCTCGTGATGCAACCCGTCTAGCAGCGTCTTCAGGAACCCCATAGTGTACTGCGGATCCGTGAGGTCGCTGTCGTCACCGCCGAACATCGGCTTCCAGTACGACGTCTGAAGGTCTTCGATCACGTACAGGCCGTTAGGCCGAACGTGACTAAACAGCGTGCGGAACGACGTAATAACGTCGGCGCTCACGTGACTGCCATCGTCGATCACGATGTCGAACGGCCCGACGTCCTCAGCAAAAGCCGCCAAAGAGACCGGGTCGGACTGATCCCCACGCACGGTCACGATCCGAAGTTCGTCGAACTCACGTTTGTCCTCAATGTCGAGTCCGTAGAGGATCGCCCGCGGGAAGTAGTGCTTCCACATACGCAACGACTCGGCACCGGCGCCGGGGTCCCCGAACCCCCCAACTCCGATCTCGAGCACTGTCAACCGCCGCTCGCGCAACGAGCCGAAGTGTCGGTCGTAGTGTTCGGGGTATCGGTGCAACGCACTCCATTTGTCAGTGCCGCACTCGGCCGCCAGCTCGGCGAGATCCGCCGGCTCTCGCCTGGAAAGAGACCTCAACACACGCTGCACAAACGGGTAGTAGGCCGACGGCAAGCCCTGGCCAGCCATTCCCCCGGACGCCATCACCGCCACCTCCGGCCAGCGTACGACCTGGCTCGCGACCGACACGAGATCCCGCGGACCATAGACAGTGCGCACTGCCTCCTCCAAGTCCTGGGTGAGCACCGTTTCGGGGCGGTCGCCCTCGAGCTCCTCACACAGTCGGACACCGTCGGGTCCTATCTCAACAATAGTAGCGAAGGACCGGCCGCCGTGAAGGAATTCGAGGACGATACCCAGCGGAGCCACGAGCCGCAGTGAAAGATCACTGAGCCGGGCACGGAACGCCACCTCGCTCGTAAGCAACGCAGCGATCCGGGCTGGACCCAAGGCATCAATCGCCTCGAGCAGCGTTGCTCCCGAGCTTTCTGCTCCTGCGAGCAGTCTGATCACATCTGGAGTATCCATACCACTCTCTCTTCACTGCACCCCGGGGACAACTACGCCGCCACGTCCGTCGGGCGGACGGAAGACTCGCGTGCGCAGGGCCTTGAGCGCCGATGCCCAGGAAATGACCTCGTCCAGCATGTCGTGGCAGAACCTGATCTGCAGGTCACTGGGATCGCAGCGGCCCTCCTCGTCGAAGTCCACCGCAAGGGAGAGCGCCGGCTGGGCGCGCACATCCGCCATCTTGAGCTGGCCGCACACGCTCCGCAGGTGTTCAACTGCTCGCACTCCCCCGTACCCTCCGTAGCTGACGAATCCGACTGCCTTGTCCTCCCATTCGGAGTGGAGGTAGTCGAGTGCGTTCTTGAGCACTCCGGGAAAGGAGTGGTTGTACTCGGGCGTGATTACAACGAACCCGTCGCACGCGCCCACTGCGGCAGCCCACCGCGCGGTGTGCGCCTGCGCGGGACGGTAGCGTCTGCGCGCGGGCTCCGGTTCGTCCAGGTGTGGCAACGCGAAGTCAGCTAAGTCGAGCAGCACGAATTCGGCGTCGAAGAACGAGCAGATCTCCACAAGCCAGCCCGCTACGCTATCCCCTCGCCTGTGCGACCGCGTGGAACCGACGACGATGCCAATGACCAGCCTGTCGGTCACTGCCACGGGGAGCCTCCCGCCGCAGCCACACGCAGCCCCACGTGCGGTGCTGTCCCGCCCTTACACCACCAGACGGCGTCGTCGTCGATCGACTGGATAGGGTCGGTAATCCCGTTACAATCGCGGAACTCTCGGACAGCCTCACTACACATCGGCAGCGAGTAATCGTCCACCACGATGATTCCTCCGGGGGAAACCTTGTCGTAGAGAGAATTCAGGATATCCGTTGTCGACGAACGCAAATCGGCATCCATCCGCAGAAGTGCGATCCGGTCGATCGGCGCAGATGGCAGCGTGTCCGCGAACCAGCCGTTGAGGAAGACCACTTGTTCGTCAAGTAGTCCGTAACGGCGGAAATTTTCCTCGACCTGTTCCTGCGAGACGGCAAGGATGTCGTTAAACTCGTGCAGCGCGAGCTCGCTATCGCCCGCAGCGTTGGACTCAGGCATTCCGCGGAAGGAATCGGCAACCCAGACACGGCGGGAGGGTTCGCGATACACCTTCAGTAGTGCGCGCATAAGGATGCAAACGCCGCCCCGCCACACCCCTGTCTCCACCAGGTCACCGGGGACACCGCTACCGAGCAAGTGCTCGACCGCCGCCCGGACCTGGTTCAGGCACCGGGATCCGACCATGGTGTGCGCGACCGAGGGCCAGTCCTTGCCCGCCTCCCGGACTCGCTGATCGTACTTCCTGCCCACCAGATAGTGCGGGCCTGCAGGCGGGTCCTGGTAGATCTCGTTAGTCAGCACCCGAACAAGCAGATCGAGGTAGCAGGTGTCCGCGTTCATCGAACCTCCCATCACTGGCCGGAGCCCCAGTTTCTTCGGCCAGTCTCGAATTTCGCTCCGCACCAACTTGACCGGCAAAGCTCGATCAGCGTCACTGGCCGACGAGGTGTGGTAACTGCATGACCAACTCAGAGGAGCCTGCTCCCGGACGCGCGCTGGGGATCGTCGCCCATCCCGACGATCTCGAATTCGCTGCAGGCGGCACGGTAGCGGGCTGGGTGTCCCGGGGCTGGGCCGTGAGCCTGTGCGTGGTCACGGACGGACAGCGTGGCACGACCGGCGCTCCGTCTGCTGACCGCCGTGCCGAACAGGAGGCTGCAGCCGAGGCGCTCGGTGTCAACGACGTGCACTTCCTCGGTGGGATGGACGCCGAGGTAGAACCTTCGCTCGCGCTCCGCGCGACACTGGCGGCCCAGCTTCGCCAGGTCCGCCCGCATCGGGTCGTCACGCACAGCCCGAGGTACGCGTGGAGTTTCCCGCCAGCGAACCACCCCGACCACCGGGCGGTGGGTGCGGCCACGCTCGACGCGGTGTATCCCGTCGCCCGTATCGCGCCCGCGCCAGGCGATGGCGAGTATGCCCCTTGGGCCGTCCGCGAAGTATGGCTCTTCGGCGACCCAGAGGCCAATCACTTCGAGGACGTCACTGCCCACCTGCCGATGAAACTCGCCGCGCTGCGATGTCACTGTTCACAGCACGCTGACGGCCCGGACGAGCTGATGCTGCGGAACAGGATGGCCGCAGCCGCCCGCTCAGCCGGATTGACGAGCGGGCGGCTAGCAGAACGGTTCCAGGTGCTTGAATACCCCTAATGTCCGCCCCCGGCGACAACGCACACGACGACCGACGAGGGTCAGCGGCAGAGGGGTCACCAGCCCCCTCCGTCGCCTTTCAGCTCAGGGATCTCCCGCGGGCGGCTGAGGAATGCCGTCATCAACAGCACCGCCGCGATGCCGAGCACGACGGCAGGCGCTGCGGCGCCGTCCGGCGCGAGCAGCACAATCCAGCCGAACCCGGCCGCGCCCACCGCACCCCCGAGCTGCCGGGTGAAGGTAATCGTGCCCATCACCTGGCCGATTTGTTCTGGTGCCGCCGTCGCCTGGCCGATGAGCGTCAGTACCTGCAGCGACAGCCCCAGCGCGGCGCCGGCAAGCGCCAAGCCCACCACCGCGACGGGGATCGCCGCCGCGTGCGGCAGCAATGGCAGCACGGTCAGCAGGGCGAGCCCGACCACACCCATCACCAGGGACAGGACCGTCCAAGCGGCCAGGTTGCGGTTGCGGCGGACCAGTACCGAGAAGAAAAGGACGATCACCAGCTGGCCGATGGTCAGCGCCAGCAGCATCGCACCAACGGCCTCGGTGGTCACACTGGCGCCAGTGTGCAGCGCGAGCGGCACAAAGGTAAACGTGCCGAAGAGGGTGATCCCGATGAGCAAAGTGGTCACCAACGTCTCCCGCAGTGCCTTGATCCGGAAGACCGACGGCGGGATCAACGGCTCGGGAGCACGGCGCTCACGCCAGACCAGGAAGACGAGCGCAAGCACCATGACGACGACGAGAGGCACCGCGTAGGCCGGTGTCCGGGCGATCGTCGAGCTCGAGCCGACACCCACCAGCGCACTGCCCGCCACAGCAATAGCCAAGGCGCCCGGGTAGTCGAACCGCTTAAGGGAGCCTCTGCTCGGTTCCTTAGGCAGACCCCATACGCCCACGAGGAGCGCGATGACGCAAATCGGCAAATTGACGTAGAAGATAGAGCGCCAGCCCCACGCGGACGCCATGAACCCGCCTGCCGGCGGCCCGGCGAGGGAGGAAATACCGAAGACCAAAGTCACCCAGATCTGGCGCCGGACGAGCTCTTCCCGATCGAAGATGACAGCAACCCCGCTCACAGCCGTGACGATGAGCCCGCCTGCGCCGATGCCCTGCAGCGCCCGGCCGGCGATGAGCACCGCCACTGACGGCGCGACCGCACACAGCAGCGATGCCAGCCCAAAAATCAGGACCGAGGTGACAAACGTGAACCGCCGCCCAAGCACATCGCCGAGTTTGCCCCACACTGGCGTAAAGACCGTGACGGTCAGCAGGGTGCTCGCGGTCACCCCGGCCACCCCAGCCCCAAGATGGAGGTCCTGGCTCACCACAGGAAGGGCTGCGACCACAATATTCGTATCGAGCTGGGCCATGAGCAGGCCGAGCAGCAGCGCAGCGAAGCTGAGGTTCACCGCGAGCGTCGAAGTTCGTTTCTTCGTCTCGTTGGCACTAGTGTTCACACCACATAGTGTATGCGTGTACGACGCATCTATCAACCGGTTCTCTGCAGTTCTTGAACGATACAGATGAGGTGGCAGGTCTATGAAATTCCGCTGCATCAGGATGCGACTCCACCCAGGCCAGCGCGAGCGCGCGGTCGAGTGGATGCACGGCTTCGGTGAACGCGCCGACACCGCGGTTCCCGCGATGCGCCAGAACGGCCTGCGGCACGAGGTGGTGTTCCTCGAGTCTGACGGCCAGAACGACTACCTGCTTATGGTCCAGGCGAGCGACGACTTCGACGCCACCTCACGGTCGTTCCTCCACTCGAACCTGCCGATCGACCGCGAGGCGTTACAGGTCCTCGGCGAGATCGGCGAACGCGGGAGCGAACTCCCCGTGCTGGTGGAACTTCACGTGGACGAGTAAGGAATCTGGTGACTTCACAGTTCGCTGAGGAGGCGGTTGCAGAATTCCACCAACAACCGCTCGAACACCTGCTTGTCCTCCGACGACCAGCCATCGGTCGCCTGCTCGTACACCTTGGTCTGGTAGGCGACCGAGCTGCGCATCAACTGTCGGCCGGCATCCGTCAAGCGCAGCGTCGTGGAGCGCCGGTCCGACGGGGACGGCGTGGTCTCGACGTACCCAGCATCGACAGCGTCGCTGACAAGTCGGCTCGCGGTCGACGGCGCCACGCGCATGTAGTCGGCGACCGAGCGCACGGTGATCTCTCCGGAGTCCCCGCGCTCACGGCACCCCCGCACAGCCTGGACCACAAGGATGCCAGAGAACCGTCGCTGGCTCCGCTGGTCCGGCGCCCTGCCCAGCAGTCGAACAGCGCGGAACAGTGTTGGCCCCGGGAGGGCATCCAGCGGCTTCACGGGGCGTCCCATGACGCCGGAGTTTAGCGGATCCCGCTCGTCCACTGACGAACGAGGCACGCCTATGGCCACTGTGTCTTGTGCAGCCGGACGGCGGCCGGTGGTCAAGTTTTCCTCGACGCCCATAACGGATGCTATAGGTCCCCAGGAAACAGGAGGGTGCAATGGACAAGGTTACCGAGGCGTCGCTCGTCGAGGTCATGAACGCGATCTCCGGCGACAATCTCGAGACCAGTGAAACCGCAAGTCCACTCGATCGGAGCTTCGACGATATGGGGTTCGATTCCCTGGCGCGACAGGAACTGATAGGGCGACTAGAACGGACACACGGAGTGAGGTGCGGTCCGGATCTCGTACTTACCGACGCATCAACACCCCGTGAGCTTCTGGTCGCAGTGAGCGAGCAGGAACACGGCGCCGGCGTGACCACCACATCGCTACGCTGGCGCATAATGCTCGAACTGGACATCGTCCCGGAACTAGCGGCGAAGTTCGAGAAGGTCTGGTCCGAAGTGGGCACCAGCGTCTCGGCCGATCCTGCGAACCGAGGTCAGTGGCTTCTGCGCGACGCCGAGCGGCAGCACCTGTACTACGTCGTGAGCGACTGGACCACCAAAGAAGATTTCGAGCGGTTCGAACGCTCCGAGCGCCACCTGCAGCATCGCCGACTCCTCCATCCGTATCGGCGTGCTGGCTCCATGAAAAGCATGAACGTGGTGGCGTACCTGCCGGGTGACGGGCATTAGGCTGGGGCGCTTCTGCCGCTCAGCGGCAGAAGCGCCCCAGCATGCGGTGGACGAGCTCCTCGGCACGGCGCAGCTCCTCGACTCGGACCCGTTCGTCGGCGCCGTGCATGGCCGTCAGCGCGCCATCATCCACAAAGTACGGATATAACCCGTATACCGGAATGCCCCTCTCCCGCCAGGGTTTCGCACTTGTGCCGCCCTCGAAGACCACTGGCACAGCCACGACGCCGGGGTGCACCTCGCCAACAGCCTGACGCCATGCGGCGAAGACCTCGTGTCCGGTGGGCGACTCAGGAGCCATCCAGTCGCGCTGCCATCGGGCCAGGGTCTCATGTTCCTGTTCCCAGGGTGGACCGACCACCGCGACGGACACATCGGTGCCAGCGCAGGCTCGCACCAGGTCGATGACCTCCTGCGGTGAGCTACCCCCGGGGGTGAACCGCACCTGCAGCAGCAACGAAGCCCTAGACGGGACGACGTTCGCGCGCTTGCCGCCTTCCGTCGCCACGAACGCCAGCGTGCTCCGCAGCAGCGCGTTGTGCAAGGCAGGGTGGCCTGAGGTCGCCACTACGCGGTTGCCGGCCGCGTCGAGCTCCGGCTGCGTCCGCGCGACGAGCAGATCCCGGAGCGCACCGGTTAGCGCCGGATCATCCGTGGCCGCCCGTAGTCCCTCGAAATACGACCGGTTCAGTGGCGTCAACCGCACCGGCAGCACCAGCCGCTCCAGCTTGCCCACGACGCTGGCAAGCGACCCGATTGCGGACTGGGGCAGGGGTCGTGACGAGTGCGTCGCCGCCGCCGTGCTGGTCAGGCGAAGCGCACCGAAGGTCCGCTCCGCACAGCTCATCGCCGCGAGCATTGGACTTGTCCCGTCAGGCCCGCACAGCGACCAGCCACCCTCAGTGACTACTGAACCCACCCTCGCCAGCTCCGGATGCTGCTCCAGTAGCCACGACGTGCCATGCCAGCCGCCCTCCTCGTCACAGTCGTAGAGCAGGATGAGGTCGCGGTCGGGGACCGTTCCGCTGTCGACAAGGCGCAGGCACGCTGTGGTCACGGCGGCGAGCATGCCCTTCATGTCTAGAACGCCGCGCCCCCAGAGGAACCCGCCCCGGCAATCACCAGCGAACGGGTCCACCGTCCATCCGGGTTGGACACCGACCACGTCGGTATGGCAGAGGAACATCAACGGTGGTGCCACACCGCGGCCGGGGATCCGGACGTACAAGTGGGCATTGCCCTCCTTCGGCGTCGGGAACCTGCGGGTCTCCACGGTCCGCGAAGCCCACAGTGCCTCCAGCCGCTCCACGATCGGGAGCGTGAGCCCTCCCTCACCCTCGTGGGAGGAGTCTATCCGCACCAGTTCGGCAGTCAGCTCGACGACGTCGACGGGCTCACCCACGGAGCCCCTCCCCCGTCTCACACGCCACATACCTCACTCGCACGGGCAGTAACAACCGTCCACGTACGTCGCGTTTCTGCTCGATCAGCGCTGCCGTCCGCGCTTGCACCGCGTCCAACTCAGCTGTGGGGACGTTCGCCCATGCTTGTCTCAAGCCGGTCGACATCGTCCAGGCGTTCCAGCGACGCCCGCTGCCGACGTCCACCTCGGACGTTTCCTCGGTCAGATTGACGCGCGCGAACCCTTGTGTTAGTAACGCGCCGCGGATCGACTCAGCCGACCGGTTCCACGGGGTGAGCCCCCGTTCGCGTGGATTCGGCAGCTCAGTAGGGAAGAACGGCTCCAGTTCTGCGAATGCCTCACGTGGGACAAGATCGGGTAGGCCGTCCTCGTCGACCAGCTCGCTGTAGCAAAACCGTCCGCCGCGCCCGAGCAGGCGCGGGTACCGACTGAGGCTTGCCGGTGCCGAGGAGAAATGCATGACGCTAAAGCCGGCCTGTATGATCTCGAAGGAGTTGTCCGGGAAGTCGGGGCGTTCGCCGTCCATCTCGAGTACCCGGACGTTAGTCACCTTCCGGTCGAGCAGGATGGCCGCCAGCCGTCGAGCCATCTCCGGCGCCAGGTCGATCCCCGTGACGAAGCCGGTAGGCCCTACCCGCTCTGCCGCGGGGATCAGCGACGAGCCCATCCCGCATCCGACATCAAGAACCCGGTCGCCCGGGCCGGAGCCGGCGAGGTCGGCCAGCCGCTTTCCCAAGGGTGTGAAGAAGTCAAGCCCGGAGGTGTCAAACTCCGCGGCGGCATCGTCGAAAACGCGGGTGATGGTCTCCGCATGGCGGTCGTCGGCGGACATGGCGATCAGTCCCTTTCCACTCACGATAGGGATAGGGATAGGGGTAGGGGTAGGGGTAGGGGTAGGGGCTCACGAGGCATAGCTCTCGCAGCACAGCGCTTCCCGTTGCGCAACCTGCAATGCGACCGACGGTTCGATCCCGACCTCGTCGATCAGCCGTTGCCGGATGTCCTGGTAGAACTTGAGGGATTCGCTCCTGCGCCCACAACGACTCAGTGCGCGGATCATCTGGGCATGCAGCCCCTCGTGCAGCGGATGGCGCACAGTCAAGGACGAGAGATCGGAAATGGCCTCGGAGAACCTCCCGATCACCAGTAGGTGCCGGACGCGGGCCTCGTGCGCGGACAGCAGCAACTCCTCCAGATGCCGGGAATGCGACTGGAGCACCGGGCCCTTGTAGACGTCGGTTAGCGCCGGGCCGCGGAACATCGCAATACAAGCCCCGTACTTGGCCACGGCTTCCGCGTGCCTTCCAGCCTCCGCCGCGGCGAGAGCCTGAGTGATCCCGGCCTTGAACTCGAGGACGTCGAACTCGCCGTCACCCAGACGCAGCTCGTAGCCCAGGGGTTTGGTGATCAACCGCTTGCGTGCCTCGCCGCGGTCGCCGCCGCAGGCGGGTGTGTAGGTCAGGCCCATCCGCAGCTGAAAGATGTACGTCTGAAGCGTGGCCACCGCGCTCTGCGGGGGTCTCGCGTCCCAGAGCTCTTCGATCAGAGTCGTCTTGCTGACTACATGGTTCGCGTTAAGTGCCAGCAGGGCTATGAGCTGCCTCGGTTTGGTGGCATGCGGAGTGAACCTGCAGCCACCATCTTCAACGTTGAGATCTCCTAGTACACTGATTTTCACGACATCCCCCTCGGTCGCTCTTCGATGCGCCGCTCTCATGTCGAACAGAGCCCCCGCCGCATGCCACGGCCACAAACGCTGGTGCGTCGACTTTTCGAACGCTTCACCGGCGCCGGACGCAATCTGGCACGAGTCTATGCTTCGAGGGCGGCACTGACAACCGTCGTTCAGTGCATCGCGCACACATGCAACTACTCCTCGCTAATCGTCAATCTCCTTGTGTCACGAGGGTTCCCGCTGAGTGGTCACGGTCTTCGCCGCATCGCTGGCACGCGACACCTCCAACACGTCGAAGGGCGGGTTGCGTCCCGGATCCTGGAAAGGCCGCATACCCGCGGTCTGGAGACGGTGCTCATCTCCCCGTTCCCATGCCTCGAACTCCGCCCGGCTCGCCCATTCGCTGAGCACCGCGAAACCACCAGAACGGCTCACAGAGATGAGCAACTCGCTGCTCACCAAGCCGGGTGTCCCCCGAAGCAGGTCGCCGATGCGGTCGAATCGTCGTACGATTTCCCGACGTTCTTCGTCGTCACGGTAACGACACCACAGCAGTACTTTCACTCGTCCGACCGCGAGGAATTCAGATTCCGCCGTCGACATTGATTACCTCCCCCGTCACGTACGACGCTTGCGGACTCAGCAGGAACGCAACCACCTCCCCGACCTCGTCAGGACGGCCAAGTCTGCCGAGCGCCGTCATGTGTTCGTAGCGGGCGCGGACGCCCTGCGGCAGCGAGTCGACCGCCGGTGACTCGATCACACCGGGGGCGACAACGTTGACCCGCCAACCGTCCGGCCCGCGCTCCTTGCAGACACTGCGCATGAGGCCCACGAGAGCGGCTTTCGCCGCGGTGTAGTGCGCCCGTAGGGGCACCCCGACGGTAGCGACCTTCGACCCCACGTACACGATGGCCCCACCGGCCGGCAGCACCGGGATGGCCGCCTGCGTGAGGGCGAACGCGGCAGTGAGGTTGGTGGTGAGGACTCGCTCCCACTCGGTGATCGACAGGTCCTCAAGCTTGATATGGCTGATCGCGCCGGCGCAGGTGACCAATCCGTCAAGCGTACCTTCGCACGCCTCAATGAGATCGGCCCGGCCGCTTCCAGTGGTGATGTCGGACCGGACAATACGGTGTCCGGCAGAGTTCAGCGCCGTCAACTCTTCAAGGGTGCGGTCGGCTTCGTCTGTATCCTCCTGATAGCCAGCGACGACCACAGCCCCGTGTCGAGCCAAGGCCACTGACACGCCGCGCCCGACGCCCCGAGTGCCGCCGGTCACGAGTACCCGCCTGCCTGTCAGATCAGTCATCCTGCTCCTCCATCGTCTCGTCGTCCAGTCCCCACTCCTCGAGCCGCTGTTTGATGAGGCCCATCTGCACGAGAGTGTTGGCATTAATCCGGGCGCGCATCGTCTCGTCGTCCAGCGGCGCGTCGTCGCGCAGATGGAACTCCTGCCGCCACAACATCTCCGTCCCGCCGTCCCTCTCCCGGTAGCTCCAGAAGATGTCCATGTGTTCGAACGGCCCAGGATCGATCCGTTTGGCCTGGACTGTGTGTGTCGCCGGGTCGGGGCGCCGCTCCGATACCCAGGTCCAGGTCCTGTCCTCCTCGTCGGGGACGGTCGTCAGCCGAAAGATGACCCGCTGCGTGTCTTGTTCGAGGATCTCGGCCGCGGCGTACTCGGAGTAGAGCGACGGCCAGTTCGCGACGTCGTTGGTCACCTCCCAGACCAGCTCCAGCGGCGCCTTGATGAATACCGTGTTCTCCGTCGAAACAGCCATGAGCTCCCATTCCGTTGTTGGCCTATTGAATCCTCACCGGACAGGCACCGCGTCACCGTCGCGTCGGAGCACGACAGCCGAGTTGAAGCCACCGTGCCCGCGAGCAACCACGAGCGCGACGTCCACGTTCGTCTCCCGTACTGTGCTAACGACGTCGATGAGCGGATGCCAGGCTGGACCGTTGGGGGTCGGCGGGATCAGGCCGTGCCGCATGCCAAGCAACGCCGTTGCCACATCGACGGCTCCGCCGCCTGAGTAGAGCCGACCGTAGCCCGATTTCGGTGCGGTGACAGGCACCCCGCGCGGGCCGAACACCTCGGCCAGCGCCTCCGCCTCCGCGTGGTCCCAGCCGGGCACCGCCGCGGCGTCGGCGTAGACGACGTCGACCTCATCGGGACGGACCCGCGCCTCGGCGAGCGCATGGGCGATCGCCACGCGCAGGGTCGACCGGCGTCCGCTCTCCGGCGGCGGATCGAACGAGGCCCCGCACCCCACGATGTGGCCATATACTTCGGCAGATCGCCGGGCGGCACCGCTCGGGCTCTCCGCAACCAGGACCGCACCCCCCTCGCCGGGCACCCAACCCCCTGCGTCGTCACGGAAGGGCACGTAGGCGTCGCGGTGGTCGGTGGCGCCGGACAGCAGCCCGCTGGACCACTGGCACACCATGCCGTACGGACTGAGCGCAGAGTCGGTGCCGCCGCACAACATGATCGACTGGGTACCGTCTCCGATCGCGTGGTCAGCCACTGCCAGGGCATCCAGCCCGCCCGCTCCTTCCGCGACCACAGCGTCGCACTGGCCGCGGATCCCGTGGTAGATCGACGTCTGCCCAGTGGTCGCCGCATAGAACCAAGCGATGGACTGGTATGCGCTGACGTGGCGTGGACCCTCACCCCACAAGGCCTGGATCTCACGCTGGCCGAACTCGACTCCACCAGCCGAACTGGCAAGGGCGATACCGGCGTCATATTCGGCAACCGCGGAGAGGTCCAGCCCAGCGTCCTCCAGGGCAAGGGCGCTCTGGACGAGCCCCTGCCGGGTCCACACGTCCGTCTGTGCCCATAGCCGGGGCGGGATGTCGGTGGCCTCGTGGTCTCGCAGCTGACCAGCCAGAGCGAAGGGATAACCACTGTGGTCGAACCGGGTCAGTTCGCCGAGGGTCACGGTGCCGGCGGACGCAGTCTTCCAAAATTCCTCGCACCCCTTGCCGGACGAAGTCCACACTCCGATTCCCGTGATGACAGCCGTCATACCGACCAGCCGTTATGAGCGAGGGCCACCGCACTCTGGAAACCACCGAAACCGGAGCCCACGCTCACGACGGCACGCACCCGCGCCGCACGGCCCTCACTGGGCACGTAGTCAAGGTCGCACTCGGGGTCGGGGGTCCGGTAGTTGGCGGTGGGAACGATGAACTGGTGGCGCAGCATCAGCGCGCAGGCGGCCAGCTCCAGAGTGCCGATAGCGCCGAGAGAATGGCCGATCATGCTCTTGATGGAACTCATCGGTGTGGACCGTGCATGGTGGCCCAGCGCGGTCTTCACAGCCGCTGTCTCGTGCCGATCGTTCTGCTTGGTGCCAGAGCCGTGCGCATTGACGTAGTCGATGTCGTCGGCATCCAGGCCGCTCGCGTCGAGAACCGCACAGATGGCCTCCGCCAGTTCCCTGCCGTCGGTACGGAGACCGGTCATGTGGTAGGCGTTCGCGCGACTTTGCGCCGCGAGCAAGCGTGCGTAGATGTCGGCGTTGCGGCTCTCGGCGCTGTGCGGCTTCTCCAGCACCAGCGCGGCCGCCCCTTCCCCTAGTACAAACCCATCGCGGTCTCGGTCGAAGGGTCTGCTGGCGTGCGCTGGATCGTCGTTGTTCGAGCTCGTGGCTTTAATGGCGTCAAAGCATGCGACGGTGATCGGCGAAATGGGCGCGTCGGCTCCCACGACGACGACCGCTTCGAGGTCGTAGGCGTGCAGCATTTGCAGGCCGTGTCTGGCCACGTCGAGGCCCGATGTGCAGCCGTTCGACACCATACGACACGGCCCCTCCGCGCCGAGGGTCCAGGCGACAGCGCGGGCGATGCTGCTGGGAACGAGGTGGTCGTGCAGGTGGTTCCCCGCGCGGCTCGCATCGACCAGCCAGTGTGCGCCCCGCCCACTGACCCGTACGTACTCCCGTTCGAGGGCGATGGTGCACCCGACTGCGCTGCCCACCACCACCCCGATTCGGTCCCGGCTGGCGCGAAGCCCGGAGTCCTGCCATGCCTCTGCGGCTGCGGCTGCGGCGAGCTGGTTCACGCGGTCGGCACCGCGCATTCGGTCGTCGCCGACCGCCGTGAAGTCGAATTCGCACTCGGCGGCGACACGTGAGCGGAACGGCGCCGGGTCGAAGCTGCTGATCGTGCGGGTAGCGGTCCGGCCGGCCGAGATCAGTTCCCAGAACGCGTCCCGCCCCATGCGTCCGGGTGCTATCGCGCCGACTCCAGTGATTGCGGCCGTGTCGGGGCTACTCCGGCGCATGCTCGGTCTCTACGTGTCCCAGTTCCGGCGAGGGCGCGATGCCGTACAGGCTGAACACCACCCGGGCGGGTTCTTCGGATTCGTTGACCACGCGGTGACGGGCGTTGCGGGGAATACGGATCGCCTCGCCCGCGCCGAGCGGGACGCGGTCGCCGTCGACCCTCACGACGACGGAGCCGGAGACTACGAAGAGGCACTCTTCGGAAAACGGGTGGTAGTGCTCGCGGAACACCTCGGCCACCCGAAGGTCGAGCACGCCGAACAACCCGTCCTCGCAACCGGAGGTCGGCCCGAACAGCAGACGCATCGCCCCACCGCGGTGAGTCCGGGCGGGCACGTCGTCCGCAGCCTTGTGCCGGGCCTGCAGGTCTTCCGTCGTCATCGCTCTCCCTCCCACGGACACTCCCCGGATGACCACGTATAGAACTCGTTGGCCATGGCGTCTCCAGGACTGCGCCACTCGGGTGAGTAAGGGGTGACAAACCTCGCTAGGCGCTCGTTGACGCTGCGGAAGTCCGGGTCGTCTCGCATCTGCTCGAGCGGGCCCAGAACCGGCGCGTCGGCATCGATGAGGTGGAAGTAGAGTTCGCGGAAGTGGAACAGCGACCGCCTGCGGACGCCAAGACGGTGCGGCAGTCCGGTGTCGTCGGACTCGGCGAAGATCCGTCCGATGTCGGCCAACGACCGCCGGTCAGCACGAGCGACGATGAGTGTCCGGTGTTGTTCGGTCACTGGATACCTCCTTCAGGAAAATTCGTGCACGATCGGATCATGGCGACAGCCTCTCCAGAAATAATTTAGGCGGGATTTTCTAGCGCACTCTGAGCTCGTACCGTCACCGTGGTTTCATGCAAGATCTGCTGACTGTGCTGGCGCTCCTGGGCTCCGGCGTCACCGCTGGCGTCATGTGCTGCGTCGCGCTGAGCCTCATCCCCGGATTCCGTACCCTGCCCTACGACGAGTACGTGGCGTCCCACATCGTGTTCGGCCGGCACTTCGACAAGGTGATGCCACCGATCGTCGTGCTGACAGTTCTGTGCATGGCCAGTCTGCTGATCGTGGCGGGCCCCGCACCGCTGACCGTGGCGGCGCTGGCGTGCCAGCTCACGGTGTCCGTGGTGTCCCAGTTCGGGAACGTGCCGATCAACCGCCGAGTCAAGTCGGGCCGCTGCCCCGCCGACGAAGATCCGCGCGGGGCCTGGCGTCGATGGCACTTCGTGCGGCTGGCCGCCTCGGTATCGGCGCTGACGACCTTCAGCGTCTGGGCAGTCATCCGCTGACCGTCCAGCGCACAGGCAGGCTGTCAAGGATGACATGCAGCCCAGGCAGGTAGACCGGTTCGTGGCCGGGCACAAGCTCGAGGCTGGGTAGGCGTTGGGCAAGCCGGCGGAGGGTGAGCGTGAGGATCTGCCGGCCGAGTGCCTCGCCGACGCAGGCTCGGGGGCCATGGCCAAACCCGAAGTGCTCGACCGGCCCGCGATCCAGCCGGATCTCGTCAGGGTCCGGAAACACGTCTCCGTCGCGGTCGGCCGACTGGTAGCTGATCATCAGCTCAGTCTTCGGGGGCAGCGTCACGGTCCCCACCTGCACCGTCTTCGTGGTGCGGCGCATGAGCCCGCGCAACGGGCTGCGGTAGCGGACCAACTCGTCCGCCACGGCGGCCGCCAGGCTCGGGTCCGCTACCAGCCGCTTCCACAATGCGGGACGGCGGAGCAGCTCAAGCAGGCTGGTGCCGAGTGCCGCGGTCGTGGTGAAGTGGCCGGCCGCGATCAGGCCCGTCATTCCGTCGACGATCGCCTTACGCTCAGCGACGGTGAGCGGGGCATCGCCGGCGGCCATGGCACGGATCAGATCGCTGAAGAGGTCGTCCCGTGGCTGTTCCCGGCGTTCGCGGGCGTACCGATCAAGCAGCCTCTGATAGCCAACGACCTGGCCGGCGAGGGACACCTGCTCGTCGGCCGGGAGCTGGGCCGCAACCGAGTGGAGCTTCATGAACCGGTAGGTGCCATCGACGAACTCGTCGTAGTCGTCCAGATCGATGCCGAGCACCGGTGCTTTGACCCGGACCGGGAGTGGCCGGGCGAACTCGGCCATGAGATCCGCCTCGCCACGGGCCTCGAATCGATCGACCAGCACGTCGATCTCGGCGAGGAGCTGCCCGCTGCGCTGCGCGATGCGTTCCGGGTCGAAGGCTTTCATGATCGGGGCCCGAACCCGCTTGCGCGCCTCATCGACCGCGTCTTCTCGGATGGCCACCGGCACCTCGGAAAAGGTCTTGGCGAGCTCGGCGTAGGCCTCGTCGGTCAGCTTAGCCAGCCGGTCGGGGACCGTCGCGAGGCTGAAGGCCTTGGTGTTGCCGAGGATCGCCTTGACGTCCTCGTGCCGGGTCACGATCCAAGCGCCGAGCTCGGGTGAGTGGAACACCGGCTCCGTGGCTCGTGCCTCGGCAAGGATCTCGTCCTGGGGATCGACGGCGAACGGCCGGAAACGCGTCCCGATGGACTCATCTTCGTCGAACCGCACCGCCGTGTCGAGCGCGGTAAGGATGGCTGCGCGGTCTGGAGATTCCGGCCACCGGGCGGCGATGAAGCCGTCCGGCCGGATCAGCACGGCGCCCCCGACCCCGAGACCGTAGACGCGTCGCCATTCACCCTGCGGGTCGGCATGCTCGCCGCCAGAACCGATCAGAATAGTGTCCAGCGGACACGTGTAGGTGGCGAGGTCAGCGGCGAGTCCGGCCGAACCAGCCCCACTCCCATCGACTAGCAGCGTGAAGCGGCCGTATGCAAAGAGATCGTGCAAGGCGACCGCTCCTTCGCCGTCACCCAGCACGACGTGCGGAGCTCTGCACCCCGGCTCGGCAAGCTGCTCGCGAGGATCGTCGACGTGCCAGTCCCGTCCCGGTGGCGCCTGAGTGACGGGGTAGCGGTATCCGAAGGAGACGGCGAGCTCGTCCAGCATCCCGTCGGAGACGTCCTCAAGCGTGCTGCCCTGGCGAATAGTGAACCGCAGCATCGACTGGTTGACGACGAGGTGGGCGACTGGCAGTCGCTCGGTCTCGTATGTGTCGAGGAGGTCGTCGCCAGCCTGGCCGCGCAGCACGTACGCGATCTTCCAGCACAGGTTGTGTACGTCCTGGATCCCCGTGCTCGCCCCGAAGGCACCCGTCGGCGGCATAACATGGGCGGCATCCCCCGCGATGAACACGCGCCGCTGCCGCATGTGTGCCGCCACCCGGCCTGCGATCTCCCAGGGCAGCAACTCCTCGCTCAGCACGTCGACGTCGAGGTCCGGTATCCCGATCCCGGCTCTGGTCTTGCGCACGCACCACTCGCGGTCGAACGTGGCCGGGTCCTCGCCCTGCTCGGGGTAGTACGAGACGTTGAAGACCCAACGGTCAATGTTGTCAAGGGGCATGAGAGTGCCCTTGAACTGATCATTGAGTACGTAGGCCGCGATGATCCGCCGATCTCTCAGGTACGGGGTGAGATCAGCACGGAAGAAGTAGCTCACCATCGACGACAGCGTCCCTGGCCCCTCTTCCTCGATTCCGAGCGCTGCGCGCACCTGGCTGCGCCCACCATCGGCGGCGATCACATAGTCGGCCGTGACGTCGTGCTCTACACCGGTTTGTCGGTCTCGGATCCGCACGCGGACCCGGTCCTCCTCTTGGGTGAGCGCGGTCCACTCGGTTCCGAACCTGACCTCGCCCGCGCCGTCGGGGAGTTGCTCGATCAGCACCGGTTCAAGGCGGTTCTGGTCGACCAGCGACCAGCCATGTGAACTGACTAAGTTCACCTCGTCGTGCGGGGCCCGCGGCAGCCGGATGCGCTCCTTACCCGCTAGGGAGTGGACGTGGATGAGCTGACTGTTGTCCGCGATGGGGGATCGGTTCTCCGCCAGCGCCGGGCCGAGACCGAGCGCGCCGAGCACCTCAGTCGTGCGCGGGTTGATCGCCCGCGCCTTGGGGTGCTGCGAGGTCGTCGTATGCCGGTCGATCAGCAGGAATCCGATGTCGAGCCGTGCCAGGCACAGCGCGGCTGAAAGACCGGTGAGACCTCCGCCGATGATCAGGACGGGGACATGGGTGTCGCTCACTTCCACACCTCTCGTGGTCGTCGTGGGAAAAGGCGTCCGTTCAGCGGTGGCCGATGATGATTGAGTGATCGGCGAGGACTCGATGGCACTCCGAGTTCTGGAAATCGGCGTCGGCAAGCCATTGCGAGCACTGCTCGACGCTGTACTCGGAGCCTCCGCCCGACGCGAGCATGAAGGTGAGGCTGTAGAAGAGCCGGTGCAGGTCGAGCGGCGAGCCGTCGATCATGCGGTCGTACACGACCACGATCCCGCCGGGGTTGAGCGCCCGGTACGCACGCTGCATGAGGATCGCGCGATTTTCGGGGCTCCAGTCGTGCAGCACGTGCCCGAGGATCAGCACGTCGACCTGCGGCAGCGGATCGGCGAAGAAGTCGCCGGCCTGGAAGCCGACCCGATCCGTGGTGTTGAGGGCGGCCATGTGCTCGTCGAAGAACGGTTCGGACTGAGGGCGATCGAAGCAGATCCCCTTCAAGTGGGGCTGGGCGAGGACGAGGTTGGCGGCGAGGTTGCCGCGGCAGCCGCCGATGTCGGCGAAAGTCGCGTACTGCTCCCAAGAGACCAGGCGAGACAGCTCACCTGCCATCGCGGTGCTATGGGAGTCCATGGCCGTCATGAACCGGCGCACGCGGTCGGCCTCGGTGTGCACATTGACCCGGAACAAGTGGTCTCCGTCGTCCGGCGGGATCGGCGCCTGGGCCTGACCGGTGCGCAGGGCTTTCGTGAGCTTGCCCCAAGCCGGATAGAAGGTGTCGTTTGTCGTCTCGGCGAAACCACCGACGTAGGTAGGCTTGGCGCGGTCGAGGTAGCGCTCGCTGGCGGAGCTGTTGCGGTAGTGGCCGTCGTTCTCTTCTATAAGTTCGAGCGCGACGAGCACCTGCAGGAAGTGCCGACTCAACCGCGGGTGGAGGCTCAGTTCCTTGCGGAGCTCGTCTTCGGTCATGGTCACTCCACCGGCGAGCGTGGAGAACAAGTCGATCTCCACAGCCGACATGAGCGCCTTCGAACCGCAGTAGGCAAGCAGTACTTCGTGGAAGTGCTGCGGGGTGGGAGCCGCGGACTCGTGGTCTGCTCCGACCTCCGTAATTTCAGTCCTGGTCAACTCGGGTACCTGCCTTCGGGGAGTTACATCCGGCTTCGGCACCAGCGCACACGGTGGCACTCCAGCCCACCGTGATTCCCGGTGGTCGACCAATGCTCGATCACCGCACAACACGCGCGGCGGAGTCTCAAAGGAGAACCGGGACAAGGAGGCTGTCGATGTCCGGAACCACGCCTGAACCCGCCACGGTCGGAGACCAGTACGACCCGATCCGGCTGCAACCGTCCCCGTGGGATTTCTACGCCAGGGCGCGGCGCGAGGAGGCGGTCTTCTACGCACCCGCAACCGGCGCCTATATGGTGACCAGGTACGACGACGTCCGTCAGGTGCTGGGTGCTGTGGATACCTTCTCGATGGCCGGCGTGCTGCGGGTGATGGAGGTCCTCAGCGACGACGCCCGGGCCGAGCTCCAGAAGGCGTTCCCACCGTTCACACCGGATGAGGAGCCCGGCGACGCGGCACGGCTGAAAGCCCGCGAGCCGATCGCCCGCGCGTTCAGCCCCGAGCGAGTGCGCGCCATGCACACCGAGCTCTCAGCGACGGTACTCGCGCTACTCGACGCGCTAGACGATCAGGGGCCTGGGGACCTGATGATGACCGTGGGAAGACCGCTCCCGATCTACGGGAAGGCGATAGCCCTTGGCTTCCGCGGCGACGATCTGCCCGCGCTCGTGGAGGGCGCGTACGCGCTGTCCGTGCTCAGCTCTGCGGGGTCCGCGTTGGACGCGACGACGCAGCTGCACCTCGCCCGCATGGTCGTGCCCTACCAGACCATACTGACCGGCTATGTCGCCGAACGCATGGCCCGCCGAGGTACGGACCTCATCTCCCAGATCCTCACCGCCATCGCAGACTCCCCCGACGCGCCCGGCCCCCAGGCAGCGGCACGAACGGCCGTCGAGACGCTCATCGCGCTGATCGGGGCGGGTCAGAGCACGACGACGTCGTCGTTCGGGCTCGGGGTCTACCAGCTGCTGACCCACAGGGACGATTGGAAAGCGCTCGCCGCCGATCCGACCCTCGCCCCGGCCGCGGTCGAGGAACTGCTCCGTTTCGACTCGCCCATCCAGGCGCTCACCCGGCGCACAACGTGTCCGGTGGCCCTTGGCGGCGTCAAGTTGGAGAGCGGCACCGACGTCATGGTCGTGTTCCCATCGGCCAACCGGGACGAGGCGGAGTTCGAGGACGGCGGCCGGCTGCGGATCGACCGCAGCCCGAACCGGCACCTGACCTTCGGATACGGGCCCCGATCCTGTGTGGGTATGCACCTCGCCCGGGCGCTGCTTACCGCGGCGTTTGGCGAGCTCGCGCGACGGCACTCTGGCCTGCGCCTGGCGGGGAATGACGCGATGACGTTATGGCCGGGTATGCACCGGTTGGTCCGCACCCTCGACGTCGAGTGGTGAGGAACTCCTCGTGCGTGTCCTGGCCGTGACAAACCCCGCTGAGGGGCATTTCTTCCCGATGGTGCCGTTCCTGTGGGCACTGCGCGCCGCAGGGCACGAAGTCCTCGTGGGCGCTCCCGAGAACTTCCTACCGGAAATCACCGCGGCTGGCCTGTCCGCCGTAGCCACCGCGCCTCCGATGGACATGACGGCGGTGATGCGCCCAGACGCCGGGGATGACCCGCCACGGCAGCCGCCCACCGAGCGTGCTGCCCGGCAGGGCACCGGGCAGGGCTTCGGGCGGCTCGCGGCGCTCACCCACACCGGCGTGGCCGAGCTGGGCGCCGCGTGGCGCCCCGACGTGATCGTCAGCGAGACCTCGGCCTACGCGGCCGCCATCGCCGCCGCCCGGATCGACTGCCCCCACGTCGAGTTCCACTGGGGCATCCCGCTACACCCCGACGTGCGGCAGGCCGCGTTCCACTTCCTCGCCAGCCAGGGACTCCAACCGGGGCCCCGTTGGCGGAGCATCGGCGTGTGCCCACCCTCTTTCCTGCGAGACAGGTTGATCGCTCCGGACTGGGCCATGAAGTATGTGGCCTACAACGGAGCAGCCCGAGTACCTCCGCACCTGCTCACCCGGTCCGGTCGTCGCCGTGTTCTCGTGACGCTGGGCACGATGCTGCCCCGATACGGCGACGTCGGGACGCTCGTGACCGACATCGTCGCCTCCCTCGTCGAGCGTGACCTCGACGTCGTCGTAGGCATGCGCGGATCGGACCGAGCGAAATTGGGTGATCCCACGCGCCTGCCGCTGGCCGTCCGCGAGGCGGTCTGGACTCCACTCTCCGCCATCGTGGGCACCTGCGCCGCGGTGGTGCACCACGGCGGATCGGGAACGACCATGACATCTCTCTCGTTCGGCGTCCCCCAGGTAGCTATCCCGCACTTCGCCGATCAGTTCGTGAACGCCGAGCACCTGGTAGCCAGCGGATGCGGTGTTCAAGCCAGCAGCACCACTCCGGGACGCGAGATCGCCAGGCTCGTCGAACTGGTACTCAATTCACCCTGCTACGCCGACCGAGCCAGCTCGATCGCCCGAGACTGTCACGCACAGGCCGCCCCCACCGAGGTGGCCAGCCTGCTCGAACGATCGCTGATGAAAGGACTGTCCGGTGTCTGACCCTAAAACCACTACTCGCGATCTGGGCCTCGGCTGCCTGGGCATGATCGGCGCCTATGGCATCGAGGATCCAGAGCAGACCGCCGCCACCATCTGCACTGCATTGGAAAGCGGGATCGCCGTGATCGACACTGCCGACTACTACGGCGACGGAGCCAACGAAGAGCTGATCGGCCGCACACTGACCGGCCATCGCGACGACATCACGATCTCGGTGAAGACCGGTATCCGCTCCGACGCGGAGCAGGGCAAGATCCTCGACGGTTCGCCCGAGTACTTGCGCGCGGCATGCGACAACTCCCTCAAGCGCCTGGGCACTGATCACCTCGACCTTTACTGTCTGGCGTGGGTGGACCCGAAAGTGCCAATCGAGGACTCTGTCGGTGCGCTCGGTGAGCTGCTGGAAGCGGGCAAAATCAGGGGGATCGGCCTGTCCGAAGTCGCCGTCGGCACGTTACGGCGCGCCTGTGCCGTGCAGCCGATCTCCGCACTTCTCACCGAGTACTCACTTTGGGAGCGCCACGTAGAACCAGCGATCCTGCCGGCGGCCGAGGAGTTAGGTGTGCGACTGTGGGCCTACGCGCCGCTGGGCCGGGGTTTCCTTACAGGTGCCGTCTACGGCATGAGTCATCTCGACGAGGGCGACTGGCGCCACAATTTTCCCCGGTTCCTCGACGAGCACGTCGGCCACAACCTCGCGCTGCTCGGCCCGCTGCGCGGGGTCGCCGACAGTCACGGGGCGAGCATGGCACAGGTCGCCCTGGCGTGGGTGCTCTCGCGGCGCTCAGCTCCCCTGGCCCTCGTTGGGTGTAAGACCCCGCGGCACTTGGTAGAGAACCTCGAAGCAACGAACCTCGCCCTGACCGATCGGGACCTGGCCTTGCTGGAAAACAGTTTTCCGGCCGCCGCGATCAGCGGGGACCGTTACGCACCGATGGTTGCGGCACTGATGGACGACGACACTTGAAACAGCCTGGTGAGGTGCGTCCGGCCCGGACCGCCACGTGATTACAGCACGGTCGCTCTGCGAATGAAGCCATTCTTCGCCTAACCTACGGTTATCACCTCTTATCTAGGGGTGATCGTGAATTTCCCCTGGTGGTGGCCTATGCAGGTGGTCAAGGCACGTCAGGCATGTTGCGGTGCGCGTATCCGCTGGGATGCCATATGGCGGCCCAGGAGTGTCAGCGCTCAAGTATTTCCCCAGGTCTGAGGGGTTTTCGCTCACGTAATTACCCAGGGCGTCGCTCACGTAATTCCCCACCGGGAGGGTGAGCGTGTCGTCGGTGCTGGGTCCTCGCGAAGGAACACGCTTCACCGGTTCACATCGGGTGACCGGGGAGCGTAAGTGGCGAGGAGAACGTTCTGTCGGCGGACGCCGGAAGATCCGGGTGGGCAGACATCGGGCTCCGGGCTGGCGGACATGAAATCTCCGGATTGACGGACTTGGCCGTGGGGCGCGACACGCCCTGTTGATCAATGCAGGGAGGGGCCCTGCCCGGCGGGTTGGCTCTGGTTTGTGAGGTTCCAGACCAGCCGCCCGAGGAGGGCCCCTCGTGACCAAGTCTGACAGGAAAATCATGGAGATTCTGGAAGCGTTCGACCTGACACGCTGCGCTCACTCGGCCGCGCAGCTGACCGGAGTGGATGAGAAGACCGTCGCCCGGTATGTCGCGATCCGCGACGCCGGTGGCGACCCGACTGGGCGACCGGTGACACGGCCGAAGATCGACCCGTTCGCCGAGAAGATCGAGCAACTCGTGGAAGCCTCGGCGGGAAAAGTCCGTGCGGATGTGGTGCATGAACGCCTGGTCGCGATGGGGTTCACCGGCACCGACCGCACCACCCGCCGCGCGGTGGCCCGAGCCAAGGCCGCGTGGAAGGCCGGGCACCGGCGCAAGTACCGACCCTGGATCCCCGATCCGGGCATGTGGTGCCAATTCGACTGGGGCGAGGGCCCGAAGGTCGCCGGCCGGCGGACGCAGCTGTTCTGCGGATGGCTGTCCTGGTCGCGGTTCCGGGTGGTGATCCCCGTCTGGGACCAGACGTTAGGAACTCTGGTGTCCTGTGTGGACATGATGTTGCGGCGCATCGGCGGCGCCCCCACGTATCTGCTGACCGACAACCCCCGGACGGTGACGATGGATCGGGTCGCCGGGGTCCCGGTCCGTCACCCCGACATCGTCTCGATGGGCCGGCACTACGGCTGCAAAGTGGAGACCTGTGAGCCGTTCGATCCCGAATCCAAGGGCGGGTCGGAGAACACCGTCAAGATCGCCAAGGCTGTCCTCGTGCCGACGAGCGCGAACCTGCGACCGGAGTACGCCTCGTTCGCCGAGCTGGCCGACGCGTGTTTCGAGTGGTGCGAGCGGGTCAACGCCCGCGTTCACCGCGAGACCGCGGTGACCCCGATCGCGCGGTTGGCGATCGAACGCGCTTATCTGCATGTCCTGCCCGAACGCCCGCATGCGCTGGCGCTGGGCGAGGAACGGATCGTCGAGTCGGATCAGACGGTCAGGTTCGGGTCGGTGCGGTATTCGACCCCGGACGGGCATCAGGGCACCAGAGTCTGGATGCGCGTCGTCAGCGACGAGCTCCGTCACTGCAGTGACGAAGTCCGGGCTGGCCGAGATCACCCGCGACCGGCTCTCCACGCCGGGGAATCCGCGGATCCTCGACGCGCACTACTCCGCCGCCCGGTGCACCGGGTCGCCCCGGCCGCCGAAGATCCGGCCGCGGACCGCGACCGAGGTCGCGTTCCTCGCGCTGGGCGAAGGTGCGCATCGCTGGCCGGTGGAGGCCGCCTCGACCGGCGTCACCCGGATTCGGGTCAAGATGGTCAAGGCCCTCGAGCTCGCCGCCGCCCTGGATCCGCAGAGGGTCGACGAGACCCTCGGGCTGGCGGCGATCGCGGGCCGGTTCGCTGAGGAGGACCTGCCCTCGATCGTGGATCACCTGGCCACCTCGGCCTCGATCGGTGAGGTGGTCCGCCCGGATGAGGACCACTCGGCGCAGCCGGGGACCTCGGCCTGGGAGGCGTTGGGCGAATGACGGTCACCACGACGAACGGCCCCGCGTTGCCCGGCGAGCTCGAGGCGTTGCTGCGCCGGATGCGGCTGCCTTATCTGCGCAAAGCCGCACCGGAGGTCCTGGCGACCGCGCGGGCGCAGCGCTGGGACCCCGCGGAGGTCCTGCGGGTACTGCTGGATGAGGAAGTCGCCGGGCGCAACGCCGCGACCCGGCGCATGCGCCGGAAGAAAGCCCAGTTGCCCAACGGCAAGACGTTGTCGTCCTGGCGGCCGGAGGAGTCCTCGATCAGGGAGGCCACCCAGAACTCCCTGATCACCCTGGAGTGGATCGAACGGCGGGAGAATCTCGTGCTCAGCGGTCCGGCCGTTATCAACGGTTTGATCTTGAATTGGTGATGTTTCGGCAGGTCATTGCGTTCCTGCGATTGATGTGACGGGATCAGTCGTGGTTGTCGGGGGTGGTGTTTCCTGACCAACCCCGCCGGGTGAGTTCTCGTCGGAGGTCGAGGTTTTCGCCGTGGGCTTGCTCGAGGGCGGCATGTAGCGCCTGGGTTTCCTGTCGGTGTTGTTTCTTGAGGTGGGTGATTTGCCCGGTGAGAGCCAGCACCAGAGTGCTTTCGGAGTCCGCCGGCTTGGGCTTGGCGGGGGTGGGTCGGGCTTGAGCACGCAGGTGCTCGATGCGGCCGCGTAGTTCGGTGTGGTTGTAGAGGAAGGCGTGGGAAACGTCGGCTTCGCGTTGGACGGCCTGGAAGGTGATCGGTTCGCCGCGTTTGACGAGTGCGCGGATACCTTTCTCGGCGGCGGCGACTTTGGCTGCTGACTTGGCTTTGGCGGCTGCCGTGAGGACAGTGATGCGCTGAGCGCGGGCGTCGGTCATGGCCTGGTCCTCCGGTGGCGGGCGAGGTCGAGTGTGAGCGGGACCGGGCCCGCTGGCGCGGTGCCGCAGCCGGCGCCTTGCACTGCTCGTCCGGGGTTGTCCTGCATGGCGGTCAGCAGCCGGGTCAGGGCGGCGTATTCGGCTCGGCGTTGGGCGAGCCAGACGTTGTCCTCGGGCATCGGCTGGCCATGGCGTTGCTCGAACGCGGTGATGCTGCGGGTGATCAGGTCCTCGGTCTCGGTCAGCTGCCGTTGCAGAGCGGGGTGATGCGACTCGTCAGTGACGAAAACCGAGCAGGCCAAGCATGCGTTGCCCTTGTCGCAGGTTTGCAGCGGAGGCAACGTGCACCAGCCGTTGGGCAGGAACCGGTCGGCGCGGTCGAACAGGTGCATGCTGTCGTGGTCCTCGCGGGAGAACAGCACCCGGGTGCCGTCGGACTTCAGCTTCACGGTGGCCAAGAACGCCTGCTCGGCGTGCTCCTCGCGTTGAGCGATGTAGTGCATGGACATCGTCGGGCTGGCGTGCCCGGCGTAACGCTGCAGGACGTGGATCGGCAAGCCGAGCTCGGCGAGCCGGGTTAGCTTGGTGTGTCGGAAGCGGTGCGTGTGGCTCAGCTGCAGGGACCGGCTCTTGCTGTCGGTAATCCGAACGATTTTGCTGAACTCGCGCAGGATCCAGGTGTAGGTGCCGGCCGGGTAAGGCTTGGTGCCGGTCCTGTTGCCCTTGCGCTGTATGAACAGGAAGTGCGGCTGGAGTTCAGGGAACCGGTCACGGATCCACTGCTGTTGCTCTTCGATGACCGCGGCGACCTCACGGTCGACGAGGATGCTGTCCGGCGCGATATCGATCTTGCTTTGGGCGTAGCGAAAGCGGGCGACCTCCTCGCCTTCGGCGGTATCGACGGTTCGGTCGGGTACTGGGGAGAGACAGTCGAACTCGCAGGTGCGGATCTCGCTGGCGCGGCGGCCGGTGAGGATCTGCAGCAGGATCATGCGCATCGCCTGCGGATCGTCGAAACCCCGAGCGAGGACCTGCCGTCCGTCACCGCAGGTGATCGACATCTGTTCCTCGCCAGCAAGACCGATCAGAGGCAAGGCGGCGGGGATCTGCGCCAGAGCGTGATCGTCGATGTAGTGCTTGTCGTTCAGCTCGGGTTGATGCGGGATGCGGGAGACCTGGCGGAACCAGCTTGGCGCATGGGCTTCGGTGACGTGCTGGGCTGGACGTGAGCATCCTGCCGGCTGCCGGACTGCCAGAGCCTCGCGGCGGCATCGTCGTCCGGCCACTCGTGCCAAAGACGGTCCGGAACCTGGCTGCGGCCAGCGGCGCCCGCGCGTCCCGGGCTGCCCGCGCGTTCCTTGACCAGATAGACGCCCTCAGCCGCGTGGAACGCGGGTCAGCCGTCGAGGTACACGTGTTGGTAGAGGTTCCTGTCCAACGTCGTCGACGAGCTCGATGTCGGCCGGCCACGCCGTGAGTTGCTCGGTCCAGGTCTTGCGGAGCACGGGCATGTCGCCGTGCGTCCACGATGCGAACAGCGACCCAATCTCAATCTGGGACTGCCGTACTACCTCGTTCGATGCTTAAAGTAAGCCCTGAACAAGCCGCGGGGGCCACCGAGCACCCCGCGTTCCCACCCGCGCCGACAGTCAAAGGAAAACAACCAGACCCGACCAGAGGAGTCCCCGTGTCACCTACCCCACGTCCCCTCCGCCCGCGCACCAGAAGAGCCACGACCTGGGCAACGGTCGTCGCCGCCATCGCGGCGGTTGCTCTCGCGGGCAGCAGCAACGCCGTCGCCACCCCGTCCGCGACGCCGTGGCTGGACGCCAACCGGCCGATTGCCGACCGGGTCGACTCCCTCCTCCACGCCATGACGCTGCCGGAGAAGGTCGGCCAGATGGACCAGCAACTGGTCGACAACGTGACCAGTACCGCGACCGGAGCCTGCGGCGCCGACGGCTTCACCATGCCGAGCCCTGCCTGCCTGCAGCAAGTGCTGATCACCAACCACACCGGCTCGATCCTGGCCGGCGGGACCGACAATCCGATCGACACCACCGGCAAGGGCGGCGTCGGCAACACCGCCTTCGACTGGGCCAACAGCTACAACATGATCCAGCAGTACAACCTCAAGAACTCGC
The DNA here is from genome assembly GCF_025464955.1 of Amycolatopsis sp. GTDB lineage: Bacteria > Actinomycetota > Actinomycetes > Mycobacteriales > Pseudonocardiaceae > Amycolatopsis. The sequence continues at coordinate 4,480 of NZ_JAODNM010000147.1, read as the reverse complement.
GTTTGAAGATCCCCCTGGTCTTCGGCGCGGACGCCGTGCATGGCTTCGGCCACCCGTGGCAGGCGCCGCTGTTCCCGCAGTCGATCGGCATGGGAGCGACCTGGGACCCCTCCGCCACCCAAGCGGGCGGTCAGGTGACCGCCAACGCCCTGCGGGCAACCGGCTGGAATTGGGCCTTCGCACCGGTGCAGGACCTCGCGCGGGACAACCGGTGGGGCCGCTTCTACGAGACCTGGGCCGAGGAACCAGTGCTCTCCGCGGCACTGGGCGCCGCCAACATCAAGGGCATGCAGGCCCCCGCCGGCAAGGGGTCGCTCAACGTCAGCGCCACCGTCAAGCACTTCGCCGGGTACTCGCAGTCCCTCAACGGCCACGACCGCAATGAGGCGCAGCTGCCACTGAACTACCTGCAGGACGTCATCCTGCCGTCGTACGCGGGCGGGATCGACGCGGGTGCCGATACGGTGATGGTCGACTCCGGCTCGATCAACGGCATGCCGGCCACCGCGTCGCACTACCTGCTCACCAATATCCTGCGCGATCAGATGGGCTTCAACGGTGTCGTCGTCAGCGACTACCAGGACGTGCCGGCCATCCAGACCGCCTACCACCTCGCGGCCGATCTGCCCGGTGCGATCGCCGCCGCCGTCAACGCGGGCGTCGATATGAGCATGGAGGTCAACAGTCCCGACCAGTGGCAGGCGGCGATCCTGCAGGACGTCAACACCGGCAAGATCTCCCATCAGCGCATCGACCAGGCCGTGGGCCGGATCCTGACGTTGAAGTTCAAGCTCGGCCTGTTCAACCAGCCGTGTGTGGCCGACCCGAACACGCCGTGCGTCGACGCGAACGCCGCCGACGCGGTGGTCACCGCCGGCCGCGACCAGACGCTCAAGGCAACGCAGGAATCGATCACCCTGCTGCGCAACCAGAACAACGCGCTGCCGCTGTCCCCGACGAGCAAGGTCGTCGTCACCGGCCCCAGCGCCGACTCGATGACCAACCAGCTCGGCGGCTGGAGCGTGAGCTGGCAAGGCGTTGCCGGCGCAGGGCACACCTGCTGTATGGGCGCACCCAACCAGATCCCACCGGGCACGACCTTCCAGGCGGGTATCAAGGCCGAGGACCCGAACGCGGTGTTCGCCCCCGACCAGGCCAGTGCGCTGGCCGCGGCACCCACCGCCAGCGCCTACGTCGTCGCGGTCGGCGAGAAAGCGTACGCGGAAGCGCTCGGTGACAACCCGGCGCCCGCGCTCCCGGCGGACCAGCAAGCCCTCATCACGGCTCTGGAAGCCACCGGCAAACCGGTGATCGTCGTTGTCGCCGCCGGTCGTCCTGTCGGCCTTGGCTCGGCGGAGAAGGCGAACGCGGTGCTGATGGCATACCAGGGCAGCACCGAAGCGGGGCAGGCGGTCGCGGACGCGATCTTCGGCAAGATCAACCCGAGCGGCAAGCTGTCCGTGAGCTGGCCCTCGGACGCTCCGACCGTCGGTGGCGATTTCGACGGCAGCGCGCCGTCCCCCATCGGTGACGAACCGAAATTCTTCGACCAGCTGCCAGGCACCGGTGGCGGTGCGGGACATGCCTACAACCCGCTCTACCCATTCGGTTACGGACTGTCCTACACCACGTTCGCGAACAGCGCGCTGACGGTGACACCCACCGTCCGCCGGAACGGTAACGCCACTGCGACGTTCACGGTCACCAACACTGGCTCCACGGCCGGTGTGGACATCGTGCCGGTCTATGTGGCACAGCCGGTCAGCTCGGTGCTGGTGCCGACCCAGCGTCTGGTGACATTCACCCGGGTTTCGCTGGCGGCGGGCCAGTCCAAGGTGGTCCACCTGTCGTTCCCGACGTCCACGTTGGGCGAGAGCCAGGGCGACATCGACGCGGCCGGACCGCCCACCGTCCAGGCGGGCAACTACATCCTGCAACTCGACAAGAACGACACCACGCCCTACGACGTCGACCTGTCCGCACCGTTCAGCATCTCCTGATTCCGCTGATGGGGTGAATCACTGGGCGCCGCGTCCGGCATCGGGCGCGGCGCCCAGCTCATCCAAAACGCATCCACATCGCCTCATAGCGGTCGCACAGCGCGGCGGGGCCGCACAGTCGCAGGGTCCGACCTACGTCGCCAAGCTGGTCGGCTTTCGCTTCCACGTCGGCTTGACCGAGGATGCCTGCACGGATTTTCATGCTCGACTGCACTCCTCGAGACACTCCGGGGAACGAGCTATGCACCGTCGTTGCCATCGCGCAGGGAATGGATCATGCTCTGCAGGATCCGGAACGCGCCTGACTGCTCGGTCTCGGTCATGCCGGCCAGCATTCTGACCTCCACGGACCGGACCGCTACGGTCGCCTTCTCGAGCCTCCGCCGGCCGCGGGGCGTGAGCCGCGTGGGAAGAACCTTCCCGACAGGTGCCTCCGCGGGCCTGGTCACGTGGCCCTCTCGTTCCAGGGCCTGGAGCAGCACGTTCATCGACTGCCGTGTCACAAACGCGCCCCGCGCGAGCTCGGAGTTCGACAAGCCCGGTCGTTGAGCCAGCAGCTCGAGGCAGGAGTAGTGCGTCACGCTCATCCCGAGTGGCCGCAGCACCGCCTCCATGGCCGCGCGTAGGGCGCTCGACGCCTCTTTCAGCAGGTAGCCCAGTGATTTGTCCAGGTCGACGCCGATACGGTCTTGACTCATGTCAGCATTCTGACATAGATTGACGCGTGTCAGAAGACTGACACGAAAAGAGGGAGCAGCATCATGCCCGCCACCGGCCCCGACTTCATCTCGCTCCAAGCGCGCGACCTCGACGCTTCGCAGGCGTTCTACGAGCAGTACCTCGGCCTCGTCCGCTCGCCGGTCGGGCCTCCGCACGCCGTCGTGTTCGAGACGAAGCCGATCGCGTTCGCACTCCGCGACGTCGTTCCCGGCACCGATCTCGCATCCGTTGCCCAGCCCGGCATCGGTGCCGCGATCTGGCTCCACGCCACAGACGTCCAGGCCATTCACGACGCGCTCGTCGCCGACGGTCACACCATCGTCTCCGCACCGATCGACGGCCCCTTCGGTCGGACATTCACCCTCGCCGACCCCGACGGCTACCAGATCACTCTCCACGACCGCGCTTGACAGGCCAAACGCCACCGGACCCGGCAGACCGCGGCTGCGCCCGACACTCGGGAATACGGGCGACGTGGTTCAGCGCGTCGAGAGCCGGATAGAGGTCGAGCCGTACGTTTTCCCCACGTGGCTTCAGGAGAGATGCTCTGGAGCTTGCGCATCGATCGCACGTCGGAACGGCCGGACCCAGTATGGTCGCACCGCATGACGAGATCGAGACCGAGATCACGGCGGGTCTCGTCCGCGACCTGCTGCGGGACCAGCATCCGGACCTGGCCGAGCTGCCGCTGCGCGAGGTGGAGGGCGGCTGGGGCAACCAGACGTGGCGCCTCGGGGACGAGCTGGCCGTGCGGATCCAGCGCATGGACACCGACCCCGGTCACCAGCTCAAGGAGCGCCGGTGGCTGCCGCTGCTCGCCCCACGCCTGCCACTGCCAATCCCCATCCCGGTGCGGACTGGTGCGCCCTCCGGGCGTTTCCCCAAGATCTGGACGGTCATGACGTGGGTGCCGGGCCTGCCCCTGGACCACGGGTCGATCACCCGCGGCGAGCACGCGGCCGACACCCTGGCAGCGTTCCTCCGGGCTCTGCACGTAGCAGCGCCAGCCGACGCACCGGTTGATACGGGCCGCGGCGCGCACCCCAAGGACTGCACGGACGGCTTCGAGGAGTTCTTCGACTCCGTCGACGCTGACGCGATCGGCTCCGACGCCGCCGACGTCCGAGCCATCTGGGACGACGCCGTCGCGGCCCCGGCATGGGAGGGTCCGCCGGTGTGGGTGCACGGCGACCTGCATCCCGCGAACGTCGTCGTCGCGGACGGGACGCTGGCGGGCGTTGTCGACTTCGGCGACCTGTCCGTCGGCGACCCGGCGTGGGACCTGGCGGCCGCCTGGGTGCTGCTACCGGCGGGCGCGCCCGCACGCTTCTTCGCCGCGTACGCGGAGGCTGACGACGCGACGGTCCGGCGCGCCTGCGGGCTGGCCACGCTGAAGAGCCTCTTCCTGATGCTGATGGGCCAGAACGGGGACCGCGGCCTGCCCGGCGGCAAGCCGGCGTGGGGTCCCGCGGGACGGGCGGCGCTCGACCGGGTCCTGAGCGAGCGTCTGACCCGATTCCACGAGTAAATCTGCGCCCGGCGCTGTGGCCGGGCTCCGGAATCACCTCATCCGACGACGAGAGGGAGGAGTACCTGGTCGACGATCTCGGTGATGTCCTTAGTGGTCAGGTCATGCGAGTCCAAGAGCAGACGTTTGATGACCAGTGCGTGCAACACCTCGAGGACCACCGGTGTCAGACGCTTCGACGACACTTCGCCGCGTTTGGCGGCGTCGCGCAGCAGTTCGGTCAGCGCGTCGA
>NZ_JAODNM010000134.1 GCF_025464955.1 Amycolatopsis sp. | reverse complement strand
CCCGCGACGCAGTGAAGGTGGCCGTGATGCGTTCCTTCAGTGCCATGCGACGTTCTTCGGTGGCCGAGTCTGGCCTGTTCCTCCAGTGGTAGTAGCCGGACTTGGAAACACCAATCCGCGCACACATACGTATGATGGGGTAGTTCGCCTTCTCGTCATCGATGAACTCAAACTTGGAGATTATCGATATTCCTGAGCGAAGAAGGCCGCAGCTTTTCCCAGAAACTCGGTACGCATCTGAAGTTCCGCGACTTCTTTTTTCAACTCACGGAGTTGGGTGCGTTCGCTGATCGATAGTGGTGGTTCCTCACCCGCGTGTTCCTCTCGGTAGAGGGTTACCCACCTGCCGAGTGTGCCTTCTTGTACGTCGATCTCACGAGCGACCTGAGCCGTCGGACGTGACTGCTCGATCACCATGCGTACGGCCTCGGCTTTGAACTCAGGCGAAAACTTCCGCCGACGTTGAGCCATCCAGGTCTCCGATCCAGTTACCCGACCTTAGCCGGGACGACTGTCCAGGAACCCCAGGGCAGGCCAGGTTCGGGTTGTCAGGCCAGATCTTGGCGTCGGTTGGCCTCACGCGCGGGTGTTGGTGCTGAGCGGGCTAGGAACTCGGTGATCACATCGGCGATCATCGTGGCACCGCGGGTGTTCTGGTGGATGGTGTCGGTGGTGAGGCTCAAGCCGCGGCGGGCCGAGATGTCGTCGAGGGTGCGGCGCAACACGAAGTGCTGGATCGACGCGCGTGAGGACAGTCCCAGACCCGCACGATAGTGGGTGCGGGGCTGCTGTTGTCGGGTGCGGAGATAGTCGACCTGGCGCTCGTGCAAGGGCAGGTAGTAGACGTTGTTCGCGGTGGCGATCTCGCGCACGGTGGCGCTGTACTCGGTCGCGCGCCGCAGCGGGGTGGAGTCGAGGTCCTCGCCGATGACGGGCAACGAGAGCAGACCGATGCGAGCGTCGGTCTGTTGTTGGAGTTCCCGAACGATGGCGGTGAGGTCTTCTCGGAACCGCTCGGCGGTCGGTGGGGCGGGCGGTCGTTTGAGCAGGGTGACCAGCCGGCGGTTGCTTTCGCCGAGGGTGGCGTTCGCGTCGTTGGTGCCGACGAGCACGCAGACGACGTCGGGCCGGTGGACAACGACGTCGTCGAGTCGGCGGTGGATCGAATACGCGAGGTCGTAGTTCACGCCTGCGTTGAGAAATGTGGTGGGCATGGCGTGCCGGCGTTTCCGCAACAGGTCGACGTAGTCCATGCTGACCTGGCCGCGCGTGATGCTGTCGCCGATGCAGACGACCTTCAGAGGTCGCTTCGAGTTGTTCATTTGCTGCCTTCCTGGGGTCAGTTGGCGATCGATACGGCCGTGTGGATGGATCCCGGATCGGCTAGGCAGCGCAGGATGCCGTCGGCCAGGTCAGCGCGGGACACCCGGATGCCGCCGCGCACGTTGCGGTCGGCTGCGGTCCGGTAGGACCCGGTCCGTGGCCCATTGGTCAACATGGGCGGGCGCGTGATCGTCCAGTCCAATTCACTGTCTCGCACGACGTCTTCCATTCGCCGCATGTCGGCCCAGGGGTGCCTGAGCAGCCTGCGCAGGATCGGCTTGGCGACCAGTCGGCTCACCGGCCCGTCACCGTCGGTGAACATGCCGCTGTTGCTCACCACGATCAGCCGGCGGGTGCCGTTGTGCCGCATCGCGGTGACGATGCTGGCCGTGCTGTCGGTCTGCACGGTGGAGGGTGTGCGACCCTCGCGCGGCCCGATCGCCGTGACCACGGCATGCCGGCCTGCGATGAGCGATCCGATCGCGTCCGGGTCCATGACGTTCGCCGTGACCACCGTCAGATGCTGGCCATTGCCGGTCAGGCGCGCGGGATCGCGAACCACCGCCGTGACCTCGTAGCCAGCAGCGCACGCCAGGTCGAGCACCTGCCTGCCGGTACCCCCGGTCGCACCGAAAAGCGTGATCTTCATGATCCCCCTCTGGTTGGTGAGTGCTCACTAACTACTATAGTGGGTGAGCACTCACTGACTTGTCAACCGGAGGTCTCGATGAGCACGCGTGACCGGATGCTCGACGCGGCAGCGCACGTGATGCGCACCCGTGGTCTCGCCCGCGCGACCACGAAGGAGATCGCCAAAGCAGCCGGGTTCTCGGAAGCGGCGCTGTACAAGCACTTCCGCGACAAGACCGACCTGTTCCTGGCCGTACTGAGCGAACGCACACCAAACGCGCTCGCCGCTCTGCTCGGCGGGCTACAACACCGGGTCGGGCAGGGCGCGGTACGGCAGACCCTGGAAGTAGTCGCGCGAGCGGCAATCGACTTCTACTGCCACACCTTCCCGATGGCCGCGTCGCTGTTTTCCGAGCCACAACTGCTCGCCGCGCACCGCACGGCACTACGCGAGCGCAACGCCGGACCCCAGCACGTCAACAGCGCGTTGGCTGGCTACCTCGCCGCAGAACAGGATCTCGGTCGTATCCGGCCGGGAGTCGACCCGGAAACCGCCGCCGCGCTCCTGCTCGGTGCCTGTCTCCAGCATGCCTTCCTGAGCCACTTCACGGACCAACAAGACGACAACGACTCCACGAGCCGCTTCGCGGCATCACTGGCCAACACCCTCACGGACGGTCTGATTTAGCTCTCAGCCGACGGCCGCTCACCCACCGAATAGTGGTCTCAAGCCCGTCGACCAGGATCATGGTGGTAACAGATGCACGCCACGCTGGTGGCAGCAGTCTCCAGCATCCCGCGAAACGCGCTCCCTTCGGCTTGAGTGGACGTTGGTGTCCGGCGGAGCGTGCGAGTACCTGTTCCAGTCCGGCCGCTTCGGCCAGCCGGGAGGCAGTGCTTGAGCGTGCCCTGCAGGTGGAAATGACCGATCATCTGGGTTATGACGCCGGTGACCCCGCCGGCCGTGGTACCGGCAATTCCAGGAACGGGACAACGACCAAGGCCGTGTCGACACGGAACGGGCCGATCGACCTGGAAGTGCCGCGGGACTGGAATGGCTCGTTTGAGCCGGCGATCGTCCCGAAACGTGCCCGGCGTATCGGCAACATCCAACCTCAGCGCAGCCATGCGGCGGATAACCACCATCAGGCATACGACCGGGCGGACGCCGATGTCTCCCTTCCCGGCACTCGTAGACACCTTCAGCCTGGTGCTCGACGAATGGCTTCCCGTTGCACAGTTGACTACATCGCCTCAGTTGGGCGTAGAACTGCTCGAGCACGAGAGGCGTGATCTTGCCAGTCGTCGAGCCCAGCGAGTCCGTTCTCACCTAAAGGTCATGCCCACCCCCACCATGCCACGCCGCGGATGCTTCTCTCGGCGTCCGCTTCGGGGAAGCGCCGTCGGTGGTGGAGTCGGGGCTCCACCACCGACGGGCGTGCAGTGAGGCCTGGCGACTGCTGTGTACATTTGTTCTTATCTAGGGTACGTTTGTACGTATGGATCGCATCGCCCCGTCGTCGAGTTCCTGTGGAAGGGATCGCACGGAGGACGGGCGTCAGGCTCCCGTCAAGGCGGGAACGGAGCGGCGTCCTCGTCGGCACGACCCGGACCGCAAGACGCGCATTCTCGACGCCGCCCTGGATGTCCTGGTGGAACACGGGGTGGCGGGTGCGACGCACAGGCACATCGCCGCCCACGTCGACGTGCCGCTCGGTTCCGTCACCTATCACTTTGCCAACTTGGCCGACCTCCAAGTGCAGGCGTTCGCCCGGTACGTCGAGCAGCAGACCTCGGTGTTCGAGAGCGTGTTCGACGAAGTCGAAACCCACGAGCAGTTCGTCGAGGTCCTCGTCGACTTCGTCCACGGAGGTCCCGCACGGCATCGCAGCGCGGTCCTCGGGTTCGAGTTCCACCTCGCGGCGCTCCGCAACCCCGAGCTACGCGCCCTGATGCACGATTGGACGAAGACCAGTCAGGAGGTTCTCGCCCGCTATATCGGCGCGGACGACGCCGTACGCATGGATGCCCTTCTTGAAGGGATGATCATGCATGCCCTGCTGGCGATCGAGCCGGAACCACGAGAAGTGACACGGGCCGTGATCGGCAGGACCGTCGATCCGTCCGGCTGGCCTGGAGCGTGACGCACGCCTTCGCGTCTCATCCGCCCCGGTCCACCGAATTCGGCGCGGATGAAGGAGACTTCCATGCCCCCTGACGACTCCGTGCTCGCCGTTACCGACGCCGAACTCGCCGAACTCCGCTCGAGGCTGCTCGGGACGCGGTGGCCGACGCCTTGGCCCACGAGCGGCTGGGACACCGGAACCGACTCCGGCGAGCTGCGGCGGCTCGTTGCCTACTGGGCGTCCGAATACGACTGGCGTGCCCAGGAAGCGGCCATTAACGCCCTCCCGAACCGCGTGGCCGACATCGGCGGAACACCGGTCCACTATCTCCGTTTCGACGGGGAACGACCCGGCTCCCTGCCGATTGTCCTGACCAACGGGTGGCCCAGCTCGTTCCTTGAACTGACCGGCCTCGCCGACCGGCTGGCCGCACCGTCGCAGTACGGAGGCGCCAGCGAGGACGCGTTCACCGTCATCGTCCCGTCGCTGCCCGGATTCGCCTTCTCGCCACAGCGCCCCTCACTGGCCGACCCGCTGCAGACGCACGAGCTCTGGCACCGCCTCATGCACGCCGAATTGGGTTTCACCCGTTACGGCGCTCACGGCGGCGACCTGGGTGCCGGTATCACCTCCCGGCTGGGTGAAGCCCATCCCGAAGCCGTGGTCGGCATTCACCTGATGGCGGTCGCGAACCCGGTGGCCTACGCCGAGTCCAGCGTGACCGCCCAGGAGCGTGCCTATCTCGATTCCATCGCGGAATGGTCCGCAGAGGAAGGCGGGTACCAGCACGAGCAAGCCACGCGCCCGCTCACACTGAGCTACGGCCTGGCCGACTCGCCGGCTGGATTGCTCGCCTGGACAATCGAGAAGTACCGCGCCTGGAGTGACTGCGGGGGCGACCTGTCCTCCCGCTTCAGTGACGATTTCCTCCTCACCCAGGCGTCTCTCTATTGGTTTACCAATACAATCTCGACATCGTTTCGGCCGTACTACGAATACGCCAGGCACCTGACCAGACGGGTCGAACAAGTGACCGTGCCGACGGCCGTTGCCCTATTCCCGGCGGACCTCACCCAGCCACCCCGCAGCTGGGCCGAGCGCACATACAACGTCACGAGGTACACGCCCATGCCCCGCGGCGGACACTTTGCCGCTCACGAGGAACCCGAACTGCTCGCACACGACCTCAGGGAGTTCTTCCGAGCCCATCGGCGAAGCCCGACGGCGGCGTCGTAGCCCGGAACCGCCGACAAGAATGGACGACTCCGCGTGAAGCCCGGAAATCGAGCCCGTGATCTACCCGGAAGTGCTGCGGTGTAACGACTAGCATTGCCGCAGGTGCCCGGACCCACCTTGGGCTTATCTGCTGGAGGCGAGGGCGAGGAGGGTGTCTACCGCGGTCTCGAGGGGACGGGTGCTCCGTTGGACCTGGGCGAGGAGGAGGCCTCCTTGGAGCACGGCGAGGAGGGTGACGGCGGATCTTGTCGATCCAGATGTCTGCTGCGTCCTTCAGTCGCGATTCGAGTGTGAGCGTTGCGCCTGACTTGCGACTTGCCTTGGCCTCGAGGGCGTCCCCTTCAGTCTCTCGGTCGCGGCGTCTTGGCTTGTGTCCTTGCGCTCGACCTGCGAGGTGTGCCCGTCGTATCCGCGGTACAGGGCGTAGGCGCGCCAGCGCTCAGGCTTGACGACCTTGCCGCTCTCGTTGACTACTGCTGGGACGAACGTGGCGTGGATCTCTCCCCACGTGCCCAGTTGCATAGGTGTACGTGCCATGGTGTGGCCCTCCCCGACCATCGCCGTCACTTAGTTCTGGCTAAGTTCTGGCTACGGTCAGTCTAGCGACCAGGGGAGGAGGTGCCACAAACCTCTGACCTGGCCTTAT
>NZ_JAODNM010000132.1 GCF_025464955.1 Amycolatopsis sp. | reverse complement strand
CTCGATGACGTCTGGGGCGCCGACAGACCGGTAGACAACTGCTCGCATGATCGTCACTCTTCCGTTGGCGAATTCGAACACCACGAACGCTAGGTGGGTTACGATCGATTCGGAAGTAGGTACTTTTTAGTGCGTTGCAGTCCTGACAGGAGTGACGGATGCCCACCACCACGAACCCGGAACGCCAGCTCGAGCCCGGCACCTACGCGGCGTATATGCACGACTGCCCCGCGGTGGCGTTGCTCTCGACGATCAGCAACCGGTGGGTCAGCCTGACCATGTGCACCCTCGGGTCGTTCGGCGAGGCGATGCGCTACAGCCACATCAACCGGGAGATCCCCGGCGTCAGCCAGAAGATGCTCACCCAGACCCTGCGCATGCTCGAACGCGACGGAATGGTGAAACGGACCGCCACCCCAACCGTGCCCGTCCGCGTCGACTACGAGTTGACGCCGCTCGGACAAGGCCTATACGGCGTGATTTCCCAAATACGCGACTGGGCCGTCGACAAGACCGATGAGGTGGACGAAGCGCGAGAACAGTACGACGCCGAGAAAACCACCCCGTGAAATCCCCGGGCTCACTCGTCCTGGGTGCCACTGCGGTCCGGCAACCCCAGAAACGAGTCGCTCCGGACGCGCGTGTGATCCACGCCGAACCCGTCGAGTGCGCGAGTCGTCGAGGTGACGAAAGCGGGGCTGCCTGAGACCAGATAGTGGGCGTCCCGCTCCGCGTCGACCGTCTTCTCCAGTGTGGCAACGAAATGCGCGCGATCGACCGGGTAGATCGCCTGGTCTGCCCAGTGGTGGAGTTCGTCCTGGAAATACGGCTGACCGACGTGGATCAGCAGCCGTCGTCGCGCCGACGGCCGCCGGAGCAACGAGCGAGCGGGGGTGATGCCGATTCCCTGGGCGAGGAACACGATCGGCCGTCCATCCTCCGGCGGTGCGAGCTTCCCGATCGGGCCGAGGAACCGGATCCTGTCACCGGCGGTGAGCGCGGCCAGCATGCGCTTGACACGGCTCTCGCTGTCGAGCCGCGTCGCCAACTGGACGAACTCGTCCTCGGGCGCCGACGCGATCGTGAACGGCCGGGCGGTGGTACCCCTTAGCCACAGGCCGTACTGTCCGGCCGTGTAGCGCAAGGGCTTGCCGGGCCGGAACGACAGGACGGAAACTCCTGACTCGCCGGTCGTTGTCCCGACATGGATGAGTGTGGTGAGTGTGGGCATCGGGTTCCCTCGGGTTCAGCGGGTGCGCTGGGGGCGCAGCAGGCGTTCGTTGAGCTGTTTCCGCGCGTCTTCCACGTTGACGACGGTGTCCGAGGCGAGGGCCTTGGCCAGTTCGGCGCAGGCTTGGGCGGCCGCTTCGCCGCGGGCCAGCATGAGCTTTTCGTAGGCGCGGACGGCGTGGTCGAGGTCGGTGTGGGTGGCGACGGCGGTGGCGAGATCGGCACCATCGAGCATCGCCAGGTTGGCGCCGATGCCGTACGGGGGCATGAGGTGGGCCGCATCGCCGAGCAGGGTGATGCCGGGGACGTGGTCCCAGGTGTGTCCGATCGGCAGGACGTGCAGGGGCCGGTTGATGAAGCCGCCGTCGGACTCGCGGATGAGATCGCGCAGGCCGTCGTGCCAGCCCTCGAGCACCGTGAGGAGGTGTTCGCGCACGGCCGTGGTGTCGGCGAGGTCCAAGCCGGCGGCGACATGCCAGTCGAGTGGGACGTGAAGTGAGGCGTACACGCGGATGTGGCCACCGCTGTTGCGTTGCCCGAAAAGCGTGGCGCGGTCGGATGTCGCCGCCAGGGTGCCTTTGCCGACCAGCTGCGCCAGTGCGGGATGGCGGTTGTCTACGTCGTCGAGGAAGGTCTCGACGAAGGTGTCGCCCGTGTAGGCCGGGGTCGCGTCGGAGAGCGCGGGGCGGGTCCGTGACCAGGCACCGTCGGCACCGACGACGAGATCGAAGTCCTCGGTCGTACGGTCGCCGAAGTGCAGGCGGGCGGTGCCGTCGCCGAGCGGGGTGACCCCGGCAACCGACTGTCCCCAGTGGACGGTGTCGGGGGCGAGCGAGTCCAGGAACAGCTCACGTAGCTGGCCACGGTCGATCTCGGGTGCGTTGCCCACACCCTCGGCCGGTTGCTCGTGGTGCACCAGCGCGCCGGTGAAGGGATCCAGTCCGCGTACTTCCTCGCCTTCCGCGCGGGCAAGCGCGCGAAACTTCTCGAACAGGCCGGCGGCACGCAGTGCGGCCTGGCCGGTGTCGACGTGCAGGTCCAGCGTGCCGCCCTGCCCGCGGGCACCAGCCGAGGTCTCACGCTCGACCACGGTGACGCGGTGGCCGTGCCGTTGAAGGGTTCGTGCGCAGGCGAGACCGCCGATGCCGGCGCCGACGACCGCGATGCGGGGACTGCGAGTGGAGTTCATGACAGCCAGAAAACCACAACCATGCAAAACATGCAACGTTCAAGTTTTTGACTGTTACAGTTTTAGCGGATACAGTGCCTGGATGATCGAGCAGACTGGCCGGCGCGAGCGCAAGAAAGCCCAGACCCGTAAGGCACTGGCCGACGCCGCGCTCGAACTGTTCCTCGACCGCGGCTACGACCAGGTGGGGGTCAGAGAGGTGGCCGACGCGGCCGACGTGTCGGTGACGACGCTGTTCAAGTACTTCCCGAGCAAGGAATCGCTGGTCTTCGACATCGACGAGGACGTCGAGGCGGCGCTCGTCGCCGCGGTGCGCGACCGTGCCCCCGGGCGGCCTGTCCTGCAGGCACTGCACGAGCACGCCCTGCATCGGGCGACCGAGGCCGTCGCGTATCCGCACATCTCGGCTTTCACCCGCATGGTCGAGGACAACCCGGCACTGCGCGACTACTCCCGCCGCATGTGGCTACGCCACGAAGCCGCCCTGGCGCGAGCCATCACCGACGAGGTCGGCGTCCCCGCGGACGATATCGGCTGCGCCGCGCTGGCCCGGTTCGCCCTCGAGGCCATCGCCCTGGCACACCAGCATCCCGACCCGCCCCAGGCGATCGACACGATCTTCACCCTGATCGAACACGGGTGGACAGCCACCCACCCCGACACCCGAACCTGATCACATCCGAACTCCGTGTCCGCCGTCTGCGCACGCGTGTCCACCCGTGGCGTACGCGTGGTGCCCCGGCACAGGTCGAGCACATCGAATCGGAATTGTGGAAGTCCGAGGTTCATCGGCGAACGCAAACGCTCGAGCCGTCGAAAACCGAAGACCTTCAGCCGAGCTGTTCGGCCAGTCCGGCCTGCCCTGGGGTTCCTGGACAGTCGTCCCGGCTAAGGTCGGATAACTGGATCGGAGACCTGGAACACTCGGCAGGTGGGTAACCCTCTACCGAGAGGAACACGCGGGTGAGGAACCACCACTATCGATCAGCGAACGCACCCAACTCCGTGAGTTGAAAAAAGAAGTCGCGGAACTTCGGATGCGGACCGAGTTTCTGGGAAAAGCTGCGACCTTCGTCGCTCAGGAATATCGATAATCTCCAAGTTTGAGTCCATCGATGACGAGAAGGCGAACTACCCCATCATACGCATGTGTGCGCGGATTGGTGTTTCCAAGTCCGGCTACTACCACTGGAGGAACAGGCCAGACTCGGCCACCGAAGAACGTCGCATGGCACTGAAGGAACGCATCACGGCCACCTTCACTGCGTCGCGGG
>NZ_JAODNM010000123.1 GCF_025464955.1 Amycolatopsis sp. | reverse complement strand
CAGCACCAAAGATGCTCAATCTCCCCGACACCGTCTGGATCAACCGACCAGCTGACGACACCAGCCAGAAGACCGAACCCGAAGCCGCCTAACACCCACTGGTCTCACTCACCTTGACAAATTCCGGACGCGGACTGGGGTGACGCCCACGCCCGTCTCACCGACCTGAGGACCAAGCTCGGCGCCGGTCTGTGGGCCCAGGCCTTGACCCGGGTCACCGACGACGACCGGGACCTCATCGACCATCTTCTGACCGGAGCCCGTGACACATGAGTACCGCCCCCGAGGCCGATTCCTACCTTCTGCCACTGCCCATGCCGCACAGCCCGATCGTCCCTTCCCACCTCACGACCCCGGCACACGTGCATCTCAACGGCCGTTATGTCGATGCCGTCTGGTCTCTCGGCCCGCTGACCGCGAACCCCAGCACCAGCAAGCGCGCAATTCACTGGCGCAGTTGCCCACTCGCGTTCCGGGACGAGATGCGGCTGGCAGCCTGGAACCTGATCAACGGCCAACTGCGGCCCACATTCCTGAAAGCACAGGGCACCACCCTGCGGGCTCGCATCAGCCTCGGCACGATCCGCAGCACCGTGGCGTTGTGGATGGACCTGGCGAAGTGGTTGGAAGCCCGCAACATTCGCAGCCTCGCTGGTTGTGACACAGGCACCCTGCACGACTACGGGCAGCACCTCCTCGCCTCGCGTTTCAAACGAGCCCATGTCCAAAAGATCTTGTGTGCACTGACAAGGTTGTGGGCATTTGATCAGCTCAGCGGCCGCCCAACCGGCGTCGGAAAACCACCTTGGCAAGAGCTGGGGGCCGACGACTACCTGCCCGCCGCGACCACGACTGGCGGAGAGAACTCGACCGAGCCCCTGGCCGAGCAGACGATGGGCCCTCTGCTCATCTGGGCGATGCGCCTGATCGATCTGGCCGATGACATCCTCGCTGCCTGGGCCGAACGACAGCGACTGGCCAACGCCGCCCGCACCAACGTCGTCACCCAGGCCAGCAGAGCTGCCCTGCACGCGTACCTCGATCCGTTGATCGCCGCCCAAGCGCCCGTGCCCGCGAACCCCAGCCAGAACGGCCTCGCCCGCGTCTACATCGGCGGCATCACCGGGGCTACCCGCATGCAAATCGACATCTTCGCCCAGCGTGAGGGGTTGGTGGGCGCCGCAGCCCTGCGACCTGGACCATGTCCAATGGACATTCCGGTGGCGGGCCGGATCGCTGGGAGGCCATGGCGGGGAGCACTGGACTTCAACGAGGCCGCGACCCTCATGCGTCATCTGGCGACAGCCGCTTTCATAGCCTGTTCGTATTTGACCGGTATGCGTCCGGGTGAGGTCCTGGGTCTGCGAACTGGGTGCTGCCCGGACCCCAAGCCCGACGCCAAGGGTAAGATCGGCCGGTATTTGATCCGCAGCCACGAGTACAAGACCGCGACCGATGATGACGGCAACCACCTGTCCGCCGGGGTGGAACGCGACGTCCCGTGGGTCGCCATCGCTCCGGTGGTCAACGCGATCCGTGTCTTGGAACGTATGGTTCCTGACGGGCGCCTCCTGTTCGATCACGACGCTCACGAGCTGCACAAGGCACGATCTGGCACCGGGTCACTCAAATTGGAGGGATTCCGACCCCGGATTGAACAGTTCGTGGCCTGGGCCAACGCCGAAGCAACCGCGCACGGGCTGACTGGTGAGGTCATCCCGCCCGACCCGGACGGGCACATCGGAGCTGCTCGGTTCCGCAGGAGTCTCGCTTGGCATATCGCTCGCCGCCCCAACGGCCTGGTCGCCCTGGCCATTCAGTATGGCCATCTGAGCACAGCCGTCTCGGGGAATTACGCCTCCCGCGGCCGAGGTGGGATCCAGGACCTGATCGACATCGAGACTGTCCGCGCGGTCGCCGACACCGTCGCCGATCTACACGACGACCTCGACACCGGTGGCGGCGTCTCCGGCCCAGCCGCCCGCCGCGCGATCAACGCCGCCGCTACCGCGCCGCGCTTCGCCGGCATTGTCATCACTGCCACCACCGCGCGTCGGCTGCTCGCCAACGAGAACGCGATGATCTACGACAACCCCCACGCACTGCTGCTCTGCCACTACAAGCGAGATAGTGCCCTCTGCCATCGCGAGGGTCTCAAGGACAACCCCTAGCCTGGATCACTGCGTAGTTGGCTGCGGCAACATCATCCGCACTGATCAGCACGCCGTCCAGCTCCGTGAGCGGGCTGACGTCCTCGACAAGCGCGCCGCTCACGTCCCTCAACCGGTCGGGGACCGGCTGCGCGCCAACGCCGGCAAGCTCCGCGCCTACGCCGACACCCACGACCGCACCAGGATCACGTTGTCAGGTGACGCTGAATGAGCCCCTCAGCTGATGAACGCGACCGCATCCGCGCCGCGATGGACCGGATCCTGGCCGGCAACCCAGAACGTTCCAACGGCGCCCTGACCATCGTCGCCCTCGCTGTGGAGGCTGACGTCCCTCGCAATGCCCTTACGCAGCGCCATACCGATCTGCGGAACGAGTTCTACGAGCGGACCCGAGAACGCGGTGCTCCCCCGGAAGTCGAGACCCGTCTGCGAGCCACCATCACAAAACTCAAGAAGACGATCACCAACAAGAACGTCGAACTCGATCAACTCCGGTCCGACGTTCCCGCGCTCGTCCGGGCTGTGAATCAACTCACGCTGGAGAATCAACAGCTGCGGGAGGCACTCATGAAGCCGGACACCACTGTGGTGCCGTTCCCCACTCGCCGACCGCTCCACCCGAACGACTGACGGCAGACCGCCGCGCTGCGGGCAGTGCGCACCGCACTGCCGAGCGATTTCGCCGAGCACGCCGCGCTGGTCGAGAGCGTGCTCCGGAAGATACCGGGCTTCTGCGGCTCGGCACGCCAACGTGGTATAGAGCGTGGCGTCACAAGCCTTCCGAAGGAGTTCTGTTGCTGCGCAAGCTCATCGTCTCAGCAGGGGCCGCACTCGCCCTGACGTGCGCCACCGTCTCGCCGGCCGCCGCGATCGTCGGCGGCAGCCCCGCAACCACCACCGCGCCCTACATGGTCAGCGTCGTGTCGACCGGCTGGTTCGGCGACAGCCACGCCTGCGGCGGCTTCCTGGTCGGCACGCGATCGGTGGTCACCGCCGCGCACTGCGTAGACGGCAAGACGGCCGCCGAACTGAAGGTCAAGTACGGTGGCGTCGACCGCACCCAGCTGGCAGTCACCAACGCGGTCAGCAGGATCGACCAGGATACGAACTTCAACGCCGAGACGATGGCCGCCGACGTCGCTGTCCTTCGTCTCATCGACCCGATCGTGACGAGCAGCACCGTCGGCACCATCGAACTCGCCGCCGCCGCGCCGAATGCGGGCGACCCCGTGACCGTCACCGGCTGGGGCAAGACCGCCCTGGACGACACCGCGCTGCCTACCGTCCTGCAGACCGTCCAGGTACCAGTGACCACCACCAGCGCCTGCCAGTCCGCCGATGGGGGGTTGAACCTGAGCCTCGGCGGCAACGAGGGCGGTCTCCTCGACGGCCTCGACCCGGTACTAGACACCGGACGCATGTTCTGCGCCGGACCGGCCGAGGGCGGTCAGGGCTTCTGCACCGGCGATAGCGGCGGCCCCGCCGTGGGAGCCGACGGCACCGTGTACGGCATCGTCTCCTGGTCACGCGGCTGCGCGCAGGCCGGATCGCCGGGGGTGTACACCAGCATCGCCGCCTACCGTGGCTGGCTTGTGAGCAAGATCGTCTGATCTGCGGGCAGCACGGCGCCCCGTCCTCCAGCACCATCGTGGCGGACGGGGCGCCGTGCTGTGTCTACGACGTGAGGTGCTTGGGGGAAGGGATGCCCCGGCGAGCCCTTCGGCAGGTCGAGCCTTCACGGCCAACCTGTCATGCAACCGTCCACAAGATCCCCGACAGCGCCGGCTTCTCAAACGAGAGGGACGACTCTGTGTTCGCGGACTTTCTGCGCGCCTACGCCCCTTGCCGCGCCGAAGTACATGGCGCGCACGTCCGCGACTCCAGATGGTTGTTCGCGCGCTCACCAGCGCCAGGTTCAGTGTCGGGTCGGCTTCTCGTAGGCGGTATTGCGGCCGGTCACGGGCTGCACCGGCCAGTGGGCAGAGGGCTCCCGATGCACGGGAACGGTGATCTTGAACCGGCGGGCATCGCGCACGATCTCGTCGGCGGCCACGACCCGCCCAGCTGGTGACGTATGGGTTCGGAAGGTCACCATGACCGGCAGACGCGGCGAAATCGTCAGGGCGGTGGCTTCCTCGGCAGTGGGCATCCGGGCGACGAACGTGTCGCTCCAGTCCAGAGGGCCGTGGTTGAGGTCCTGCTCAAGGCGGTCGAGGACGCCGCCGGGCCCGGTGTCTTCGGCTTCGAGAATGGTTCCGGCGGCCAGGTCCTGAGGGAAATAGCGGCGGGTGAGCTGCATGGGCCAACCCGGACCGACCACGACCGACCGACACAACACCTGCTCGTCCTCAGTGATGTCGAGGAGTTCGGCGATCTCGACCGGGCAGCCGAGCCATTCTCGGCGGTAGGTCCCGGGCAGGCCGGGCCAGTGGCCGGCGGGCTTGGGGAAGACGTAGCCCAGGTCGTTGCGGCTCACTCCCACGCCGAGATCCAGTTGGTGCAGTTCCGCGTCGCCTGGCAACACGATGGTGCCCGAGCGGGATCGGGTGGCGACGCGGCCCTCCAGCTCCAGTGCGATGACGGCTTCGTGGACCTCGTCGTTGTGCGCTCCGTAGTGCACGGCGAGCTGGTTCATGCCGGGCAGCTTCGTGCCAACCGGGAACTCGCCGGAGCTGAGACGTTGACGGAGGTCGTCGGCGATATCGAGGTAGCGGTGGGCCATAGACCTTACTCCAATCCGGTCAACCTATCCGTGGATAGATTGACAGCTGCTCTCGTGGCTGTGACGCTCAGCTGGATCCTAACTATCCACGGATAGAAGCGTGACCTTGCCCCCTCAAGGGCGCCTGCCGCACTGGTCACGTCTGACAAACAGGGGGCTCCGATGGACGAAATGGGCTTACGCACCAGTGCACACCCGCTGCTCGCGGCCGCACCATCGGCGATCATCCTTCAGCCCACGAGCCTGTGCCCACTGAACTGCACGTACTGCTACCTGCCGCAGCGGCACCTCAACCAGCAGATGACGACCGACACGGCGGCGGCCATCGCGGCAGCCATCCCGCCCCACTGGTCAGCACGGGGACCGGTCGAGATCGTGTGGCACGGCGGTGAACCTCTGGCCGTCGGCCGGTCCCGGTTGACCGCGCTGATGGAACCGTTCGAGCCACTTCGCGCGGATGGCCGTATCCGTCACGTGGTGCAGACCGCGGCGACGCTGATCGACCGCCAGTGGTGCGAACTGTTCCAGCGGTACGGGTTCGCCGTCGGGGTCAGCATCGATGGACCCGAACCAGCCAACCGACACCGGGTCGACCGGCGCGGGCGACCGGCGTTCGACCGGGCTATGACTGGCATCGAGACCCTCCGACGCCACGACATCCCATTCACAATCCTGGCCGTCGTCAGCGCCGACAGCACCAACGCCGGCGAGACCCTGGACTTCCTCGCCAGCACGGGATGCACCCGGATCGGGATCAACATCGAGGCAGCCGAGGCCGCCAACCAGCACGGCCACACCCCCGCCCTGGAACAGGCACGCCAGTTCTGGCGAGAAGCATTCACCTGGAGCGCCGAGCACCCCGAGGTTGAGATCCGGGAGATCGAGTGGTTGCTGGGCTTCCTCGGCCTGGACAAGCCACTGCGCGACGCCGACGCCGGACACGACCCGCTTCCCACCATCGGGTGGAACGGGGAGGTCGTCCTGCTGTCTCCAGAACTGCTGGGGGTTCAGGAGCCCCGCTACGCCGATTTCGTCGCCGGAAACGTCACGACGGAGCCACTGCCGTCGATCCTGGACCGCGCCGCAGGTCAGCCCTACGTCCGGGAGTTCCTCGCGAGCGTTCAGCGCTGCAAGGAAACCTGCGAGTTCTTCGCATGGCGCCAAGGAGCCCACGCCGGCAACCGCTACTTCGAGCACGGCACCTTCACCGCGACCGAGACCAACCACTGCCAGACCTCGTTCCAGGCACCCGTCCTGGCCCTGCACGACCTCATGATCTGAAAGGAAGTCTCAGCATGACGATCCTCGAACAGCTCGCCACAACTACCGACCAGACGCTCCAGGGCATGATCGCCACCCGCCGACGGACGGCCACCGCGACAACAACACCGCGCATGGGCCCCGACTGGGCGCGGAAGGGGACCAGCTGGGGCAAGGAAGGCCAGTTTCACAAGAACCGATAGCCTCACCGATCCAGCCGACGACGAAGCGGAGTGGCCCGGCCGATGGATGACGCAGACGTGGAGGCGGCCGTCGAGGAACGCCGCCGGTGGTTGGACGGCCAACTCCAGGCCGCCGCCGACAGGTTCCACCTCACCCCTGCTGGTGAGACCGTCAACACCTACGACATGCGCTCGGCCGGGCGACCCGCTCACACCACCGATGGCGGCGAGGTGTGGCTGCGCGTGGTGCTGGAGGACCCCGACTACCAGCCCCGCTGCCGGTGGGACGGCAACGTCACAGCCAGCACGATCGCCGGAGTGCCCAAGCCGACCGTGCTGGACTGGGCTGACTGGGACGCCGACGACTACGCCTCCGGACGCCGGCTCCGCGGCGAGATCATGTCCCTCGCACCGGGGAACGCCATCTGCCAGGACAGTGTCCTGCGCGAAGACCCTTGCCTACCCGACGAATGGTGGGCCAGCTTGGGTTCAGCGTTGACCGTCTTGGCGAAGCATCCTGTTCCCGAGTGCGACGAGTACGACACTGTCGGCAGCATGATCGGGGACGTCCGCGACCACTTCGGCGTCGACCTTGACCCGATGGTGTTCGACTCGGTGGCGTGGACCACCGCGCACACCGATCTGCACTGGGGGAATCTCACCGGGCCGCAGCTGTGCATCGTGGACTGGGAGACCTGGCGGCGGGCACCGGCCGGGTACGACGCTGCCACGCTCTACTGCGCCAGTCTGCTCCACGCACCAACCGCGCAGCGAGTTCGTACGTTGTTCGGCTCAGTCCTGGATGCCCACAGCGGCCGGCTCGCGCTGCTCGCGGTTATCGGCCGCTTCCTGGGCCTGACCAGCGAAGACCACCTAGAGTTGGAGCCGCTGCTATTTTCCCTGGGCAAGGGTCTGCTCTACCGACTCTGACACGGGCCAGGGCTGACGGCAGGGGGTTCACCCCAGCACTGGTGATCACCGCCGTTCGCGGTCTCGTGTGGTGCGGGCGGCGAACAGCACACGCGGCTCCAGGTCCAGGCGGGTGGTCGGCGCGGTCCGGTTGGGTCAGGACGATCACCACCGCAGATCGACTGCAGGGCTCTCGCGTCGAGGGTTCAACACGTTGACTTGACAGGGAAGGCCACGAACCCAAAGGTGGCGTGAAGGCTGAAGCCGGCCCCGCGTTCGGCCCTAGTGGCCTGGTGCCAGTAGCCGCGGGGGATGTGCATGACATCGCCCGTCTTCATCGTCCCTGACCAGACGATGTCCGAGGGTGGTTCGTTGTTACGTTCGACATCGCGGTACATCGGCGCGGTCCGCGAGGCGCCCCGCACCTCCCAAGTCTTCTCCCCGCCGAGCTGAACGACGATGACATCGTGGTCGTCCCAATGGAGGTTGAAACCGGCGGCGTCGCCGGTAGTGAGGTAAGTGTTGACCTGCACCAGTTCGCGTGACCGATCTCGTTCGTACGTCATCGAAGGTACTGTCAGTGGCTTCGCGCATGCCGTCAGTAGCGAACTTGGGGTGGGGATGGCCGACCAGCGTACGAGGACCGTGTCCGCTGCGTTCGGAGTACCGCAATTTCGGGTGCTGTGGACCGCAGGACTGGGGTCGGTGATCGGGGACCAGCTGGCGCGGGTGGCGCTGTCGATCCTGGTGTTCCAACGCACCGGCTCCGCGGCGTTGAGCGCCGGCACGTACGCGTTGTCGATGCTGCCGGCGCTGGTCTCCGGTGCGCTGTTCGCGTGGCTGGCCGACCGTTTCGACCGCCGCCGGGTCATGGTCGCCTGCGACGTCCTGCGCGCCGCGCTGGTCTCCGTCATGGCGATACCCGCGATTCCGCTGGGGGTCGTCGCCGGGTTGCTGGTCGTGGTGCAGCTGGTGGAGGCACCGTTCTCCGCCGCGCAGGGTGCGGTGCTGCCGGAGATGCTCGGCCGCCGGTATGAAGCCGGCCAGGCGGTGCAGCAGATCACCGGGCAGCTGAGCCTGGTCCTCGGTTTCGCGGTCGCCGCGCTGGTCGTGACCGACGTCGGCGCTCATGCCGCCCTCGGAATCGACGCGGCCACCTTCGCGGTGTCCGCGATCCTGATCCGCGCCGGTATCGCGCCCTATCCCCCACCGCCAGCCGCTGAGGTGTCCGTGGGTTCGAGGTGGCGGCGCCTGTGGCGTGAAGTCGGCGCCGGTGCCGTGATCGTGGCAGGTGACCGACAGCTCTGGACGTTGGTGTGGCTAGGGTGGCTCGCGCTGTTCACCGTGGTGCCGGAGGGACTCGCGGTGCCATTCGCGCAGCAAATCGGGGTGTCCGGCGGATGGATCGGGGTGATCCTCGCGGCCGAACCCGCCGGAGCCGTCGTGGGCGCGATGCTGCTGCGCCTCGTTCCCCGGATCTGGCGGCTACGGGCGCTGGGTCTGCTGGCCGTCGGAACGTCGCTGCCTCTGCTCGGGTACTGGGCGCGCCCTGGCCTGGCAGCGGCGTTGGTGCTGTTGGTGCTGTCGGGGTTGTGTTCGGGCTATCAGGTCACCGCGGGGGCGACGTTCGTGCAGCTCGCGCCGGTCGCCGTCCGCGGGCGCGCGCTCGGGTTCGCCCGCACCGGCCAGGTCGCCGGTCAAGGTATCGGGGTCGTGCTCGGCGGGGTCCTGGCCCAGACGGCCGGGGCGGCGGGAGCGATCGCCTGGGCGGGCACCGCAGGAGCGCTGGTCGCGCTCGCTGCAGCCCTCACCTGGTCGCGTCGACATCCCGACACGATCGCAGCCGCCCTCCCTGCGGAAGCCTAACTGTGCTGGTCACCAGCCCTTGTCACGCATTCTGGCCACCTCCCCTCCGAGCCCTGCCGCTCCCCCACGATCACGCCGAGCGATCACCAGCCCTTGTCGCGCACCTGCCTCACCCCCGCTCCTCCCGTCACGTGGGCACCAGCGGTTCGCCTCACCAGCCTTTGTCGCGCATCGCGATCCCCCTCTCACACCTCTGCGTTCACCTCTGCCGCTCTGGTCACCAGCCCTTGTCACGCATTCACATCACCTCCAGACACGGGGACGTTGGGGCCTAAAAATGATCCCAGCCCTGGGGCTGAGCTGTTCTGTCGCGATTTAGCTGACATCGGACTGCAACGCCGCTACTCTTCGTGGGGACACGATTACGCAGATAGCGGCCGGGGAGGGCAACGCTATGAGCGCCACCAGCACCACGCCACGACACATCAGATTGCTGCCGCACCACTGGAAACTCTGGTCACTACCGCGGCCGGCACAAGCGTTCGTCATCGCCGTCGACCTCCTGGCCCTGGCGGCCGTGATCGCCGCAACACGATCGACCCCGACCGGTGCGCAGTGGATCACCTTCGGCTGGCTGGCGGCCTGCGCAGTAATGCATCTGCACGCCTCACACGTTGTCGAACGCGTCCGGCGCGACCACTCTCACTCTCCTTACGTCGACCTGTGCAGCGTGTGGATCTTCGCCGGGGCGCTCGTGCTGTCCCCACCACTCGAGCTGCTGCTCGTCGCCCTCATCTACATCCACCGGTGGGTGATGGTCAACCGCTTCGACGCCCACCGCCCACCCCACCGGACTGTGTTCACCGCCTCCACCCTCGCGCTGGCGGCGTCGGCGGCGATGCTGATCGCCCGGGCCACCGAACTCCACGATCACCTGCTCACTCTCGACACTGGAGCGCACCCCGGGCTGCTCGACGCGGTCGTCCTCGTCGCGGCGATCGGCGCCCAATGGACGGTGAACACCGTGCTCATCGCCGGGGTGATCCTGCTGACCGCCCACGTTCACCGCGCTCGTGACGTGCTCGGCGGCGGCCACGATAATCTACTGGAAGTGGCGCAGCTCACTCTGGGCCTGTTCGTCGCGCTCGCGCTGCTCTGGTGGCCACCGACGGCACTGCTCATGATCGTTCCCGTCGTCGCGCTGCACCAATGCGTGCTGTTGCACCAACTGCGGCTCGCCGCCCGCACCGACCAGCGCACCGGTTTGCTGCACGCCGTGGCATGGCAAGACCAAGCCCGGGTCGAACTGCAGCGGGTCCGCGCGGAACGGGGGACGATGGCGGTGCTGATGGTCGACCTCGACTTCTTCAAGCGCATCAACGACACCCACGGCCACCTCGTCGGCGACGACGTCCTGATCAAAGTCGCCGACGCACTCACCAAAGCAGCCCGCCGCGGGGATAGCGTCGGCCGCTACGGCGGCGAGGAGTTCGCGGTTCTCCTGCCCGATGTCACCGAAGACGAAGCCCGAGTCGTCGCCGAACGGATCCGCCACCGCGTCCGGGGGCTGCAGATCACCGATCACAGCGGACGACCCGTGCACGTCTCGGCGACCGTCGGTGGTGCGGTGTATCCCGACATCCGCGAAAACACCATCGAAGGGCTCCTGCGCGCCGCCGACGCCGCCCTCTACGCCGGCAAAGCCGCCGGGCGCGACCGCGTCGCACTCGCAGCCCGCGGATGACGTGTCGGCATTGAAGTCGCTGATCAACCAGTTTCGACTCGCCGTCAGTGCGGCACAGCAGACCGCTTACTTGGGAAGTCCGGCACACAGGCGAGTTGTGCCGAAATTGACTGACGCAGTGGACGACGATTCGACCGCACCGATCAGCATCTCCAGCCGCAACTGCTTATCCCTTCAAGCATGAACGAGCCCCGGCGCAGTATCCGATTGCACCGGGGCTCGTTCATTCCACTATTGGTTAGTCAGTGCACTCACAAACGCAGTCCAGGAACGGTTCGCGATTGCGAGTTGACCACCGTCGCGATCTTTCGTGTCCCGGATGCCGACATCATCGGCGAGCCGGACCTCGACACAATCGGCGGTTTCTTTACTCCGGGCCGACTTGAACCAGCCGTCGGACGATATCGTCACTACACGTTCTCCATTTCAGTGAGGACTTCGGTGATGAGCCCCTGCGTGTCGGCTGGGCTCATCGCCTTTTCTCGCACCAAGTCGGCGGCGTGCCGGTGGGCGTCGACGTCGTCGCGGTCGTGGAGGATCAGGCCAGAGCGCTGCATCTCCACGTGCACGATGGTCGGGGTCTCCGCATCCTCACTGTCGATGAGAATGAAGCTGCCGGCGAGGCCGGGATACCAGCTCGCCGAGTACGGGACTACCCGGATGCTGACGTTGGGTAACTCGCCGAGCTCGAGCAGGTAGCGGAGCTGGTCGGCCATAACCTTGCGAGAGCCGATGATCTGCCGGATCGCGAGCTCACCGAGCAGGATATCGAGCTGCGCCGGCTCGCGGCGAGTGTAGAGGTCACGCCGCCCGATCCGCACAGCGACACGTTCGGCGATCTCGCCGGCGGGGACGCCGCTCTCGACCATGATCGCCCGGATCACGTCGCTAGTCTGCAAAGTACCCGGGATCAGCAACGGTGCGACCTGAGTGACGTGCGATGCCCTGGCCTCAGCGGTGAGTAGCGCACTGAGTTGCTGGCGGCGCTCGGGAATCGTCACCGCGAGCCACTGGGACTCATCAGTGCCGCTGGCCATATCGATGACATCTGCTGCGCGTTCGCCGGTCACATTGAGAATCCGCAGGATTTCCGACACTTCGGCTGCCTTGGGCGGCCGTTCACCGGACTCCCACCTGGACAACGTGGCGTGATCGCGCCCGATCTCAGAGGCGAGCTTCCGCTGACTGAGCCCAGCTTCCTTGCGCAGCTCGATTAGCGCTGAGCCGAGCGTGAGGGCTTTGACGCTTCGGGTGTTGCTGGCCATGCACCACAGCATATGGCACGTCAGCTAGCCCCCAGGCGTCACCCGATCAGGCCATTGCGCCGCAGTGGTGCGCAAGGTGAGAATGGTGCATCACCACTTGCACCAGTCTCACCACTCTGGTGACCGCAAGCTAACCGTACTGGGAGGGCGCATGGCAGCACAGCGCTGGATTACCTCGCTGATTACTCCTGCGCGCACCTTGAATGGCCAGCCAGCGCAGATCGTGGTGGGGCTACTCAACACGGACAGCGGCCCGCAAATCGCGATAGAGGTCGGCGACCCACGCGAAACGGTGATCATCCCGGAGATGGCGGCGACCGAACTCGTCATCAGCGTCAGCCAGATGGTCGTTGAGAAGCACCAACGGCAAGAAGACACCGTCCTGCGAACGACCGAACCCCTCGAATGTGAAGGTGGCCGTTGAGATGACATCGGATGCCTTCCCCGAACACCAAGAGCTGTGCACAAGACTGCTCGCCAAAGCGGCAACCGAACCCGCCACCCCTACAAATCAGGTGGTCTACGGCTACATCCACCACACCCGACGCAATACGGCCTACCTGGCGGCCTGCGCCGACCTTCTGGAGTGGTGGTGTCTGTCAGAGGGGTGGCATCTCGGCGCCGTCTTCCGAGACCGCGGCGTGCCCGGCTCAACGCTCATCCGGCCAGGCTTCACCGGGCTGATGGACGTACTACAACTCAATCAGAACGCCTACGCACTGGTGATCGAGACCAACCATCTCTTTGGCACGAAGTCGATCGCCACACGGTTGACCTCGGTCAACCATCGAACAGGTGCAAAGCTCCGGATCTTGACCGACGAACTCACCGAGGTGATCTCATGAGCCGCTACACCGGCGACCTGGTGAACGCCCTGCTCAGTGTCAATGAACAAGTGCCTAACGTGGTCACAGCCCTGCTGGCGGAGACGATGTCGACAGCCAAGCAGCACGAATTCGGCGGGCTGCTCATCGAGTTGGGCGAGCTTCTCCACCAGTATGCCGAAAACAATCCGGCCAAGCCCAAGCACGCGCTGCGCGACGATACGGCCGTCGCGACCGGCGACGACGAACCGTCAAGCCTATGAACAGCTGGGTGACCTTCGCGCTGGTCGTTGTCGGAGCGCTAATCCTGCTCGTAGCGCGGTGGATTGTTGCCGACTGGCAGCGAGCGCGGCGACGTCAGCGCTTCATCGCGAAGCAGAAGCCGGACTGGTCGGTGTTTGCCATCGTCGCCCGCGTTGAGCAGGAACGAGCGGACGAGGTTGTGGTCTGGCCTGAGAGAGACCCCGATGTGATCGGAGCCTGGCCAGCTACCTCATCGGAGGAGCCGCTTGCCGTCGTCATCCCCTTCCCGCGATCGCCTGCCCGAGCCCGGCAGTACGTAGAGGTGAAACCCAGCCCCTATCCCAGAACACGGACGACATCGCAGAATCGCCACTCCCGTATCTCATGTGCCGATATGGAGAACTCTCGATGAGCAAGCCCGATCGGATCTACCCGGACGGCCCGAACCTTGTCATCGCCCAGGGCGGCACGACGACCGTTTACCCTCCACAGTCGCGAATCGCCGGCAAGGACTATGAGCTCCTTTCTCGGGAAATCAAAAGGAGATACCTCGTGGACGGGCACAGCGTCCGCCGTATCAGCGCAGACCTCAACAGGTCGTACGGGTACGTGCTGCGGATGCTCCAGCAGCGCACTGACGTCAAGGTCCGAGGACGTGGCGGAGCCGGCCAGGCACCTCAGCGTGACGCCAACATGCGCGGCGTCATGACCGTGCACCACCAGTGCGCATCGTCTGATGCGTCGTTCGGCGTGACCGAGGAAAGAGGGCTACCTGGAGATCCCCGGCACAACATCCGTTGTGGGGCAGCACATGCCGCGACAGCTGGGCGAACACGGCCGCGCTGACCATAACCTGGCCATCGATCTGCCGTTGGTGTATCGCCGGCCTCCGGTTTCCCACCCGTCCCTCGGTCCCGCGGGGATAGTGTGATCGGTGGAGGAGGACATCCGGACAGCGGTGGGCCAGGTCGTCGCGGCGAGCAGCCCCGCCGGACGCGCCGCCGACGCGATCAACGACCTCACCATGCACCTGCCCAACCCCGATGAGCCGCGCGTTTGCCTGACGTGTGGGGACCGTTTCTGACCCTGCCGGTACTTCGACGCGGCGGTCTACGGCATCCAGATCGCGCGGCTGCGGGTCTCCGACGTCGTCCCGATCGACCTGCACCCGCGCCTCTGGCCCCGCCCCCGACCACACCATCGGCCCCGCCGCAGGATCCCCGTGCCTGGCCGTCCGACACCGTCACCGTCAACGAGGAGAACGACTATGGATGAAGTCCTGAGTTCCACCCTTCAGAGAGCGGTGGCCGAGCAGCTGGACTACCTCGATCACCTGGTCGACGCGGGCGACGAGGCAACAAAGATGTCCCTGGCCACCCACGAAATCAGCCGGCTGACCACCACGTTTCGCACCATGTTGGCCGACCACGCCCCTGATGAGCACGGCCTGTGCCGAGCATGCCGCACAGCACCCTGGCGCCGCGCGCACTGCGGCCTGCTGAAGGCCGCCTACAGCAACCTCATCGGCAATCCCGCCGACCACGGCAACGGCCACACCGGCCGGCACAGCCTGCGCATCTCCCGCACCGCGATCACCTGACCGGCGCACGCGCCCGAAACCCGGCACATCCGACAGTTTCGGGTTCTCGCAACTCCCGCTTCATCCGATCCAGTGGTGATGCAGCCTGCATCACCGGAGAGCCCACGCCATGACCCAGCAACAGCATCACCACGCTGCGCCCCACCATCGTGCCGCCGCGCCCTCACACGACGGTCCACTCCCCGGCCGAGACCCCGGCGCCGCATTCTCCACACTAGGACGCCTGTGGCCGTCGTCCGACGATCTCCAGATCGCCGAGCGGCGCGCCGCATTCGAGGATGCGCGCCCTGACATCCCGGTGATGCAGCGCGTCCTCGATGCCCTCCATGACCTCGACGCTCGCCCGTCCACTGACTCGCGCTGGTGATACAGCCTGCATCACCGACTACAAAACCCTCGCACACCAACACCGAAAGAGATCACGCCACTCATGGGAATCGCTGCCCTCCTGCCGCCCGTTCGCGGCGTCGTGGTCCGCGCTGAGACCACCGCCATGGTCGACGTCCGCATCATCGAACTGGCCCACCGCCACGGCTGGCCCAACACCGCCGCCAGCGAACTCGTCCTCACCGTGAAAACCCAGGACACCACGGCCCCCGAGGTCCTCGACCGCCTCACCCTCGCGAGCCGAGAAGCCTTCGACTGGCTCGAACACCACGCCGTACCCGACGGCTGGACACTGATCGAGACCGACCGGGTAATCGTGCTGGACCGCGCCGCATGAACGACCAGCCCACTACACCAACCACCCCGCACTGGTGGCCTGACTTCCGGGACAACTTCCCTGCATCCCTCGGCGTGTTCGCCGGTACCGAAGGAAAAGCCAGCGAATCAGGCAATTCCACACCTCCGCAGTGCCGGGGATCCTGCAGACGGTCGAGTACGCGCGCTCGGTCGCGCTGGAATGCGGAGGCCCACCCGAACAGGTCGAGCGGGCGGTCGCGATGCGCATGCTGCGGCAAAAACCAGTGCTGTCGCAGGTACGCGCGGTCGACATCTCAGTCGTACTCGCTGAGACGGCGCGTCGGCGGCAGGTCGGCTCTCCCGAGCTCATGGCGGCCCAGCGCGCCCGACTCGTCGAGCTCGACGGCCGACCGAATATCAGTATCCGGCTTATCCCCTTCGCGGCCGGCGCGTACCCGCAGATGGAAAAGTCGTTCACCATCCATGGCGTTCCCACTGCTGACCCGCCCTATGTGGCCTATGCCGACCACGTCGGTGCGGTAGTTCCCATTACCGGTCACGGTGCGGTCAGCGCCGTGGTTGAGGCGTTCGCCGAGCTCGAGAAACGCGCGGTGCCGCTGCGCTACCTGGCTGCGTGACGTCGAGACATCCGCTCCCACCTTCGGTGATGCAGCCTGCATCACCCCCGACCCCCTGCCGGAGACACCGGCAGGCCGGACACCACTGGAAAGGACCACCATGACCGCCATCCTCGAGAGCCCATTCGCCAGCGAGGGCGCTGCCGCGGCCGACCCGTTCGCTCTCCACGTCATTCTCCACACCGACGTCGCCAGCGGCGACCTCCTCGCCCCCTGCGGTACCGCTGACGGGTGCGATCCGACCTGCGCGTCGTCCTGCGCGAACAGCAGCGGCCGCTAACCGCAGCGCCCCCGGGGCCGGGCCGTCACCGGCCCGGCTCCGGCCAGCACCACACGCCACGCGAGCACGACCAAACCAGGAGCACCGGATGGGCACCCCGCACTACCGCTACCGCGACGCCGCGCTTCTGCGCGCCGCCGTCGCCCCGCTCGCCGCCCTCCCCGACACCTGGCCCGACCTCGAGGACACCGACTCGTGCCGCGACTGGCTGGCCGAGCAGTGCGACACCGACCTCGCCGAGGCCATCGCGCACGCCGTGCCCGACCTGGCCACCAACCTCGCCGCGCTGCGCGC
Organism: Amycolatopsis sp.; assembly: GCF_025464955.1. Taxonomy (GTDB): domain Bacteria; phylum Actinomycetota; class Actinomycetes; order Mycobacteriales; family Pseudonocardiaceae; genus Amycolatopsis. The sequence goes on along the minus strand of NZ_JAODNM010000123.1, from coordinate 10,526 downwards.
CGGCACCGACACCCTGTCCCCGCGCCGCATCCGCAGCACCACCAAGTCGGTTCTGCGTTACCTGCTGCGTGCCACCGGCCGCCCCACCCCCAATGGGATCCTCGCCGGAGTCGCCCCGGCCGGCTTCGGCGACGCCGCCGCCCTTCGCTGGGGCCACGGGCACCGGACTCGGGCCCGGGTCGACACCGCCTGGCTCGACGAGATCATCACCCACCTGGAGAACACCCCCACCCTGCTCCCGCACCTGCGCGTGGTGGTCTCCAACCTCACCGTCCGGCTCGGCGGCCGCCTCTACCTTCCCCACGGCCCCAACCGAGTCAGCCTCCCCCTCACCCCAGCCCTCGCCCTCATCCACAGCACCGCCGCGACCCCCATCACCGTGGACGTCCTGCTCGCCCGGCTCATGAACGAGTTCCCGGCCGGAACCCCCGACTCCGGGCTGGCGATGATCACCACACTGCTCGACCAAGGCGTCCTGATCAGCCACCTGCGCGCCCCCTCGACCGTGACCGACCTACTCGATCACCTAATCGCCGCACTGGTCGACATCCCCGAGATCGAGAGCCTGCCCGAGGTCGCCGCGCTGCTCGCCGAGCTCGTCCGGCTCGACCACGAACTCGTCCACCACAACCTGGTCGGTCCGAGCCCGCAGGTGCGCGACGACCTGGTCACCCGGATGCGGCACCTCGCCACCGCCGGGCGGTCCCCGCTCGCCCTCGACGCCACACTCGACTGCACGGTGACCCTGCCTTGCCGCCTCGGCGACGACCTCGACCTCGCCGCCACCGCCCTGCTCCGGCTCTCGCGCCACCCGGGCGGAGAACCAATCTGGCGCGACTACCACCGGCGGTTCCTCGACCGCTACGGCGTCGGCACCCTCGTTCCGGTCACCGAGGTCCTCAATCCCGGTGCCGGGCTCGGCTACCCGGCCGGCTACCCCGGCAGCATCCTGCCCGAGCCGATGCAGCCTGCATCACTGCGTGACAGCCGGTTGCTCGCGCTGGCTTGCCGCGCGCTGGTCACCGGCACCGATGAGGTCGTCCTGACCGACGGCGACCTCGACGACATCGCAGGGGACACCACCTTCACCGCGCCGCCGCACGTCGAGCTCGCCGTACGGATCAACGCCGCAAGCACCGCCGCGCTCGACCGCGGCGTCTACAGCCTCACCGTCCTACCGGTGCGCAGCGTCGGCACCCTCACCGGCCGCTTCGCCCATGCCGCCCCCGCGCTGGCCGGTCTCTACGCCGAGCTGCCCGCGGGGACCCGGGGTGCCACCCGCGCGCAGCTGACCTTCGCGCCGGTCTACCCCGTCTCCGAGAACATCAGCCGCGTCCCGGTCTACCTCGACCATCTCATCGCGCTCGGGGAGCACCACCCGCCGCACCGCGCTGATGTGGCTGGCCACATCGGCCTCACCGACCTCTGCGTGACCGCAACCGCAGACCGGCTCCACCTAGTCGACCGTTCGGGGCGCGTGATCGAGCCGCAGGTGTTCCACGCCCTGGCCCTCGACAAGCAGCCCGCGCCGCTGATCCGCTTCCTCGCCCAGCTGCCCCGAGGTTTCGACACCGCGTGGACCCGGCTGGACTGGGGCGTCGCCGCCGACATGCCGATGCTGCCCCGGGTCCGCTACGGCCGCAGCACTCTGTCCCCGGCCAGCTGGCGCATCACCGACGCAGATCTCCCTGCCGGTCTCGGCGGTGATGCAGCCTGCATCACCTTGAACGTCTGGCGGCTGCACTGGCGCTGCCCGGCGGTCGTCGAACTGCGCGACGACGACCGCCCGTTGCGCCTGGATCTCGCTGTCCCCGCCCACGTGGCCCTGCTGCGCGACCACCTGCGCCGACACGGTCACGCGATCCTCGCCGAAACGACCACCATCACCGGGCTCGGCTGGATCGGCCATGCCCACGATGTCATCGTCCCCCTCGTCGCCACCCGCGACGCCGGGCCCGCACCGGCGACGGCCGGCGCCCCGTTACTGGTCAACGAACTCCACGGCGCCCTCCCCGCAGCGCCGGACACCCGGTGGCTCTCGGTGCACATCTACACACACCCCGAGCGCATGGACGAGGTCATCAGCGAGCACCTTCCCGCGCTGCTCGCCGGTCTCGACCAGCCGCAGTGGTGGTTCATCCGCTACCGCAGCCCCGACGAGACCGACCACCTCCGGCTCCGACTGCACACCCCACACGCCAAGGGAGCCGGCAGCACCGTCGACGCGCTCACCAGGTGGGCGGTCGACCTGCGCCACCACGGGGTCACCGGCAGGGCCACGCTCGACACCTACTACCCCGAGGTCGGCCGCTACGGAGGCGACCACGCCCTCGACGCCGCGGAGACGGTATTCAAGGCCGACTCCTCGGCCGTGCAAGCCGGCATCAACCACCTCGCGGTCACCATGGCGCCGGAGGCGCTCGTCGCGGCCGGCATGGTCCACATCGTCCGAGCCCTGCTCGGCGACGACGATGCCGCGTGGACCTGGCTCGCCGACCACAAACCGGTGATGCAGGCTGCATCACCGGCCCCGCTCGACCGCGACACCGTCGACCACGCCCGCCGCGTCGCCCTCACCGCCACCGGCACCTACCCGACCGAGTGGCCCGCCGAGGTGGCCGGAGCGTGGCTGGCCCGAGCCGACGCGCTGCGCGCCTACGCTGGCGTGCTCCCCGTACCGGTTCCCGACAGCATCGTGGAGTCCCTGCTGCACATGCACCACAACCGCGCCGTCGGACCCGACCGCGACAGCGAACACCTCGCCCGCCGCATCGCCCGCCAGGCCGCCCTCACCGCACGCGCCCAGGCGGTGCCCCGGTGATTCCCGACAGCCTCACCGTCCCCCCGAGCCGAGACCGCTTTCCCCAATGGTCACAGCGGTTGTCCGACGGGGCATCGGGGATTGTGCTGCTCCACGCCGAGCACGCCCACACCACCGGCGAGGCCGAGCGCCTGCACCCGTGGGTGCAGGCCATGATGCGCTGGTCGGTAGCCGCCCACCGCAAGACCGGGCTCTACCAGGGCGCGCCCGCCGTGGCGTTCGCGCTGCGCGCGGCGATGGTGCCCGGCCAGCCTTCCCGCGACGCCTACGGCAGCACACTCGCCGCCCTCGACACCACGATCACCGACCTCGTCCGCGTCCGGCTCAGCCACGCCCGCGCCCGCCAGAGCCGCGGCCGTCTCCCCCTGCTGCGCGAATTCGACCTGATCGATGGACTCACCGGCCTCGGGGCCCACCTGCTGCACCGCGACCCCACCGACCCGCTGCTCACCGAGGTGCTGACCTACCTGGTCACCCTCACCCAGCCGGTCACCGTCGACGGGGCCGCGCTGCCCGGCTGGTGGACCTCGACAGCCCCGACCGGGCAACCGTCGCCGCAGTGGACGCGCGGGCACGGCAACCTCGGAATCGCCCACGGCATCGCCGGACCGCTCGCCCTGCTCGCCCTCGCCCACCGCCACGGCATCACCGTCGACGGCCACACCGAAGCCCTAGACACCATCCTGGACTTCTACGACGACCACCGCGTCGAGCACGCCCGAGGACCCAGCTGGCCCGCAACCATCACCGACCCGGTCCCCGCCGCACCGCTGGCGGGCGATGCCCTCCCGGATCGGCCGTCGTGGTGCTACGGCACACCCGGTATCGCCCGGGCGCACCAGCTCGCCGGGCTCGCCCTCGGCGACCGAGCCCGCGCGGCGGCCGCCGAACACGCCCTCGCCGCCTGCTTGAGCGCCCCGGACCAGCTCGCTCTGCTCGCCGAGTCGACGCTCTGCCACGGCCTGGCCGGAGCGGTGCTCACCGCCTGGCGGGCCGCCGCCGACACCGAACCCGGCAGCCCACTCGCCGAGCTCGTCCCGCACCTCCGCGCCCGGTTGGTCGACGCGCTCGCCGACAACCCGCCGGCCGGGCTCGGCTTCCTCGAAGGCCTCGCCGGCGTCGTCCTCGCCGTGGACACCACCGCCGGGACTGAACCCTCGGCGTCGCGCTGGGACCACTGCCTGCTCATCGCCGGATGACCCGGCCCCATCACCTCGGTGATGCAGCCTGCATCACCACCACAACGACAAGGACCCCCATGACCACCACCACCGCCGATGACACGACCGACGATCCCGCTGTCCTGCGCGAGCAGATGATCCGCGAGATCGCCAAGCGCAAATACCTTCACCACGACGGCGTCCGGGACGCGCTGCGCGCCGTTCCCCGGCACCTGTTCGTTCCCGACGCCCCGGTCCGCAATGCCTACCAGCACAATCTCGCGATCACCACCAAGCCCAACACCTCAGGCGGCCGGTTGCCCCGCAGTTGCGCCAGCGTGCCGACCGTCGTCGCGATGATGCTCGAATACGTCTACAACGGACCACCCGAGGACACCAGCGCCGCACCTCCCGTGAACGTCCTCGAAATCGGGGCGGGCACCGGATACAACGCGGCGCTGCTCGCCGAGGTCGCCGGTCCGGGCGGCCACGTCGTCACCATCGACATCCACCCCGACGTCACCGCCGAGGCCCGCAGCTCCCTCGACGCACTCGGCTACAGCCGAGTGGAGGTGATCACGGCCGATGGTGTCGGCGGCTACCCCGCCAGCGCGCCCTATGACGCCATCATCGCCACCGTAGGCCCCTGGGACCTGCCCCCGGCCTGGACCCGGCAACTCGCGCCCGGCGGCCGGCTGGTCGTTCCCCTGCGATTCCGGGGAAACTCCCGGTGTGTGCAGTTCTTCCGCGATGGTGACCTGCTGCGCGCCGAGAGCAGCCGCCTGTGCGGGTTCATCCCCATGGAGGGGCCGAATCAGGACGGCGAACGCGAAACCGTCCTCGATGCCGCTGGTGCCCTAACCCTGACCTGGGACGCCGACCAGGACATCACCCCGGCCGCGCTCGTCCCTGCCCTCGACCAGCCCGGCGACACCGTCTGGTCTGGTGTCATCCTCCACGACGGCGAGAGCTTCGACGCGATCTGGCTTCGACTCGCGGCCGCCGAGCACGGTGCCTGCCGCCTGTCCGGAGCCACGTCCGAAGGCCTGCCTGATCTCGTTATCTGCGCGCGCACCCCCGCTGTGGTCGACGGCGACTCGCTCGCTTACCTTGTGCTGCGGGAAATCGAAGCCGCGCCAGGTGGCGTCCGACGCAACGAGCTCGGCGCCGCCGCCTGCGGCCCGGCTGGCGCCGCCGTCGCCGCACGCTTCGCCGAGCACATCCTCGCTTGGGATACAGACCGCGAAGCACTGCCCACGATTACCGCTTACCCTGCCGGCACACCCGACGATGACCTTCCCTCTGGACAGGTCATTGATAAGCCTTCCAACCGCGTGGTGATCTCCTACTGATTCCCAACGCATCGAGGTGGGGCCAGCGCATCCCCATCTCGATGTGCCCCGGTGCGGGAGTAACCGCATCGCGCCGGTATTCCGGTGGCACTCTTGTTGCGCTGAATCGATGGACGCGAACCTCGACCACTGACCGATCTGTCGCTGGAAGGCCGCCCACGGCGACCACGTAATCGCGGATACAACCGACCGGGAGACCCGCGCGTGACACTGACCGACCTCGCCCGCGACCCCCGGATGCTGCGCACCCGTCTCGTCGTCATCGATTTCGAAGCCCTCACCCCGGCCGGGCGCCCGCCGGAGCCGACTGAGGTCGCGGCGATCACGCTGATCTGCCGCCCCGACGGGACGCTGGAGGAGCTCGGCCGGTTCGACTCGCTGATGTGTCCGCCCGCCGACGTGCCGATCACCGCACGCGATCAGCACACCGGAATCACCGTGGCGCTGCTAGCGGAGGCCCGATCCGCCGCGATGGTCATGGCAGGACTGGATCGGCACGTCGGCGAACCCGCCGCCGCCGCCGGCGACACGGTCCTGCTGGTCGCACACAGCGCGAGCACCGAGCGCTCTCTTATCCACGGCAAACGCGAGCACTGCCCCGGCCTCGCAGCGACCCCGCTGCTCGACACGGTGCGGCTCGCCCGCGCAAGCCTGCCCGGGCTGACTGAGCACGGCCTGAGCCAGGTCGCCGGCTTCTTCGGGATCACTCTGCCGGTGGACAGGCACCGCGCGCTCGCCGACGTCGAGCTCACGATCCAGGTCCTTCGGGAACTGATCGAGCGCGGGCCCTGGTCGACGTTGCTCGATCTCGAACGCGACGCATACCTACCGCCAAAAACTCCGGACGCGCCAACGGTTGAGCAGATCGGGCTGTTCTGTGAGGTTCCCCCCGGAGAGTGGACACCGTTTTAGCAGGGCACAGCCCTGCTGGAAGGATGTCTGTTATGTCTGCCCGCAAGCGTCGGTCATACACCGCCGAGTACAAGGTCGAGGCCGCGCATCGCGTGATCGATACCGGCCGCACGATCGCCGAAGTTGCCCGTGAACTGGGAATCGACCCGGGAATGCTGAGCGTCTGGGTCAAAGACGAACGCCGCCGAGCGGACGCGGCAGCAGCAGTCGGAGACGACACACTGTCCCCATCGGAGCGGGCCGAACTGCAGGCGCTGCGGAAACGAGTCGCCGATCAGGACAGGGACATCGCGTTCCTGAAAAAAGTCTCGGCTTATGCGGGTGATCGTTGTCAAGCGGTCGGTCGGTCAAGTTTGGTGATCAGCTCCAGGTAGACCTTTTCTCGGCGGGTCTCGCCGCGTTGTGTGGCGTTGGCGGCTTGGTTGGCGAGTGTTTGCCGGTGGCTGTTGCTGGTGGAGAAGTGTGTGCACGTCTCGCAGATCGTTTCGTATCGACAGTCCAGAATTGCTGGGCGCGTGCAGGTTCCGTTGCCGAGGAGTCTGGTCGATTCCTCCCGGAGTCGTTGCATGTTAGGGCCTTCGGGGGCGGTGGTCGCTGTCGATGCGGTCGGGTTGTAGAGCCGGTCGACGTGTTTGGTGACGGCGAAGTATTCCTCGGCGACGGTGCGGTCCGCGATTCGCGCGTAGGTCATGGTCATCGAGAGTGAGGCGTGGCCGAGCAGGGCCGCGATGGCTTCGAGGCTCATGCCGCGGTTGATCGCTTGCGTAGCCAAGGTGTGGCGTAGTTGGTGTGGGGTGACGTGGCCGATGCCGGCGTGTTTGGCGGCGGCCTGGACGGCGTAATCGACGCGTCTGCCCGGAATCGGGCGGCCGCGGTCGGTGAACATGAGGGAGGTGCGCGGTTGTGGTGCGTTATCCGAAAGCCATTGCAGCAGCAGTTCTTCCACTCGTGGATGGAGTGGGATGTAGCGGTCGGTGTGAAGTTTGCCGATCGGGGTCCGTAGCCAGCGGGCGTTGCCGACGGTGGTGATCGCGTCGTGGGTCAGTCCGAGGAACTCGCCCTTGCGCATCCCGGTCAGGACCAGGACCTCCACGGCGACACGATCGAATAGGGAAGGCAGGCCGCGTGCCGATGTGAGCAGCGCCGCAGCGTCGGCGTCATCGAGGAAGCGTGGCAGAGGCCGGTCGCGGATGGGCATGTCGCCTGCGAAGATCGGGTTGCGGGCGGGTGAGTCGGTGTAGTTCCACTCGATGATGCGGTCGAAGAACCCGCGCAGGTGACCCAGCCGCATTCCGGTGGTGGTTTTGGCTGGGGCTGGGTTGCCTCGGTAGCCGGGCTTGTTGGTGAGAAAGGTCTTGAACCCTTCGATGTGGGTGCGCCGGACCTCGGCGATTACGGTGATGTCGGGGTGATATTCGGTGAGATAGACAGCGAAATGACGGAGCGTGGTGTCGATCAGGGCGACACTGCCGGGGCGCATGCTGACCGCGATTTGGGTCAGGTAGCGGCGAAGGGTCGCGGTCAGCTTCGGGGCACGTTCGGCGAGTTCGTTCCAGTGGATGCCGCGCTGTGATGGCGAGATGCGGGTTGGTGGTGCGCTGTCGAGGGTGCCCAGAGCAGCCAGCGTCGCCTTGAGGCCGTGCAGCGGCGTCGACCACGAGTTGGTGATTCTGCCGTGAAACCGGCGGCAGATCTCGGTCAGTTCGACTGCTGCATTGCCGAAGTCGTTGGCATTCACGCCTTTCGGTGTCGCTCCGGTCGTGGCGCAGATTTTGGCGAGGGTGTTCCACTGGCGCTTGACCTGGGTTGGGTTGAAGCCGATCCGTTGTGCGGTGCCATCGAAGTGATCGAAGAATTCGGGATGCACCACTGCGGCATGGCTGCCCCAGTTGCTGCCGCTGTTCATCACGTAGTCGGCGCCGGCGCGGGAGCCGGTGGTGACGAGCAGGCGCGCGACCAGACCGCGAACGTGAAGCGGTGCGGTCAGCCGTTCGATGAAAGTCGCGTTCATCCACCCGGTCAGGTCGGTGAACTGGCAGGCGAAAGCCGTCGCAGTGCAACGGCGACTGGACCGGGAGGCTTCCGATCCGCCGTGCGCGATGAACTCGGTGATCGCTGCGGTGCCGTCATCATCGGGGATAAGGCGAGCCGCCGATGCCATGGCGCGGGCCGACCTGGTCACGGCTGCTTGTTGAAGTTGGTGAGGGCATCGTCGAGGGCGGTGATCGCCTGGTGATACTGCTCGGACAGCCAGGTGTTGCTCAAGTGCAGGTAAATGCGGGTCGATTCGATGTTGCGGTGCCCAGCTTGAGCCTGGACGGCTTCCAGCGACATTCCCGCCTCACGCAGCCTTGTCAGGCATGTGTGGCGCAGCATGTGGCAGGTCAGGTGCTCGATACCAGCCCGGCCACGTGCTCCGCGGACAATTTCGTCGACGCCGGACGCAGTGAGCGGTTCACCGCGACGCGGTCCTTTCAGGACGGTGAATACGCTTGAAGTGGTTGCACTGCTGGGTCTTTCGTGATTGAGGTAGTCCGATAGTGCTGTGAAGAATGCAGGTGCCACCGGCACGATGCGGTGGTGTCCGCCTTTGCCTTCGGTGATGGTGATCTTGCGGTCGGCCAGGGCGATGTCGGGCAGGTGTAGTCCTATGACTTCGCAGCGGCGCAGGCCGCCCAGCAGCATCGCGAGCATCATCGCTCGGTCACGATGGGTCCGCAGAGCGCGAAGGAAGGCTGTGGCTGAAGAGGAATCGAGGATCCGGGGCAGAGTTCGCGGAGTGCGGATCAGCGGCGTTGTCCGGCGTCTGTTGTGCTGGCTGGTCCGCGCTCGGACGCTGAGCCCGGTTGGAACGGGATTCTTGTCGATCAGATCGCGAGCACGAAGATAGCCGTAGAGTCCCGACAGTGTCGCCAATCGTCGGGCGATCGTTCTTGAGGATAGCCCTTTCTCGCCGTCGTCGATCCGTGTGACGTTGTCGCCGCGTGTCGGTTTGCGTTGCGAGGCAAGGAATTCGAACATATCGGTGGTTGTGACGTCGATTGGTTCCTTGCCGACGAAAGCGAAGAACACCTTCAGGTCGTAGCCGGCCGCGAGAACGGAATTGGGGCGGCACCGCGCGCTGACGAACCGGAGGTAGTCATCGAGCAGGGGGTGTCCCAGTCGCACCTCGACGCCACTTCGGCCGATCGGATGACGGGAGAACGTGGGGGTAAAGTCGGGCATCGGGCCTTCCGGAATCGTGCGTCCCAGAAGCCGATTGCCGCCAGAGGATCACCAGCATATCCTTGCGTACTTTGCCGCGACGCAGAACAACCGCAACGGTTCGAACTGATGGCGAAGTACGCCCCACCCGCCCCCGGCACCACCACCGCCAGTATCTCCGCCGCAACCGAACGGTTCAGCATCACCCGCATGGCCCGCCTGCTGAAGGTGTCCACCTCCGGCTACTACGCATGGAAAAAACGCGCCACCACAACGCAAATCACACCACGACAACAACGCCGAGCCGATCTGACAGTGAAGATCCTCGACGCGCACGCCGACTCCAACGGCACCTATGGGTCCCCGAGGATCACCAGCGAACTGCGAGAACACGGCGAGACAGTGGCCGAGAAGACGGTCGCCGCGATCATGGCCGAGATCGGCATCGAGGGCATCAGTCCCCGTACCTTCAAAGTCCGCACCACGGTCACCGATCCAGCGGCGTCGTTCCCACCGGACCTGGTGCGGCGGCGCTTCGACCAAGGCCGGCTCGACGCGGTCTGGCTGACCGACATCACCTACCTCACCTGCGGCGAGGGCGACATGTACTTGTGCGCGATCCGGGACGGGCACTCCCGCCGCGTGCTCGGGCATGTTGTTGCCGACCACATCGGCGCGGACATGGTCTGCCAGGCCATCGACGCAGCAGTCGCCCGCCGTGGCCGCGTCGCCGGCACCGTGTTGCACTCCGACCGCGGCGGTGAGTTCACCGCGACGTTGACGATGAAATCCTGCGCCGCGCACCAGCTGAAACGGTCGATGGGTGACACGGGAATCTGCTGGGACAACAGCCCCGCAGAATCGTTCTGGTCCTCGTTCAAGCACGAGCACTACTACCGGCATTCCTACGCCGGTAAAGCGGAACTCGTTGCAGCGGTTGACAAGTGGATCGAGTGGTACAACACTAATCGCCGACATTCCTCTATCGGGATGATCAGTCCTGTGTGCTACGAGCAATCCCTGACAGGTGCAGCGAAAGCTGCTTAACCCACTGTCCACCGCTCGGGGGGAACCTCA